>NZ_CP118611.1:490000-1091250 GCF_028993555.1 Ensifer adhaerens | reverse complement strand
GCCATCAGTGTCCAGCCGCCCTCCGAGCGGGCATTCATGTGCAGGAAGAAGATGACGTGCACGACGATCTGAACGACGCCGATGCCCATGACGATGACGGCCGTCAAAAGCCTGCTGTCCAGCACACCGCCCATGACCAGCCAGAACGGAATGGCCGTGAGGATGACCGACAGGATGAAGCCCGTCATGTAGCTCTTGAACGAACCGTGACCGGCCGCATCGCCGTGATGGCTGTGCGCGTGGTGAGGTTCGAACGCGCTTTCGTGGTCGGAATGTGCGCTCATCCGAGAACTCCCAGGAGATAGACGAGGGAGAAGACGCCGATCCAGATGACGTCGAGGAAGTGCCAGAACATCGAAAGGCACATCAGACGGCGACGGTTTTCAAGGATCAGCCCGTGTTTGCTGACCTGCACCATCAGCGTGATCAGCCAAATGATGCCGAAGGTAACGTGCAGGCCGTGTGTGCCGACCAGCGTAAAGAACGACGACAGGAATGCCGATCGCGTCGGGCCGGCACCTTCGTGAATGAGGTGATAGAACTCATAGAGCTCCACTGCCAGGAAGATCGCGCCGAAGACGCCGGTGACGCCGAGCCAGAAGAGCGTTTCCATCTTGGCGTTGCGCTCCATCTGGAGCATGGCAAAGCCGTAGGTGATCGACGACAGAAGCAGCATCGCCGTGTTGAAGGCAACGAGGCCGAGGTCGAACAGGTCGGCCGGTGACGGTCCTGCCGCGTAGTTGCGGCCGACGACGCCGTAGGTGGCGAACAGCACGGCGAAGATCAGGCAGTCGCTCATCAGGTAGAGCCAGAAGCCCAGCATGGTGCTGTGCTCCGGGTGATGCTCTTCCGTGATGTAGAACTGCGGCTTCTCGTTATCTTGGACTTGCGTTTGGCTCATCGTCTCAGGTCCGTTCCGTGAGCAGCTTGGAGCGAGCATCTTCCGTCGCCGCGACAGTCTCTGCGGGGATGAAGAAATCTCGCTGATAGTTGAAGGTATGGCCAATCGCGACGGCAATCAGCGCGACGAAGGACACGGCCACCAGCCACCAGATGTACCAGATCAGCGCGAGGCCCAGCACGACGCTGATGCCGGCGAGAATGATGCCCGTGCCGGTGTTCTTCGGCATATGGATCGGCTTGAAGCCTTCGAGCGGACGCTCATAGCCGCGGCTTTTCATGTCGTACCAGCTATCATGGTCATGCACGACCGGCGTGAAGGCAAAGTTGTAGTCCGGCGGCGGCGACGACGTCGACCATTCAAGCGTGCGGCCATCCCAGGCGTCGCCGGATGTTTCGCGCAGTTGGTCGCGGCGCAGGAAGCTGACGATCAACTGGATGATGAAGGACGCGATGCCGATCGCGATCAGGACGGCCCCGAAGGCGGCGATGATGAACCAGATCTGCAGCGACGGATCTTCGAACTGGCTGACACGGCGGGTCACACCCATCAGGCCCAGCACATAGAGCGGCATGAAGGCGAAGAAGAAGCCGATCTGCCAGAACCAGAAGCTCATCTTGCCCCAGAACGGATCGAGCTTGTAGCCGAAGGCCTTCGGCCACCAGTAGACGAGCCCGGCCATCAATCCGAACAGCACGCCGCCGATGATGACGTTGTGGAAGTGGGCGATCAGGAACAGCGAGTTGTGCAGCACGAAATCGGCCGGCGGAATTGCCAGCATAACGCCGGTCATGCCGCCGATGACGAAAGTGACCATGAAGCCGATGGTCCACAGCATCGGCAGTTCGTAGCGAATGCGGCCGCGATACATGGTGAAGAGCCAGTTGAACATCTTGGCGCCCGTCGGGATCGAGATGATCATCGTGGTGATGCCGAAGAAGGCATTGACCGAGGCGCCCGACCCCATCGTGAAGAAGTGGTGCAGCCACACCAGGTATGACAGGATCATGATCACGCAGGTGGCGTAGACCATTGAGGTGTAGCCGAAGAGACGCTTTCCGCAGAAGGTCGCGACAACCTCGGAGAAGATGCCGAAGGCTGGCAGGACGAGGATGTAGACCTCCGGATGGCCCCAGATCCAGATGAGGTTGATGTACATCATCGGATTGCCGCCAAGGTCATTGGTGAAGAAGTTCATGCCGAGGTAGCGGTCAAGCGAAAGCAGCGCCAACGTGGCCGTCAGGATCGGGAAGGTTGCGACGATCAGGATGTTGGTGCAGAGCGACGTCCAGGTGAAGACCGGCATCTTCATGAAGGTCATGCCCGGAGCACGCATCTTCACGATCGTGGCGATCAGGTTGATGCCCGATAACGTAGTGCCGACGCCGGCCACCTGTAGCCCCCAGATGTAATAGTCGACCCCGACTCCGGGACTGTAGTCCGCGCCCGAGAGCGGCGGATAGGCAAGCCAGCCGGTACGCGCGAACTCGCCGACGAACAGCGACATCATGATGATGACAGCGCCGCCGGCGGTCATCCAGAAGGAGAAGTTGTTGAGGAAGGGGAAGGAGACGTCGCGTGCGCCGATCTGCAGCGGCACGACATAGTTCATGAAGCCAGTGACGAAGGGCATCGCCACGAAGAAGATCATGATCACGCCGTGGGCGGTGAAGATCTGGTCGTAGTGATGCGGGTTGAGGTAGCCCTCATTGCCGTTGAAGGCGATCGCCTGCTGCAGGCGCATCATCAGCGCATCGGCAAAGCCGCGCAAAAGCATGATGATCGCCAGAATGATGTACATGATGCCGATCTTCTTGTGATCGACGCTTGTGAACCACTCGTGCCAGAGGTAGCCCCAGAGCTTGTATTTCGTGATCAGGCCGACCACCGCCAGACCGACCACCGCCACGACCGCGAAGGTCACGACGAGGATGGGTTCATGATAGGGGATCGCTTCTAGCGTAAGCCGCCCGAAGATGAGTTGCGTGAGGCTGGTGTCACCAAACATGGGTCTTCCAATATGTCTCGAATTGCGGCCCAAGGGCCCTGGCGCTCGCTGGATGAGAGCCGGCGAGCGCGCGAAATTCCTAATGCGCTTTGTGCATGTCGTGGTTCATGGGCTCAGCCGCCGGCTGCTCTTCCTTGAGGCCCTCTGCCGGTTCCTCGCTTTTGGCGGGATTGCCGGTTTCGGGGAAGGTCGCTGCAGGTGCGGAAGCTTCCGTCGCACCGCCCGCGTGGCGGTTGTCATGCTCGAGCTTGGCGCGGTTCTCATGGCTTTCGACGCCCGCTCCGCCCATCGTGTCGATGTGCATCATGTCCTTCATGCACATCTGCCCTTCCCGGACGCACATGTTGAGCACCGCCTCAAAAAGGCCGTCCTCAACCGACGCGTAATAGCGCACCGGTTCCTTGATGCTCGGCTTTTCGAGCTTCAGATAGGCATCGCGGTTAAGCATCGTGCCGGTCTGCTTCACCCGGGCGACCCACTGGTCGAAGCCCGCCTGGTCCACGCCGTGGAACTTGAAGCGCATATGGGAGAAGCCGTCGCCGCTATAGTTGGATGAGAGCCCTTCGTATTCGCCTGCCTTGTTGATGACGGCGTGCAGCTTGGTCTGCATCCCGGGCATGGCGTAGATCATGCCGGCAAGCGCCGGAACATAGAAGGAGTTCATCACCGAGGAGGCGGTGATCTTGAAATTGATCGGTACGTCCACCGGCGCGGCCATCTCGTTGACCGTTGCGATGCCATACTCCGGATAGAAGAACAGCCATTTCCAGTCGAGCGCGACGACCTCGACCGTGATCGGTTTCATCTCTTCGGTCACTGGGCGCGCCGCATCGATCCGGTCGAGCGGTCGGTAGGGATCGAGCTTGTGTGTGCTCACCCAGGTGATCGCGCCGAGCGCGATGATGATCGCCAGCGGAGCCGACCAGATGATGACTTCGAGACCGGTGGAATGGTGCCATTCCGGATCATACCTGGCGGCCGTGTTTGACTGGCGGTAGCGCCAGGCAAAGAACAGCGTCAAGAAAATGACGGGTACGATGATCAGCAGCATCAGGACCGTCGAAATGACGATCAGATCCCTCTGCTGTGCGGCGATATCGCCGGATGGCGACATCACCACCATGTTGCATCCCGTGAGTGTCGAGAGCAACAGGACTGATATCATCGATCGTCCGGCTAGATTGAATGGCTTCGGCATTGCGGCCTCAACTTGCGTTTTGTCTAGTCGGCATTACTCGGGCATGATCGCGCATGGAAGTGAGGTCCATCGTCGCAGCGCAGCATTTTGCCGCAGTGCAGTGACGGGCATATGGCTCTATGCGCGTTTGTACGGGCGCAAAGGCTATTGTCGGTTCGACGCCAGTTGTTCCAGCGAACGTTGGGCACGAACTCAAATGAGGCATGTGCGCATGTACGTGTACGGCATTCTTGATATCAGACGCCAATTGGTCAACACTCTAGCGACAAGACGTTCGTTCGTCGGAGAAATTCATGGTTTCGGTCTCTCACCCCACATCGTCTGGTCTCGAGCGGGATGCACGTCGCATTCATGAAGACGACAAGCCTCTGTCGCCCGGAAGCATCGCCATTGGGGTGGTCATCGGACGAACCTCCGAATTCTTCGATTTCTTCGTCTACGGTCTCGGTTCGATCCTTGTCTTCCCGAAGCTGATCTTTCCGTTCGCGTCCAATGCGGTGACCGCGACGCTGATGTCATTCGCGTTGTTTCCCCTCGCCTTCCTCGCCCGCCCCGTCGGTTCCTTCGTCTTCATGTGGATCGACCGGAACTACGGGCGCGGCACGAAACTTACCATCGCCCTCATCATTCTTGGTGGCTCGACGGCATCGATCGCTTTCCTGCCTGGCTACGACACGATCGGTTACTGGGCGGTGGCGCTCTTGGCCTTGTTCCGGCTTGGGCAGGGTTTTGCCCTTGGCGGCGCCTGGGACGGCCTGGCGTCGTTGTTGAACCTCAACGCGCCACCGAACCGCCGTGGCTGGTATGCGATGATCCCGCAGCTCGGAGCCCCCATCGGCTTCGCCCTCGCCAGCATCATCTTCTGCTATTTTGTCGCCAATCTTTCCGAGGAGGATTTCCTCTCCTGGGGTTGGCGCTATCCGTTCTTCGTCGCATTCGCGATCAACGTTGTGGCGCTGTTTGCCCGCCTGCGTATCGTCGCCAGCAAGGAGTTTGGCGCGGCAATGGAAGCACAGGAGCTGCAGGCCCGGCCGGTGTTCGAGATGCTGAGCAAACATGCGCAGGACGTGGTACTCGGCGCCTTTGTGCCACTGGCGAGCTTCGCGATGTTCCATCTGGTGACGATCTTCCCGCTCAGCTGGGTCATTCTCAACGGCGGGCAGTCGGCCGCCCGGTTCCTCTTGGTACAGGTCGCAGGCGCGGCCGTCGGCGCGATCGGCATTGTCGTGTCGGGCGTGATTGCCGACCGCGTCGGGCGCCGCAACGAGCTGATGATCGGCGCGACCCTGATCGCGATCTTCAGTTTCTCCGCCCCCTTCCTTCTTGATGCCGGCGGAGCCGGGCAGGATGCCTATATCCTGATCGGCTTTGCCGTTCTTGGCCTCACCTTCGGCCAGGCCTCAGGCGCCGTATCCTCGCGCTTCACGAAGTATTACCGCTACACCGGTGCGGCGCTGACGTCGGATCTCGCCTGGCTTATCGGTGCGGCCTTCGCGCCGCTCGTCGCGCTCGGCCTTGCCACCAGCTTCGGCATCATCTTCATCGGCGGATATCTGATTTCCGGCGCAATCTGCACGATCGCCGCCCTCAGCCTGACCCGCGCGCTTCATCAGCAATAAGGGGGTGGCAAGGCGGCAACGCCTGGCCTGACACCGTCAGAGACGAATCTCTACATGGAAGCCCCGGTCCATGCCCGGGGCCGGCGAAGCAATGAGCAGTCGTCCGTGCATCTGTTCCACCAGCCGCTGTACGATCGCAAGGCCGAGGCCGGAGCCGGACGCTTCCGTCGGCCCGCGATTAAAGCGCTTGGTCAGGCCATTCAAGGTGTCCGCGTCGATGACGGCACTGTCGTTGATGACACGGACGCCCTGCGCATCGACGCTGACCCTGACCGGGCTGCCGGAAGGGCTATGGATAAGCGCATTTTCCAGGAGATTGCGCAGGACGATGGCAAAGGCATCGGGGAGAATCGGACGCACCAGTTCTGCGCCTTCGGCGACATGGACCTTGAGGCGGCTTGCGCCGAGTGATGATCGCTCCATGTCTTCGAGGACAAGAGCGACCACCGGCAACAGGTCCGTGCTTTCGTCCGAGATGGCGATCCCGGCTTCGGCGCGCGACATCTGCAACAGTTTCTCCGCCAGTCGTCCGAGGTGAAGCAGCGCGCGTTCGATCTGGCTGGTTCGCTGCCGAAAGGCCGGCGGTACTTCGCTCGCCAGCCGCTGCGTTTGCGCGAGTGCACCTGCGATCGGGGTTCTTAGTTCATGGGCGCTGTTCGACGTGAACTCCCGCTCCGCCTCGAGCGCCGCCTTCAGTCGCGTCAGCAAAAGGTTCACCGAACGGGCAATCGCGCGCAACTCTTTCGGGAGGGCTGCTTCGTCGAGCGGGGCCATGTTGCCGCTGTCCTTGGTGAGGATCTCCTCACGCAGCTGTTCGACCGGGGCAAGCGCGCGGCGCGCAACAAGAATAATGGCGATTATGCTGGCTGGAATCAGCATGAGTAGCGGCAACAGAAGCGCCGTGCCGCCCTCAAGCAGAGCCTCGGTGCGATGCTCGAAGGCGTCGGCTACCTGGACAAAGAGGGAGCCGTCGGGTGTGCCAGCCGTATAGATCCGGTGCGTTGCCGTTTGCGAGAAACCGACTTCGAGCGGAACGGCAAAAGGTTCCGGCGCTCCGTCGTCAAACAGTACCCTGCCGCCGCGATCGCGGACCTGGTAGATCAGATACTGTGAATTCAGCGCTGGCGCGATGCGGCCGACGGCAGGCTTGCCATCGGCACGGTCGCGGGCGATGTCATCGACCACGATGTGGAGCAGCCGTTCGGCCGTCTCCTGGACGCCGCTGTCGAAAATCTCGGTGAATTCGTCCTGCATGACATAAACGCCAAGGCCGAGCGCAACGAACCAGAAGATGGCAACCACGCTCGTCAGCGCGATGGTCAGTCTGCGGGTCATGCTTGCGACGCGCGACATCCGGTCACCTGATGCTGTAGCCGAGGCCCCGCACGGTCTCGATCCTGTCGGAGCCGATCTTCTTGCGCAGGCGGCTGATGTAGACCTCAACCGTATTGCTCTCGATTTCGGCGCCAAAGGCATAGAGCGCGTCGTGGAGTTGCTCTTTCGATACCAGCGCGCCGGGATGGGCGACGAGCTTGTCGAGCACGGCCCATTCCCTCGCGCTGAGGTTCTGGCTTTCACCTTCGACCAGCACCTTGCGGTGGACCTGGTCGATCTCGATGCCGGGAAGCCTGACCGTTGGCGTTGCATTGCCGACATAGCGTCTGGAAACGGCCAGCATGCGGGCACTCAATTCACCGAGATCAAACGGCTTGACCAGATAGTCGTCGGCCCCGCTGTTCAATCCTTCGATGCGATCGGAGATCTGGTCGTGCGCCGTCAGAATGATGACGGGCGTGCCGTCGCCTCGCATCCGCAGCGAGCGCAACAACGACAGTCCCGAACCGTCAGGCAATCGAAGGTCGAGCAGGATCAAACCGTAGAGAACCGTCTCGGTCGCTGCCGTGGCATCGACAATGCGCGTAAACCAATCAACGGCGTGGCCAGCCGCCGCCACGTGGTCGCGCAGCGCCTCCCCCAGAACCTGATCGTCTTCGACTAGTAGGACTCTCAAGATATCACCGGACACTTGTTCGTCCTTGCCTATGTTCGATGGGGGATGGGCGTCAAGCCCCCGAAGCGTTGCGCATCACTTGTCTGCATCGGCACGGCCGACGCAGAAGTGGTCGCGATCGCGGAACGGTGGGCGCTGGCGGGTTGTCAGGATGCGGCGCGTTCGCGAAACGCACCGCGCCTTTTCAGATAGCTGATGATCGCCGTGGCAATACCGACGAGCGCCATCAGAACGCCGAGTGCCGTGAGTGCACCGGTATTGTGTTCGATGGGGGCATTGCTCGCGAACTTGTACATTTCCGTGGCGAGGATTGCGATCATCGCGGCCGAGGCGGTCGAGTAGTCCTTGCCGATGACGCGCTTGACGTTGAACGACATTCCCTCGGTAGACTGTGCAAAGTTCCGCATTCGCAATGCCCACCGCGGCACGTCGCGGCAATAGGCCTGGTAGGCTTCGCCGAACGTTCTGTCGAGGAAGGCTTCTTCGGCATAGACGATGCACTGATACATGAAGGCGAAGAGCCCGATGCCGAAGACGACGAGGAACGGGTTGCCGTGCAACAGGAAGACACCTGAATAGAGCAGCATGTTTCCAACGTAGAGCGGGTTACGGCAGACGCCGAACATGCCTTCCGTAACGAGATCCTTGGCATAGACCTTTTTCTTCAGGCCGCCGCGCTGGATGTATTTGTAGCCGACCACGGTCGCACGCAAGGCGAGGCCGGCCAGGATAATCAGCACGGCGGCCAGGTCCTTGACGAGCGTCAGCGCCGGGCTCCCCAGCACGAGAGCCGGAGGTGGCGCCAGCAAAAACAGAACAATGATGATGGCCGGAAACAGCAGGTTGCGGAAACGGAAAAGAAAATTGCCGATCGTGATCATGGCCCGACTATCCTACTTGATCGCGATGATGCCGCAGAAATTGTACCAGCGGAAAAAGACCTCGACGCTGCGGAAGCCAGCTTCCTTGAGGAGCTGCAAGTTCTCGTCCAGACGATAGGGGATGAGCACGTTCTCCAGAGCTTCGCGCTTTTTGGCGATTTCGATATCGGAGTAGCCGTTGCGGCGTTTGTAGTCGTAGTAGTGCTCGATGAACAGGCGGTTGAAGGTCGAGTCCTCGCTGGTGAGCTTTTCGACCAAAAGCAGGGCACCGCGTTCGTTGAGCCCATTATAGATCGTGCGCATGATCCGCTCGCGATGGAGCGGACGCACGAACTGCAGCGTCAGCAGCATCATCACGACGCTAGCGTCGTGGATATCGATGCCCTGGTGAAGGTCTCCGACCCTCAGGTCGATCGATCGGTTGGTGTTGGCTTCGACGATCTTCTCTCTTGCCTTCTCGATCATGTCCGGCGCGTTGTCGATGCCAACAAAGCGGACGGAGGGATCGACCATGGTGTCGAGGCCGAGCAGTGTCGTGGCCGTTGAACAGCCGATATCGTAGAGACAGCTACCCGGTTCAGCGAAGTCTCCGGCGAGCTCGCAGGCCATGCGCTGGATCTCACCGTAATAGGGCACCGATCGGCTGACCATGTCGTCGAAGACGGCGGCAACAGTCGCATTGAACGCGAAGTCGCCGACCGGCTGGTCTGGCGCCGCGAAAACCTCGTCTCGCCTGTTGTTGTTCTCGTGCACCTGCAGGTGCGGTACCTTGCTAGCCATTCGCAGGTTCCCTTGTCCATCCAAAGTACATCCGGCACGGGGGCCGATTTGGTGGCTAGAGGGCCATCGAAACCTGACATGAACCTGAAAGGGGGCGCCAAAGAACACGTCACTTCTGGAGTGCCGGTGTAACACGCTGGTTTGATGAACTTCTATGCGGACTGTGCGAATGCCGGCTATTCGAGATCTGGTGCCACGCCCTCGAAAGTCACGGTGCAGCGATGACCGGCCGGTATGGAGTTGCCCGGATTGGGCAGCTCAATCCGCAAGCCAAATGTCCCACTTGCTGCGTCGAGAACCTGATCGATCACCTTGATCTTGCCAATGAAGCTGCCTTGGATCGGAGCATTCGGAACCACCTGCGCGTCCATTCCCACATGCATCTTTCCGAACGCGCTGACCGGGATGAAAGCTTCGACAAACAGGGGGTCGAGCTTGGCGATCGTCGCCAACTTGCCGTCCTGGTCCAGGTACTCTCCATTGAAAAGTGAACGTTCAAGGACGACGCCGCTGATCGGGCTGCGGATGGTTCTTTGTTCAAGCACCGTCTGTGCCCTTTGCAATTCCAATTCGGCGCTACGCTTGCGGGTTTCGGCGGTCGCGAGCTCTTTTTGGATGACCTCCATTTCGGCAACGGCCTCTTCGAGCTTGTCGGTCGAGGTGACATTACGCGCCAAAAGCGCCTCCGCGCGTTTCATGCGGTTTCGAGCAAGCTCCAGCCGCGCCTTTTGTGCCTCGATCTCGGAGGTGCTCGCGGCCTGCTCGGACATCAGCTCCACGGTCGCCTGCTCGGTATCGGAATGGAGCCTGGCTATGACCTGGTTTTCTTTCACACGGTCGCCGCGTGCGATCAGGACCTCTTTCAAAAGTCCGGGAACCGGGCTGCCGACGCGTACGACGATAGAAGGGTCAATGACGCAATCGAAAGCTTGCGCCGAAACCGGCAAAAGCGCGCAAGGCACAAGGAGTGCGGCAAGCTTCTGCCGCACCTTCGTGCGCCTAGCCACAATCCTGCCTTTTGTCATTGCATCAATTGTCATCGCATCACTCCGGCAGGCCCGAAAAGGCCAGTAATGTGCCCAGGCGTTGATCTTGAGCCAACAGATTCTTTCGGTCCTTGGCATGGGTGCGCTCGGCCCGCTGCTGGGCCATGTGGAAAAGCCATAGTCGGGCGCGCTTTCCGCAGCGTCCGAGCAACCGCAGCGGCTGCCAGGGAATGAGGTCGAGCAGCGGATCTTCCAGAGATAGTACCGCTTCCGTGCTTCCCGGGTCTCCCTTGCGGGCAGTTCGCCCCTCCATCTGCCTGTCGATGCGCCCAGCGTCATGGCGTTCGCTGAGCAAGACGTGAAGGCCACCCAGAGCGAGAGCCTCGGGGTCGACCGGGATGTCGACGCCACGTCCCGCCATGTTGGTGGCGACCGTCACGCGGCCGACGCCACCGGCCTTGGCAATAATGTCGGCCTCCTCCAAACTCTGTTCGGCATTAAGGACGCGATGCACAATCCCCTCCTTCTGGAGTACGGCGCTGACTGCCTCGGAGGCCGAGACCGAGCGCGTCGCGATCAGGACCGGCCGCCCGGCGGTTTGCAGTTCCTGGACCCGTTGCACGATGGTCAGCCATTTGGCGTCAAGTGTGGGACAAATCGTTGGAGGCAAGTTCGTTCGCCGCGAGGGTGCGTTGGGGGGAATACGCATGACCTGTAAACCGTAGACATGCCTAAGCTCGTCAGTGATTTCGCGGGCGGTTCCCGTCATTCCAGCCAGATGGAGATATCGGCGGAAGAACCGCTGGTAAGTCATTCGCGCCATTGTTAGCTTGCGGCTTGTGATCACACAGCCTTCTTTGCCCTCGACCAGTTGATGCAGTCCATCGCTCCAGGCGCGATCAGGCATCACGCGGCCGGTATATTCATCGATGATCTGGACCTTGCCGTCGCTGACGAGATAGTGCTCGCCCTTCCTGAAGAGCAACAGTGCGACAAGTGCTTGGCTTGCAGCCTCCTCGCGCCGGATGCGATTGCGCCAAATACCGCCGGCCACTTCGGCACGTTCTGAAAGTTTGGCCTTTCCGGCTTCCGTTAACTCGAGCCTGCGCTCGTCGACGAGCAGGCGATAATCGGTCGGCTGTTTGAAGCCGTCGATCAGCGCAAAGGTCTGTTCGACCCATTGCCGCTCGCCGTTGGCGTCCGTTTCCTGGGAAATGATGAGCGGCGTTCTTGCCTCGTCCACAAGCACGCTGTCGGCTTCATCGACGATGGCGAAGTGCAGTCCACGCATGACAAAAGGTGGCTCCTGGCCGCGGCGCTCCTCCAGAATGCGGCCCACCTTCGCATGAATAGGCCTTGGCTGGCCGTTGAATGTGATGCGGTCACGCAGATAGTCGAAGGCGATTTCCTTGTTGCTGGCATAGACGATGTCGCAGGCGTAGGCTGCCGGGCGCTCCGATTTTGGTACAGTACTGTTGACCAGACCAGTCGTCAGTCCAAGAAAATCGTAGATGGGGCGAAGTATATCTCGATCGCGTTCCGCCAAGTAATCGTTGACGGTGATGACGTGAACTGGAAGCCCTGCAAGCGCCGCGATCGACGCCGGCAGGCCGGCAGTCAAGGTCTTGCCCTCACCCGTATCCATCTCCGCCACGCGCCCTTTCAGCATCGCAAGCCCGGCGAGGATTTGAACGTCGAGGTGGCGCAATCCGATCGTGCGTTGGGAGACTTCGCGAACGATTGCAAAGCCGAGGCATATGTTGGCGTCGGTGAGGCCATGGCACCGCAAGGCCGCACGGACTTCGCTGATACGCATCGCGAGGCCCTGCCCGGTTTCGCCACGCAGGGTGGCTTCCGCCGCATTAATCCTCTGGACGAGTTCCCTCAGATGGCGCCGGTGCAAACGACCGGCAACCATCTGCGGAACGCTGGTCACAATCTTCTCGATACCGTCAAGCCAGTGTTCCTGCCGGTCCTGACGTTCGGCATATGTGACCAGCGGAGGCGGCGACCAGTGCGCAACGATCGTATTCATGGCCGCTCTGCCTTATCCGGCTTAGGCGCTTGCTTCCTCGACGTGGGCATCTTGGCCGTTCCTGTAGCCCTTCGGCTGTTTTGGTACGGCGGGCGGGGCGTCGCCTTTGCCGGCAGCATCTGCCGCTTCAGGCATGCGCTCCAGCATACTCGAGAAATGTCTGAGCGAGTGAAGATGCAAGTACGTGCATTCCAGCTCGTCATTGGTGAACATTGATTGAAGGTCTTCGTTCGCCAGCGCCTTCAGCTTTTCTCGGTTGACCGTCATGAAGCCGGAGAGCGACCGCCGTTCACCGCTGTTGAGGTTGAACTGCGCCTGCATCGGCTGCAGCAGTCCCAGTGATTTCAGCCGCTCGCAATACTGGCGGGTCCGCTGGTGCCTGGCCTGATAGTCCTGCAGGAAGCCAAGCACGCTCTTCAGATATTGGGTCTGCTGACCCTCACTGTCGAACAGGCGCTCGCCGCGCCCTTCGCGATTGAAGCCGTCGAAGCTTTCGTCGATGTGAAGGATGTATGTCTTGCCGCTGCGATCTGTTGAGAACACGAACGGATAGCGACGCACGAACGCTGGCACATATTTACCGAGCCAGGCGCCGTCGTCATCGACGAAGAGGTTTTGGGTCTGCTGGGCGCCGAGAACCACCGCCGGCGTCACCGTGTCATCCGTGCCGGCAAAGACGATCGGATATTCGGCGGCGGCCTGGGCAAACTCGATGGCCGTCACCGGAACCGAGTTCACTTCCTTCGCAAACTTGTACGAAGTTCCCGTTTTGATGGAAACATCCTTGTGGCGATCGGCCGAGACCGGATGCACGTCCTGATAGAAGAGAAGCTGCGCTGCCATGATGTTTTCCCTCTAGTATCTTGTAAGATTTACTCAGGTATTCTAGGAGACAAGCGCCGGATATGTACTCAGGCTAATTCATCGAACACTTTATTAGACTTCGTGTCCAGTCAAACTTTAAATAAACGAAGGAATATTTGCCGTGTTGAGCGATAAATTCTACTTGCCATAGGCGAGGACCCGTGTGTGAACCTCACAAAGACGCGTCCGCCTATGCGAGGCACGGTCGGGCTCTCAGTCAGCATCAGATCGAGATGCAAAAGATTGGCAAGCACGCGTCGCTGGGACGTGTCGCGTGGGTCGAGCGCAATTGTGCCGCCGCCGGCGGTACTAAGCGCGGCATTGGGCAATGTGTCGGTCAACGCCGGAACCTCACGGACAACGGCCGCCCTGTAGACCTTCGAAGTATCCTCGACGAAGCGCAGGCTTACCTCCCGTGTTTGTGAGCGGACAAGGTCGGCATCCTCCTCAGGAACGATGACGCGAATGGTCGGCCTGTCGAAGTGTGCAACGTAGGCGACTACTTTCCCACGCTGCACGAACTTGCCAGGCAGGTCGTGATCGTCGGGCAGGATCAGGGTGCCGCTCGATTGCGCCCGCACGATCAGGTTCGCTTGCCTGTGGCGTGCCAGGTCGAGATCGGCGCGAGCAAGCCGCAGTTCCTCCTTGACCATGCGCGCATGGGCAAGGTCCGACAAATCCTGCTTGGTGAGACGATGTTGGAGCTCGGCGACACGCAGTTCAAGCAGTTCGACGCGCGCCGCCAGCAACGGATCCTCCAGCCGGATCAGCGGATCGCCAGCCTTGACCTCTGAGGCGGGTACGGCAGCGATGTCATCGACCGTACCCTCGGCCTGAACATGGACGATCGCGTCGCCTGGCAACCAAACGATTCCCTGCACGACAGTTGCGTGGGGGATGGGCACCACGAAGACCACCAGCGCGATTGCGATGAGGGCCGATCCGACAACCGCGAATGCGCGGCCCCGGCTTCGTCGCAGGAGCGGGCTCGTAAACAGGAACCAGAAAGCCTTTGCAAGCGGCACCGCGAGCATCAGAATGAGTGCCCAGATGGCGAGCAGCGTGCCTATGATGAAAAACTTCTGGCTGACGAGCGCTATGATCGCGCCGGTGACCACAAGGCGGTAGAAGAACGCCGAAACGCCATAGAGGACGAACCAGAATTCCTCTCCGGGTGCCGTCGCCGGCGAGTTGATCGAGCCAACCTTGAAGGCATAACGCTGAACCAGATAGGCGAGATATTTATTGGCGCGGCTCGCGAGGTTGGGTATCTCCAGAAGGTCGCTCAAAACGTAGTACCCGTCGAAGCGCAGAAGAGGGTTGCCGTTGAAGAGCAAGGTTGACACGCCACCGATCAGCATGACGTTGAAGGCGAAGGCCCGCATAAGCCCCTCCTCCGCATTGACCCAGACAATGAGGGCGACCGCAGCGAGCGTCATTTCGACGAAAATGCCGGCAGCACCGACGAGGGCACGCTGCCACTTGCTGGCAAAGGCCAGGCTGTCTGATGCATCGACATAAGGGACAGGCATGAAGACCAGCATCATGGCGCCGACCTCGTGCACGTCGCCGCCCCATCGCTTGACTGCGTAGGCGTGGCCGAGTTCATGAAGGGTCTTGATGAGCGGATAGGCGATCAGCATCAGGAAGAGGTTCGACGTTGACAGCACACGGTCGGTCACATTGGCGATCAAAGCGTTCCAGTTCATGCCGGCAAGAACGGCGGCGTAGGCGACAAGACAGATGAAGACGAGCGCGCCGAACCATGAGAACAGCGCCCGCCCGACAACGCCGGTGGCGTTCAGAAACTCGTTCGGGTCGAGAAGGCCGAAGCGAATGGCGAGGGGGTTGCCGAAACTCATCAAAAGCTTGCGATTGCGCGCCTTCTTGCCCCGCTCGGCGATTTCATTGATGTCGGGCGGAACATTCCCGAACAGGACGTCGGCGGCGTGCAACTGCCCGAGAAGCTGGATGACCTCATCTTGGGTCACGACCTTGTCGTTGAGCTTGTCGCAGGCGATGTCCCAGATCGCCTGCATTGTCCGCTGGCCGTCCATTAGGCTGATGATGAAGTAGGTCTCGGGCGTGAAACGGTGGAAGCGGCCGGATGTCCTGTCTTGCAGCACGTACCAGAGCTGCCCGCGAAAGACCGTGCGATGGATGCGAACATGACCGCGCAGTTTTAGCCTCAGTTGGGCGACGCGGTACCAGGACGAGCTGAAATAGGACCGTTCCATCTCCGCGCCCTCACGGCATCCAACGCCACGCGGCAAGATAGGCCCATTGCACCATCTTGTCGGTGTAAACGCGGATTAGGAGTCGTTCGTCCACGGCCGTCTTGGCAATGCCCTCCATGCCAGGCCGAAGCCGATCGCTGACATGATCGAGCGCTGCTTCGACCTTGAAGAAATTGTGCCCCTCCTTCTGGGTGGAAATCGCGGTGATCTGTTCGATCCGGTAGGTGAGCGGCTCCTGCGGAAGCGCAGAAACCCGAAGAACTCCTTTGCGACCAATCTCGATATCGTCAATGTCGCTTTCATCCACTTCGATGATGACCCGGTAGGACTCAAGTGGTGCGATCGTGAAGAGCTCTTGCCCACGCTCGACCGCAGCGCCGATTGACTGGCTGAGGTCGCCATTGACCACATACCCGTCAAAGGGGGCGAGCAGCCGGGTGCGTTTGAGCTGTTCGTCGATCAAGGCGAGTTGGGCATCGGCCTGATCGATCTGCGCCTTGACGATGAGCGCTTCGGCCCGTTCGTGCTGCATCAGCGCCCGGTCGTATTCGGTCGTCTTCTGCTGCCGAGTGGTCGTTAGCCGAAGCCGTTCCAGGGTCAGATCCTGGTCGTCGAGCTGCGCGAGGATCTGGCCCTGTTTGACCACTTCGCCGGCCCTTGCCGACTGATTGGATACATAGCCGTTGAACGGAGCTACGACCGTTCGCTGAATTGTACCGCGAACGACGGCCGAGGACGTGACGGAATATTCTGTCGTGGCCATGCTGAAATAGGTCGCGAGGACGACGGCAATCAATGTCGCAAGCTTGCGACCGAAATATCCCGGGCCTAGTAGGCGCCGCAACTGGTTGCCGGCGGCCTCCCAGAGCTTCACCAAGACGTTCCGGTCGTTGCGGCGCTTTTCCTCAAGAACCGGTCCGACGACCGCTGCCACCGCATCGCACAGGTCGACGGTCGTCTCGTCGAAGGTACTGCCGCGTGGGCGCTGCAGCGTCAGAGCGCCGACGATCTGGTTCCCGGATTGCAAGGGGATGGTCAGCACCCCCCCGCACTTATGCGTCTCGACCAGTTCCTC
The DNA here is from genome assembly GCF_028993555.1 of Ensifer adhaerens. Classification (NCBI taxonomy): domain Bacteria; kingdom Pseudomonadati; phylum Pseudomonadota; class Alphaproteobacteria; order Hyphomicrobiales; family Rhizobiaceae; genus Ensifer; species Ensifer adhaerens. The sequence goes on along the minus strand of NZ_CP118611.1, from coordinate 1,074,655 downwards.
ATGTGCCCGGACGACCCGATACTCCCAGTGCTCTTGCGGCGGGTAAAGAACAATTGCGCGTTGATCGACGGCCTCGTCCATCGCCGCGCCGATGTCGCGAATGATGTTGACCTTATTGCCGAAACCTGCCGCGTGCGAGACGGTCGCGACACGGCATCGCCGCCCGCGCACGAAACCGACGCTGACTGGGTCGCAGGCAAGCCGCATCGCGAGTTCTGTCACGAGCGCTGTGGCCGCCTCGACGAAACCCTTTGCCTCAAGCACCGCGGCAAGCATATCGAAGGCGAGCCTGTTTCGTTCACTGATTTCTTCGTTTTCGACTTGCAGCTGTCGCCTGAGCAGGACCTCGATCCAGCCAGACGCCCATTGCACTTTGCGCATCACTTCGTGGATGGCAGATGGCTCGACGGAAAGCGAAAGGGCGCAGGCGCCATACAGGCGCTCGTTGACGATCAACGGCGAGGCGATGAGTTGCGCCATCCGGCTACCGGTCGCACCGGTGGAGATGCCCTGGCGTTGGCTCAGCGCCTTCTCGGCGGCTGCCGTCAGTCCATCGTCCGCAAGCTTTTCCGGCCAGAAGGCGACGGGCGCATAGGGGCCGGTGTCCGGCTCCCCGAGCATGATCATGCCGTTGGAGACGCCTGAGATCTGACGGCAGAGTATGGCGAGCCACGTCTCCATGAATTCGTCTGGCTTGCTCGCATTGCGGAACTTTTGCCAGAGCGCTTGGTCCAAAATAGCGTACTTCACCGCCCCCGAGGCTTCGATCGGGGGCGGTGGGGCATATTCCCTGGCAATGTGATCAGTCATGCCGGCACGCGATGGCCAGACAGGTTATTCCCACGCTAACGTCCTCCAAAGAGACTGACCAACCGAGAAAGCAGTCCCTTTCGGGCCTCCCACTCGATCATGCCGTTCAACACGTCCTGCTCACTTGCATCGCCATCATTCGCGCCGCCGCCTGACGTCTCGGCGGCGTGATCGCTGACCTCAGCCGTCCAGGCGGTGGGATCGACAAACATGCCGGTCGCATCGTCGAAGACCCATGCCTTCGCGCCGTTGTTTCCGACGCGCGCCATGCTATGTCCCCCACCGGTTGACGGTTGCCAGGCGGTCGCCAGAGCATCTCGCCCATTTTCGGTCCACCCGGATGCCACGGCGGCAACCTCATGAACCTCGCCAACCCCTGAGATCTGGAGATCCGAGGCGCTGATACCGGCAAGTTTCATCAGCCGTCGCTCAGTCGGGGTCACGAACATTCCCAGTTCTTCATCGAACACCTGGCCGTCGTTCCACGCTTCGGGTTGGTTTGCCGTCTGCGGCAACCGGCGCTCGCCGACGTCGAGCGCTTCGGTCATGATGTCGCCGACCGCATCGTTGGCAGAGTGTCCCAACCCGGCCTCGTGACCCATTTCATGGAGCAGCACCGAGAGTAGATCGAAGCGTCCCTCCGCTGGCCCGCCGGCGATCGCCTGCCACATGCCGTCGATCAAGCGGTACTCTTCGTTATCTTGAGGCGTGAGATCGACGAACCAGCCTCTCCCGGCGGCGTTGCGGTCCAGCCTGATTGCGCCAAACACGGCTTCGGCCAATCGGTCGCCCTCTAGATCGACGACCTGCAGGTCGATCGTGCCAAGGCGCGCCAGGGTTGTTGCATCGAGCAGTCCCGATTTCGCCCAAAGAGCGATGGCATCATCGAGAACTGAGAGTGCCTGTCCCCTGGTGACCTCGCCACCAGCGACGACCGTGTCGCCGGTCGCCGCCAACAGATTGGCCGACGTGTTGAAGGAGGGATCGTTTGTGCGGATCAGGTAGCGATCGAACGAGCTTGATCCGACACGCGACATTGTGCCGAAGCCACCATCGACCAGGGCGGCATTGAAGCCATAGGTGCCGACGAGGCCGCCATTCACTTGAATGCTGACCGCAGCGCCCTTGAAGATCACCTTCAGCGTATAGTCGACGCCTGCATCAAGGACACGACTGAAGGACTGATCGACCTTGTAGCCACCCTTGGCGCTGACGTGGCCGACAAGCACCTTGTCGCTGGCAACATCGAGGGCGACGAACTTGTAGTCGTTTGGACCGTAGCTGTCGAAGACAATGCCGCCAATGCCCGGGGTCGAGAGCTTGGCTTCCAGCTCAAGGTAGGAATCGGCCCTGAGCTTGGTGCCGAGGTTGAACGTGTTGATGGCAGCGCCCGCCGCGCCAGTAAGCCGGCCACCGGTGACAGTCCAGCCTGTAGCGGCCGTTCCCGTCATCGGGAAGCGCCCCGTTCCGTCGAAGTTGTCGGTATAGTCGAGCGACAGGTTCGGCGGCAGAATCTGAACCGAGAAATTGTCGATCTTCGATTTGGAGCCGTCATTACCGACGCCGACCATGCCGCGATTGAGCCCGACTGGCGCCCCGTCCTCGATCCTCGGCGTAAAGGTGTAACCGAACCAGTTCACACCTGCGACAGTGACAGTCACGTTGGTGCCGTTAACGGCGACCAGCAGGTCATAGGTTATGCCGGCCTTCAGTTGAACGGGCTTGTTCGACTTGACGACCTGATGCCAGCCGCTTGCATCGCGGTACCCCATCTCGATCTGATCGTTCGAGACGTTGATGCCAGCCCATTTGAAGTCCGTCGGCGAACGGTAGTCGAAGATGACGTAGGAGTTCGCTTTCCAGCCTGCCAACGGCTTCTGCGCTGTGATCTTGGCCGAGATCTCGAAATAGATCGGCAGGTATTGGTCGGCGTAGAAGACCGCCGCCGCCTGCCCCCACGAGGTCTCGGACTCGACCGACATCATGCCGCTGGAAACCGCGAACTTGCCCTCGTCGGCGGCAAAGACGTCGAGCGTACCGTCGTTGAAGTCGGCTGTGCGCAGCACGTCGCGCTTGCCGCCGGGAATGTTACCTGCCTGCGGATCCGTCGGACCGCCTGTCTGGTCTTGCCAGATGCCGTGATCCTTCTGGGTGACGAGGCCGAGCTCGCCTTCGACGCCACCCTGGAATTGCGACACATGGCTGTACTTGTCGCTGCCGTTGACGTTGCCGGTGTCCGCAGTACGGGTGATGTCGACGCCGTCGCTGAAAGCTTGGGCATAGAGGAAGTCAAAGAGCTGCGGCGGCACCTGCCGGCTGACCGTCGCGATGCCGAACGGAGCAAACGGCACCAGATAACTGTTGAATTCACCGACCCAGTCGATCAGGCGGTCGCCGCCCGTATTGCCGATCAGGATATCAAGCCCGGCACCGCCGAAGACGCGATCCTCGTAGACCGGATGCGTCTCCGGCTGATCGTTCATCCAGCCGTTGGTGCTGAGCACGTCGTCGGCATTCATCAGGTCGTTGCCCCAACCGCCATAGATGTGGTCGCGGCCGGTTCCGCCGACGATCCAATCATTGCCGAGGTCACCGAAGATCGCATCATTGCCGTCGGTGTTGCGGTCGGCGAAGGCCGTCGGCGTGCCGTTGGGTGAGAACGCAATTGCACCGTTGACCAGTGGGCCTTCATTGTCGACGAGATTAAGGAAATACTGGAACTGCGTTGGTGCAGCACCCGACTTCCAGACGCTTCCGTCCGCATTGAACAGAATGGCTCGACGCGGATCGTATTCGTCGTAGAGGAAGAATTCGCCGAGTTTGCTCTGCACTGGCTTCGGTGCATTCCAGGGGTCGGTGTCGGCGCCGAAGCGCAAAACGTCCCCCGGGTTCCATGGCCGGGTGAAATCGGTGCGTACCAGTCCAACCACCACGCCGTTTACGAAGCGCTGGGTATAGCTGAGCGGCAAAGCCTCGCCGCCGCCGACGGCATCGTCGCCGGCGCCGCCATGAATGAAGTCGTCTCCAAGGCCACCGAAGATGATGTCGTCGACGACATTGGCGTCGAACAGAGGATCATCCGCGCCCTGGGCATTCGGCCTCAGGTTATAGGGGGTAAGATCAACGGACTTCTTCAACTGTCCGCCGATGTTGATCGTTTCGGTCTGTACCTGCCCGGGCGTGAAGATGAACTCATTGAGCACGTCACCCTGGCTGGTGCGGGTGTCGGGATCAGTGGCAAGGAGAGCCAGGACGCCGTAGAGCGGCTCAGCATAGGTGGCACTGTTGCGGCTCGTGAAGATGCGGCCGTCATCACCGAGAATGCCGTCCTGGCCGGTACCGCCAGAGATCCAGTCATTACCCCAACCGCCGATCAGATCGTCGTTCTCGGCGTCGCCGAACATCCGGTCGTGCCCGCCGCCGCCATAGGCGACGTCATCGCCGGTTTCGCCATGGAATTCGTCATGGCCACCGATGTCATTCTTCGCCCATAGACCGAATTCGTTTCGATAGGCAGGATCGTTCGGGTTCGTGCGCGAGAACAGGTCGGGACGGAAATCCGGGCCGCCCGGCGTGTAGTCGAGGAGATGCACGCCGCGCACCACGATGCGTTCGGCGCCGGAGCGAGTCGGATCGTTCAAATCATAGTTGAACTGGACGTAGAGCTGCTGGTTTGCGAGCCCATTCGGGTTGATGTCGACGCCATTGACCCCGACGATACGCACGATGTTGCCGTTGTCACCGACCATGGTGTCGGCATCGCGAGCATAGCGTGCAGCCGCAAGGGTGCCGTCGCCCGGAAGGTCGAGGTCGTTGCGGTCGATCTCTCCGCCCGTGCCGCCGAAGATGTAGTCGTCGCCGTCGGGTCGTGAATTCGCATCCGTCAAGCTAAAGAACGACGAAGAGCCGCCGATCAGATCGTCCTGTCCTAGACCACCAAAGAGCTGATCATCTCCGCCGCCGCCTTCGATGTAGTCCTGGCCGTCACTTGCGGCGGCGAAGGATGTGATCACCGTCAACGGGCCGATCGGGTCGGAAGCGCCGCCCGAAGTTCTGGAGGCGCCCACATGCGAAGTGCCGGCAAAGGCAAGCTCTATGCCGCCGTCGCCCTGGATGACATCGTTACCGAGCTGGCCGAAGATTTCGTCATGGCCCTGACTGCCGGCGATATAGTCGTTGCCGAAGCTGCCGACGCCGGCAGTACGATGGTCGAAGGCGAACGTGTGAAGGGTCGCGTAGTCGACCGCATACTCACTCCACCATGCGGCACCGTCCGGATCGCGGTAACGGCGTGCGATACCGTCGACCAGAAGGAGACCGCTGTTGTCGCCGGTGACGGTGCCAAAGCCTGCCGGGATCGGCCGATCGGTGCGGCTGTAGAGCAGCGCGCCGGCCAAAGTCTGGAAGCGCTTGCTGAACGTGTCGTCGACCAGATTGCCGTCTGCGCCTCCCTGGCGGCTGAGATAGACGTTGTCGCCGAAGATGCGGTCGTCCTGCTGATCGCCGTCAAGCATGTCATGGCCGGCACCACCGACGATCACGTCGCGGTCAAGCCCGCCGAACACGATATCGTCGGCGCCGTTCTGCAGTTCGGCCGACTTGATCGCCGTCACGAGCACAAGCTCGGTCGTCTGGATTCGCTGCTTGAGTCCGGACGGCAGGTTGGGATCGTCGACGAACATCTCGATCACGCCGTGGTCGGCAAAGATGATGTCGTCGAAATCGCCGAGTACGCCGGCGGCGGCAACTGCGCTGGAGCCGTAGCCAAGATGCGAAGCGCCGTCACCGAAAATCAGGTCACGACCAGCCTGCATGAGATCGCGGACCGAAGATTTAACCGGCTTGATCGTGGTGCCGTTGGTGTCGGTGTTCGGGTTGGCGGAAGGCAGCGGGCTGTTATCGACCGTGTCGATAAAGAGTTGACGCGTGAAGATATTCACGTTCACGCCACTGTCGCCATAGATATGGTCAACGCCGCGATTGCCGATAATGAGGTCGTCGCCGGAGCCGCCGGCGAGATGATCGCCGGCCTGGCTGCCATAGATCGTGTCGTTGCCTGCGCCGCCGTAGATGGTCAGGCCGACACTGGGCAGATTTCCCGCTGGAACATTGGCAAACAGTGCACTGGCATCGATAATGTCGTTGCCGGCGAGCTTGTAGGGGTTGGCGAGCGGGAAGACCCATTCATCGTCTTCGTTCTCACCATCCTGCAATTGCGGGAAGGGATCGAACGGTTTTTCACCGAATTCCATGCCGAGCACATTGTGGGCCTGGCCGGAATACCAGATGCCGTCCTGGCTGGTGTCGCCATAGATGACGAGCGGTGAGTTCGGACCGGCACCACCATTGACCTTGATGTAATCCCCGCCGACGCGCTTGCCGCCATCGAGCGTTACATCATAGCCGAAGACGGTAAGCTGGACACCGCTTGCCGGTGTCAGTGCCACGTTCTGCAGCGTCATGATGGCAGCGTTCAGCGCCTGGATCGTAAACGGTCCTGCATAGCCGCTGACATAGACCTTCTGGCCGACATAGAAGCCATCCGCCAGCCAGCTCCCAGAGCTGCGGGTTAGGCTGTTGGTAGCAACGTTCATCGTGCCGGAAGCCGTGATCGTGCGTGCTTCAGCGACATGCAGAGAGCGTTCGGCATAGCTGTTGAACGCATCGGCCGGTAGCGTGACGCCGGCCCCCTGCCCGACGTGGGTGTTTGGCGCGCTCAGCACCAGGGCACTGAGATCGCCCCAGGTCAGAGCAGAATTCGGCGGCGGCGGGAGCGTTGCATCGACGATGGCAAGGATCGTCCGGGTGTAGGTCTCACCCTCCAACTGGATGACCTGGCCAACCTGGTACCTGTCTTCCGACCAGTCGCGCCCGTCGAGGCGGGTCACGACGATTGAGCCACCGCCGGCACTGGCAATGTTCATCTTGCCAGCGCTTTCGAGATACATGTTGCCGCCGCCGTGCACGAGCGTCAGGCCACCATGCGCACCCTGCACATAGAAGCTCTTGACCGCATCATTCTGGGTGGCGAGCAGCACGCCTTCGAGTTTCAGCGAGAAGCCGTCATCGGAGATTTCGATGATGCGGAAGTCTCGCTTGCCGTTTTCATCGATCATGGTGATGAGGTGACCGGCAAGATAGCCCTCGGCGGCCCACTTGATACCGTCCTGACGGGTGACGATGCCGCCGGTATAGGTCGGGTCGATGCTGACGTCGGTGACCACCGTTTGCAGGATCGCATTGGTGACCGGGTTGATACGGTTGATCGTCCTCGGCGCATCGCTGACCAACGCGAGCTGACCGCCGACGACACGCATGGTCGAACCCGAAATCGAGATGATCTGGTATTCGCCCTTCGCGAAATCTTCGTTGATGCTGATGAAGTCGCCGACCGCGAAGCCGGTCCATGCACCGCCGTCGGTACGCACGATGATCCCGCCGGCAATCGTCTGGGCGACGTCGACGGATTTGTTGACGGTAATCACGTCCTTGTCGATCGCGGTGATGGTCAGCGAGCCGGTGGCAACGCCGGCAAGCGACGAGCCGCTAAGAACCAGGATCGAATTGTCGTTCGGATCAGCGCCTTCCTCCGGGTGCAGCGGATCGATAAGGGCGTCGTTGATCGCGACAACGGTCCAGGTGCCTGCCTGCCCGGCAATCTGCACGGTCTGTCCAACGAGGAAGCCCATGGCCTTCCAATCGAAGCCTGCGCGGACGATCGTGCCGCCATTGGTGCCGTTCGCGGTTACCGTAAAGGTATTGGTGACCTGAACGGAGGGGGCCGGATCAAGCGTGCCCTGAATGACGAGGCCGTCGTTGCCCTCGCCGAGCATAAGGTTGACGACCTCGATTGTGCTCTTTGTGGTGTTGGTGCCGAACTGACCGTCGGCGCCGACGCTGATCTTGCCGAAGCTGATACCGCCTGGGAAAAAGCCGGATTCACCGAATGCCGGGTCGCCGGTGACACCGAGGCCGAGGCTCAGATCGTCAGCCATGTTGAAGCCGGTCAGCGTCGTCTGCGTCATAACGCCGTCGACATCTTCCTTGCTCGTGTCGTTGAAGATGTTGAGGACGTCGATCTGTTGCGATTCCGGCGGTTGGGCACCGATCGCGATCAGGAAGTCGTCGGCTTCACCCGGCAGTTTCAGGCCGTTTTCCAGGGAACGGTCGGCACCCGTCGGGCCGCCTTCGACAGCCAGCGGTCCGCGCAGCTTAGAGAGATAGTGGCCCGAGACCGGGAAGACCTTCACGCCTTCGCGCGTGACGGGGATGTCGTAGTTATCGTCCGCCTGCAGCACCACCGTCTGCTGGACAGAGTAGTTCCCCGGATTGAACGTTGCGACCGCAGCAGTCCGCAGAACCTTGACGCCCGCAAGAGTGCTGCCGACCGGCAGCAGTCCAGCGTTCTCCGATGTGATCTGGATCGTGGCGTCCTTGGTGTCGTTCTCGCCTCGGATGATCGCGATCTTGAAGTTGCCGATGACGTTGTCGGCGGCGTCGAAGACACGGATCCACTGGCCTTCCAGGAAGCCAAATGCGAGCCAACCGTCCGCATCGTCGGCAAGGCCGGCGATCGTCAAACGATAGGTGGGTGCGCCGTCCTCGATGACCGTATGGAACTGGATATTGCCCGTGAAGGCGCCTTCGCTCGCGAGATCCGAGAGGATGACATCCGCAAGCTGGCCGCCGGTACCGAACGTCCGATCGACCTTGATGAACTTGCCATCAACCGTGTCGATTGCGGTGATGTAGTAGTCACCACTGTTGCCGCCGGCGTTGCCGATGCGGATTTGCTGGCCGACGAAGAAGCCTTCGTCGACGAAGCTGCCAAGATCGGCGCCTGTGCCGCGGGTAATCTTGCCGTTGAGGCCGTCATTGCTGAAGACCAAGTTGCCGTCGAAAATTTGCGTCGGCCTCAGTCCGCCGATCACCGTATAGCCCGAGCCGGGTGTGACGGCGACGCCATTGACGCTGACGACATCCGCCAGTCCATCGGTGACAATCGCGACCTGCACGGTGGTACTGGGCGCCTTCGTCAGCCGGATCGTGTAGTCATCCGTGTCGCTGCCATCGGCATTGAGGAGCGTCGTGCCACCGCTTTCGAGGACGACTGCGCCCGCTGTGTCGTTGTCAATGACTTCGATGTCGATGTAACCGGGGCCGGACCGCAGGTTCGGGAAGACATAGTCGTGGTCGGCGTCGGTCGTCAGAACATCGTCGCGCTGGAAGTAGATGACTGCCGTATGCGGATCTTCGCGCGGGATATCATCACGTGCCTGCACGCCGATGCGAACCGGATCGTCCCAATTCGTGTGGTCGAAGGTCAGCCGCCAGTAGCCATCAGCATGTTTGTACATGCGGTCGCCGACCGAATTGAAGATGTTCGTCGGATCGTCGACATCGAAGATCTGGATATCCTCGTCGCTTGCCTCGTTGAGGAAGAGCTTGACGACGATGATGTCGCCTACCTCCGGTGCCGTTTGAAGCTGAACGAGGATTTCATCTGTCAACTGAGTTGTCGGGCTACCTTCAATGACCAGCGACCGGCCGTCTTCGATGTTGGTGCCAGGCGCAACCTCGGTGGCATATATGCCGGGTGTGTCGTTGTCTCTGACCAGCACTTCGACATTGCGGACGTCTGCCGCGTCGAAGGGGTCGCCATCGGGGTATGCGGCATCGATATCGATGACGTTGGTATCGACCCCGCTAAGGTCTGAAATCACGCTGTGCTGAATGACGACGACGCGGTCGCCTTCTGCCCTTGGATCATCCGGCGCGTAGACGTAGACCGTCTGCGGATTCATCCAGTTGCTGCTGTCGAACCGCAGAACCACCGCGCGATCCTTGATGATCTGCGGGACGCCATTGACCATGACAACATGCTGGAAGTCGCTGTCGGTTACGGTTACGCCCGGGTTGACGGTGGACAGCCAGATCGTGTCGCCAAGGCCGTTCGGCAAGGGCGTCGGGTTCAACAGCGTGCCGTCTTCCTCTTCCTGCGGCGAGCGTGCCGCGGACACCGTGACATAGACCACCTGGCCGGCAAGCGGGGCGATTGCAAGCTTCACCGTGTAGCTGTCGACGTTTACTGGACCGCCTTCGCGCACGGCAGTAAGGCCGCCGGTTTCGTCGATACGGATAATGCCCTCTTCACCAGAAGCAACGTTGTAGTCGAAACCGTCGACCAGCACGCCGTCGTAAAGCGCGTCGCCGGATGCAACCAGATGATCGACGGCACCGGAGGCGCCTTCGAGTTCGCGGGTCACGATATCTTCTGTCACGTCGCCGGCGACGTTGATTGTGTCGGACCCGAGGCCACCGATAACGCGATAGGCAACGCCGAAGGCCGTAGACTGGACGAAAAACTCATCGTCACCCTCGAGACCATCGACTTCGACCACTTCGATCGTGGTGTAGCGCACATTGAGGCCGGCGCCGAAAATGCCGCGCTCGGTGATTGCAAAGTCGTCCGCAAACTCCGTGCCGAGGATCACGAGCTTATCGAAGCCCGTGCCACCGTCGACGGAAACCGGAGCGTTGACGTTGTACTGGACCTCGTCCTCCCCGCCGCCGGCGCGAATGTCGGGCGCCCGTGCGACAGAGAAGCCGAGCCCGATGATCGGCATCGCAACGCCCTGATCGTCGAGCACGATCACGTCATCGGTGTAGTCGTCGGGGGTGGAATCGGCATCGGCAAAGTTGATGACGCCATCGCCATTGGTGTCGAGGGTAACCGCCGGCAGGTCGTCCTGGTCGATCGTGCCGTCGCCATTCCAATCCTCGTTGGCCACAGCGGCGATCGCAAAGGCGCGCACGATGAACAGGTCGTTGTTGTCGTCGCCTTCGAGCCTCAGTTCAGCCTGATTCGAATAGACGCGGAATTCGTCGTTGCCGGTTCCGCCCTGGGCGACCAAGGGTGCGCTGATGCCTGGGCTCAACCAGCCGCGGGTCGTCGCCACCATGTCCGGGAATACGTCCTGGGCGAGCAAGCCGCCGCCGAAGAACGGCGTTGCGCCATTTTCGGGATCATCAGTTCGCTTACTGCCGAAGATCTGCCCGATCTGGAAGGAATCATCGCCCGCTCCACCCTGTAGCGAAACGATGGCCGTAGTGTCGTCCGAATAGAAGTTGTCGTTGCCGCCGAGGCCCTCGATGGTCACACGTCCGTTGAGCGCCGTGTCATAGTTGATGCGCGCGCTTTCGTTCGAAGGTTCATTGTCCTCGATCGTGTCCGCATAGGTCGTGGGCTGGCCGTAGACCATTGCGACATAGGCTGGCCGGTCGGCCATTTCGTGCGGCAGGTAGTTTGCACCACGCAGCAGGAAGATGTCGTCGATCAGCTTGTTGCCGCCCCCATCCTTGCCGTTCAGTGCCGAGTTGTAGCCATAGATGTTCAGCGCATCGACGCCGTCGTTCGACCGCCCGGTATCGAGCACATTGATGACGTAGTTGCGATTGAAGTCCGTGCCGGCATTGCCGAGACCCGGATTGTTCGAGCCGAGCGTGTAAACCTCGTAAAGGTCGCTGCCGGAGACACCATCGAGCGTCAGCGTATGTTCGGCCGCAGTCGTCATATTAGGTGACGTCTGCGTCGCCGTGTCTTGCAGATAGTAGACGGTGAAGCGATCTTCTCCGTCAGCAACCGTCGGATCGAGCGTTTGGCTGCCATAGACCCGGGTCTTCGAGCCGAGGAAGATATAGCCGGGGCTGCCTTGAGTGTTGGTGCCGCCGGCGCCCGAGGGATCGCCGAACTGGATCGTGTCGACATCCGTATTGCCGAAGATCCAGGTCAGATTCGTCGCGTGCGGTGCAGAGGTCTTCGGTGTGGCGGTACCGACGGGCGTTCCATTGCTCTTGTTGCCGGGTGTTACCGCTGCATTGGCGATGATGCGCCCGCGCAGCAGCATGACAGAGCCGAAGCCGATATCGGCATTGGCGAGGAAGTTGATGGTCTCATCGAAGGCGGTGACGTCACCGTAGATGTCAATGCGCTTGGCAGCCAGGATCTCGCTGTTGGAGTCGAGCGTGACGTTGTCGCCGACGCGCAATTGCACATTGCCCTTCTCGGCAAAGATCTGCCCGTGCGGGATGGCGCGTTCGGCATCCGCCTGGAAGGTTGGGAAAGTGGTGCCGTCTTCGGAGAAGCGCGCGCTACCACTGTGCAGGAGATCAAGGTTTTCACCCTGGACACCCGTCTCGCGAACGGTGATGCGAATGTCGCCGTCATAGGCATGGGCGAGCACAAGCCTCAGATTACCGGCACTTTCGCCGGGATTAGCAGGAGCTTCCGCCAGATAGATATTGTTGCCGGCTTCGAGCGCGACGTCATCATTCGACGAACCGCGCGATGAATCGATCTCAAGGTCGTTGGTGAAGGCTCCGATAGAGCCGCCGCCATTAGCGTCGAGATCGATGCTCTGGCCCATAATGTCAGCAAAATCGTCGCCGGCGCCGTTGTTGCGGGCGTCGAGGATCGAGCCGGCAACTGTACGCAATGAGATGTCTCTGGTCGTGTGAACGGTGTGGACGAGGAGGTCGCCGACGACTTCGTCGAGGAAGATGCCGAGCGTGTTATCGGCGGTCGTGTCGAACGCCCTTAGCACGCCGAGGCCACCGACGCCGTTGCGGATATCGACGTTGATCTCGAGGAAATCGGTCGGCAGGCCGATGCCGCCGAGCGGTGAATTGATATCGAGCAGCGTCGGGTTGAGAACCTGTGCCGCGACTTGTGCATGGTTCGGGTTGAAGAGACCGACGCCGGCGGCCATCGTGATGTTGCGGCCGGCGACATCGGCTTCGGCGTCACCTTCTGTGAGGCCACGTGCATCCAGGATGCGCCGCGGCGAGTAGAGCAGCACGTCCGACGCGGTCGACTTGATGCGCTCGATCCGCATGTCGCCGGTCTTCTCGCTGAGCGCAATATAGCCGTTGGTCACCACATCGATATCGCCGTTACCGGCAATCTCGGTGATCCCGAGAACGTTGATGGTCGTTGCAATGGGTGTCGGATTTGCCGCTGCGACGATGATATCACCGCCGGCGGCGACCGCTCCGGCCTGGAGACCATGAAGAGTCCGGCTGCCTGTCGCAGGATCGATCCCACGGAAGTCATAGGTCGAGGCGATCGCCGTATTGCCGGTTCCGAAGACACCACGGCTGAGCGGTTCGGGTGCGCCGCTGTCCGGCCGGAAGAAATTGTAATGCGTGAGGCCGGCCGCCTGGCTCGGCGCCTTGACGAGCACGCCACCGGACGCGCCGGCTCCGCTTTGTTCGAGGCTTGCCTGCAGCAGGACATTGGCGGTGTCACCGGCGCTGATGCGGTCGATTTCGACGATGTAATAGCCGCCACCGAGATTTTCGCGCAGCAGGGCCTTGAGATCGAGATTGACGTTCTGAACGGCATCGACCGTAAAGGTCTCGGCCGAGATCAGGCTATGCTGGTTGGTAAGCGGCCCGCTCGGCGAAAGGTTGATTGCGACACCTGCGAGCGCATTCGAAAGGGTGTTTGCCAGCCGGACGCTCAGGCCATCGGACGAAGCGATGACATAGTAGTAGCCTCCATCGACGAGCCCGCCGATTGCTGTGCTGACGGCGTCGTAGCGGACAAGCTGACCGGTGTAGAAACGATTCTCGTGCCCGAGGAAGATTTGCTCAGTCAGGCCGCTAACGCGGCCGGTATCGAAGCTGATGAGTTGTGGCAGGCCGGCGCTGTCGACGATATCGACGTTGACGCGGGTTCCCGTCGTGCCGACGTTTTCGTCCGCACGGATATTTAGGATATGCGTGCGGATGAGCGATTCCCGGCCATCGCTGCCGACGACACCTCGATCATTGGACGCGAAAACGGATCCGTCGGTATTGACGATTGTGGTCGTCCCGATCGGGTTTTCGATGGTGCCGTTGATGTAGATATCCGACCGACCACCCGTGTCGGTGATTTCGATCAGCGTTGGCGCGACCTCGCGTTCGATGTTGAACGTGAGCGTCACCGTCTTCGTCGGGTTCAGCCAGGCGAGTGGCTGCTCGTCAGTGACGACGTCGATATTGTTGATGATGATGTCCTTGTCGGACTCGTTGCGGATCGTGACGCGCTGCAGCGTATCGCGGAACGTCCAGGTGCCGCCGGAACCGACCATCGTATCGGAATCGAAGACGACGTCGCCGGGGCCGGGATTGTGGATGTCGTTGACGACGATGTCGTCGCTCTGGATCGTGTCACCCTCCCCTTCGCTACTGCCGCCGCCGCTGGCGCTGTCGTTTACGGTCACTTCGACCGCAACGTCGATCTGTCCGTCCGCCCCGATGACCAACTGCTTGACGACGAGCTCGGGTGATCGTCCGGAGAGAATGAGGACATCCGAATTGAAATCTATCTGCTGAGGCCGGTCGTCCGGGCTGCTGCCATCGGAGCCACCGGCAGCGAGCGATCGCTTGCTGTGGTCGGCGTCATCCGTCTGCGAGATCGAACCGTTGACCGTGGAAGCATAGAGCGCCAAGTGTTCGTTCGAAGCAGCCGGCTCCTGCGGATAATCGGGATGGCCGAGCACGGCATCGGCGTTGTTACGCGGGCCGGCGGTCACCAGAGCGCCGGCGGCACCGAATATCTTCGACGCCACGTCAGTGTCGTTGTGCGCGTCGGAATCGACGAAGCCGAAAAGACCGGTCGCGCGAGCGTACGACTTGGCGTGGGTCTTGACGTTGTCGTAGCGCGTGATGAGATCGACGCCTTCCCAACCCGTCAGTTCGGAATCGGCATTGATATGCACTTCCGCTTTCGGCCGCGCCGTCAGCGTGCTTTCGGCTTGGCCCTCGCCATAGAAGCCGGCGCCTCGGCCGTCGCTACCGGCGAAGATGTCGAAGCGCCCGACTTTGGCGCTGGCAACGGCCCGCTTGGCGCTCAGAACAGCCCGGTCGCCGAGCGTTGCGATCGTGTCCGCCTGATCCGGATCGGGGTTCGGATCCGCAACACCGATATAGACATGGGTGACGGCATCACCATCACCGCCGAAGCCGACGCCCGAACCGGTCGACTTGGCGGAAACGCCGGCTTCGGAATAGGCCGTCAGCCGTGCCAGTTCGCCGGCGACGACGATTGCGTCGGTGCCGACCGTTGCGGCACTGTTGTACTCGATCCAGACTACGGTCGTCGGCGAAGCCAGGCCAACGGCGCCGCCGGCGCTTGCATGCGACGAGGCTCCGGTATTCACATTGGTGCTGGAAGCAATGGTGACGTTCTTGCCCGCGACGATGCGGGTGCCGGCGCCGACGGAGGCGACGCTGTCGACGTCCTGGTAGCTGTTGGCATCCGCGTCGCCGACGGCGACGAAGCCGCCGGTGCCGTTGACCGCATGCGCCGTCGTATTGGTGATGGCCGATGTGGTGATCGAGACATCACCGCTCGTTGTTACAAGCGTCGCCGATATCGTGGCGGTCACGTTCGGATTGCTGGTGATATTGGCGTCATTGCCGTTGACGCCGACAAAGCCGCCACCCGACCCCTTTGAATAGGCCGACGACACACCGTCGCCAGACTGCGGCGCGATTTCACTGAGAGAAACGCGCCCCGGACCAAACAGGAATTGCCCATTTGCGGCCGAAGTCACGGCATCGCTGAGATCAATGCGCAGCTGTTGTTCGCTGGTGGCATCGCTCGATATATCGACAGCCAGCGCGCCAATCCGATGATTGGCATAGGGACCGGAGAGCCCGGTCGGCGTCAGCGTCATCTGGGTGCCGCCGGTCGGCGCGTCCCACAGTTCGAAAGTATCGTCACCGGGGCCGCTGACGCCACGAACATAATAGGTCTTGCCGCCTTCGAGCCCGCCAATGGGCAGATTCTTGGCATTGATCAGCGAATGGATGTCGTCGGCGGTCTTCGCCTTGTTGGGCGTGAGCGTGATGATCGACTGATCGAAGGTCTTGGTGAGCGTCGTTTCCGTGACGCTGTTGACGACCGACAGGATCAATGTGCTGCCGCTGACGCCGGTAACGGTATAGGTACCGCTGTTGGCACCGGCGCCGCTGATGAACAGAGTACCGGTTCCAAAGCCGAAATCGGCCCAGTTCTCGCCATCGGTGCGGATGATCCGGTCGCCGGCCCCGTTGCGGACGAACTGAACCTGTTCGGTGACAACGTCGTTGCGTTTCAGTTGGATCGTGGTCGAATTGACGACGTGGACGCGGTAGGTCTGGCCATCGGACAGCCCGCCGATCGCCGTTCCGGGCGCCCCCGTTTCTGTTTCAACGTTATAGACGACGTGCTCGCCCTCGCTGAACCCATGGTTCAGTGCGTTGCCGTTGTCGTCGAAGAAGCGAATGTTGTCCTGGGTGCCGTCGTCGATCGGCGAACCATCGGGATTGAGTGCCGTCGGATGGACGTCGACCTGCCGGCTGACGAAGGTCTTGGCGTCGGGCGCGTCATAGGTGACGGCCATGCCATTGGTGAACCCGTGACCGGAGATGGTGATCTGATTGCTGGCGATGTCGTCGGGCTGGAAGTTCTTGAAGTAGTTTTGCGGGTTGACCGCCTTGTCATGCGTATTGACCAGTTTGATATGGGACTCGTCGATAACCAGAACGTAGTAGAGATTGCCTTCGGTCAGGCCGAAGCTGTTGATCGTCTCGTCCGGCCCGGCGTAATAACGCACGGCATCGCCGCTGCTGAAGTTATGCGCGCCTTGGAAAGTAATAATCTCGGTTTCGGAATCGATGCTTGCGGCATTGAAAGTCGAGCCGAAGTATAGCTTGTTCGGGTCGATATTGCCGCCATCGACGACGTTGATGACATTGTACTGTCGATTGACTGCAGGATCTTGCGGATCGGGCCAGTTAAGACCGGGGATTACCGCGCCACCGGTGCCGGCATCGTATTCGACCGTATCGCCGGTTACCAGGCCGTGATTATTGACGGTGATCGTGTCGGCGACACCGTCGGCATCGACGACCGCATAGTCGGGCTGCGTTCCTGGAATGGGCGCGGCAATCGCCTCGACGGAAATGTCACCCGTCGCATTGATGACGCTGCCCGTTCCGATGCTGCTGGAAACGGTCGGGCTGACATTGGTGGTCGCGTCGGAGTCGCCGGCGCCGAAGACGCCGCCGATCGTCACACCGACGACTTTGGAATCGCCTTCCGTGTTGGCGAGCGCCTTGAGCCGGACGTGGCGGGCCGACTGGATGGAGGTGTTATTACCGATGGTCGCTGAGACCGACGATGGGCTGGCCGTCGCCGTTGCACTGTTGACCGTCAATGCGCCTAGCACGCCGCCACCGGTCGCTTCGGCAACCGCAAGTGCGCCGTTGATTGCAAGCGCATTGACGCCGATATCGCGAACCGAAACAACGTTGGCATTCATTGCCGCATTCGACTGGCCATTGGCCGTTGCTTCTGCATCGGTCGCGCCGACTGCGGCAGCACCGAAGGAGTTCGCCTCCGTGTTGGCGACGGCGTAATTGCGCAGCCGCGACTTGATGTCGATGTCGTTGGTAATCGTGAGGCTGCCGCCCGCCCCGATCGAAGCGTTGACGACCGCGTTCGCCTTGGCGGTGGGAGCCGCGCCTTGGCCGCTGATCAAACCGCCGCCCGAAGCTTCGGCATAGGCTCTCGCGCCACGATCCGTGGCCGCTTCGCCGGAGAAGTTGTGGGAGGCCAGCATCACGATGCCGCCAGCGGTAACGATGGCGTTGCCGCCGATCAGCGCGCTCGTCGTCGGCACAATGTTGACCGTCACGATGCTCGTGCCCACGGCGCCGAGGCCGACGCTCAGGGAGAAGACGTCGCCCTTGGCGTCGTGGTTGGAGATCGCCTCTAGCGTAACGGTGCCAGTCGCATCAATGTTTGCGTTGCCGAGGATCGAGGCTTCGACGTTTGTTTCGACGTCGATCAGCACGAAATTGAACGTGGCTCCAATCGCGCCACCGGCAAGGGCAAAGGTCTTCGCCTTGGCGTCGATGGTCGAGTCCGCATGAACAGTGATCGCGCCAACCGGGTCGGTCTG
The DNA here is from genome assembly GCF_028993555.1 of Ensifer adhaerens. NCBI lineage: Bacteria > Pseudomonadati > Pseudomonadota > Alphaproteobacteria > Hyphomicrobiales > Rhizobiaceae > Ensifer > Ensifer adhaerens. The sequence goes on along the minus strand of NZ_CP118611.1, from coordinate 1,056,848 downwards.
GCCGATCTGGCTGTTGGACCCGATGGTCGCCAGGGATTCGATTGTGCTGTCGTCGGTGTCGCCGATATTGAGATCGACATAAGAGGCGCCGGCGGCGACGAGACCAGCCTGTACGCCCGTCGTCGTGACATCGAAGTCCTGCTTGTTGGACGCGGTGATCGACAGCAAGCTTGCGTTGTCCACCACGGTCCCATCGAGCAGACGCGCCTGCACACGGCTTGTGTCGTTGATGACGATGACCGAAGCGCCAAGGCCGACGAATCCGCCCTGGATGGCGACGGTCGTGACATCGACTTCTTCGTCGAGCTCGGCCTCGACCTTGATCTCATTGCCGGCAGCGAGATTGCCGCCGGCCTTGGCCTTGACCTGTCCGGATACGTTGAGCACCGTTACCGCCGCGCCGGCGCCAACCAGGCCAACGGCGGCGTTGCCGATCAGAAGATCGACCTTCATGTTCTGGCGGGCGACAACCAGGATGTCATGGCCGGCCTCGACATTCGCACCAGCTTCGATCGTGGCGGTGGTACCGTGTTCCTCATTCGTCGGGATCAACGCGGCATCGAGGTCCGCGCTCGAGAAGAACGACGGGGCGTTCAGCCGGTCCGATGCACCCTGCATGTTGTCCCTGACACGGGAGTCCGCGGTGCGAGAGTTTCCGTCGCCGCTGAAACCGGTCATCTGGCCGGTCAGTTCGCCGACGCCGCCATCGGTCTTTTCGCCCGCATCGGCGGCCGCATTGTCGCCGCCGCCCGTGGTGGCATCGCCGGACGTGCCTTCCTTCTCGTTGGCGTAATCGTCCTTGAAATCCTGGCCGATCGACCAGACCGAGACTGACGCGCCGAGACCGACGACGCCGCCGACACCGCTGAAAGCGAAGCCCTTGAGGACCTGGATCGAGTCCGCGCTGACAGCGACATCCTGCCGTGCGAGGATATCGGCATTCGCGCCGATCGAGGCGGTCGTGTCGTTCTTGATGCTGCCGAAGTCGATGCCGCCACCGATGCCGACGAAGCCGACGGCCGCCGAACCGGCGAAGGACGTGATGCGAACGGCGTTGGCCGCGTTGACATAAACGCCCTGGCCGAGGCCGACATTGGCCGGATGCAATTGATAGTTGGCAGAGCCCTGGTTGATCGCGGCGCCATCACCGATGGCAGCCAGTGTATCGGAATCGACGATGGTTACGCTGACGGCGCCGGCAATACCGACATAAAGCCCACCGGCGCCGGCGACGGCGATATGGGTGACGACTTCGGACGATTCCGCCTGGACGATGACCCCATGGGCCTCACCCGAAAGCGTCGAGAAGCCGGTCGGATTGCCGCCGCTGGTGGTGATGTTGCCGTCGAGCACAGTCGCAATACCTGCGCCGTTGCCACGCGCATCGATCGAGGCATTTGCGCCGATCGTCGCTTCGGTGTCCTTGGTGACGTGAACGACGCCGACGGAACCCGCGGCGCCACCGCCGGAAAGCCCAATGGCAACCGCGCCCGAAACGATCGTGAACTGAGAGTCGTCCTTCGCCATAACGGCGACGTCACCACCGGCCTCGACGGTGGAATCCCCGATGCGGGCAAAGGTGTCGGCATCGATCGAGACAACCGAGACGCCGCCCGCCAGGCTGACCGCGCCGCTGAGCGCCAGACCGGCGGAGACGACGAGAACCTTCTCCTTGCCCGTCGCAACGACCGCGACGTCATTGTTCGCATCGACCAGCGTGTCGTTGCCGATTGTTGCTGTTGTTTTCGTCGTGACAACTGACACGTCGACCGCCGGAGCGGCAGCAGCAGATCCGCCGAAGGCGGCACCTGCACCAACGCCGAGATGGCTGAAATCGCTCGCTGCGGCGACCAGAACCGACTGCGCGCCATTGCCGCTGCCGCTCATGTCCTGGTTGATACGGGCGCCCTCGCCGATCAGCGCGGTGGTTGTCGTGTTGAGCACGTTGACCGCCGCACCGACGGCGACACCAACAGATCCGCCGCCGCCAACACTGATGGCCGCCGTTTCGATATCGTCCTTCGTGCTTGCCGAAACTGCAACGCCGCGGAAGCCGCCGTCAACGGCGGCCGTCGCCGTCCGCTGCTGGGTCAGGCCTGGATCGGTCGGCGTCCCGTCATCGCTTTCGTCCTGGTCAAGGTCGTTGAACTGGCCGAGGTCGCCGCCCCCTTCCTTGATCGGCACGCCCGCTTCAAGGCTGTCCTTGCTGACCTGGCCGTCGGTCTTAGGATCGTAGCCGTCGCCCATGCTTTGCGATCCGGCAAAGCTGATATCGAACCGGCCAGTGCGTGCAGCCACGCTGTGCTGGCCCTCGCCCGTCACGCGCGCGTCTTCACCGATGAACGATTCTGTCACTTTGTCGACAACCGCCACGCCGGCAGCGACGCCGACGCCGGCGCTTCCGCCAACGGCAACGCCGCCGACGATCAGGTCGAGTTCGGTCTCGTCGATCGCCTGTACAAGCACACTGCCAAGGGCGCGCACATCGGTCAGGCCCGCATTGGCGATGCCGTCGAGCGGATCGTCGCCGATGAAGGCACGGGTGGTCATGTCGAAGACGAAGACGTCCGCCGAAACGGTGATGCCGGCCGTGGAGGCACCCCCGGCCGCTACAGAGAAGGAACCAACGTCCTCGTTGCTGGTGGCCTCAACCTTGACGTTGCCGTCAGCGTCCATGTCCATGCCGGAATCGATCGATGCCTGCGTGGTTTTGATCAGCGTCGCGATATTGACGCCGGCGCCAACTGCGGCACTACCGCCGGAAATGGCCAGCGAGCCGGCAACCGTCAGCAGATCGGTCTCGCCATAGGCGTAGACGGCAACACTCGGATTGTTTGTACCTGACTGAGCCGTAACCGCAGTATTCGAGCCGATACGCGCGATCGTCGTTTCGGTCAGCACCGTGACTGCGACAGAGCCCGCCACGGCGGCGCTGCTGGTCGACACACCGCCGGCGGCGGCGATCGTGATCACGTCCTCGGTGGAAATCGCCGAAACATCGAGACCAATCGGTCCACCGGTTTCAACGTCGGCCTGGCCGTGGATCTCGGCCTTCACATCGTCGATGTGAACGAAAACTGTCCCAGCGATCCCGATGCCGGCGCCCTGCCCGAAGGCGATACCGCCGGCGAGCGCAAAGATCTTGGCGTCGCCGGCTGCCTTGACGGAGACATTTCCGCCCGCATGAAGCTCGGACTTGTTGAGCGCTGTTCCCGTTTCGACATAGGCTTCGGTTGCGGTGTCGAGTACGACGACACCGACCGAGGCGGCGACGCCCGAGCCGCTGAGGCTCAAGCCGAAGGTGGCGGCAATCGAGGTGATGGTGTCGTATGAATCGGCGTTGACGAGGATATTGCCGGCAATTGCGCCGAGGTCCGCCGTCCCGCCGACCCAGGCGCTGGTATTGCGAATGATGACGTTCACATCGAGACCGATGCCAACACCGGCATTGCTGCCGCCGGACAGTCCGATGCCGCCTGCACCGCTGACCATGGTCAAGATGTCCGTCGCCTCGACGGTCACCCCGCCATTGCCGTCGAAGTCGGAGCCGTCATTGATGAAGGCATGCGTCTCCATGAAGATGACGTTGACGCTCGAGGAACCGCCCACCGCCGTTCCGTTGCTTGCCGCAACGCCGGCGGCAAAGCTGGTCACTGCCAAATTGCCGATGACAGGAAGGCTCTCCGTAATCGGCAACAGTTCAGCGTGCGCCGTGACACCGATCGCCCCGCTCGCCTCGGCATCGACGCCGGTTCCGACGTCGGCCTTGGTATTGAGATCGTTGACGATATTAATGGAAACCGCAACGCCGACACCGGTGCCGCCATTGAGGCTCAGCGCCGCGCCACCGGCAATGCTCTGCATCTCGCTGACGCTGACGGCATTGATCGCAATTGCGCCGGCGTTGGCATCGAGATCGGTATTGTTGCCGATGATGGCACTTGAATTGACGTCGAGATAATTGATCGCGACGGAGCCGCCGACGGCGGTGTTCTTCGATACGGCGCCTGCCAGTGCCCGCGCCTGGAAGGTATTCCTTTCGCCATCGGCCGTAATTGCCCGTACCTTGATCGAGCCAGCGGTGAGATCGGCGCCCGAATTGACCTGCGCGGTATTGTCGAGCAAGGCGATGTTGAGGCCGACAGCGGCCGCAACGCCGGTATTGGCACTGGTGTTTGTCGCCGTCGCCGTACCGAGGGCACGCGCGTCGGTGGTCATCATGGCTGTAATTTCCATCGCGCCCGAAGACCCGATCACAACATTGCTTGCAATCGTCGCGGTGTTGTCGGCGTCGAGGAAATTGACAGCGATCGTTGCGGCGACACTGGTCCCGCCCTGTGTCGACTTGCCGGTCTCGTTTGTGCTCTTGCTATCGGCGGTGCCAAGGCTGCTACTGCCAGATTGGGTCGGCGCCTTGGAGCCGCCACTCTGGTTCTGGGCCATACTTGTCTGGTTGCTGGTTTCCTGATCGGAGTTTGCCTTCGAGGTGTCATTGCCCTTGGCGCTGGCCTTGGACTCCGCCTTCGTGTCGAACGTCGACATGGCGGTTACACTGACATTGTTGGCGCCGGAGAAGTTTCTGCCGACAAAGGCGTCGTTGGTTACTTCGGCGATGTTCAAGGCGAGGGAAACGCCGACGCCGACATTGCTGCCGGCGGCTTCGCCGTCGCCGAGCGTGTGGATCGTGCTGGCGTGGGTCGCCTGGGCGGCGAGATTGCCGTTCAGCGTGATCGCACCGCCGGCACCCGTGCCGATATGAGCATCCGTGTCATTGTCCACGTAGGTGACTGCAATTGCACCACCAACGGCGGTGTTGCCCGCAGCACCCGCCTTCGCTGTGGTCGTGACCGTATCGTTCGAAGTGGCAAAAACCTGGAAGTTGCCGGTGTTGCCGCTGACCGTTTCGCCGTTTTCGATCCCGGCGAAGGTCGTGTTGAGCGAAATGCCAAGCGCTATCGACGCGCCGACGCCCGTGCTTCCCGAACCGCTGCCGGCGCCATGGGCGGTCGCCTCTGTCGTCGATTTGGTTGTGTTGGTTGCCTGCAGGCTGACATTGCCGCCGGAAAGCGTGACGGTCGTCGTACCGCCACCGCCATGGTCGAACCCAATCGTGCCGAGCGTAGTGGTGTTTGCAACGCTCAACGCGAACGAACCCGCCACGCCTGTGTCGCCGCCGCTCGCACCTGAAGTGGATTCCGCACCGAAATTGTGCTCGGCATTGCCGCCGACGGTCTTCATCGTCGCCGAAGCCGTCAGGCCGTCGGCCGTGATATGCGCGCCGGCGCCGACCGAAGCTTCGTTCCGCATGGTCGCGACGTTGATGGCAACGGCGACACCGACGCCTGTGCCACTGCTCGTTGTCGTCGCCTTGCCGTCGCCGGTGGCACTGGCATTCATGTTGTTGGAGGACTGGAGTTGAAGTTCTCCTGTGCCGGCGCCCTGCCCAGCAATGATCGTGACGCCGTCACCAATCGAAGCAACGGCAAGCGACGAAGAGACGTTGAGGGCGAGCGCAGCGGCGACGCTCACCTGGCCGCCGCCGGTACCGCCCTGGCTCGTCGCGGACTTGTCACCGGTGTTCGTCTTGCCCGATTTGTCGTTGGCGAGTTGCTTTTGCTTGTTCTTCTGGTCGTCAGCGGTCGTATTGCCGCTGTCGCTTTCCTTATCCTTGTCCGCGCCTGCAGCGCTGGCTCTAGCCTCGACCGCGCTGGCGCCGTCACCGTGGGCCGAGAAACCGACATTGCCGTCGGCAGTGATGTTGCGGGCCGTAGTCGCAGTCGCACTATCATCGACGAATGCAAGCGCGATAGCGGCTCCGACCGCCGTATTCCCGGCGATTGCATCGCCGAGGGCCGAAGTCGTGCTGGCGCCATGGTGGGTTGCGGTCGCGCTGAAGGCGCCGTCAAGGTCGATAAGGCCGCCGGTGCCGAGCTTTGCCTCCGTCACATTATCGGCAACCGTGATCGCGATGGCACCGCCAACGCCGGTCCCATCTTCGGCTGTCGCGCCGGATTCCGCTGTCGTGGTGGTCTTGTGGCTGCCCGTGGCGCTGAGTGTCAGGTCATCGAGGCCGGTGAGGATAACGGACGTTTCGACCTTGGCCGATGCCGTGTTGTCGGCTGCGTTGATGGCAAAGGAGGCTCCGACGCCGGTGCTTGCACTCTCCGCATCCGCCTGAGCGATAGCACTGCTTTCGGACGTGTTGGACGCTGTCAACGAAGCGTCGTCGCTGCTGAGCGTGACACTGGCTGAAGGTCCGATCGCGGCTTCCGAGGTTGCGTCCGACACATTGAGCGCGAAGGAGCCGGCAACGCCGGTATCACCACCGCTGGCTCCCGATGTCGAATGGGCCTCGAAGATGTTCTTCTGATCGCCGCCAACGTTCTTCATGGTTGCGGATAGGGTAACGCTGCCGTCGGCATTGACGATCGCGCCGTTGCCGATGATCGCCCTGTTGCTCATGTCTGCAACGTTGATCGCCACCGCGGCGCCGACCGCAGTGCCCGAGGTTTCGCTTTCGAGCGTCGCGCTGCCATCGGCGATCGCCGCGGCATCCATATTGTTTTTCGCTTGCAGGCTCACGCCGCCGGTTCCGGCGCCGTCGCCGGCCGTCACGGTGCGGCCATTGCCGATGCTGGCCAGCGCTTCGCTGTCGGACACGTTGATTGCAAGGGCGGCCGCCACGCCGACATCGCCACTGCTGCCCCCCCCGGTGTTGGCAGTCTGACCCGTGCTGTCGGCATCGCCGGATTTGCTGTTGGCGAAGTCTACCTGCTTCTGCTTTTGCTGATCGGCCTTGGTGTTGCCGTCGGCGGATTCGTCGTTCTTGTCGGCTCCCTTGGCGCTTGCCTTGGCTTCCGCCTTGCTAGAGCCGTCGCCCAATGCCGACAGGCTGACCGAGCCGTCAGCGCGCAGATTCCGGTTGGTGGTCGAGATCGCGCGATTGTCGACGAAGGCAAGCGCAATCGCCGCGCCGACCGCTGTCGATCCGATAGCGGTGCCGTCGGCAGTGGTCGTGCTTAGCCCATGATGGGTCGCTGTTGCTGAGAAGGTACCGGTTATATCGAGCTCGACATCATCCGTCCCGAGCGAGGCGCGGGTGGTATTGTCGATCACGTCAATCGCGATCGCGCCGCCGATGCCGGTGCTGCCGCCAGTGCCGCCGGCTTCCGCTGCCGTCTCGGACTCATGGCTGCCGGTTGCCGAAAGCGTCACGCCGTCTGCGGCTGTGACCGTCGCACCGTTTTCGATCAGCGCGTTCGTGTTGTTGTCGATGATGGCGAGCGCCACCGAACCGCCGATGCCGGTCTCGCCGGCCTCTCCGAGATCATCGCCGTTCGGGGTCGCTGCGGTCTCGGCATGGGTGGTTGAGGAGGCAGTCAGAGCCAGGTCAGCACCATTGAGATCGACCGATGCACCAGCCTCGATCACGGCCTCGACGTCGGTCATGATGATGCTGATAGCGAGAGCCCCGGCGACGTTGGTTTCGGCGCCGCCTGCCCCGGCTTCGGCCGTCACGACGAAGCTGTCGCCCGCGTTCAGCGTGGCATTGAGGTTTACGGCGCTCGCCGTCAGATCGGACGTACCGGCGACATAGGCGCGGGTGGTGACATCAGCAATGCCGAGCGCGACAGCCACACCAACGCCGGTACCGGCGCTGCCGGTGGCCGAGCCGTCGGCTGCTGCGGTCACGCTCTCGGTGGAGGCCGCTGTCAGGGCGAGCGTGCTTGCTGAAACAAGGATGGAGCTATCGATATAGGCTTCCGTGGTGGTCCGGTAATCGGAAACCGTGACCGCACCTGCGAAGGTGATGTCGCCCCCGCTGGTCGCCGCCTTGTCCGAGGTATTGCTGTCCTGGTTCGGGTCGGCGAGCCGCTTTTCGGATTCGCTTGTGCCATCGCCCTGGTTCGAACCGCCTGCGCTGGAGATCGCAGTGGTGGAGACATTGCTGGTCAACGTCGCGCCGAAGGCAACTGTATCGGGCAGGTTACCGCCATTGGCGTTGAGCGACGAATTGCCCGCCATATAGGCGCGCGTCGTTGCGCTGACTTCCGAAACGGCAACGCTTGCGCCCTTGGAGCCCGAGCCGCCATTCGCCGTTGTTGTTAGTGCCAGGTGGGTGTCGGCGGTCAGCGCGACCGCGCCGGATACGTTGAGGGAGCTGCCCCCCAGCACTTCGGTGATGGAATCGCTGACAACAACCGTCACGGAAACCGCCGCATCCTTGGTCGTGTCGTTCTCGCTTGCGTCGCCTTCGTCGGCCGCAGTCAGCGAAACACTGACCACACTACCGCCCGTCAGGCTCGCTGCCGTCAGAGTAGTGTTGTCGAATTTGATCCTCGCCTCCGGCAGAACGGTGACGATGACGCCTTGAAGCGGTCCTACCTCCGCTGTCGAAGCCGATACGGTTGCATCCGCCGTCGCCGAGATCTGCACGGCCCCAGAGGCGGTGATGGTCGCGCCGCTGAGGTCGATGATCGCCTCGGGTGTCGCGAAATAGGCGCCGCCGGTGATTTTTCCGTCGTCTTCGGCGAGCGCTACAAGGGTAACCGTCGTCGCCGAAACATTGCCTGAAATCGTGATCTTTTCGGCATGAACCGCCATGGCACCGAACGTGTTCGTCCCCTCGATGAGGACTTCGTCCTTGCCGTCATCGCCGGCCGTATCGGCAGCGTTCTCGCCAAAAACAGTAAAGCTTGCAGCCCCGAGATTGACGCCGCTCACCGTCAGGACATCCTTTGACAGGAGCGGGATGCCGAGGTCGGCGCCAAGTTTGATTGTCAGGCTGTTGGTGGGCTTGGCGAAAGTGACCTTCTCGAAGGTCGGGATCAGCGACAGCGATTCGAGCGTAAGCGTGCCGTCGCCGTTATCCTTCAACCGTGCTTCGTCGTCGAAATCACTGGTCGCGATAACGCGATCGGCGACGACCGTATTGTCGGTGATCGGCTCCAGGCCATCGTAGCGCAGAACCTGACCGTCCCGAGTGATCGTGCCGGATGCAGGACCGGTCGCAACGTAAGTGACAGAATGGAAAGTACCGCCATCGAGAACGAGGCTGTCGAACCCGCCGGCGCCGCCATCCATGACGCCAGTCAGTCCACCACCAGCCGAAACGAAGAAGGTGTCCTCGTTATCGGCAGAACCTCTGAGATTCTCAACCTCGACGAAGGACACCCCTGAAACGTTGCCGGAGTTCATCCCGGTTATGTTCCAATCGGTGTCTTCCGGAGGTCCGATCACTGCGTCGCTGCCGGCCCCTCCGCTCAGCAGGACCTTGCCCGAAATGGCGTTGTCGAAACCATTGTGGACGAAGGTGTCGTCGCCAGCGCCGGTGTCGATCGTCAGCTTTAGATTGGGGGAGGCGAAGGTGTAGGAGACCAGCGCGTCGCCATTGATACTGTCGAGCGTCGAGAACCCATCTCCCGGCGTGCCGGCATCGCTGAGGCGCAGAACCTGCCCCTCGCCCGTCACATCGGCAAAGATCCGCTCCTGCGCAGTCGTCGCGTCGGTCACGGTCGAGACGCCACCGATACCGATCCGATGGCTGATCTGGTCGTCGACGGCGGTGAACACGCCGGACCCCGCGCCATCGGCCGCGAACTCGACGAGATCGAACAAGCCGCCGGCCAGCGAAAGCTTGTTGTCGCCGTCGCCGCCTTGAAAATCGATGTCGAGCGCCTGAAGGAAATCCGCGCCAAAATCGATTGTCAGCGTATCGTTCGCAGCAGTGCCGGTTACCCGGATATAGTCGATTTCCGCAGCATTTCTCTGCGCAACGATGAGGCTCGACCGGTTATCGTAAATCTGGACCGCCTGGATGAGGTTGTCATAGCGCAGGCTGTAGTCAGCGCCGCTATCGCCGACCATGTCCACCGCAAAGGGCATGATATCGGCCGACAGCAGGTAGCGGGGCTCAAGCGTCTCAAGCGCGAGCCCGGGCAGATGGCTGGTCTCCGAGCGGGGTTTGAAGCTTCGCGCCTTCCTGCCACTAAACCAGCGGAAAAGGCGTTCGATCATCGCCTTTTCCCCGGGAGGAGGTCCATCCTGGGCGGCTGACTTGCGGCGGAGGTGACGGGAAATCTTGGAATCAAGCATCGACGACAGCGGCATGCCACTCTCCCGCGTTCAAAGCTGAAATGAAACCCCTATATTCAAATGTTAACAAACACTAATGCGAAAAGACAAGACGTAATCTTCCACTGTCGATAAATCTTCATAATCCGCTAGATTTTTACTTAAACCGTAAAGCATATGACAACTGCATTACATAAATGTGATAATAGAGCGGTCGTCAGTAACGCATTGGTTTGAATTGTTTTTATAGCCCCTACGAGCTAGGTTAGCCGCCTGTTTCTTATGACCCAAAGTGATAAGAGGCCCGATCTGTAAAGCGCCTGTTTGCACACCACATGACCGGCATTCAGGGCACCGGCCTATCGCGCCGCGCTCAAAGAAGATGCGCATGCAATCTATAAGGGTATTCAGAGGACCGCCCCGATCATGGGGATGTCTTGCCGGCCTTCCATAGCTCCAGCCTGAAAACCGATCCGAAAAGGCAGGGCGGATGATGGCGCATTCCGAGATCACGCGATTTTGCAGACAGGTGAACACATCGCCGGCAGACTTCGTCGATAATCGTTCAATCGGAAATCGGGAGAGTTGGCGATGGGCCCCGGACTGTCGGTTGCGGTGCTGTCCCTGTCTTTTTTTCTGTCGGCATCGGCCGCGTCCTCGGCAGACGATCTGCCACGTTCCGGTCAGCCGGTGTTCGACCGTGTCGTCGAACTGGTGAACGCGAACTTTTACGATGGAAAGGCGCTTGACCGTTTTAACGCGGCGGTGCGGACAAAAATCGAGCCTGGGAAGACGCCAATCTCCGCGACGAGCCCGGTCGGCGAAGTCGATGATGCAATCGCTTCCGTGCTTGCCACGCTTCGGGTTTCGCATACCGGACGCTACAAGCCCGATACGATCGACTATTTCGAACTCTCTGACATCTTCCGTTTCGCAATCCGCGACGACATCCGCCGCCTGTTTCCGCCGGACAGCGAGGTCCGGTATCCCGGCATCGGCATGGTGACGGTCGTTGAGGATGGACTTCGTTTGGTCATCGATGTCTATGATGGATCCCCGGCGGAGAAGGCGGGCCTGCTCGTCGGAGACGAGATCCTCACCGTCGACGGCCGTCCCTACCAGGAAATCGGCTCGTTCGAGGGCAAGGTTGGTCGAAGTGTCTATATCCGTTTACGGCGCGAGCGCGGCGCCGAACCTATTTCGATCAAGGTCCAGGTGGAACGCTTGCGGCCGCTGCCGATGTTCGAGCGGGCGATCGACGAGAGCGTGACACTCAGCGAACGCGATGGCTATCGCATCGGCTACGTGCGGATGTGGACCCTCTCCACGCGCAATGGCCTCGATATTGTCGCAGACGCCCTGGCGAACGGAGCACTCAAGGATGCGGACGGTCTCGTCGTCGATCTGCGCGGCCGCTGGGGTGGTGGCCCAGCCGATGCGGCCGAGCTTTTCGTTGGCGACACACCCTCGTTCCGGTTGATACCGCGACGGGGCGAAGCGACGCTTGCGAATTTCCGTTGGAGAAAACCGGTGATCGCGTTGATCGATAAAGGCACGCGCAGCGGCCTGGAGCTCTTCGCCTACACACTCAGGCAAAACGCCGTACCGCTCGTTGGACAACGAACGGCGGGCGCGTTGCTCGCAGGCCGCGCCTATGTTCTGCCCGATGACAGCCTGCTCGAAATCGCGGTTTCCGACGCGGTCATCGAAAAAGACCTGAGGCTCGAAGGGGTCGGCATCGAGCCGGATATTTCCGTGGTATCGCCGCTTGCTTATGCCGCCGGAAACGATCCGCAGCGGGAGGCCGCGGTCACCGAGATGGCTCGGATGCTCGCCTCCAGTAAAAATGGTCGGGTGGGAGCACCCCTTAATCCGGCGTTCACGCGCTAGGTCGGTCAATCAGGGGTACTTGACGCACTGCAGCCTGCCTCTGAAGCGCGCCCTTGCCGCTAACGCGTACCGGAGACGACTGTCGCGGTGGCGCCCAATTCGACCCTGCCCTCGCGCACCGCCTTCCCGGCAAGATCCAGAACTTCGGCCTTGATACGTTCCCGTGTCACGACATCGGCCTGGCCCAACCCAGCGACCACGGGTGCGGCAATATCCGTCATGAACGCCCAATAACCTTCGGGCGTGTCGTGCACCATCGTGGTCGTGACCTCTTCTTCCCGGATGTCACGCAGCCCGGCATCGGCAAAGACGGCCGCCATCATGCCCTCGGGCGCACAGCGGAACAGACCGGGGGCGCCCGCCGGCGGTTTCGGCATTTCCACATGGCGCGCAATGGTCGACATGATCGTCGTCGCCCAGGCATTCTTGTCAGGTGCGGCCCAGACGGCGGCACAAACGCGTGCACCCGGTTTCGCGACCCGCCGCAATTGTTCGGCGGCTGCGGCAACGTCGGGAAAGAACATGAACCCAAACCGGCAAAGGACGGCGTCGAATGTGACGTCCGCGAAAGGCAGTGCGCCGGCGTCGCAGATCCTGGTTTCAAAATTCGCCAAACCACGGTTGGTGGCGTTCTCGCTGGCCACCTGAAGCATTCGCTCCGAAAGATCCGTCACGGTGACACGTCCGTTGGGGATCGACCCGGCCACGGTCAATCCCGGCTCGCCTGTCCCGGCAGCCACGTCAAGCACCTGGTCACCGTCCTTGATCGCTGCCTGGCGAATCATCGCGTGGCCGAAGGGGGCAAGCCAGCCGAGGACGAGAGCGTCCCATTTCTTCCAGCCGGCGGAAAAGCGGTCCCAGGTTTCTCTTTGCTGATCGCGGATTTGATCGAGATGCGCAGACATAAAGGTTCCTCCCTTGGCGCCTTTTTCGACCTCGTCTTGCAAAACTATGAACCCGCTGCCGAGTGGTACAAATCAATTTTGCACCGGGATACGAGGGCCTTTGTGACCGCGGTTACATGTGGGCTGAGACAATCCGCTCTAGGGTGAGAGGGTAAGGCACGCTATATTCTAATAGAGGATACCGGGAAGGAGAGATTCGCACCGATGTCGAACCGGACGAACGGCAAGAATAGCGGCCGGCTAGAGCCCAGCGACGAACAATCCCTCGGTGATCAATTGCGGATGATGCATCGGGCCTTCATGGCCTCGCCGCTACGCAACAAGATCATCTGGCTCAGCATAAGCATCGTCGTTGTCATCGTTGTGACAGCCTTTGGCCAGATCATCCTCAATCGATGGTACAAACCGTTCTACGACACGCTCGAGCGACGCGACCTGCCGGCCTTTCTTCATCAGCTTGTCGTCTTCGCCCAGATCGCCGGCGTGCTTCTGGTCCTCAACGTTCTGCAAACCTGGCTCGGACAGGTCATCAAGCTGCGCTTGCGCGAGGGCTTGACGGAAGATCTCATCAACGAATGGATGCGCCCCTCGCGCGCGTTTCGTCTGGCGAATGCCGGCGCGATCGGTATCAACCCGGACCAACGCATCCATGAGGATGCACGCCACCTGACCGATCTGTCAGCCGGGCTTTCGATCGGCCTTTTCCAATCGGGTATTTTGCTGGTGAGCTTCATCGGCGTGTTGTGGTCTCTGTCCGACGGCTTCGTCTTCCATGTCGCCGGCTACGCCTTCGCCATTCCCGGCTATATGGTCTGGGCCGCCATTCTCTACGCAGGCACGGCCTCCTGGCTAAGCTGGCTGGTCGGCCGTCCGCTGGTGGCGCTTAACGGTGAACACTATGCCCGCGAGGCGGCGCTGCGCTTCTCGCTGATGCGCGTCAACGAGCATATTGAGGCGCTGTCTCTGTCTTCAGGTGAAGCCAATGAAAAGAAGCGCTTGCAGCGTGATCTCGCCTCGGTGCTCGAGATCAGCTATGGCCTGCTTCGCGCGGTGACACGCCTGACCTGGGTGACGGGCGGCTATGGCTGGATCACGGTCGTTGCCCCGATCGTCATTGCAGCGCCGGTATATTTTGCCGGTGACCTCAGTTTTGGCGGGCTGATGATGGCGGTCGGTGCCTTCAACCAGGTGCATGCGTCGTTGCGCTGGTTCGTCGACAACATCGGCGCGATCGCCGACTGGCGAGCCACGCTGCTGCGCGTTGCAGCCTTCCGTTCGGCATTGCTCATGACCGACGAACGGCACGAAGGCGACAAGCGTATCGCCTTCCAGACGTCGGAAACGCCGCAGATGAGCTTCGACAATATCGAAATCGTCTCACCGACCGGCTGCATTACGCTCCGGGAGCAGAGCGTGACGATTGATCCCGGCGAACGGGTACTTGTCACCGGTGCGCCCGAAGTGGAGAAAGCGCCGTTCTTCCGGGCAATCGCCGGCCTTTGGCCCTGGGGGCACGGTCGCATCGCATTGCCGGTCGATGATGGCCTCGCCTTCGTTCCGAAGTCGCCTTACTTCCCGCCAGGGACCCTTGGCGAAGTTCTCGCCTACCCCGGTCCATCCGATAGCTACAGCAAGGGTGAACTTGCAGCGGTACTCTCCAAGGTCGGGCTTGGTCGCCTCAGTGGCCGGCTTGACCAGGACGCGCGAAAGCAGATGAATCTCAGCGAAGCGGAACAGCGCCTTCTGGCAATTGCACGGCTCAGCTTGCACAAGCCGCGGTGGCTGATCATCGACGAGGCGCTCGACACGCTTGAGGACGACGCCTACCAGCGCGTTCTGAAGTTCATGGATGAAGAGCTCAAGGGTGTCGCGATCGTCAATATCGGACGCACGGAACGCGGCAATGACTTCTTCACCCGCGTGCTCCACCTCGACAAGAACCCGACAGGCGGTACGCTGCGGCGGCTGCAGCCAAGGAGCCTTCAGCCCGCCGATCCGCAATTGGTGGATTGAAGCAAGCAAGCCATTCGGAAGCGCCTGTACTGCATTGTGGAAAATAGAGAACCGCGCATTCGATGAATGCGCGGTTTTTGCCTTACCTAACGTTAAGTTTCCTTAGCGTGTCCGCAGTTTCATATGACGGTTCACGTCCTTGTAGAGCAGGTAGCGGAACTTGCCGGGGCCGCCGGCGTAGCAGGCCTGCGGGCAGAAGGCGCGAAGCCACATGTAGTCGCCGGCCTCCACTTCGACCCAATCCTGATTGAGCCGATAGACCGCCTTGCCTTCGAGCACGTAGAGCCCGTGTTCCATGACGTGGGTTTCGGCGAAGGGAATGATCGCGCCGGGCTCGAAGGTGACGATGGTCATGTGCATGTCGTGGCGCAGGTCCGCCGGATCGACGAAGCGAGTCGTTGCCCACTTGCCTTCGGTGCCAGGCATCGGCGACGGGGTGATTTCGGCTTCATTGGCGAAGAAGGCTTCCGGCACGGGCAAGCCATCGACGTACTCATAGGCCTTGCGCACCCAGTGGAAGCGAACCGGCGCTTCGCTTCCGTTGCGTACAGTCCAGTTGCTGGCCGGCGGAATGAAGGCGAAGCCGCCCGGCTGCATCTTGTGCGCCTTGCCGTCGAGCGTAACGGTGAGTTCACCCTCGACGACGAAGATCGCTCCTTCGGCGCCCTCGTCCAGTTCGGGCTTGTCGCTGCCGCCGCCCGGAGCGATTTCCATGATATATTGTGAAAATGTTTCAGCAAAACCGGAGAGCGGTCGCGACAATATCCACAGCCGGGTCTTGTCCCAGAACGGCAGGTAGCTGGTGACGATATCCATCATCGTCCCCTTTGGAATCACGGCGTAGGCTTCGGTGAAGACCGCGCGATCCGAAAGGAGTTGGGTTTGCGGCGGGTTGCCGCCATGCGGCGCATAATAACTACGGTTGGTCATATCTTCCTTCAGTCTGCTGGCAGGCACCGCCTCCTCTTAAAAAGCGGCGCAATTGGTTCGTGTCGAGCGTCAAAGCAAGGCGGTGCGAAGATCGCGGGGCTGATCCTTCTCTTCGTCCAGATCGAGTTCCGCTTCCACATGGTTCAGGTGTTCAGCCATTTCCTTGATCGCGCTTGCCACATCGTGCGCGGCGATGTGTTCGACCACCGCCAGATGTTCGTCCGGCCCGCAATTGTGAAGGTGGTTCGAACGGTACATTGCGGTGATCAAGGATGTGCGCGAGACGAGGTCGCGCAGGATGCCGAAGAGAAAGGCCGAGCCCGAAAGTTCCGCGAGCAACAGGTGAAAACCGCCCGAAAGCCGAACGATATCAGAGAGGTTGCCCGATCGCCCGGCAATACGCTCTTCTTCGATATGGCCGCGTAACCGGACGATGTCCTTGGGGTTCGCGCGTTCGCACAAGCGCTCGACAACGCGCTGCTCGATTGCCCTGCGGGCAACGAAGACATCGCGCGCCTCATCGACGGAGGGCTCGGAGACGAAGGCGCCGCGGTTCGGCATGATCGTTACCAGACCGTCGCGTTCCAGCGCGGTCAGTGCCTGGCGAATTCGCGCTCTACTGACGGAGAAAATTTCGGCAAGCTGCTCCTCTTTCAATCGCGTTCCCGGCCGCAGACGCCGTTCAGCAATCGCAAGCCAGATCTTCTCGCAAATGATCGCCGTCGGAGCACCGGCGGCTTCGTCCGCGTTGTACATGAAATCTCCCTTAGCCGTTCACTTACTCTCGCCTTGCGGCGCTCAAAGTCAATTCCACTCGGAGCAGTTTGATATTGACTACAAAATTGTAGACAATATTGTGTACCGCAACTTGATGTGTAATGGCAACTGCTTAAACACCACCGCGCGACCGGCCCAAAGCCTGAGCGCCGTGCCACTTGAGAGCCCCGATGGACCTTGATTTCACTGAACTGCCCGACCAGGAGCGGAGCGTGATGCGCGCCGCCGACATCACGGACGATGCCCCCTTCACAGCCGTCCTTCGGAAGTCGAGCTGATCCATGCGCCTCCTGCTCATCAACCCGAATTCCACCCGCTCCATGACCGAACAGGCGCATCGCAGTGCCGAGCGCGTCGCAGCCCCTCATACGTTACTGGAGTCCGTTAACCCAACGTCAAGCCCGGCCAGCATTGAAGGGCATGCCGACGAAGCCATGGCCGTACCGGCGATGCTCTTAGAAATCCGGAAAGGCGAGGCGCGCGGCGTCGACGCCTATGTCATCGCCTGCTTCGATGACCCGGGCCTTGGTGCTGCGCGTGAGATCGCCCGTGGTCCGGTCATCGGCATCTGTCAGGCGGCCGTGCAGGTGGCAATGACCATCGCGACCCGCTTTACGATCATCACTACCCTGCCCCGCTCCGTGCCGATCATTGAAGATCTCGCCGAGGCCTATGGTGCCGGCCACCGCTGCCGCAAGGTGCGTTCGGTGGACATGCCGGTGCTGGCGCTGGAAGAGGACCTCGCCCATACCGAGGAGATGCTGGTTGAGGAGATCCTCAAGGCACGGCAGGAAGATGGTGCCGAAGCGATCATCCTCGGTTGTGCCGGAATGTCCGAGCTCTGCGATCGCCTGAAGGCACGCACCGGCATGCCGGTCATCGACGGCGTGACCGCGGCGGTGAAGCTCGCCGAAGCGCTGGTCGGTGGCGGTTATGCCACGTCGAAAGTCGGCGCCTATGATTATCCTCGCGTCAAGGAAAGCCCAGCCTGCAGGCTGGTTGACGTCGCCGGCTAGATCTCAAGCCGAACGGCCACCGGGAGCAACCCGTCCGATGGGCCTCGATGAAGCGGGGCAACTGGTTCAGTTCAACAAGGCGTCAAGCTGCTCCTGCAGCGTTGCAACCTTCTGCTCGAGCGCTTCCAGTCGTTCCTCGAGGGCGGAGAGCGCCGAGCCGCTCGGCGCCGAAGACATCGCCACTCTCTCGGCAGTCGGCTGCTCGACTTCGCCGCACAGCAGATGTGCGAAGCGGTCTTCACGCTGGCCGGCGCCCCGGTTCAGTTGAACGATCAGTGGCGGCCGGCGGCCCATCATCAGATCGAGATTGTCCTTCAGTTCCTCGATCGAGGAGAACCGCGCCATGCGCTCGCTGCGCGCCCAGAGCTCGTAAGCCGTTTGCGGACCGCGAAGAAGCAGAAGGCCCAGCATGACGATCTGCGGCGATGTCAGCGAGAAACGGTTGGCTGCCAGGTGCTCGTAGCGCTCGACCCGTGACGCAAACGCCTGGCGGACCAAACCCTTCTGCGCCAATGACGAGAGCGCGCGGTGAACGTCCACCTGCTCGACCGCCATCACGGGATCACGGGCCGTCTTCTGATTGGCAGCCGCATGTGCCGAATTGAGCGTCAGCGGGTAGACGTCGGGCGTCGTTTCCTTCTTCTCGATCAAGCAGCCGAGAATGCGGGCTTCAACGGCATTGAGGACGGGGAAATCGGTGTCGGAGGTCGTGTTCATAAGCCAACTCTTCAAATCAACGCATTCGATCCCAACCGAGCGCCCACAAACGGAGTGCAGCTCGGCATTCGGCTCCCTACCCTAACGTGAGTGTCGAAGCCCGGAAATGGTCATCGGTCTATTTCGTTGAATTCCGGTTAGCACCGTAGCATTCACCTGACGACAGGGATGCGAAACGCGTTCGTCCGCCAAACGGCACGCTTGAACAGCGGCCGAAAAAGAGGCTCCGCGACTGGTACGACACGGAGCCCAAGGCTTCAGGGAACTAAGTTAAATGTATCAGGCGGCGTGAATCGCCTTCACCGTTTCTTCGATACGGTGGCAGGCGGCACGTGAACCATCGGCGAAATTGCGCATTTCGGGCCGCTCGCTCTTGCAGCGCTGGTCGGCAAAGGGGCAGCGTGGATGGAAGGTGCAGCCAGATGGTGGGTTCAGCGGGCTTGGCACTTCGCTTGCGGCAACGCTGCGCCCGCGCTTCGGATGGGTAATGTCGGGGATCGTCTCCAGCAGCAGTTGCGTATAGGGATGCCGCGGGTTGGCAAAGAGCGTTTCGGTGTCCGCCTCTTCGACGATACGGCCGAGATACATCACCGCGATACGGTCCGACATATGACGCACCACGCTCATGTCGTGGCTGATGAACAGATAGGTCAGCCCCATCTCGTCCTGCAGTTTGCGCATGAGGTTGAGGATCTGCGCCTGGACCGAAACGTCGAGTGCCGAGGTCGGTTCGTCGCAGACGAGGAACTCCGGCTCGCCGGCAAGCGCCCGCGCGATCGATATGCGCTGGCGTTGGCCACCGGAGAATTCGTGCGGGAACTTGGCGCCGTCCGAAGGTGCTAAGCCGACGATGGTCAGCAGGTCGGCGACACGCTCCATGATTTCGGCTTCCGAATTGCGGAGCTTCAATTCGCGCAGCGGCTCGGCGATGATGTTGCGCACCCGCCAGCGCGGATTGAGGCTCGCATAGGGATCCTGAAAGATCATCTGAGCCGAAAGCGGCTCACCGTTCTTGCCCGGCGCAAACCGCACCTCGCCTTCGCTCGGTC
Source organism: Ensifer adhaerens (assembly GCF_028993555.1). Taxonomy (NCBI): domain Bacteria; kingdom Pseudomonadati; phylum Pseudomonadota; class Alphaproteobacteria; order Hyphomicrobiales; family Rhizobiaceae; genus Ensifer; species Ensifer adhaerens. The sequence goes on along the minus strand of NZ_CP118611.1, from coordinate 1,037,477 downwards.
GATAGAGACCGGTGACCAGCCGCGCGACCGTCGACTTGCCGCAACCGGATTCGCCGACGAGGCTCAGACAGCCGCCCATCGGCACACTGAAGCTGATGTCGTCCACCGCCCGCAGGAACTGCTGCGGCTTGCGTTCGATCACACGGTTGAGCCAGGGCGCTGAAACATCGAAGTTGCAGGTCAGGTCGTTGACCGTCAGGGCATCACTCATAGAACTCCTCCTGCATTGAGCCAGCAAGCGGCGACGCCAGTGCCAACCGGGGCCGGGTCGGGACGATCCTTGCGGCAACGCGGCCCCGCCTCCGGGCAACGCGGGTTGAAGGCGCAGCCGACTGGGATCGCATTCAGTCGCGGCATCGAGCCGTCGATCTGGTTCAGCCGTTCGACACGACGCCCGAGTGCCGGGATCGAGCCCATCAGGCCGCGGGTATAGGGGTGGCGCGCATTCTTGATGACATCGCCGACCGGACCGATCTCGACCAGCCGTCCGGCATACATGACCGCGACACGGTCGGCCGTCTCTGCGATGACGCCCATATCGTGGGTGACCAGCATGACCGCGGTACCGTGATCGTCGCAAAGGCGGCGAAGCAGCGAGGTGATCTGCGCCTGGATGGAGACGTCGAGCGCGGTCGTCGGTTCGTCTGCAATGATCAGCTTCGGCTCGGCGGCGAGCGCAAGCGCAATGACGACGCGCTGGCGCATGCCGCCCGAAAACTGATGCGGGTAGTGATCGTAGCGCGCCTCAGGGGCGGGAATGCCGACCTCCTTCAACAACTGGATCGCGCGCGCCTTGGCATCGGCCCTGGAGAGCTTCAGGTGAAGTCGGATGGTTTCGACAAGCTGCGCCCCGATGGTGAAGAGCGGGTTGAGCGAGGTCAGCGGATCCTGGAAGATCGCGCCGATCTGCCGACCACGCACATGCTGCATCGCCTTGTCGTCGAGCTGGTCGATGCGGCGCTCGCCGAGCCAGACCTCGCCGCCGGAGATGCGGCCCGGCGGTTCCAGGAGCCCTTGAACCGCAAGGCCGGTCATCGACTTGCCGGCGCCGGACTCGCCAACGACGCCGAGGATCTCGCCCGGGCGGATGCTGAGTGAGACGTCGGAAAGGGCCTGAACTGTTCCATGGCGCCCGGGGAATTCGACGCAAAGGCCACGCACGTCAAGCACGGCCGATGATGCATGTTCCGTCATCGCTGTACCTCCAGAGGGTAGCTCGGCGGGAAGATCTCGCTGACCGGCGGGTGACCGAAGCTTCTTTCGGGGTATTTGGCGATCAGGCCATCGAACTGCACCTGCGCCTTTGCGCGCGCCGCGTTCATGTCGAAACCTGCGACCTCACCGTCGCGCATCGACAGATGGCCATCGACGAAGACCGCCTTGGTGACGCGTCCAGAACCACCGACCACCAGAGTGGTGATCGGATCGATCGCCGGCGCCATGTGGTGGTCCATGAGATCGAAGACGGCGATGTCGGCACGGGCGCCCGCTTCCAGGCGGCCGAGGTCCGACCGGCCGAGGGCCTTGGCGCCGCCAAGGGTCGCGGCATCGAAGAGATCGGCGCAACTCACAGCACTGGCGTCGCTTTCGACGACGCGGCAGGTGATCAGGCCGACCAGCAGGTTCATCAGCATGTCCGGCGGCGTCGTGTCGGTGCCCATCGCTATGTTGACGCCGCGGGCCTTGACGGAGCGGAACGAGTTCAACGTACTGCCGCCACGGGCTGAGACCAGCGGGCAGTGGACGATGCTGACGCCGTTCTGCGCATAGAGGCGCAGATCATTGTCGGTTGCCTGGGTCGCGTGCGGCGCGATCAGCCGATCGCTGAGGAACCCGAAGCTCGCCAACCATTCCGGCGCCGTCTTGTTATGAAGGCGGCGAACGGTATCGACCTCCATCGTGCCCTGTGCGGCATGCAGGCGGATCGGGCAATCAAGCTCGCGGGCCGCATCTGCCGTGCGGACGAGCAGCTTCTCGGTGCAGGTTTCCACACGGTCCGGTGCCAGGAGACCCTTGACCAGGCCACCGTGGCGCCCTTCGTGCTCACGAATGAAGCCGATGGCATCGTCGAGACCCTTCAGGCCCCTTGCCTCGTCGAAGATTGCTTCGAGCTGGCCAGGTGCCGTGACCATCATGCCGCCGGCGCGATAGGCCGGGCTCAGATAGACGCGCAGCCCGAGATCGCCAGCCGCATCCGATGCGGCCGCGAATTCCGCGACCGTTTCGCCCCACTCGCGATAGAAGAGCGAAGCGATCGGCGCGGCCGTGGTGATGCCGTTCAGGAGGAGCTGGGCGAAGGCAAAGCGCTTCTGGAACGCCAGTTCCTCCTGCGTGTACATCTCGTACGGCCCGCGCTCGATATAGGAGCGCGGCCAGACACGACCCTTGGCCCAGCCGGGCTGATGGTCGATCGACAGCACGGTAGTGTCGAGATCCGAGAGCGCATCGAGGTCGATGAGGCCGGGGCTGATCATTGCCGCGCCGAGATCGATCCGCCGGGCTACCTCGCCTTCGAAGCGCGGCCCGACATAAAGCAGCGCGCCGCCCTCGATCACGACCTCACCGTTCGGGATCAGCCGGTGCGAACCGTCGCGGTGGCCGAGCACCCACTGGGCCGTTAAGAGCGTGCGCCCCTCGGCCCGTTGGCCGAGCTTCAATTCCTTGATGCTGTTCATGGGATGGCTACCTCCGCAACTCCATTTCGGGCGACCACACGTCCGCGCTTCACGACCAGCGGCCGCGGCGCAACATCGACGACGGCATGGGCCAGCGTCTCGCCGGTCAGCAGGGTGAAATCGGCGTCACAGCCGATCTCAAGGCCGTAGTTGGCGATGTCCATCACATCGGCGCCGCCCTTGGAGCAGACATAGAGCGCGTGTTCGAGATCGACATCGCGGCGCAGGCCATTCTTCATGCCGAGGATGCGGACACGATCCATCATGTCGGGCTGCCCCCAGGGGCCCCAGGTGTCGCGGATACCGTCGCAGCCGGCGGCAACCTTGACGCCGGCTTCCTTCAACCGAAGGATCGACGGCACGGTCGAGGACGGCGAACCGGTCGTGATGATGCGAATGTCAAGTTCGGCGATCTGCTCGATCAGGCCGCCGACACGGAGGTAGTCCGGCGCTCCGAGCGCGAAAGCATGGCTGATCGCTACCTTGCCCTGCATGCCGAGCGCGCGGATGCGCTCGAACATCATTTCCATACTGAAGGCGCCCAGTTCCCCTTGCTCGTGCAGATGAATGTCGATCGGCTTTCCATGTTTGCCGGCAAGGCCAAAGATCGCGTCGAGGTGCCCCTTCGGGTCGCGGTCGATGCCGCATGGATCAATGCCGCCAAGGACTTCCGCGCCGTTGCTCAGAGCCTGGTCGAGCAGTTCGATCGTTCCCGGGCGGGTGACGAGACCCGACTGCGGGAAGGCGACGATCTCGATATCGATCACATCTTTGAGCACCCTGCGGGTCTCGAGGATGCCTTCCATCAGCCTGAGGCCGTGGGTCGTGTCGATGTCGACGTGGCTGCGGATGTGGCTCGAACCGTTGGCGGCGAGCATGACGGCCTGACGCATGGACTGGCGGTGCGGGTCGATACCGATTTCAAGCCGCTGCTCGCGTTCGAAGTCGATGCGTTCGCGCAGCGTCGCAGACTTGGCGTTCACATGCCAGGGCATGCCCCAGACGGACTTGTCGAGATGGGTGTGGGCCTCGACAAGACCGGAGATCACGATATGGCCGTTGCCGTCTTCCGTTGCCACGCCATCGGCTACGAGACCCTTGCCGAAGGCTGCAATCTTGCCGTTGCGCACGAGAACGTCGGTCGCTTTGCCGGCGTTGGGCCTGACGTTACGGATCAGGAGATTGGACATCATTCACCTCAATTTCGGATTGAGCGCATCGCGCAGCCAGTCACCGAGCAGGTTGACGGAGACCACGAGAAGGCAAAGCTGGACGACGGGGAAGAGCACGACCCACCAGATGCCCGAGAACAGGAACTGGTTGCCGAGGCGGATCAGCGTTCCAAGGCTCGGCTGGCTCGGCGGCATGCCGATGCCGAGGAAGGAGAGCGTCGCCTCCGTCAGGATTGCCATGCCGAAGTTCAGCGTGGCGGCGACCATGATCGGCGTCAGCGTGTTCGGCAGGATGTGCTTCAGCATGATGCGTCGCGCCGGCGTCTTCAAAAGACGCGCCGCCTGCACATATTCCTTGCCACGTTCGACGATCGTTTGGGCACGCACGGTGCGGGCATATTGCACCCAGGCGCTGAGTGTGATCGCCAGTACCAGAACCGCAGCCGAGCCGACATCCCGAAGTTCGGGCGGCAACATCTGGCGGGCGACCGCGCTGACGAGGATGGCGATCAGGATGGTCGGGATCGACAGAAGCACATCACCGATACGCATCAGCAAGTTGTCGATGAACCGGCCGAAATAGCCGGCGACGAGGCCGAGGCTGAGGCCCACGGCGAGCGACAGCACGACCGAAGCGACGCCGATCAGGATCGAGATACGCGAGCCATAAAGAATGGCCGAGAGCATGTCGCGCCCTTGGGTGTCGGTGCCAAGCACATAGGGCCATTGGCCATCGGCTTCCCAGATTGGCGGCAGCTCTGAATTCCAGAGCTCGAGCTGGGCCGGATCGAAGGGATTTTGCGGCGCGATCAGCGGTGCGGCAAAGGCGGTCACGATCAGAAAGGTGAGGATGACCGCCCCAATGATTGCCGAAGGCTTGTGGGTGAAGGACCACCACAGGTCGCTCTGGCGCCAGCGGGTTAGCCTGGAGGGCTGGCGCGGTGGTGTGGATTGCTGGACGTGATCTGTCATGGCAGCGACCTCAGCGGGTGGCGTCGCGCAGCCGCGGGTCGATGACCGCATAGGCGATGTCGACGAGCGTGTTGAGCGTGACGAAGATGAAGGAGACGATGCAGAGATACCCCGCCATGACAGGCATATCGAGGAAGGTCACCGCCTGGATGAAAAGCATGCCCATGCCTGGCCACTGGAAGACGGTTTCGGTGATCAGCGCAAAGGCGATCAGCGAGCCGAAGTTCATCGCCGTCATGGTGACGACAGGCATCAGACAGTTTCTGAGCGCGTGCCGGAAGTAGATCCGCCAGCGCGGCACGCCGCGGGCGCGTGCGAACTTGACGAAGTCGGAGCGCAGCACCTCCATCATCTCGGCGCGCACAAGGCGCATCACCAGGGTGATCTGGTAAAGGGCGAGCGCAAGCGACGGCAGAAGCAGCGACGCGCGACCGGAAGCGGTCAACAGGCCGGTGCTCCACCAGCCGAGCTGGACGACATCGCCGCGACCGAAGGCCGGCACGAGGCCCAAGGTGACGGCAAAGACCAGGATCAAAAGGATACCGACGACGAAGCTCGGCAAGGAGACGCCGATAATGCTGACGAACTGCAGGCCCTCCGAGTACCATCGCCCTCGGTTGATCGCGGTGATGACGCCAAGCGGTATACCGATCAGGAGCGACAGCACGGTTGCGACCAGCGCCAGCTCCATAGTCGCCGGGAAACGCTCGGCAATGAGCTTCATCACGTCCTGGCCGTTGCGGTAGCTGATACCGAAATCGCCCTGTGCGGCGTTGACGACGAAGCGGCTGAACTGGGTCAGGAAGGAATCGTTCAGCCCAAGCTTTTCGCGCAGCTCGATGCGGTCGGCCTGCGACATCTGTTCGTTGGCCATCAGCTCGACCGGATCGCCGGCGAAGCGGAAGATCAAGAAAGCGAGCAGCGCTACGGCGAGCATGACCAGCACGGCGTTGGCCAGCCGCTTGATGAGAAAGACAATCATTGGGTTTCTCGCAGAATGAGGAGCCCCGGCAGAGCACGCTCCGCCGGGGCAAGGAAACTCAATCGCCGATACGCGTCAGCCAGTGGCGCGGCTTGTTGTCGGCACGGATGGTCACATCCGTCGCGTTCTTGGACATCGCCCAGGCCATCGGCTGCTGGTGAAGCGGGATCATGATGACCTCGTCCTTGGCGAACTTCAGCGCTTCGGTTTCGATCGCCAGACGCTTGTCGTGATCCATCTCGACCGCAGCCTTCTTCACCATGGCGTCGAGTTCCGGGTAGGACCAGCCGCCGTAGTTGGCGACACCGGCCGCACCTTCGCGGGTCGAAAGAACCTGAATCAGGATCGAATAGGCATCGAGCGTCGGCTCGTTGGCCCAGCCGATCATGTAGGCATCGGACTTGCCGCCGGCGCGCTTGGGCGCCTGCACAGCACGTGGGCCGATATCGAGGGTCGGCTTGAGACCGACGCGCGACAGCATCGAGACCAGCGCACTGCAGACATCTTCTTCGTTGACGCTTTCGTCGTTCATGCAGACGAGCGTGAACTCCTTGCCGACGGCGCCGGCCTCTTCGAGCAGCTTCTTGGAGAGTTCCGGATCGTAGGCGGTCGGCACGTCGAGCTCGGCGCTGTAGCCGGGGATCTCAGGCGCGACCATGGTGCCTGCGACATGTGACTTGCCGCGCATCACCCGCTTGAAGATGAGCTGACGGTCGATCGCATGGTCGATCGCCTGACGCACCTTGATGTTGTTGAAGAAGTTCTCGCGGCCATCGGCGAAGGTTTCATGGCGGTTGAAGACCATATGCACGGTGCGCAGGTCGGTGCGCTCGATGACCTTGATCTCTGGCGCGCTCTTCAGGCGCTCCAGATCCTGTACCGGGGCGCCATCGGTGAGGTCGATTTCGCCCGAAAGCAGGGCTGCAACGCGGGTTGCTGCCGAGGTGATCGGCATGAATTCGATGCGGTCGAGATTGTGCTTCGGCGTATCCCACCAGCCGTCGTTCTTGACGAGAACGGTCTTGCTGTCGGGAACACGGGACTCAACCTTGAACGGGCCAGTACCGTTGGTGTTGTAGGTGGCGTAGCCTTCGACCTTGGCGCCAACGTCCGTCGGCAGCTCCGACTTATTGTCGATCAGCCAATCCTTGTCGAACATGAAGATGTTGGTCATGTCGTTGAGGAACAACGGGTTCGGCGAGTTGACTTCGATGTCGACCGTATAGTCGTCCACCTTGGTGGTCGAGACGTAGGCCGGGATGTTGCCACGCAGCGGTGACGTCGGGTGGCTGACGCGGGCCATGGAGGCGACGACGTCGTCAGCGTTGAAATCGGCGCCGTTCTGGAACTTCACGCCCTTGCGCAGATGGAAGCGCCAGACCTTGTCGGAAACCATCTCCCAGCTGGTGGCGAGCGCCGGCTCGACCTTGAACTCCGGGGTATAGCGGGTCAGGCCTTCATAGACGTGGTTGAGAAAGGCGAGGTTCGAGGTGCTGCCGTAGGAATAGGGGTCGAGCGAGAAGATATCCCGCGGGCTTCCCCAGCGCAGCGTTTCCGCGGATGCGGAGGATGCAAGGAAGGTAAATGCCAACCCCGCGAGGAGATGCTTTCTCAGTTTCATGTCGTTCCCTCTGTTTTCTCGTCAGTCGCCCTGTCCGGGCGCCCTCGCCCACTCGTGAGCAAGCCACGCTAGATTTGAAGCAGTGGACGACAATGTCAACTATTTTGTCGACAATTTTGTATGCATAAATGTTTAAAATGGCATACGGTGTGAAAAGTACGGGGATGCGCGCCCCGAAAAAACAGTGTGAAGCCACCGGTCGAGCAGCAACCGTGAGGCGAATCGGGCCTGTCGGAGCGCCTAAAACGGTTCGCCCGCCGGGATCTTTCGACACCGACGGGCGACCGCGATTTGTCCGATTATCAGTGCTTTGGTGCGTCAGCTCTTTTGGAATACCCAGTTGAGCTCAGCGGCTTCACAAAATAGGGCGGCGATGCTGCGCACAACGCGAGCCAGCTTGCGACCGGACGATGGCGAAGGTTCATTTGCCACGCTGCTGCCGGGATCGCTACACGGTGCCCGCGATCTCGAGCGAGCCCGGCCGAAGACGCAGTGACATGGCCGTTGGTGTCAGTCAGCGTGTGGCCGCGCCACCAAATCCGGTGAGGAACGCCGTCAGATTGTCGGACAGCGCATCGCAGAGATAGCCGCCCTCCTGCACGATCGCCGTCGGAAGCCCGAGACCCGCGATCGCTTCGCCAATGCGCGAAAAACCTGGCGTCGAGACCGACAGGCCGCCGAAGGGATCGCCTTCGAAGGCATCGAGACCGAGCGCCACGACCAGCGCGTCGGGAGCATAAGCACGGATGCGGCGGAAGGCGACGTCGAGCGCCGCCAGGAATTCGGCGTCGCCGGATTTGCGCTCGAGCGGCAGGTTGAGATTGTAGCCGAGGCCCGGGCCCTCGCCGCGTTCATCCGCATGCCCCCAGAAGAACGGGTAAAAGCGCACGGGGTCAGCGTGGATCGAGATCGTGAGCACGTCGGCACGGTGATAGAAGATGCCTTGGGTGCCGTTGCCATGGTGCAGGTCGATGTCGAGGATCACGACGCGGGCAGCGTTTGAGAGGAAACGTTGCGCGGCCACGGCCGAGTTGTTGACGAAGCAGAAGCCGCCGGCGACATCGGCAAAGGCGTGGTGGCCCGGCGGCCGGCAGAGCGCATAGGCCGCCCGGTCGCCGGCCATTACGGCGTCAGCAGCGTCGACTGCGCTCCAGGCGCTCCAGAGGACGCTCTCCCAGGTGTCCGAGGATATCGGGCACGCGGTATCGGCCATGTGGTATCCCGCCTGCCCGACGGCAGAGGCTGGGTAGCGGCCACCTCGCGCTAGCGGATGAATGTTCGGGATCACCTCCTCCGAAGCCTCGGGAATGCGTTGCCACCGCGCGTAGATATGTTCGAGGAAATCGAGATATTCGGGCGTATGCACCGCGGCGATCGAACCGAGCCCGTGTTCACGGGGGCGCAGGATCTCGCAGCCCGCAGCGCGCGCCCCAGTCAGAAGGCGCTCGACCCGTTCCGGCTGCTCCGGGTTGGGCTGCGGTGCGCCGCTCGAAAGGAAAGCCTTCGGATTGTGTCGCTTCTGTTCCAGTGCATAGAAGGCTTTCATGTTCTCTCCAGGTCCTTCGTCTTCAAATCTTCCGCCCGCCGGCGAGAGCCATGAAGGCCTCGTCATAGGCGGCATGGGAGCGATCCTTCATCTGCCAGGTAATGCCGAGCCGTTCGTAAAGGCGCTGCGCCGGCAGATTGTCCACGTCGACCTCCAGCCGAAGGTAGTCGCCGCCCCTTGCCCTCGACCATGCGGCGACTTCGCGCATGAGGGCTTCGCCGATACCGAGGCCACGGAAACGACCTTCAACGAAGAGGTCCTGTACGAAGACGCCTGGGCGCCCGCGCCAGGTCGAAAAAATCGGGAAGAACAGGCAAAGACCGGCAAGATCTGCACCCGCCTCGGCGATCAGGCTGTGGAAGGCGGCGTTCGGACCGAAGCCGAAGCGGCGGTAGTCATCGACCGTGCAGGTGACCTTGTCCGCCATTTCGAGCCCACGCCCCATAGCCAGGATCGCGCTATGTATCGTGTCGGCATCCCCTGGTTCGCCTGCGCGAATTCGGACATCTGCCGTTGAGTGCTGCATCGTCGTCACTGTTTTCCCTTTCACTGCCAGCAGGCAAAGGCTCAAGTCGAACCATGCCCCTTGTCGCCGGCCTCAGAATGCCACCTGATCTGCGCCCTTGAGGCCAAGAAGCGCGCGCACCTCCTTAGGGGTTGCAACCTCCAGTGACAAGGCGTCGAGAACTGTGCGGATCCGGTGGACCTGCTCGGCATTGCTTACTGCCAGCGTCCCGCGGCCGTTGTAGAGACTGTCTTCCAACCCGACGCGAACGTTTCCACCCATGGCCGCGGCCATGGTGATCATCGGCATTTGATGGCGGCCGGCGGCCAGCACCGAGAACGAGTAGTCGTCGCCGAAAAGCTTGTCGGCGATGCGCTTCATGTGGGTGAGGTTCTCCGGGTCCGCGCCAATACCGCCGAGAATGCCGAAGACGAACTGGATGAAGAGGTGACCCGACACCAGGCCGCGATCGCGGAAGTGCGCCAGCGAATAGAGATGGCCGACGTCGTAGCATTCGAACTCGAAGCAGGTGCCGCAGCCCTGGCCAAGCCGCGTCAGGATGAACTCCATATCGGCGAAGGTGTTCTTGAAGATCGAACTGCGCGTTGCTTCAAGAAGCTGCGGCTCCCATTCGTGCTTCCATTCTTGCGGTTTGTCGAGCGCCGGAAACAGCGCGAAGTTCATCGAGCCCATGTTCAGCGAACACATCTCGGGTTCGGCACGCAGGGAAGCGGCAAGCCGGTCCTCCAGCGCCATCAGCGACGAACCGCCGGTGGAGATGTTGATCACGGCATCGGTCGATTGCTTGATGCGTGGCAGGAACTGCATGAACAGCGCCGGATCAGCGGACGGACGGCCGTCCTCCGGGTTTCGCGCATGCAAATGCAGGATGGACGCACCCGCCTCGGCTGCCGCGATTGCTTCAGACGCGATCTGGTCAGGGGTGATCGGCAGATAGGGCGACATGGTCGGCGTGTGCACCGATCCCGTCACCGCGCAGGTGATGATCACTTTGCGCGATGTTTTGGCTTTGGTCATGGTCACGCCCTCAGCGGTTGACGGGGAGGTTCAGTTCTTCGGCAAGCACCTCGAGCGCGTCGCCGAGGATGGCGACGATCTCGCCGATCTGCTCGCGGGTGATGATCATCGGCGGGCAGACGAGGAAGTGGTCGCCCTCGACGCCACCGCGCGTGCGCCGGGAATAGATGATCAGGCCACGCTCATAGGCGAGGTCGACCATGCGCTGATGGGCATTCAATTCCTTCGGCAAGGGCTTCATGGTCTCGCGATCGGAGACGAACTCGGCTGCCAGCAGCAGCCCCTTGCCGCGCACGTCGCCAATGAAGGGGAAGCGATTGGAAAGCGCTACGAGTTCGGCCTTCAGCACCTCGCCCATGGCCGCTGCATTGTCGATCAGGCCAAGACGATCGATCTCGTCAAGCACTGCCAGACCAGCAGCGCAGGCAAGCGGATTACCAGCATAGGTGAAACCATGCTGGAAGCCGCCGGCATCGAGCACCGGCTGGACGATCCGCGACGGTGCGGCCATGGCGCCAAGCGGGCAATAGCCTGAGGCAAAGCCTTTGGAGAGCGCGATCAGATCCGGCCGGCAGTTCCAGTGATCGCCCCCAAGAAACTTTCCGGTGCGTCCGGCACCACTCATCACCTCGTCATGGATGAGCAGGATGCCGTACTTGTCGCAGATCTCGCGAATGCGCGGATAGTAGCTGTCGGGTGCCACGAGCGCCCCGGTGGATGCCCCGCCGATCGGCTCCATGATGAAGGCGAGTACGCTTTCCGGGCCTTCCGCCTGAATTCGCTCCTCCAGCATATCGGCATATTTGATACCGCGCTGTTCCATCGTCAGGTTGTCCCGGTCGAGATAGGCCGTCGGCGCCGGCACCTTCGGCATTTCGCGCATCATCGGCGAGAATGGCTCGGAGAGCGCGGCATAGCCGGTGACAGCCAAAGCGCCGAGCGTCCCGCCGTGATAGGAAGGAAAGCGCGAGATCACCTTCCAGCGATCCTTCTGGCCGGTGGCGACAGCCCATTGCCGCGCGAGCTTCAGGCAGGATTCGACCGCCTCCGAGCCGCCGGAAACGAAGAAGATCCTGTCCATGCCGTCAGGCAGCTTTTCAGCGGCCCGGCGCGCCAGGTCTTCCGCCGGCTCGTTTTCGAAATGCAGCCGGTAGGCGAAGGTCACGCGATCCATCTGGCGCTTCATCGCATCGAGCACGTTGCGGTTCCCGTGACCGATATTGACCACCATGGCGCCGCTTGAGCCGTCGATCACACGGCGTCCGTCCTGGTCAAATAGATAGATGCCTTCGGCCCGGTCGACCAGCGGCCGGCGCAGGCGCGACTGGTAGAAGAGATACGAGGCTGGGCGTTCGTTGGAATTTGTCGTCTTCAGCATGGAAAATCTCTCTCAGCGATTGAGATAATGATTGAGAACATTGGCGGTGACGCGCTCGACCATCGCGTCGCCGCGCTTCAGGGCCGCAACCCATTCGCAACTGCCAGCGTGGAACACCTCGCCCTTGCCGCGCGGGAAATTGACGACCATGCCACAGCCGCGTTTGACGCGCTCGACGGTCTTGGCGGCGCTGTCACCGATCAGGGTCTCGGCGACGAATTTTGCGTCGGCGTCCGAAAGAAACTGGTCGTCGGCGGGAATGTCGGCGCTTTCTTCCTTCAGCGACGACATGCCGAGCGCGAGGATTTCGAGGCCCTCCGGCGCGCCGCTGTCTTCCGTCGGCTCGGGCAATCCACCCCGGATGATGTAGTCGAGCCCATCGACCTCATAGCCGAAGGCATGTCCCTCGGAACCGAGGATGTCGCCGTAGTAGATGCCTGTTCCGGCAAAGGCCCAATGTTCGGGTCGGTAGACCGGGAAGCCGCGGGCGCCGCGCGGGGCGCAACCGCCCCAGCCGACATAGAGCCCCCGCGTGGCATTAAGCCCGAACGTTGCCGCCCCGGGGCGACCGATCTCGGCTGCTTCCCAAGAACCACTGGTGCGCGTGGGGTCCGCCGAACGATAGGCCGGGTCCTCGGCTCTTGAGCGGTACTTGTAGCAAACTTGGCGCTTGCCCCCGTCTTCGAGGCGGGTCTGCCACATGAAGTTGCCGGCAAAGCGCGCCGCCCGGCCGCCACGCTCGACATAGCTGTCGACCGCATCGCGCATTTCCCAGGTCCAGTACTCGTCGTGACCGACGAAGACGACGCAATCGTAGCCGTCGAGGATTTCCGGATTGAACTGCAACTCGTGCTGGCTCATGAGATCGACCGCATAGCCTTGCCGTTCCGCCCAACGGAAGAAGTGGCTGTCGTAGCTCGCCCAGCCGGACGACGCGTACTTCTTGGAATAGCCATTGGCATAGGCCCATTCCATATGCGGATAGCGCGGCGCGACAGCCATCGGCGCATAGATTTCCAAAGGCACGCGCGGGGCATCCGCAGGCAACACGACGAAGCCGCGGCAAAACGGACGTTCGATACTGACCGTCGTCGCATACTGGTCCCGGTTGGGGCCGGTGATCCCCTGGTAGTGGTTGGAGCCGCCCCAGGTATTGTAGGAGGTCCAGGAGCCGGTGGCGGCGACCTGCAGCACGCGGCCCGGCTTTCGGTCGGCAAGTGGCCGCACGATGAAGAGATGGTGGCAATGGATCGGCTTGCCGTCCCTGCCCTCGGCTCGCAATGTGATGCGATAGGCTCCGGAGGGCCAGTCGTCGCCAACCTTGAATTCGAAGCTCGTTTCCCAACCGCAGCCGATGACAGAGCACTGGTCCGGCGTTTCCTGCCAGCGCGCGGCAAGCCCATCGCGCTTGAAGACCGTCGCCTCCGTTGCTCCATCACGCACGATTTCAAGCGAGAAGCGAGGCGCTGTTGAACTCACCTGCAGCCGCACGGTGGCGCCGGGCGGATAGGCATAGGCGTCGGTGTAGCACCAGATCTCACCGCGCTCACCATCCATGCCGGGATATTCGTAGTAGTGACCGAGCACCGCCTCACGGCGCTGTTCCGGCGTCAGGCCGAAATCGGGGTACTGATTGCTTCTTTCCATCGAGGCACCCATCACGCTGCCAGGTACTTCTTGAGGAAGGCGCGGGTGCGCTCCTGCGTCGGCTGGCGGAAGATTTCGCTGGGCGCCCCCTGCTCGACAACCACGCCGCCATCCATGAACAGCACGCGATCGGCGACCTCGCCCGCAAAGCGCATTTCGTGGGTGACGATCAGCATGGTCATGTGCTCGGCCGCGAGCTGCTTCATCACAGCGTTCACCTCATCGACCAGCTCCGGGTCGAGTGCCGAGGTTGCCTCATCGAAAAGCATCACTTTCGGCTGCATCGCCAGTGCGCGGGCGATCGCGACGCGCTGCTTCTGGCCGCCGGAGAGCCGTGACGGAAAGGCTTCGACCTTATCCGCCAGCCCCACTTTCGACAGAAGTTCGATCGCGAGTTCACGGGCCGCAGCCTTGTTCATGCCCTTAAGGATGATCGGTCCCATGGTGATATTCTCAAGCACAGTCAGATGCGGAAACAGATTGAAGTGCTGGAACACCATACCCATCTGCTGGCGCACCGCATTGATGTGCCGTTCAAACGCCTGTCCCTTCAGGTCCTGGTTGACCTTTATGCCGTCGAGCCAGACCTCGCCGCCGTTCAGCGTTTCCAAGTGGTTGATCGACCTGAGCAGCGTGCTCTTGCCCGACCCGCTCGGGCCGATGATCGCGACGATCTGCCCGCGGGCAACGGAGAGGTCGATGCCCTTCAGCACTTCCAGCGCGCCATAATTCTTGCGGGCGCCCTTGACTTCGACCATGGGTTTCAGAGCGGTCATCGGGAGACCTCCACGTTCTTTTCGACCTGGCGCAGACCCGCTTCGAGGACGAGATTGAGGATGTAATAGAGAGCGGCGACCGTGATGTAGAACTCGAACGGCCGGAAGGTCTCGCTGATCGCAAGCTGGGCGGCGTGCACCAGTTCGGCAATGCCGATGATCGAGACCAGCGACGATTCCTTCAGAAGCACGATCAGGTTGTTGCCCATGGCAGGTATGGTGTTGCGGATCGCCTGCGGCACGATGAAGTAGCGCAGGGTCTGCATCCGGCCGAAGCCGAGGCTGCGGGCACCCTCCGTCTGGCCGGCGTCGACGGCGACGATCCCGGCGCGAAGGATGTCGGCGTTGTAGACGGCAAAGTGCAGGCCGAGGCCGATGATGCCGGCGATCAGCGCCGGGATCTTGAAGCCAAGCTGACCCAGGCCGTAGTAGATCAGGAACAGCTGCAGAAGTAGCGGCGTGCCCATGAACAGCCACATGAAACCGCGCACCGGAAGGGCGACGGATTTCGGGGCATAGAGCACGACAAGGGCGAAGACGATGCCGAAGACGAAGCTGATCGCGGCTGCGGAGATCGTCAGGACGACCGTCCACCAGACGCCCATCCAGAGGATGTCGGCATAGGGCGGAACGACGCTGAAATCGAGACCTTGCATGTGGCGTTCCCCCTCAGGCTATGGCGTAACGTCGGTCAAGCAGATCGACGATCCGGGCGACGACATAGACGATGAGCATGTAGAGGACGGCGGCGACGCCGAAGATCTCGAACGGTTTGTAGGTCGAACCGATATAGCGCTGGGCGGTGTAGGTGAGTTCGACCACCGAGATCGTCGAGACCAGCGCCGATCCCTTGACGAGCGCCACGGCATTGACGCCGAGCGGCCGGATCATCAGGCGGGCTGCTTGCGGCAGTACCACCTTGCGCATGGTCTGGAGCCGGCTGAAGCCGATGGAGCGGGCGGCTTCAGTCTGGCCGCGGTCGACCGACAGGATGGCGCCTCGAATGGACTCGGCCATGTAGGCGCCGATGTTCAAACCGAGGCCGATGACGCCGGCCGCGAAGGGATCAAGATTGATGCCGATCTGCGGGCCACCGAAATAGAGCACGAAGAGCTGGATCAGGCAGGGTGTGCCGCGAAACAGGCTGACATAGGCAGTGCCGAGGGCGCGCAGCAGGAACGAGCGCGACATCTTCGCAGAGGCGATCAGGAAGGCCACGACGAGACCGAGCGCAAGGGCGAGTACCGAGATCTCGATCGTGATCCACGCCGCTTCCACGAAAAACGGGAAGACGCGCTGCACCAGCGAAACGTCCATTGAGAAACTCCGGAAGGCAATTCATGACTTCCGGCCGCGGCTCACGCGTCGGCCGGAGAGATGGAGAGTGTGGTGTCAGCGGATGTCGCTACCGACCCATTGCATGGCGATCTTCTCGTAGGAGCCGTCTGCCAGCATATCCTCGAGCGCCTTCTGCATGGCCGCCTTCAATTCCGGATTGTTCTTGCGGATTGCAATGCCGATCGCGACGCTGCCGCCTTCGATGTCGGGCGTTTCGAGACGGCGGACTTTTTCACCGGTTTCCTTGACGGCAACCATGACCGGGATGTTGTCGACGACGATCGCATCGACACGGCCGCTCTTCAGTTCCATCAGCAGCTCCGGCAGGCCCTTGTAGGTGCGGACATCCCAGCCGCCCTGTTCACGCGCCCATTTCTCGTGGGTCTCGCCAAGCGTGACGCCGAGTGTCTTTCCCTTGAGCTCGTCGAGCTTTTGAACGGTCGACTCTTCGCTGACGAAGACCGCACGGCCCGCGTGGTAGTAGGGACCGACGAAATCGACCACCTTCTCGCGCTCAGGCGTGATCGTCATCGAACCGACGATCGTGTCGTACTTGTTGGCAAGCAGGCCGGCGATGATGCCGTCCCAGGCGGTCGTCACCAAGGTACCCTTGACGCCGACGCGCTCGGCGATCGCCTGGCCGATCGAGGCGTCGAAACCAACGACCTGGTTTTCTTCGTTGACGAAATTGAACGGCGGGTACTGGCCCGACATGGCAATCTTCAGCTCGCCGGCGGACTTGACGTTCTCGAGGTCGTCAGCCCGGGCCGAAACGGCGGAAAAGGTCGCAGCAATGGTGAGCGTCGCGACCAGAAGGCCGGAGAATAGGGTCTTCATCAAATGTTCCTTGTTCCTCTGGACGGGGCGCCTTCTTGTGCGCTTGGGACTTGGCAAACGGCGCCTTCCGAATTTCATGATTGCTTCTGCGTTAGCATTGCGCAAATAGATAATGGAAATAGAGGGCATAGATTTCAGGAATGGCTTCACCGCGATTGGAACGGCTCGTCTGGGAGCTTGACTGGAACCTGCTGCGCACCTTCGTGGTGATCGCCGAGGTGAAAAGCATCACGCGCGCTGCCGAGCGGCTGAACCTCAAGCAGCCGAGCGTCAGCAATGCGCTCCGCCGGCTTGAGGACCGTGTCGGTCGTCGTCTGGTCGAACGCGACGCGACGCGATTCGATCTCACCGAGGTGGGACAACTGCTCTATGAGCAGAGCGTCGAAGTCTTCGGCACAATTTCGCAACTGCCTCAACTCGTGCGCGGTGTCAGTGACGACGTCACTGGCCACGTCACGATCGCGGTTGCAAGCCACGTGGTCTCGCCGCTCTTCGACCGCGCGCTGATGGAATTCCACCGCAGCTACCCGCGTGCGACGTTGACGATCAACGTCGGGCCGAGCGGTGAGGTCACGCGCCAGGTGCGGGAGAAGCGCGCCTCCTTCGGTCTTTGCCTTGTCAGCGTCCGGGATCCGGCGCTCGATTATCTGATGGTCTTCCGTGAGTTTTTCGGCTTCTTCTGCGGCCCGCACCACCGGCTGTTTGGTCGCGAAGGGTTGAAGCTTGCCGACCTCAAGGGCGAGACGTCGGTTTCCTTCCACACCGACCACATCGCCGATGCGCTGCGGCCTGTGGCGCTGCTTCGCAGCGAAGCCAAGCTCAATGCCAATGTCGTCGGCGTGTCGTCCAGTCTCGAGGAAGTACGGCGAATGACGCTTGCTGGTCTCGGCGTTGGCTCGCTGCCATTGCATGTCGCACGCCGAGATGTCGCCGACGGACTTCTCTGGCGCTTGCCGCCCTATGACAATCCGCCCGCCATCGACATCTTCATGCTGACGAACCCGGAGAAGGCGATCAACCGCGCCGAGAAGGCGCTGATCGCTGGCTTGCAGGCGCTAATTGCAGAAACGCCGGTAGAAGAGCGCGTCTACACCGACTGATCGCGAGGCCTTGCCACGTCATCCGGCAACAGCGCTTCGGCCCGCATCCGCGCCTCCGGCTCCAGTGCGATGGCAGCGCGCGCTTCGAGATCGAAGCGCACGGTCGTGGTCCTGTTGACGGCATGGACGACACCGTCGAGCGTGCCCGACATGACCTGCTCGAAGGTGACCGACGAACGGCCGAGCTTGATGACGCGCGAACGGATGGTGATCAGGGCGCCAGCCTTGGTTTCGTGTTTGTATTCGACCTCGGAGCGCACGTCCGCCCACCCCCTGCCCGATTCCGTCTCCACGCCGGCGATATGGCCGAGAAGCTGGAAGCTCGCATCGTCGAACATTGCAGCGTAGTGGCGCACGTTCATGTGTCCCATCGTGTCGCACATCCATGGATGAGCGACGCCGACATGGGTTGTCAAAGCGTGGATGGACATGGGCACCTCGATCGTTGCCTAGGATCGGTCGCAAGACATAGCCGACGCCTGGCGCATCTGTCCATGGCGATCCGGAGCAACGTCATAGCGGCGACCCGTGCACACTGGTTTGGCAAAAGGTGAGAAGAATCCGTGGGTAAGCACGCATGTTTCGGTCCATGGCTAGGCGCGGACGCGTTGCTCTCCTAGATTGACCACTTTGAGATGTGAGGAGGAATGCGCGTGAAAGTCTATCTCGCTGGCCCGGAAGTTTTTCTGTCCAATGCGGCCGAGATCCAGAAGGAGAAGGCGGCTCTGGCGCGGGCGGCCGGCTTCACGCCGCTGGTGCCGGGCGATCTCGAAATTCCGCCAGCCCCCACCAAGCACGACCGTGGCCTTGCGATCTACGCTGTCGATGAAAGCATGATGCTCGCCTCTGATATGATCATCGCCAATCTGACGCCGTTTCGCGGCATCAGTGCCGATGTCGGCACGGTGTTCGAACTCGGCTTCATGTGTGGCCGCGGCAAGCATGTCTATGCCTACACCAACACTTCGCGTAGCTACTACGAACGTATCCTGAACGATCATTACCAAGGCAACGCTGCACTGCGCCCAGACGGACGCATGGCCGGACCCGACGGCCTCAGCATCGAAGATTTCGACATGGCCGACAATCTCATGCTGGACGGCGGCATCCTTCGCCGCGAGGGAGGGCTGATCAAGCGCGAAGTGCCTGAAGCTGATCGCCTCACCGATCTCGAGGCCTTCAAGGAATGCCTGGCCGTGGCCGCAAGGCGGCACCTGGCGTAGAGTTACGGTTGGAGCGCTGACCGTCGAGACAGCGAGAGCTAGAGCATCCCGCTCTCGAGGAACCACTGCAGGCGGAAAGATGCTCTGGATACAAAGTACGAGAGCGTCCTTTGTGCGTTCACTTGAACGCAAGCCGCTCTAGTCGGAGGCGCAGGGCCAGGCCGCCGGCGTGTTCAGACCGGCCGGCAACTTAGTCGAGCTGTCGCCGCAGGTCATGTCGACCTGCTCCTGTTCGAGCCCTGTCGCCTCGGAAAGATTTACGCCCTCGATCCGCGTCAGAAACATGAAGGCGCCATCGAAGTCGATCGGTCCCGTGAAGCTCGCGTTGCTGAAGCTGGCGCGCGACAGGTTGGCGTGTGAGAAGCGGGTTCCAGTCAGTTCCGCGCGGTCGAAATTGGCACGTCCGAGCTCGGCTTTCTCGAAGCTCGTCCCTGTCAATCGTGCGCCGCTGAAATTGGCGCGCTGCAGTTCGGAGTTGACGAAAGATGCCTTTTCGGCGGCGATACCCGCGAAATTGCAGCGATAGGCTTCGATCTTGGAAAAATTCGCCCCTCCGGCCAGCGCGCCGGCTACCGATGAGCGTACCAGTGTCGCCTTCTCCAGGTTGGCGCCAGTCAGGTTGGCGCCCCGCAGATCCGTCAAGGTGAAATCCGTATTGACCAGATTGGCGCCCTGAAGATCGCTGCCGCCGAGCATGAGCGCCTTCTTGTTGCAGTCGGTCCAATCGGCGCCGGGTGCTGCCGAATCCTTGCAACTCGCGGCATGACCCGCAGTCGGCGCCGCAAGCGCAACAAGGCAAGCGGTGACGGCTGGCGCGAGCAGGCTTTTCACTGTGCGCACAGTCATTCTCAGCGCTTTTCGGTTTGATGCAATGGACTGGCGCAACGCGCCGCACCCGTGGTCGAGATCGGTTTTGAGGATAGTCATGGCGCCGCTCCGGGACCCGCGGGGTCGAATCGTTTGCATTTCAGATGGCATGCACACCCTTTGGATGATCGGCATCACCGGCTGTGCGTGCTTCGCTCGTAAACGTATGACGTTGTTGCCCTTTATGCAAATAACAGAAATGAAAACGCTTCGTTTCAGATAGCGGCTTCCAACAGCCAGTCACGCAGTTTGGCCTGAGGGCTACCCTCGACAATGGGTGCCGGTGCGAGCAGTTGGTAGGCCGTTCCGTCCTCGTTAAATCCCATCGGCGCCGTCAGAATGCCGCTGTCGATGTCATCGCGAACAAGCTGCCAAGGCCCGATCGCGACACCGATGCCGGCGACAGCGGCCTGAAGGCTTATGTAGAAATGCTCGAAACTCTGTGAGCGCCGTCCGAACATGTGGCAATCGGCGTGCCCTGCCCAGGTTTCCCACGCATCCGGGCGGCTGCGGGAATGCAGGAGAACGGCATCGGCGCTGAGCTCTGGTCGGCTGCCTGTCTCAGACCGTTCGAAGAAAGACTCTAACTTGTCGACACGGCAGACCGGGCCGGTCCGTTCGCGAAACAGCGGGGTTGCATGGACCGCGTCCGCCTGCACGAAATCGTTTCGCCGGACAGCGAGATCGATGCCGCGCCCGAGTGCTACGGGACCGCCACCGGCAACGAGATGCACCGGGACATCCGGATGCCGCCCTTGAAAATCCGGCAACCGCGGGATGAGCCAGCGCATCAGAAGCGTCGGCTCGCAGGAAACCACGAGGGCCGGCACCCTGACCTCTTGCCTGATCTCCCGGACGGCCGCCTCGACGAGGCCAAAGCCCTTCCGCACGGCAGTAGCGAGCTTGCGGCCTGCATCTGTGAGGAAAACGCGCCGGCTTCGCCTTTCAAACAGCGCCACGCCCAACTCGTCCTCGACGAGACGGACTGCCCGGCTGATTGCGCCATGGGTCAGATGCAATGCGTCCGCAGCACGACTGAAGCTTTCGAGCCTTGCCGCCGCATCGAAACAGCGAAGCGCTGCCATGGGCGGCAGACGAACGGCTTTGATCTGTGATCCAGGTTCACCAATATCGTCAGAATTCATCGTTAGTCGCCGAACCGTTTGTTGGCTATTGCTGCGCCAGCATCGAAGGAATGAGCGAGAAATGCAATGACGGAACTGTTAGCGGTAGTCACCATTACGATCCTGGCTGTCATCAGCCCCGGCCCCGATTTCGCGATGGTTACGCGCAACAGTCTTTTACTGTCCCGACGGGCCGGCGTCTTGACAGCGCTCGGTATCGGCGCCGGTGTCTGCGTTCACGTTGCCTATACCATCCTGGGTGTCGGGCTTGTCATCCGGCAATCGATCCTTCTCTTCAGCATCCTGAAGTTTGGCGGGGCCGCCTACCTGATCTGGCTCGGTTTCAAGATGTTGCGCACCAAGCCAGGCGACCCCCTAGAAAAGCTCGAAATCCCGACACTTTCCGATCTCGGTGCTCTGCGCACTGGTTTTTTCACCAATGCGCTCAATCCGAAGACGACGGTCTTTATTGTCAGCCTCTTCATGCAGGTCGTCGAGCCGACGACACCGCTCCTTTTGCAAGTCGGCTATGGTGGCTTCATCGCAGCCGCACACATCGTCTGGTTTGCCTTGGTTGCCTTGTTCTTCTCGTCCGATGTCGTGCGTCTTCGCCTTCTTCGCTTGCGGCACTGGATCGATCGCGTCTGCGGCACCTTGCTGGTGGGCTTCGGCCTTATCCTGGCAACGACTAGCATCACCAGACCCTAACTGTGTCGAACCTCTGATAGGCGTCCGTCTCGGACCATTGATCAGCCATCAGCCTTGCTCGAAACGAACAAACATGCAATATCCATACAATTATCAAGGCCGGATATTGTAGTGATGAACGACGAACGCTCGCAGATCCCGTGGAGCCCCACCATTCGCAAGGCTGATGGCCCTCTCTATCTCGCGATCGCGGATGCGATTGCCGCGGATATTGCCGATGGGCGGCTTGCGGACGGGATGCGACTGCCGCCGCAGCGTGTGCTGGCAGAAGCGCTTGGTATCGACTTTACCACTGTTAGCCGCGCCTACAACGAAGCGAGGCACCGTGGCCTCGTGGAAGGTCGCGTCGGCCAGGGCACTTATGTCAAGGCTCGGCGAGCGAGGATCGCCCGACCCGTGACCAGCGGCATAGTCGACATGAGCATGAACCTGCCGCCGCTCTTTGACGATGAAGTGCTTGCTGCAAAGCTCTGGGCGGACATGGCAGCGCTTCAGGCCGAGCATGGGCTCGACCTCTTGATGCGCTACCAGGCGCCTGCCGGCACTGTGCACAACAGGGCCGCCGGTGCTGCCTGGCTGCAACCGCGCCTCGGCGCGGTGCCAATCGAGCGCATGCTGATCTGCCCTGGCGCGCAAGGGGCGCTGCTTGCCGCGCTCAGCAGCTTGGCCAAGGCAGGTGAAGCCATATGTGCCGAGTCCATTGCTTATCCTGGCCTTCGGGCGCTTACTGCCCATCTCGGCATCACGCTGCTGGGCGTCGCGATCGATGACAAAGGCCTTATTCCTGAGGCCTTTGAGGAGCTCTGCTCAACACATACGTTAAAGGCCCTCTATTGCAATCCGACGCTTCACAATCCGACGACCGCCACACTGCCGCTGGAGCGCCGGGAGGCGATCGTCGCCATCGCCAGGCGATACGGCGTCCCAATCATTGAAGACGACGCCTATGGCGCCCTTCCGGTGGCGCCGCCACCGGCGCTTGCCGCGCTCGCGCCAGATCTTGTCTATTACATCGGCGGCCTGGCGAAATGCCTTTCACCTGCGCTCCGCATTGCCTACCTCGTCGTGCCGGATAGCCGCAGTTCGGTCCGGATCGAGGGCGTCATCCGGGCAACCGCGGGCCTGGCCTCACCCCTCACCGCCGCTATCGCCACCCGCTGGATCGAGGATGGCACGGCAGATGCTGTCCTTGCCGCGATCCGAGCCGAAACGGCCGCTCGGCTGGAGATTGCCAAAAGCTGCCTTCCAAGAGGTACGGCCGCCACCGACCCTCGTGCCTTTCATGTCTGGCTGCGTCTGCCGCCGCCGTGGACGCGCGGCGAGTTCAGCGGGCGGCTGCAGGCAGCAGGCATCGCGGTCGTTCCAAGTGACGCCTTTGCGATCGGCCCGGCCCCAGAAGCCGTCCGCCTGGGGCTGGGCGCGGCAGCCACGCATGAAGAACTGCGCCGCAGCCTCTTGACCATCGCTGATCTTCTCGGCCAATCCCCCGCCGCATCCAGCCTCGTGATCTAGGAACAAAAGCGCTACCGGGCGAAATTGTCGCAGCAATGTATGCATACAATAAATTGACAATGTATGCTTTCAGGCGCTTAATCGTCTGGAGCCTGAGGCGGCGCCCAGGAATGGCTGGCCGCATACCAGGCAACATCGGCGCAACACCAGTATGCGCCGGACGAGACGCCCGAAAGGAACGACAATGTCTTCGGATCACGAGTGGCCACCCATCCCGCCCATGCAGACCGGTCTGCGCGGCCGTTGCCCGCGCTGCGGACAAGGACACCTTTTCGAAGGGTTCCTGAAGATGCGCAAGGAGTGCGAAGTCTGCGGTCTCGACTATTCTTTCGCGGACCCGGCCGACGGCCCCGCCTTCTTCGTCATCTGTTTCGCCTGTGTGCCAAGCGTGCTTCTCGGCGTCTGGCTCGAGGTTCAGTATAGCGCTCCGCTTTGGGTGCACTTGCTGGTCACCGGCCCGTTCATGCTGCTGACATGCATTCCACCGCTTCGACCTTTGAAGGGATGGCTTGTCTCAAGCCAGTTCTTCTACAAGGCCGAAGAGGGCAAGGTCGTCAGGCGCGGCGCGGAGACGCCGGTTGCGACACCCCGGTAGCACTGCCGGGACCGCGCCTCGTCCGCCTGCAGCGCAACTTCTAGTCCGACACCATCTGGTGAAAGAGCCCGCAACCTCGAGCGAGGTTGCGGGCTTTCTCATTGCTGCAGATGGACGTCAGCGCCGGATTCAGTGGGCTGGTCAATTGGCTGGTGTCGGCTCGCCCAGTGAAAGCATCAGACGGTTCGCCCAGTTGAAGAAGGCGGCGCCGTGGATCACATCGGCGATTTCCAACTCCTCAAGGCCTGCCGCAGCCAGCCGTGCGATATGCTCATCGCCGAAGGCCGGAGGCGTCGCAGTCAGCGCGACGGAAGCAGCAACAATCGCATTCCAGCGTTCGCCAAGATCAGCGCCGACACCCTCATCCAGCAGCTTCTGCACATCGTCGCCACGTTTCGAATGGTGAGACGCGAAACGCGAATGGACGGAGGCGCAGAAGATGCAGCCGTTGGAACGCGAGGCGGCCGTGGCCGCAAGTTCGCGTTCGGCCCGCGGCAGGCCCGTGCGGGTATTGTAGAAGATGTCCTTGTCCGTCTTCGTGCGTGCCCCCAGCACTTCCGGATTGCGTACCAGCAGACGAAAATAGGGAGACTTGGCGCGCGCCGCCTCGACAAGGCCGTGGAGATGTCGCTCGGTCAGATCGTCCTCCGCCAAGGGTTGGAGCCACGGTGTCCAGCCAATCTCGGCCTGAGTGAATGTTACGGGAGGATTTTCTACACCCGGGATGATGGCAAGTTCGGTCATTGTCGCGGTTCCTCTCAATGTCCTATGCGGCTGCACGCTTCGATACGGCGGAAAGCAGGCTGAGCCCGGCGATCACCCGGATCTGGAACGCGACAAACGATACGAGTTGCGACAGCGTGACGATGCCGTCCGTCGTCCAGCCGGCATCGAGCAGCACCTGTAACGCTTGCGGACTGGCGTCGCGTAGCCGGAAAACGAGCAGATGCGCATGTTCAAACGCGGCAGAGAGCTTTTCGCCCAGCACGTCACGGTTTGTCTCCGAGACACGGTAAAGCAGACCTGCTTTGTTCTCGCCGCTCAGTGGCCCCTCGGGATAGTTGCCATAGGGACCTGTGGCTTGACCTGCCCCAATCTCGGCCTTCAATATTTCGACAAGCCAACGGCCCGCAGCACCTTCCTCGAGCGGGTTGACGTAGAATTCGTAGATATCCGGCTGGCGGTGCAGTCCGGCGACGAAACCTGCGATCGCCTGCCGCTCGACCAGGGAGACTTCGTCGACAGTCCTGGGTTGAAACAGGGCAAGGTAGCTCTGCTGCGCCTGTTCACGCGTCTCCGGTCGCTGAGCGCGTATGCGGTCAAGGTTCGATCCCGGCGTGATGCCGGCGAGCAGATCGATAATGTCTGGCTGCACTTGGGTCATGTATTGGTCTCCTTTGCGGGGGATATCGCTCTCAGCCAACGGCACCAAAGCGGCGCGCGTGGAACTTCTCTTGCGGCGCCCAGCCGAGCGCCGGCGCCACCTTGGTTGCGATCAACTCGATCGAACGCAGGATCAATGGGTGCGGCGGATCAACGGAGTGAACCTGGAACACAAGGTCGGTCACACGCTCGAGCGTTTCGTCGCGGCTGAGGCTTTCGATGACATCGTCCACTGATCCGACATGGACGTCGAATGCGGCGATCAGATCGGCAAGGGAGTTGCCGGCTACCTTGTGTCCAGCGGCAATCAAGCGTTCTGCGCCGCGGTTCAGGCCAATCTCTGCCAGACGCAACGCTTCCGCACGGCTATCGGCGACAAAAAGGCTGCGGGAGCCGAGAATGCGGGGCGCGCGACCGGCGGGAAGCGCGTGCAGATAGGCGTCGATGATCGGGTTCTGCAGTTCTGCCAAAGTGGCGTTCGGGTTGTCCTGTGGCCGTGGCTGCGTGCGTGAAAGCATCAGGCCGTCGCCAGCGCGACCGGCGCGCTCGCCGCCGGCGACGGAAAAGGTCGCTTGCCAGATGCGATCGAGCAGTTGCGGCGCTGCGGGATAGAGACGATCCCCGCCGCCAAGCGCGCGACCGGCCCAGGCATCAAGTACGGTTTGCAGATGCCGAGCGAAAACCGCACCACGCTCCGCGCTTTCAAGGCCGAAGGCCGTGAAGGACGACGGCGTTCCACCTGTTCCGAAGCCGACGTCGAGCCGGCCCCCGGAAAGCAGATCGAAAACCGCTGCATCTTCCGCCACCCGGATCGGGTTTTCGAGCGGCAAGGTGATAACGCCCGTGCCGAGGCGGATGCGCGTCGTCTCTGCAGCCACATGAGCGAGGAAGACCAGCGGCGCCGGCAAGCCGCCCTCATCGGCGTGGAAATGATGTTGCGCCACCCAAGCGGTATCAAAGCCGAAGCGCTCGGCCGTCACGATCTGCTCCTTGGCGTAGTAATAGCGGGTGCCGGCGGGAACGTCGTCGAGCAGGCGCGTGAAAAAGCCAAGGCGCTTGCGTGGGGTCGTCTCTGTCATGGTCAGTCCTATCTGTGGTGTCACCGCGTCAGGCTGCGGCCCGGCGACTTTGCCCGGGAATGGCGCTGATCAGTTCACGGGTGTAGTCGCTGCTTGGATGTTCGAAGACCTCTGAAACCGCACCACCGTCGACGATCTGTCCATCCTTCAGAACGGAGACGGTGTCGGATATCTGGCGCACCACGGCGAGATCGTGGGACACAAAGAGGTAGGTAAGGCCGAGATCGCTCTGCAACTCCTGGAGCAGGGCGAGAATGCGCGCCTGGACGCTTACATCGAGAGCGGACACGGCCTCGTCCAGCACCACCACTTGAGGATCGAGCACAAGCGCCCTGGCGATGGCGACCCGCTGACGCTGACCACCGGAAAGCGCGTGCGGCCGTCGTGCAAACGCGTCTTCGGGCAATCCGACCCGGGAGAGAATCGCCCTTGCCTTCTCTTCGCGATCGGTGCGCTTCAGCCGGTCGAAATTAAGCAGTGGCTCCGCCACGATTTGCAGGATGCTTTGGCGCGGATCGAGCGATCCGTAGGGGTTTTGATAGACGAGCTGGATCTTGCGTCGAAATTGCCGGAGCTCCTCTCCGACAAGGCGTGAAAGATCCGTACCGTCGATTTCGATCCGTCCTGCGGTCGGTTTGTCGAAGCCAACGATACTTCTGATGGTCGTCGTCTTTCCTGAACCGGACTCTCCGACGATCGCATGGGTCGACCCGCGACGGACACGAAAGCTCAGATCGTCGACTGCGCGGAACCGGCTTTTGCCCTCACCCGCAAATTCTCGAACAAGACCGTCCACGACGACGATATCGTCGTGAATGCCCGCCGCGCCCGAACGGGCCTTCGGCGCGGACCTGGGGACAGGTCCCGCAAAAGACGGTGCGGCCGCAAGCAGTTGCCGTGTGTAAGGGCTGCGCGGGGCTGCGAGAACGACGCTGGCTGTGCCTTGCTCCTGAATGCGCCCGTTCTGGAGAACGACGATCCGGTCAGCGCGGTCGGCCGCAACGCCAAGGTCGTGGGTCACGAGCAGAACCGCGGTGCCATACTCGGCTCGCAGTTCATCGATCAGATCGAGTATTCGCCTCTGGACAGTGACATCCAGCGCGCTTGTCGGCTCATCGGCGATGATCAATTGCGGTCTCAAGGCGATGGCGATCGCGATCAACACGCGCTGGCGCATGCCGCCCGATAGTTCGTGTGGATACTGCCGCGCCCGCAATGCCGGCTCGCTCAGGCCCACGCGGGTGAGGAGCGAGATGACGCGGTCGTCGATTTCATCTGGCCGCAGCGCCCCGTGAATCCGGAAAATCTCGCCCACCTGCGCGCCGATGGTCTTGACCGGATTGAGAGAGTTTCCCGGATCCTGCGGCACGAGGCTGATCCTGGCGCCACGTACTGTTTCCAGTTGCCGATCGGTCCACCGGGCTATGTCGGTGCCGTTGAGCTTGATACTACCGCGTTCCAAGCGACCGTTCGCGGCAAGGAGCCCGATGATTGACTGCGCCGTAGTGGTCTTGCCAGAACCGGATTCGCCGACAAGGGCAACGACTTCACCCGGGTTGATGCTGAAGGTAACATCGTGGACGGCCCGTCGTTCCGCAGTTCCATCGCCATAGGCGATGCATAGACCGTCGACTTCGAGGACGGGCGGCACCTGCTGAGGGATCACGGTCATGCTGCGGCCTTTCCAAAGGACTGGCTGACCCGGTTGGCAGCCAAGACGACGAGGACCACCACGACGCCGGGCGCGGTGGTCAGCCACCAGGCCGTCGAAATGTAGTTCCGGCCCTCTGCGATCAACAGACCCCATTCGGGGGTCGGCGGTGGCGCGCCATAGCCGAGAAATCCGAGTGTCGAGATTTGCAGCACGGCCGAGCCGAACTGCAGCGATGCGAAAGCGAGAACCGACGTGAGCGAGTTCGGCAGAATGTGGCGCCAGAGCACCGATGCAAAGGTGCCGCCACTGCCGAAGGCTGCCTCGACATAGTCGCTGCGCCGCACGCGCACGACTTCGGCCCGGGCCAATCTGGCGAAACCCGCGACCGAGGTGACCCCGACGGCAATAGCCGCATTCACCGTGCCGAAGCCGAGCAGGATGATAATGCTGAGCGAAAGCAGCAACGGCGGGACCGACAGGAAGACATCGACAAGTCGCATGATCGCATCGTCAAAACGCCGCCGCACGGAGCCAGCAACCACACCGAGCCCGGTGCCGACGACAAGGCCGAGCCCAACGGCCACGAAGGCACCCGTCAGCGAATGTACGGCACCATGGACGATGCGCGCGTAGAGGTCACGTCCAAGAGCATCGGTCCCGAGCAGATGTTCGGCATTGGGGCGCTTCAACTGCGCGCCGCCCACACCTTCGAGCGGGTTGTAGCCTGTAAAGAGCGACGGAGCGACCGCCCAGAAGAAAACCGTCGCCAGGATGAGCCAGGAAAGGGCCAGCCCCGGAGGCACGCGGCGCAGTGCGGCGATCGTGCGAGAGTGCAGTCCTTGGGTCTGCCGCCTTGCATCCGCAGCAATGTCGTCGCGAAGCGTATCGAAGGTGGTCATGCGGCAACTCCGACTTTTGTCCTGAGGCGCGGATCGAGCACGGGATAGAGCAGATCCACAGCGAGATTGATGATCACGAAGGCGAGCGCCGAGAGAACGACGATGGCCTGAAGGACGGCAGCATCCTGGCTGCCGACGGCGCGCTCGGTGAGGCCACCGATGCCGTTGAGTCCGAAGACGGTTTCCGTCACCACGGCCCCGGCGATCAGTTCACCGAAAAGCACGCCCGCAATGGTTAGTGTCGGAAGGAGCGCATTCTTCGCCACATGCCGCCAGAGGATCCAATGGCGATTGGCACCCTTGGCGCGAGCGACGCCGACGAAGGGCCGCGTCATCACCTCGTCGATAGTGCGAACAAGTACCTGGGCGAGTGGTGCAGAAATTGGCACCGCGAGCGTGACGACGGGCAGGATCAGTTCCTGCCAGGGCCCGGGATTGATGACCGGAACGAGCTTCAAGCGGAAGGAAAAGATCTGGATCAACATGATCCCAAGCCAGAAGGTGGGGATCGAGATGAAGAGAGAAGGGACGGATTGCAGCGCGCCGCGCAGCCAGGTGAACGGCGTCAGGCTGGAGAGGAATGCGATCACGACCGCCAGCACGGAGGCGAGCAGGAAGCCAAGCGTGGCAAGCTTCAAGGTTGCCGGCAGATGGGCTGCAAGCAGGGTGCTGACCGGAACGCCGGCCTGAACGGAGTATCCGAAGTTGCCGGTCAGGAATTTGCCAATCGTCTGCACGTACTGAACGAGAACGGGGCTATCGGCGGCATAGGATGAACGGATCTCGGCAACCTGTTGCGCCGTCAGTCCGAGATCGGGGTTTTGGAACTTGATGAGGATCGCGTCGCCGGGCATCGCCTGCAGCAACACGAAGGAGATCGTGAATGCGGCCCACAGGACGAAGAGCGCCTGTCCGACGCGATTAAGCAAATAGGCGGACATGATCCATTCCTCTGCATGCGAATTTCGGGGAGTAGCGGCCACCGCAGGCGCGGTGGCCGAGTGTCGATCAATGCTCGGCGAGCCAGGTGCTGTAGAAGCTCGGGCGACCGACTGCCTCGAAGGCAACGCCCTGGACATAAGGTGCGCCGGCGTAAGCCTGCGGCTCTTCAAAAATCGGGATGGCATACGCCTGGTCGACGACGTAGTCCTGGATCTCGCCGGCGATGGCGAGGCGCTTCGCACGGTCCGGCTCGGAGGCCAGAGCCTCAAGCAGGCCGTTCAGCTTGTCGTCGACGAAGCTCTGGACCTTATCGCTGAGCCCGCCCTTCTGGCGCAGCACGTCGCGGTTCTTCGGATAGTATTGGCTCTTGATCACGTCGGGATCGGCGCGGCCGACCATCGCCGGCGAAACCGGCGTCTTCAAGGGATCGAGATCATCGACAGTCCTGCTGCCGCTATCCCCGGCGAGCACATTGAGCTTTACACCCACCTTGCCCCATTGCTGGGCAACGAGCTGCAGCGTCTCCTTGTTCTGTGGCTGCGGCAAGGATTCATAGGCCGTCAACACAAGCTCCTTGCCGTCCTTCTGGCGCAGGCCATTGGAACCGACTGACCACCCGGCCTCGCTAAGCAGTGCCTTGGCTTTCTCCGGATCGAAGGCAAGCTTTGCCGAGATATCCTTGTAGCCGAGCGCAGAGGACGCGATGATCGAGGTCGCCTGCGGGTAGTTGGCCGAAAACAGCGTCGTGACGATTTCTTTGGCGTCGGTTGCATGCAGCAGTGCCTGGCGCACCTTCACGTCGGCCACGAGCGGATTGTCAGGCCTGAAAACGACGCTGTTGTTCACGCCGCGTGTCGATGGTGCATAGATCTGGTAGTCCTGCGCCTCGACCTGGCTCTCGTCATAGGCCTGGACCTGGCGGATGAAATCCGCCTGGCCGGCAAGCAGCGCGCCGATACGCACGCTGTCTTCGCCGGTGACGATATAGGTGATGCCGTCGAGATAGGCGCGGCCCTGATGCGCGAGCTTCACCGGTCCCCAGTTGTATTCCTCGCGCGCCTTGAGACTCAGTTCCTTGCCGATCGTCTCGCTCTCGACCACGAAAGGACCGGAGCCGATGATCCTGGTCGCATCGCCAAGCTCTTCGAAGGGGAGCGCGAGTGTGCTCGCCGCCACCAGACCGGAGCCGATAACCGATGTTCCCTGCAGGAAGCCCGGCGACGGCTTCTTGAAGTAGAATTTCACCGTCAAGGGGTCGATGACTTCGCTACGCTCGTAGTTGTTGATCACCTCGGAAACCGGGTGCTTCAGCGCTTTGTTGCCGAGACCGAAGACGTCGTAATTCTTGGCGACAGCCGCCGCATCGAGAGGCGTGCCATCGGAGAAGGTGACGCCGGGGCGGATCTTGAACGTGTATTCGGTCGCGGCCGCGTTGACCGTCCAGGATTCGGCGATCCACGGTTCGATCTCAAGCGTCTTCGGGTTCTGATAGGTCAGCTTGTCGGTGATCTGATTGAGGATACCGCCGTTCGGATAAAAGCCGCCTGCCGGGGGATAGAGATTGGTGTGGGCTTGCTGCTCCAGATAGACCAGGGTCCCGCCTTTGACCGGCTCCGTCGCGCCTTCGGCGCGAGCGCCGACATGGGGCAGGCCAGTCGCTGCGAGCGTCGCGAGGGTGAGCGCAAACCGTTTCAGTTTCGTCGTCATGAGAGCCTTCCTTCAAAAATCCGAAGGCAATCGTACGACTGTCACCGCCATTATCAATTAAATCTAGTAAATTAATATGCTATATGTTCTGCCGGATGGGAAAGAAGCATCTCGCTCGCAGGCAAGCCTGAGATAATTGTCCCCGATGCGGATTTTCACGTCGATATCGACCTGCGGCCGCGCGCATCACGTTTGTGGAAAAATGGGCTCCACGCCCACCCGCCACACACGCGACATGGATACGTGTTTGATTGCAGCCGGCATTGACAACCCCGTCATTATCCGTTGAAAAAACTCGGCAATTTCTTTGAACCTCCCAGGGATCGAAAAGCATCATGGAAAGCAACAAAGTTCTCGTCGTCGGCGGTGCCGGCTATATCGGCTCGCACACCTGCCTCGAACTTGCCAACAAGGGGTTCGAACCCGTCGTCTACGACAACCTGTCGAACGGTCACGAGGAATTCGTCAAATGGGGCGTGCTCGAAAAGGGTGATATCCGCGACCGCAAGCGGCTCGACGAGGTGCTTGCCCGCCACAAGCCGCGCGCCATCCTGCATTTTGCGGCGATGATCGAAGTCGGTGAATCGGTCAAGGACCCGGTCTCCTTTTACGACAACAACGTGATTGGTACCCTGACCCTGCTTTCAGCAGCACTTGCCGCCGGTGTCGAGGCCTTCGTCTTTTCGTCGACGTGCGCCACCTACGGCCTGCCGGAAAGCGTGCCGATCGACGAACAGCACCGCCAAGCGCCAATCAACCCCTATGGCCGGACAAAATGGGTGTGCGAGCAGGCACTGAAGGACTATGGCCAGTACAAGGGCCTGCGTTCGGTGATCCTTCGCTACTTCAACGCGGCCGGCGCCGATCCGGAGGGCCGCATCGGCGAGTGGCATGAACCCGAGACGCACGCGATCCCGCTTGCTATCGACGCGGCCCTTGGCCGCCGCCAAAGTTTCAAGATCTTCGGCACGGACTACGACACGCGCGACGGAACCTGCGTGCGCGACTATATCCACGTGCTTGATCTGGCCGATGCGCATGTACGCGCCGTCGAATATCTGCTTGCCGGCGGTGACAGCGTCGAGCTCAATCTTGGCACTGGTACGGGCACGACCGTCAAGGAGCTTCTGACTGCGATCGCCGACGTCTCCGGCCGCGAGTTCAATATCGATTTGGTCGAACGTCGCGAGGGCGATTCCACCACCCTTGTCGCCAACAACGACAAGGCCCGCGACATTCTCGGCTGGGTTCCGCAATACGATCTGCAGGATATCACCCGGACGGCCTGGAACTGGCATTCGCGTCGTAACCAGGGCGCCTGATGCGTTTAGGTGCGGCGTTTCAAGCGCCGCACCGAAAAGCCTTAAGCCGCCTGCTGCAGTGGCTTCGTTACGATCCGAGACCGCAAACGTCGCGTCAGCGGTTTTTCGAGAAGCAGATAGGCGGCGACGCCCAAGGTCGTCCCCGCTACGACGGCGACAAACGCCGATGGGGTGGGGTCCACACCCGCCATGGCACAGGCCTTCACCACAACCGATATGGCGAAGGTGTGCCAGAGATAAATGGAATAGGACGCATCGCCGAGAAGCATCGGCAGTCCACGCGGGCGGAACCATCCACGACCTTCGACGGCCAAGGTGCCGACGACAAGGATGACGGCCAAGGGCCCAAGCACGAACTCGTCGAAAGGCAACCGAAACACGGCTAGCGCCGAAAGGCCTGAAATCGCGATTGCGACGAGCAACAGGCCGCAATTGCTTCCCGGCACCCTGCCCCGCAGCCAGAGCGCGGCAATGATCATACCGGCCACGAATTCGAGAATGATCGGCCGGGTATAAGTTGCAAACAGCGCATTGTTACTGTCGATAGCAAAGCCCAACCCCACCAAAAGCAGGAAGCAGGAGGTGATCGCCAACAGCCGCCGCGAGCGCGGCAGCAGCAGGGTCAATGCGAAGACGGCGTAGAAGAACATTTCGTAGTTCAGCGTCCAGCCCTGGACGAGCACTGGCCAGACCTCACCGGTGCTGGGGGATGGCATCGGGACGAACACGAGCGACGCCACCACATGGCCGGGGGTGAGCACGAGGTTGGGGAAAAGCCCGGCAAGGCCGCCAAGAACCATGACGGCAGTCGCCAACCAATAGACCGGCGCGATCCTTTGAACGCGGTCGCGCAGGAAAGAGACCGGCGACATCGGCCGACGCTCGCTGAGCACCCACATGATGAAACCGCTGATGACAAAGAAGATATCGACGCCGGCAGCGCCAATCGCGAAATGATGCCCGGTGCGCTCGGCCGCATGAAAGACGACGACGCCGAGCGCGGCTACAGCACGCAGGTACTGGATCCCGTAGATTGTGGTCAACGAGCCTGCGTTGGTCCGATCCATCAGTACCTCAGCTGTGCCATGCTCTCAGGCACGATCCGCGCCCTGTGGACCTCAGCTAGGCGCGCTTCCGGTCGGGTTTGCGGCAAGGTCAGCTTGCCAGCGGCGAAATAGAGCAGGAAAGACCCGACATGGTAGGGATTCATGATGTCGATCTCGACGAAAGACCGCACCAGCAGCAGCATCGCGATACCAAAGAGCACCGAGGACTGGATGTCGTGGTCCTCCGTCAAGAGGCGCTTGATATGGCCGAGAACGGTCGCAAGCAGGATGCCCGATAGCAGGACAAGCCCGATCGCACCCGTTTCGACGATCGCCTCGATGAACGTGTTGTGGAAGTGGAAACCCGAGCGCGTCGAGATGAAGAATTCTTCCCAGAGGCGTTCGGCCTCCGAGAAGCCCTGAACCCAATAGGCCTGGTAGCCGACGCCCACCACCGGCGAGGCCATGGCTGCTTCTATGCCCTGCTGCCAGAGATACGTGCGCCCGGTCAGCGTCGAATCCTTGCCGAAAAGCCCAAGCACCAGATCGACGCCGCCGCCATAGATGCCGGCGACTGCAACCAATGCGCCGCAGATGACGGCGGCAAGAAACAGACCCTTGCGGTGGCCGGGCGAGAGCAGACCAACGATCCGCATGCCAAGCCAGAGGCCGATGATCACGGCCGTGGTCAACACGGATGTGGCCGATTGCGAAGCGAACAGCGAATAGGCCGCAAGCAGCCCGACCGCGCCGGATGCCAAGAGCCACGTGCGCCGCTCGCCAAGAGCTACAGGGGCAATGAAGGCGAAGTAGATGCCGAGCGAGGCGTAGAAGCCCAACTGGTTCTTGGAGGCGAATGCCCCGACAAAACTGTATGTGCCGTCAAGCGGATCGAGATGGTAGACACCAAAGAGCAGGGAATAGACGAGCACGATCCCGATGCCTGCGATCCCACCGCGCGTCAGCGTTCTGATGTCGATGAGCCTCATGGCGATCAGGGCACAGACGACATGCGACAGATACTGGATCCCGGTGCGCGCCGTCATCGAGGGTGCTGCCGACCAGAAGACCGACAGGCAGGCAAAGACGGCAAAGCCGAGAATCCACAGACGCTTACCATAATTGCCGAGCACGCGACGGTAATCGACGAGCACCAGCGGCAGCCACAGTGCGTAATAGAGCAGGATCGACGCCTGCCCGAAACGAGACGAATAGGCAAAGACGAAGAACGACAACGCGACCGCAACGGTGCCATAGGCACCATTACGGTCAGGCGATATCAAGCTCGACTTCGCAATTCTCACGCTCGATCCTACTGTGTCGCGAGGTTGGCGTGGACCTTGATCAGGTCGCCAGGCAAGACAGGCGTGTTTTCATCCGCAGCAATCTCGGTCGGTTTACCGTCACGCTCGCGGATGATCGAATAGGCAATGACGGCGTCCGCCGTATTGTCCTTCGATTGTGCCGCATCGGCCGATTGCAGCAGAGCTTCGGCCATCAGATCGCGGCTGGTGCCGAGCTTGATCTGGAGGGTGTCGAGTTCCGCTTCGGTGTTCTGGAGATCCTGCGCAAGCTGGGCATCCCAATCGTTGCGAAGATTGGTTTCGTCCTGCGCCGCCTTGCTAACGTCCTGCTTCGCCTTCAGCGAAGCCGTGTCGATGTCAAGCAGAGCAGATTGCAATTCTGCCACGCGCTGCTCCAGCGAGAGCTTGCGCTGGCTGAGCGCCAACCCCTTTTCTGCCAGGCTCTCGACCTTCTGACGGTCTTCCGCCGCGAGCTCCATCTGGCGGTTCTGCGTTTCCGACTTCTTTGCCAGCGACTGGATTTCGCTCTCCAGCAGTGCCTTCAAATCGGCGAGCGATTTCAATTGCAGCTTCTGCTTCCGGTCGCGTGAGGCCATCAGGGCCGTTTCATTCGCCAGAAGCTTGTCGATGCCAGGAACGCCCTGCAGATCCTTCGGCAACTCGACGCCCTGCTTTTCGGCCATCTCGGCCTGGAGGCGGGCGCGCCGGATCAGCAGCCTGTTGCGTTCGGCGGTCTGAACGCTCGAATCGCCGTGGGCGTTGATGTAGTCGCGCGCGAAACGTTGGCCGCTTTCGGAGCGACGCAATCCGCCGCCGAGGCTTATCGCCTTCAGCACGGTCAGATTGGGCGCGAAGGGATATTCGCCAGGCTTTTCGACCTCTCCGGAGAGATAAAGCGGACGGTATTGCGCGAGTTCTACCGAGGCGGACGGGCGGTCGCGCAAACCAAACAGGGTCTGCATCTTCTCGCTGATCGCTTCTCCGACCTCGGTGGTCGTCTTGCCCGCCGCCGGCAGATCACCAATGAACGGCAACGAAAGCGCGCCGGACGGCCCGACGGTATACTCGCCGGTCACAACCGACCAATCGCGCACCGAGCCTTCGGCGGTTTGCCACTCGGCGACGCGAATCTTGAGCTTGTCCATGGTGCCAAGCTGATATTCCTCGGCGCGCGCTTGAGCTGCGCCGAGGACCACCGCGGCAACCAGGGCCGTGTGGTGAAGGAAACGAGACACCTTGCGGGAAATCCGGGATTTCCCAGTCGGAGCGTGGTTGTTCATTTGAGCTTCCCGTTAAAAGACGCCGATCCCGCAGTCGACCTTTCGGCCGCGCGGGTGCGAGGGCGCTGATCCGTCAGTAGCTGCCGCGTGAGAAGCAAACGGCAGGAATGGTCTTCGCGACGATGGAGAAGTCGCGCAGCATGGACCAGTTCTGGACATAGTGGGTATCGAACGCGACGCGCGCCGCATAGGAAACGTCGTTGCGCCCGCTGATCTGCCACAGGCCGGTAAGACCGGGGCGCGACTGCAGATAGTAGACGGCAGCCTGGTCGTAGAGCTCCAGCTCGTCCTGAACCACCGGCCGGGGGCCGACGATGCTCATTTCACCCCTGATAATGTTGATGAGCTGCGGCAGCTCGTCGAGGCTCAGCTTGCGCAAGACGCTGCCGACGACGGTGACCCTGGGGTCATCTTGCAACTTGCGCGACGCGCGCCACTCCTCATATGCGGTAGGACTGTTTCTGAGATGCTCTTGCAGAATCCGATCACCGTCCGTCCGCATCGTACGAAACTTCAGGCAACGGAAAGACTTCCCGTTATGACCGATACGGCGATGGCCATAAAAGATGCTGCCGCCGTCGGAGAACTTAACAAGCGCAACCAGCATCAAAAAGAGCGGGCTCAGAAAGACGAGCGCCAGTGAGGCGGCAAAGATATCGAAGCCACGCTTCGTTATGCCACCCACGGGCGGGAGCGCTGCAGTCTCTGCGGCACTGAAAAACGGCGAACTGGCCGATCGAGTCGCAGACTTCATAGAGATAACTCCATTTACGTTGGCGAATGGTCGGTCCCTCGAAAGGGAACACTCATATTCAAGAAAGAGTGTGTGGTGAGAATTTGTCTTTTGGGGGCAAAATAATGGCGGGTACCCAGTATGCGCCCAACGGACGAATATCACTGATCTCTGATATGTAATATTACCGTCCCGCGGACCGATATATTATCAGACGGCAAAGTCTTACGTTTGGAGCTTTCGTGTA
Source organism: Ensifer adhaerens (assembly GCF_028993555.1). Taxonomy (NCBI): domain Bacteria; kingdom Pseudomonadati; phylum Pseudomonadota; class Alphaproteobacteria; order Hyphomicrobiales; family Rhizobiaceae; genus Ensifer; species Ensifer adhaerens. The sequence goes on along the minus strand of NZ_CP118611.1, from coordinate 1,000,265 downwards.
TTGCATCGACGGCTCGCAATTTCATTGCCGTAAAGCGAATATATCTTGCTATCTGTTATGTTTGGCTTCATCTGCAAGCGCGAGTCTTGGCCCCGATGAAAATTGACAGGCGTCAGTCTTTCCAGCGAAATGCTGCATTGCGGCAAGCTTTTGCGCCGCACGCAGGGCGGGACACCAAAAATTAATTTCGTAACAAAAGGTGATCTCAATAGTTACCCGGGCAGCAACCAACAGTGGCGTGGCCATGATGGCGCGCCGAGAGGTGGAGGAAATGCCGTCGAATTGCAGCGCAAACCCGAGGCCCGAATCGGGTGAAGTAGAAAGGTGATCAATTTGGATCACATGCCGGTGTCCTAAACACGACATAAAGACTTTGACGGCACAGTTGCCGCAGGGCGCGGCGTTTGACGGTTGAAGCGAAACGGCGCTGCCAATATATTGGAACTCTGAGGAGGAAAGGCCGAACTCCGATGACAACACCGACGACAGAACCGGGTTCGAGGTAGCACCATGTACGCACCGCGCGCTCTTGTGAGCATGCTCGGCGCCTTGGCCGTGTTTGCGATCGTTACCTATTTCCTAAACGGATCGCTGGCGTCGACGCTTATCCAGACCCTGATATGCGCCGTCCTGATGCAGGTCGGCTATTTTCTCGCCGTGCTTTACCTTGTGTGGAAGAAGGCGCGGGAAAAGGAAAAACAGGCCTCCGAGATGGCGAAATTGGCAGGAGACGACAAGACAGCCGGAAATGCCGCGCCCCGCCCTCTCCAGCGCCCCGGACATTTCAATCGCTGATCACGACTGATCTTTCCGCTCGGCGGGCCACACCGAGCACCCGATAAAATCTCAGATTTGACGCGTTTGCGACACGATCGCCCTGCATGGTCCGGCCGTCGCCGCCCTGGCGACGTTGCGTGGCCACGGCTAACCCAGGAAGCGGCGCCACGCTGAAACTGAAACGCCGCAGCGCTCACAAAAGAATAGCGCGCTGCCCGTGAGACACGATGCTGGAGGCCCCCATGACCACAGACGTCTGCGTCATCATCGCCGCGAAGAATGCCAAAGCAACCATTGCACGAGCCGTTGCGTCCGCCTTGGCGGAACCCGAAAGCGCCGAGGTAGTCGTGATCGACGACGGCTCGACGGACCACACCGAGGCCGCCGCGCGTTCCGCTGACGATCTAAGTGGGCGCCTGACGATCGTGCGCTTCGAGGGTAATCGCGGACCATCAGCTGCCCGCAACCACGCCATTTCGATCAGCCGTTCACCGGTGCTTGCAATCCTCGACGCGGACGATTTCTTCCTGCCGGGTCGCCTGGGCCGGTTGCTCGCGGAGGATGATTGGGACTTTATCGCCGACAATATTGCCTTCATGGACGAGGCCGCAGCGACCGACGTCGCCCGGAAGATCGCAGACTTCGAGCCGCGCCCCAGCTTCCTCGGGCTTATCGACTTCGTCGAAGGCAACATCTCCCGACGCGGTGCGAAACGCGGCGAGGTCGGCTTCCTAAAGCCGCTGATGCGCCGCGACTTCCTGGAGAAGCACCGGCTCAGCTACCGGGAAACGCTCCGATTGGGCGAAGACTACGATCTCTATCTGCGCGCCTTGGCAAAGGGCGCACGCTACAAGGTCATCCGGAGTTGTGGCTATGCGGCGATCGTGCGCAGCAACTCATTGAGCGGGAGCCACCGCACCGAGGATCTCAAGCGCCTCTACGAGGCCGACCGGATGATCCTGACGACAAACACACTGGAGAGGGAGGCTGCCGCCGCGATCCGAAGGCATGAGCGGCACATCAAGGGCCGCTATCAGCACCGGCACTTTCTAGATCTGAAACGGGAATGCGGTGCGCTGGCCGCGGTCGGCTACCTGCTGCAACGACCCAATGCGCTCCCCGCCGTCACCATCGGCATCCTTTCCGACAAGACCGAGCGCTTCAAACAGCCGCGCGCGGATGCACCGGCCGCGCTCGGCGGCGCCGGCGGACTGCGTTATCTCCTTCCCGCAACTGCGGACGGCCGCGGGTAACCTTTCGTGCCACGGCACGGTTTCCGTGCCGTGGCGATATCGTCAGAAGTACGCCCGACGCACGGCCGCCAGAACCTCTTGAAAACGGTCCTTGCGCTCGGCAAGTCGGTCGTCGTTGCTCAATTGCGGCGTCGCTCGAAGTGCCTGCCACAGTGCGAGCGTCGAAGGGGCGGCTAAAACCTGCTTGGCGGCGCTGCGCAAGAAGGTCTGTCTCGGCTCTGCCGCCACCATAACATCGTGATCGACGGGCCGCAGGTGCGGGGTCTCAGCCACCGTCTGCGCCTCGAAGCCCATACCCCAGAAACGCTCGCCCTTGATCATGGCTTCGGCGCGGCTCGAAACCGGCACGTGGCGAGGCTTGTAGTGGACGCCGACAGTGCTTGCCCAGTCGTTCCACTTGAAACTGTTGATGCTCTCGGACGTCGTCACGGCCACCCACGGCACGCGAAACGCGTCCGCGAGTATCGCGCCATGCATCGATTCGGCGATGATGAGTTCCGACTGGGCAATCTCGCGGATTACGCTTTTGGCATCGCCGCGCGGGTCGATGTAGTTCAGGCCAACTGTACCGCAGGTGATCGGCCACATGCCGGCTATGGCACTTTCCCAATGCGGCACGAAGCTGCGTTTGTGAAGCTTCGGCAGGTTCTGGAACCCCGGCATCTCAGCGACCATCACGGCGGGATCGACGATGCCCAGTCCAGGCGCGATGCCGATCTTCTCCGCCGTCAGCGGTCCCCGAACACAGCGGATGTCCCACTCGTTCGGGTCGCTCATGTCTGGCAAAGTGCCATAGCCAAACCCGCTACCGATCACGAGCTTCCTGACGCCGTCGGGCAAAAGTGCCCGGTTGAGCACGGTGCCGACCCCGACCAGCAGAATTTCCGCGCGAACGTCGCGAAACCCCGGCAGCAGGAAATCCCAAAGCCAAAGATTGAGGTCGTCACCGAAATTGCCGTGTTGAGATTCCCAGTAATAGGGTTTCATGGGCAGTCCCTTCTTTCAAATGCTGAATATGTCCGGATGCCGCGCCAGGCGGCCTTTTTCTTCCTCCTCGAAGGAGCACCTCTGTTGATCAACGCGCGCGTGAAAGTTTGCCGACGGCGAGTTCCAACGCGCTTTGCAGGAGCCTTGGATCACGCAGGACCCACCGCGCCAGCAAACGGAACTGCGGCGACTTGCGTCGCTTGAGCCGACGCGCCTGGCTCCACAGAGCCTGGCGCCGCGCCGTATGTTGATAGGAGCGGATCGAGGCGATTGCCGTCGGTTTGCGTGAGAACCGGCCCTCGAGCGTTTCCAGAGCAACAAGGGTATTGAATTGCTGCTGCAGAAACTGCGGTGAATCGTTGTCGATTGAATGGAAGATGTTGATGCCCTCGCCGCGCTCGGCGCCCGCTTCGTCGCAAAGCACGACACGTTTGGCGGCAAGAATGCAATCGCAGAAGAACAGGACGTCCTCCGCCGCCAATCTCAACGCCGCATCGAAGCGGATCCTCTGAAAAAGGTTGCGCCCGATCACCATGCAAGAGAGATGCAGGAAGCTCCAGTTTCTGAGCATGACACTGGAAATGTCGGGAATTTCGACGACCAGCGGCGCCTCTTGCAACCTGACGACACTGTGGCTTTCCGTAAGTTCGGCAACATCGAAATGGTAGTAGAACGCCTCGCCACCGGTGATCGATGCCCAATAGCAGTCAGCGCCGAAGCGGCTCATGCTTTCATAGGCATTCTTCAGATGATCCGGGGTCCATTCATCGTCGGAATCAAGGAATGCGACGAACTCGGCATCGTCGGAAACATGGTCCAGTCCGGTGTTGCGCGCGCCGCCAGGCCCCTTGTTGGGCTGGCGAATCACGGTCAAACGGGCCCGATCATCCGCACTTAACGGCTTCAACTCCTCATCGATGGAATAGGGGGAGCAATCGTCTATCACCAGAACGTGGAAGTCCTGAAACGTCTGGGCAAAGACGGAGGCAAGTGCCCGCCGAAGAATACCCGGCTCCTTCTGATAGTAAGGAATAATAACAGTCAGCTTCGCCATCTTTTCGCCCCTGCGGTTTCTCTAATAGGGTCTTGCGTGGTCTCCTCCCACTGGGTCGCGGCCTTAGATCTAGCCCTACTCCTTTGTCGGAAATCCTTCAAAGGCATCATAGGATGCTCGCTATGCCCTCAACCGTAAATGCCAGATCCGTGACACGGAATGTCGGCTGGAGCGTCCTTTCAAAGACAGGTACTTTCGGGCTGAAATTTGTCACCGTGCCAATTCTGGCGCGTATCCTGACGCCGGAAGAGTTCGGGACGGTGGCTGTTGCGCTGACCGTCGTGCAGTTTCTGGCGATGATTGGCGGTGCCGGTCTCGCCTCTGCATTGATCGTTCAGCGCGACGAAGACATGGAGCTCATCCACTCCGCTTTCTGGGCCAATCTCGCTGTTGCGCTTTTGATGGCGCTGGCACTTTTCGTCTTCGCCGATCCGCTTGCGAGCCTGCTCGGGGCACCCGAAGCGGGTTATCTGCTCCGGATTATGAGCCTTTTGATCCCGCTTCAGCTCGGTGGAGACGTCGCCTATTCACTTCTCGCCCGGAGGATGAATTTCAGCAAGGACGCGGTCTGGACCATGCTCTCCGAAACCGTCGGGGCGCTTGTTGCCGTCGTCGCCGCCCTTCTCGGCTTCGGCGTCTGGTCCTTGTTGGCGCAGCTTTTCGTCTCTGCTTTCATCCGGCTTGCCGGCCTCTATGCGGTATCCGGCTATCTGCCCCGGCTCGTCTTTTCCCCACGCCGCGTTCTTACGCTGAGCCGGTTCAGTTTCGGCATGATGGGATCGGAGATTGCCAATTTCGTCACCTTCCAATCGCCCATGGTTGTGATCAGCCGGTACCTTGGGCTCTCCGACGCGGGCGCCTATTCGGCCGCGAACCGCTTCTCCAGCATTCCGAACCAGATCGTTCTTTCAGCCGTCATGGGGGTGCTGTTTCCCGCCTTCAGTCATATGGGCGAAGATCGCCAGCGGCGATCACAAGCGCTGATGGTGAGCACGCAGGTCACGACCGTGCTGTTGGCACCGATGATGTTTGGCCTCTGGGCGCTCGCGGAACCTGCGATGCTCGTGCTCTTCGGCCGACAATGGGCAGCGGCCTGGCCGGTTCTTGGGCTGCTTGCGTTGTCAAAGGGGCTTCTGACGCCCTGCAGCACCTACGTCCCCTACCTGAAGGGGATCGGCCAGGGGACCATCCTCTTCTGGTGGGCTATCATCCGCGCCGCGATGACGACCGCGGCTGTCGCCTACGGGGCAATCGGCGGTTCGCTCGTGGAAGCGATGATTGCACTCTGCATCGTCAACCTGGCGACGCTGATCGGATATTCCTGGGTGGTGTTTCGGGCCGATCGCCTGCCGTTCCTGCGCGGCTTCCTGATCTCGATCAGGCCGATGATCGCGGCATTCGCCATGGCTGTCGCCGTCAGGCTCTTGCTGGACTTTTACGGCGCGCTTGTGCCGAGCGCTGTTCTCCAGGTGCTGATTGGCACGGCAATCGGTGGGTCGATCTATCTCTTGTTGATGTTGCTCATTGAGCGCCCGTTGTTGGCGAAACTCTACGGCATGATCCGCAACCACGGTGCCGCTCGAGCCGCGCCCGCGGCAGCAGAATGACCGATTTTAGCGGCCGAAAACTGCCTCACCCTCGCCGCATTTCGGGGCGGCTGGCGCCTGTGTTGGCCGTTTGTCGCATGACAAAAGAGAAAAATAGAACAATTTTGCCGCGAGCCATAGCGCGAGACACAAGTAAAAGCATCAGCAAATAAGTAGCTGATAATATTCCGCAAGCGCCGATGGCATAGGCTTTTTTGCCCGGCATCGGCGCACAAATGGGCAAACATTCCTAGAATACGGGGGAAGCTGAATGTTGCGTCGCAACAAAGTGCGACCGATTCGTTTGTTGCGGCGCCATATTTTCATCCGTGCCCGGGCCTAGCCTTTAGCACAATGAATGCGGGCTCTGGTCTGCTCTGTTGAAACGGTCGCCTGGAAATGGCGCTGGCAGATAGGGGTGACGGACATCGTGGATGTGAACGCGAACATCTCGTCGCGGATCAATCTGATGCGCATCGTGCTGATCTCCGGCATCGTCTTTGTGCATGTGCCGCATGATCCGGCCACGAGCCCGTATGTCGGTACCTATGGGGCGCTCGACTGGCTGCGCGTCTTTCTTGGCGACAGCCTCTTTCGTGTCGGCGTCCCGTGCCTCAGCGCGATCTCCGGCTATCTCTTGTTTCGCCGTGGCATCGACAGCTTCGACTACGGCAAGACGCTCAAGACCAAGGCCAGAACCGTCCTGTTGCCCTTCCTCCTTTGGAATATCGCTTTTCTCGCGTTGGCCTTCATTGCGCAAAAAAAGGGTATCGGCTTCGGCTACTTGCCGGATGTCGTGGACGCAAACGTTCGCGAATGGCTGAACCTCGCCGTGGCGCTTGAGGATCTGCCAATCAACGTTCCGCTCTACTTCCTGCGCGACCTGCTGCTTTGCATCGTGCTCTCACCTGTCTTGGCTTGGCTGATCAAGCGCTATCCAATGCCGACGCTCGCAGTACTGTTCGCCTATGCCGTGCTGCCGCTGCCAAACGGCATCTTCCTGAAGAAGTCGATCCTCTTCGGCTTCAGCGCCGGCATCTATATGAGCCTGCATCGCGTTGACGTTCGCAGCCTCGATCGCTTTTCGTGGGCGATCACGATTGCAGTCTTTGGCGCCTCCCTGCTGCTTTCGGTCGTGCTCTATCAATATGGACCCGACTTCCCGGTCTGGGTCGACATGCTGCGCAGCCTGACTGCGCTGTCCGGCATCCTCGGCTCCTGGGCCGTTTCCGAACTGCTGGTTCGCACGCGCTTCGGCGCATCTCTTGCGCGCGGCGGCGGGCTCAGCTTCTGGATCTTCTGTACCCACTATCCGCTGCTTGTTCTTTTCTGGATGATCTGGAACCGCACGGGCTTTGGATACTACCCCGCCTTTTACTACACGGTTCCGTTCATCACGATCGCAATCCTTGTCGCCGCCTACGGCCTTGCCGGTCGCAGGCTTCCGAACCTGACCGCAATCCTGACCGGCAGCCGCGCTTCCGCCGCCCGCGGCGCAATTGCGCGGCCGGCGGAAGCGCGCGCCGAACTTTCATCACAGCAAAGGACCTGACCATGAGATCTTCTGGACCTCACTGCCTCGCCCTGTTGAGCCTCCTCGCTATTGGCCTTGCCGGGCCAGTAAAGGCCGAGGCTACAGCAGAGGCAACGTCCTTCATCGACAACTTCGACACCCTCGACACCAGTATCTGGTACGTCTCTGACGGCTGGAACAATGGCGCCCATCAGAACTGTACCTGGTCCAAGAAGCAGGTGAAGGTCGAGAACGGCATAGCGCACCTCTCTTTCACGGAAGGAAAGCTTGGCGAGCGCAACTACGCCTGCGGCGAAATCCAGACACGCAAGCGCTTCAGCTACGGGACCTACGAGGCCCGTATCAAGACGGCTGACGGTTCCGGGCTGAACTCGGCGTTCTTCACCTATATCGGCCCGGCCGACAAGAAGCCGCATGACGAGATCGATTTCGAAGTCCTCGGCAAGAACCCTGCAAAGGTTCAGATCAACCAATATGTCTCTGCCAAGGGCGGCAACGAAAAGCTTGCCGACGTGCCCGGCGGCGCCAACCAGGGCTTCAACGACTACGCCTTTGTCTGGGAGAAGGAACGTATCCGCTACTACGTCAACGGCGAACTTGTCCACGAAGTGACCGATCCCGCAAAGATCCCAACCAACCCGCAGAAGATCTTCTTCAGCCTTTGGGGAACCGACACGCTTTCGGATTGGATGGGCGCCTTCTCCTACAAGGGACCATCGACAATGCAGATCGACCGGATCGCTTTCACCGCGCCGGGAGACAAATGCCAGTTTGCCGAGTCGGTCGCCTGCCGAACGAACTAAGCGGCACTCCGAAGCCGCATCCATAGGCGACGCATTCAAACCACGAAACGCAATGTTCTCCATGCTCGGCTTCGGCCGGGCAGAAAACCGGGTATTCATGCTGCAGGTACTCTATTTCGCACAGGATCTTGCCGACCCCGCCGTTCGCCGGCGCGTCCTGATGCTCCTTGCCGGGGGCGCAAGGGTCAAGCTTGCCGGGTTCCGGCGCAACGCCAACCCGCTGGCGGCGATCGAGGGCATCGAGCCCATTGAGCTCGGCACGACACATGACGGGCGTTTCGCCCAAAGGATCGGCGCGATTGCCAGGGGATGCTTTTCACTCAGGCAGGCGCTGCGCCATGTCGAGCGCCCGGACGTGATCATTGCGCGCAACCTCGACATGCTCGCGATCGCCAGGAAGGCTCTCAGTGTCTTCGGCGGTGACGTACCGATCGTTTACGAATGCCTCGACATTCACCGCCTGCTATTGCGCCCCGACATCGCGGGCAAGACGTTGCGGGCAAGCGAGGCGTTTCTCGGGCGTGATGCCCGGCTACTGATCACCAGTTCTCCTGCCTTCGTCGAGCACTACTTTCGGCCCCTGTCCGGCATCTCGGCGCCGACCATGATGCTGGAAAACAAGGTTCTCGAACTCGACGAGACCACGGCTCGACCGCTGGTTCCGGGCGCAACGCCTCCAGAGGATGGCCCGTGGCGGATCGGCTGGTTCGGGGCACTGCGCTGCCGCAAGTCACTGGCACTTCTGTCGGCGTTTTCCCGCAGGATGGAAGGACGCTTCGAAATCGTAATGCGCGGCCGGCCCGCCTATTCCGAGTTCGACGACTTCGAAGGCTTCGTGCGCAACGAACCCTTCATGCAGTTCCATGGGCCCTATCGCAGCCCCGAAGATCTTGGCGCCATCTATTCCGACGTGCACTTCACCTGGGCGATCGATTTCTTCGAGGAAGGCCAGAACTCGAAATGGTTGTTGCCGAACCGGCTCTATGAAGGCTGCCGCTTCGGTCGGGTTCCGATCGCGCTGCGCGGTACCGAGACGGCCCGCTTCCTGGCCATCCGTGGCCTCGGCATGCTGCTCGAGGAAGCGGCGCCGGAGGCTCTCGGCGCCCTGCTCGGCTCGATCGAACCCGAGCGCTATCTCGAGGCATCGGGACGGATCGCGACTTGCGCGGCTGATACCTGGATTTTCAACCGCAACGACTGCGAAAACCTTGTGCGCCGACTATCGGCGGTCACGTCGGCGGCTCCGCCGCGGATCGCGCCGAACCTTTCCCCAACTCCCCAGAAGGAAGGCGGATTGTCATGACCGAAAACAGGCTGGCTTCGACACGAACCCTTATCGTCATTCCCTGCCTCAACGAGGCCGAGCACCTAGAGGGTCTGGTTGAAGGACTACTGCCGGCAGCGGCGCGTCTCAACGGCGCCATTCTGATCGTCGATGGCGGCAGCACGGATGGCACGCGCGAGATTGCTGCCCGCCTCGTCAAGGCGAATGCCCCGATTCTTGCCCTCGACAATCCCAGGCGAATCCAGAGCGCAGCGATCAATCTTGCCGTCGCCGAACACGGAGCATCGTTTAATTACCTGATCCGCATCGACGCGCACGGGACCTATCCCGACGATTACTGCGAGCGCCTTGTCGAAGAGGCGCTCGATACCGATGCGGACTCCGTCGTCGTCGCGATGCAGACGGTCGGCTTCACGCCCTTCCAGAAGGCGACGGCCTACGCCCAGAATTCCAAGCTCGGCAATGGCGGCGCCAAACATCGGCTGGGCGCCACGAGCCATTGGGCTGATCATGGGCATCACGCGCTGATGCGCATCTCCGCCTTTCAGGCGATCGGCGGCTATGACGAAATCTTCAGCCACAACGAGGACGCCGAGTTCGACTACCGCTTCCGCCAGGCCGGCTATCGCATCTGGATGACCGATCGGACGAGCATGGTCTACTATCCACGCGCCAAGGTCGGCCCACTTTTTCGCCAATACTTCGGCTATGGACGCGGGCGCGCGCGCAATGTCCTGAAACATCGCGCCTGGCCGGACCTGCGGCAGCTTCTGCCGCTCGCCGTGGCACCCGTCGCGATTGGCGCCCTGCTCGCTGTCATCAACTGGCTCGCCGTCGTGCCGGTGGCGCTCTGGGCCGCGGCCTGCATCGGCTACGGCATGTGGATGGCCCTCGGGCAGCGGAACCCCTACGGCCCGCTTGCAGCCCTTTCGGCCATGGTGATGCATTTCGCCTGGTCGGCCGGCTTCTGGCGCGAGCTGCTTGCCTTGCGAAATCGGAGGGTGACGCCATGACCGAAACGCTCCTTCGAAAACATATCGATATAGCGGTGTGCACCTTCCGCCGTCCCGAACTTGCCGAAACGCTGCATTCGCTGGCGCTCATCACGGTACCCGCCGACGTCGACATCCGCGTCATCGTTGCCGACAACGATACGACCCCGAGTGCCGAGGCGCTGGTCAACCAGATGCGCCCGACCATGCCCTTCGAAATCCTCTACGTGCATTGCCCGGCGTCGAACATCTCGATCGCGCGCAATGCCTGCCTCGACAACAGCGCCGGCCACTATCTCGCCTTCGTCGATGACGACGAGACCGTGTCGAGAACTTGGCTTCTGCAATTGCTCGATACGGCTCTTACGACCGGGGCCGACGTCGTGCTGGGCCCGGTTCACGCCGAATACGCACTATCGGCGCCGAACTGGATGCGGCGCGGCGACTTTCATTCGACCCGGCCGGTGTGGGTCGATGGCGAAATCCGCACCGGCTACACCTGCAATGTCCTGCTCGATCTCACCCGCCCAGTCCTCTTCGGCAGGCGCTTCAACCTGGCGCTCGGCCAAACCGGCGGCGAGGACACGGAGTTCTTCCGCCATATGCATGCGGCCGGCGGACGCCTCGCCTATGCCGCCGATGCGCTGGTCTTCGAGACGGTTCCCGAAAGGCGCGCGCGCCTTGCCTGGCTCGCCAAGCGTCGCTTCCGCTCCGGTCAGACCCATGGGCGCCTGTTGAGTGCAAGCGGCCAACCCGGCAGGCAGATGGTGGAAATCGCCCGCGCGATGGCCAAGTCCGGGTATTGCGCTGCTGCCAGCCTGCTTCTTCTTGGATCGACCGTCGCCCGCTCGCGCTACGCGCTGCGCGCCATCATGCATGCAGGCGTCGCCAGTGGCCTTTTGGGCGTGCGCGAACTCCAGCAATACGGGGCTGCGACCGCCTGATGACGCTCCCCGCACCCAAGGTCAGCTTTGTCGTCGCAGCCTATAACGCCGCGGACACGATCCGGCGCGCTATCGAGAGCGCGCTGGCCCAGGAGAATGTCGATCTGGAAGTGATCGTCGTCGACGATTGCTCCACAGACGACACTTGTGCCGTGGTCGAAGAGATCGATGATCCGCGCGTGCGGCTGTTGCGGCTTGCGAAAAACCGTGGGCCCGGCGGAGCGCGCAATGCCGGGCTTGAAGCCGCACGTGGCGACTGGGTCGCCATTCTCGATGCCGACGATACGATGAGCCCCCGACGGCTCTCCCGCATGATCGAGCTGGCGTCGTCGGCGAGCGCTGAGATTGCCGTCGACAACATCGACGTCGCGAACCTCGACGGGCGCATCGAGCGGATGTTTCCCGAAGCCCTGCTCGAACACCACCGGATGCTGACGCTTGCAGCCTTCATACAATCCAATGTGCTTTTCCGCTCGACTTACAATTTTGGCTACATGAAGCCGATTTTCGAGCGCCGTTTCCTGGAGAAGCATCTCCTTCGCTTCGAGGAAACCATCCGGATCGGTGAAGACTACATCTTGCTGGCGTCTGCGCTCGCGCATGGCGGACGTTGCATCGTCGATCCCTCGGCCGGCTATTGCTACCACATTCGCGAGGGTTCGATCTCCCGCGTGCTCGAACGTTGCCACATCGAGGCGATGATCGCAGCCGACAGGGTCTTCCTCGCAAATCACTCGATCGATCCCGAAGCGATGACTATGCAGCGTCGCCGCGACAGGAGCCTGCGCGAGGCGCATGCCTTTGTGCGTCTCGTCGATCATCTGAAATCCAGATCGTTGGTTGGGGCCACCCTAGTGGCTCTCTCCAACCCCCGAGCGCTTCGGCACCTCAGGATGCCGATCGCCGTGCGGCTGCGCCGTTTGCTTACGCCATCCGCACGATTGAAGTCCGCCACTTCGACGGTGGCGGCTGAACGATCCACCTCGGGCAATAGCCCTCACGCACGTAAAGGATAAAGCTATGGACCGTATCAGGACCGTCAGGAAAGCTGTGATCCCGGTCGCCGGCAATGGAACCCGGTTCCTCCCCGCGACAAAGGCGATACCCAAGGAGATGTTGACGATCGTCGATCGTCCGGTCGTGCAATATGCGGTCGATGAAGCCCGCCAGGCGGGCATCGAGCACATCGTTTTCGTTACCAGCCGCAACAAGCAGGCAATCGAGGACCACTTCGACGACACGCCGGAACTCATCTCGTCGCTGACCCGTTCCGGCAAGGATGCCCAGGTTTCCGAGTTGGAGGAGATGCTGCCGCGCGCCGGCTCGGTCAGCTTTACGCGACAGCAGGCACCGCTTGGTCTCGGCCATGCTGTCTGGTGTGCGCGCGACGTGATCGGCGACGAACCCTTCGCGCTGCTCCTGCCCGATATGCTGTGTCACGGCCAGCGTGGCTGCATGGCTGGTCTGGTCGATCTCTACCATCAGACTGGCGGTAACGTCGTTGGCGTCGAACAATGCGCCCCGGAAGATGCCTCGAAATATGGCATCGTCGGTAAGGGTGCGACCGTTCCCTACGGTTTCAAAGTCACGAAAATGGTCGAAAAACCACGTGCCGGCGAAGCACCGTCAAATTTTTATCTGAACGGACGCTACATTCTTCAACCGGAGATCTTCGACATTCTCGCCCATCAGCAACGCGGTGCCGGGAACGAAATCCAGTTGACCGACGGGATGCTGAAACTCTCGCAAAATCAATCGTTTCACGCCCATCCCTATGAAGGGCGCACCTTCGACTGCGGCTCAAAGGAAGGCTTTATCGCTGCCAATGTCGCCTTTGCGCTCGCGCGCGCAGATCTCGGCGACACGGTCTATGCCTCGGTCAAGGACATGGTTCTGTCTCATGAAGGCCGCATCCGCGCGGCATAGAGCTGGTTTGGCGCCTCTTTCGAAAGAGGCGCCAGCCGTCGAACCAAAAAAGGGAAACGGACAGAGCGACCCAATGAATCAAAGAAGTCTCCCCTTCAACAGCGTCGTGCCGCGGGAAATGGAGGAGCCCGATAAATTCATCGACCTTGATCGGCTTTTCTCGGTCATTGTCCGCCGCGCCAGGCTGGTTGGCGCGTTCGTCGTGCTGTTCCTTGCGCTTGGCGCAGTCTATCTCGTGTTTGCGACGCCGTTTTATACGTCGATGACGCAGGTTCTCCTCGACGAGAACCTCTCGAAGTACGCCGAGGAGCAGGCGACGCCGCAAAACAGCCAGCTGCTCGACACCCAGATGGCGAGCGCCGTCGAGATCCTGAAATCCGGTGAACTTGCCTTGCGGGTCGTCGACAAGATGAAGCTCGACGACAACGACACGGTCCTCAATCCGCCGCGATCGCCCTTCGGGGTCGTGAAGGATTGGCTGAGGTCCGTGACCGGCATTTTTTCATTCGGCTCAGAGATCTCGGAGGAGGCTGCGCGCAACGGCCGGCGCCAGAAGGCGGCCGCACTTATCCAGCAGGGGCTGGCCGTCGAGCGCGTCAACAGAAGCTCCGTCATTTCGCTTGCTTACCGCTCAAGCGACCCTCAACTCGCCGCAGCCATCGTGCGCGGCTATGCGGATGCCTATCTCAACGATCAGCTGAACGCCAATTTCGATGCAACGGAGCGCGCCTCCGTCTGGCTGCAGGAGCGGCTTGCCGATCTCAAGCAACGCTCGCAGGCCGCTTCGCTTGAGGTCGAGAAATACCGCAGCGAGAACGGCCTGACGCTTGCCCGCGGCGAACTCATGTCCGAACAACAACTGGCGGACCTCAATAGCCAGCTCATCATCGCACAAGCCGACACGGCTAGCGCATCGGCGCGCTTCAAGCAGTTCCAGGCGATCGTCGACCAGGGGCCCGAAACCGCGGTCAAGAACGCCACGATTTCGGCCAAGGAGGGCGACAACTCCGTCATCCGAGAGCTGCGCACCCGCTACCTTGCGGTCAGCAAGCGCGAACAGGAAGTCACGCAGAGCTTCAGTGCCGACCATCCCCAGGCAGTGTCGCTGCGCAAGGAGAAGTCCGATGTCGGCCGGCAGATCTTCCAGGAGCTGCAGCAACTCACAGCAAGTTACCGCAACGAATACGAGGTCGCCCGATCGCGCGAGGCTTCGCTTCGTGAAAACATCGAAGGCACGACCGGCCGCAACTCGGATGCTAACCTTTCACTGGTGCACCTGCGCGAACTCGAGCAGAAGTCGGCAGCGCTAAAGACGCTCTATGAGACCTACCTGAACCGCTACGAGCAGGCCTCGCAGCAGCGATCCTTCCCGATCGCCAAGGCCCGGGTGATTTCCACGGCTGGCGTTCCGACCTCGCCATCCAGCCCGAAGAAGACCCTGGTGCTGGCACTTTCGGCAGTGCTGGGCATGATGGCAGGTGGCGCGTTTGCCGCGTTCCAGGAATTCCGCGAGCGAACCTTCCGGCTCGAAAGCGACGTGCGCTCGATCCTCGGACATAGGTCCTTCGGCTACGTTCCGCTGATCGGTCCACGTCAACCAACCACAACCGACCGGGTTCGCGCGCGGCTGATGAAGGGCAAGATGCCACCACCGACGACACAGGCCGCGATACCGTTCGAACGGGTCAGTCGCATCGTGCTCGACGCGCCACGCTCATCCTTCGCCGAGACCTTTCGCAACGCCAAGCTCGCCTGCGACCGGATGCTGCACGGCAACGGCTCGCGGGTGATCGGCATCGTTTCGGCCGTCCCGGACGAGGGCAAGTCGATCATCGCGGCCAACTTTGCCGCCCTGCTCGCCGCGAGCGGCAAGAAGACGTTGTTGATCGACGCCGACATCCGCAAACCGGGGTTGAGCAAGATGATCAACCCGCCAGCAAAGACCGGCCTCGTCGAAGCGCTGATTGGCGAATCCTCCTGGCCCGCCGGCATCAAGATCGACCAGAAGACAAAGCTGGCGATCTTCCCGGTCGGCGGGGAAGCTGGGGCAAAGAGCGAGCCCTATGACAGCCACGAGCTGCTCGCCTCGCCGGCGATGGCAGACCTCATCGAGAATGCCCGAAAATCGTTCGATTACGTGATCGTCGATCTCGCAGCACTCGCTCCGGTGGTCGATGCCAAAGCGTTCTCGCCGCTTGCAGATGGCTTCATCTATGTCGCCGAGTGGGGTCGAACGCCGTCGCGCCTGGTGCGTGACCTGCTCCATTCCGAGCCGCAGATCAACAGCAAGATCCTCGGCGTGATCCTCAACAAGACGGACATGGACGAACTGGCAAAGTACAGCGACTTCGGTGGCCCCGAGCATTATCGCCACCGTTTCGAGAAGTACTATGTCGAAAACTCCGCAACCTATCGCAGGACCGAGGCGGCCTGAGGCATCCTCCCCCCCGCCAAACTGAGAAGCCTCGGACAGGAGGCGGTTCGAGGCTTCTCAAAATGGATGGTAGTGGCTTGCAGGCTTGGGAATGTCATCCACCGATCGAGCGACACCCCCCCGCATCCCTACACAATGCCGGTCGCAACGTGTTGGCGCAAGCTGCCTTGCTTCACGCGCACGTTTCACGAAAGCGACAGCGCCTACGCTCAGTTGAGTATCGGCTGAGGAAAATCATGATTCCAGACGAAATTGCCGCAATGGCCTGGATGCTTTCAGCCCAACACCTGGCACGCGGACAACGTGACCCTACGTTGATGGTTGCGGAGGCGATTGCGTTAGAGCGGCAACGCTGTTTGGACATTGCCACTGAATGCTGTGGCGAAAACAGCGACATCGCCAGAGAGATACGATGCACTGGCAGTTAAGGCACATCTTTCCGATCGGCAAACGCCGAGGTTAAGTGGCTTTCATATCCTGACGCCGTTAGCCGTGAGGTGCAGTCCTATGATCGACTGGAACCACGTGCGCCCGGTGAGCAATGCACCGGCAGGAGGCGCACAGGCGACGATTTGAAAGGAAACAGCGATCGACCTCAATCCTTCCAGAAGAGCGGCGTCAGGATGACGAGCACCGTCAGGATTTCCAGGCGGCCGAGCAGCATCATAACCGATAGGAGGTAAAGGGCGGGGTCCGACAAGGTCGAGAAATTGCCGGCCGGCCCGATGATCGGCCCGAGCCCGGCGCCGACATTGGAGAGCGCCGTGGCAACGGCGGATGCGCCCGTGATGAGATCATAGCCGATCGCGCCCATCGCCAGGCTGCCGAACGCCCAGATGAACATATAGGCGGTGAAGAACATGAAGACCGCGCGCTGGACATCGATGTCGACGAGGCCCTTGCCGTAACGCACCGTGTGCACCGCATTCGGATAGATCAGCTTGAAGAGGCCGGCCCGAATGGAATTGAAGATAATGATGAAGCGGTAGGCCTTCATGCCGCCCGCCGTCGAGCCGGAGCAACCGCCCATGAAGGTTGCGGCGAAGGCAAGCGCAACGATGAACTCCCCCCACAACATGTAATCGTCACTGGCAAAGCCCGTCGTCGACAGGATCGACGAGACCGTGAAGAACCCGTGCGCAAGCGCATCGCTCGCAGCGACGCCATTGGCTAGTCGCTGATAGAGGCTTGCCGCCAGCGCAAGCACGGTCAGATAGGACAGGAAGACGATGATCTGCGGATCTTTCAACGTATCGAGGCGACCACGTACGATGAAGAGAATGAGCACCGAAAACGGCAGGCTGCTCAAGGTCATGAAGAACGTGGCGACCCAGAGGATCGGCACGCTCTTGAAGTAGCCAAGCGACGCGTCATGGGTGGAGAAGCCCCCTGTCGCGATCGTCGACATCGCATGGTTCAGTGCGTCGAAGCGGCTCATGCCGAGATAGGAGTAGATAATCGTGCAGGCAACTGTCAGCACCACGTAGATGAGGATGAAGGCGCGCGTGAAGGTGACGATCCTGGCGAAGGGTTTCTCGGTCGTATCCGAGGATTCCATCTTGAAGAACGACATGCCGCCAACACGCAGGTAAGGCATGACGAAAAGCCCGAGCGCCACGATCCCGATACCGCCCAGCCAATGCAGCAGCGAGCGCCAAAGCAAAATACCCGGGGGAGCAAAATCGAGACCGGTGATGACCGTCGAGCCCGTCGTGGTGATGCCGGAGACGGATTCAAACAGGGCCTTGGCGAAATCAAGGTTCAGCGATGAGAACCAGAAAGGCACCGCACCGACGAGCGAGATGACGACCCAGAGCAAGTTGACGACGAGGAAACCCATCTTGCGGCTAAAGGGTGGAGGACCGCCCTGCGTCGCGGCGATCGTCAGGAGCGATATCCCCCCGGTGATGAAGGCCGAAACAGCAAAGATCCGCCAATCCGGATGCCCATAGAACAGGTCGACCGCCGCCGGAAGAAGCATCGCCAGCGACAGGTAGAAGGCTGCCTTCGCAGCGATGTTGATCGCGGACTGGTAGAGAGTTGCATGCAACGGTCGACGGGCCTCAGTGCGTTGTCCCGAAAGCCCGAATCGACTTTTGGGATAGGCAGCCATTCAATCTGAAAGACGCGCGATTCGCACCCGCCACGCCTGACACACTCGTCGGGCATCGAATATGCGCCATGTCTTGTCGTATATTCTGCGTACGTCTTCACTGCCGGCGGAGGGACGAGCCGCTGCAAACACTGGTGCTCTGCGGTTTCCACAGCCGTTCTGCGGCATTTTGCCCATTCAACTCTAACTCACGAAAAGATCAGGGCTTTCGGGCGCGACAAGTCATCACCTTGACTTATTTCGGCGTGTAAAGCCTGCTTCATCCATTCCACACGTAACTTTGAGCACGACCGATGACACCCGCCCGTTTCACCCAATGCCTTCTCGTTCTTCGTTGGACGCCGATCAATCTGGCGAGCGCCCTCCATTGCAACCTGGCGTGGATCGAGGCGATGGAGACCGGCGAAGAGAAGGTGCCGGACGAACTGGCGAACTGGCTCGAGACGCTGGCGCGGGCCCACGAAGAGCTCGGCATCCCCGTCACCTACCGCGGCAAGGGCTTGGAGCCGGCGGCCAGCCGTACGGCGCGCCGCTGACGGACGCGGTCGGGCATTGATCCAATAGGCACTCTGCGCAGTGGGGTTTAGTTATCCCTTGGAGTGATGGCCAAGGCACCAGCCGGGCTGAGCGTGCCGCACCGCCAGAGCCGATAGGCCTGCTGCGTGTCCCAGTCATAGTAGTATGCCGCATCCAGTCGTTTGGCCCTGGCCATATCGGAAAAGACGGTGCGCATCGCGGCCATCGCGCCTTCGCGCTGGCTGTCGTCGACAGGACAGGTGCGCGCGGTGTTTGCGATCCCCCACTCCGTCACCCAGCATGGCCGGCCGCTTTCCGCCGGCTCGCAGAATTCGAGGAGCTTGGTGACGACGGATTTGATCGCTTTCGGATCCTTGCGGGCGGGGTAGATGTGAATCCCATAGGCATCGACATGCTGGTCCATTCCTCGTTCCCGCAGAAGTGTTATCACCTCAGCCGGATCGATCCGCTCCATGCCTTGTCGGTCCGCTTCCTTGGCGCTCATGTCGGAGAGGCCGGCAGAAACGATGACGGCGTCGCCGCTCTTGGCACTTTTACGCACCTCGTCCCGGGTTATCTGGAGCACCTCGATGTAGCGGTCGAGGCCTTCTTCGAAGGCTGAGCGATCCGTGAGATCGGCAACGGTGCGTGGCGTCTGCTGCCCAGGCTTCGGATAGACGGCAAGGTCGCCGTTATAGCCGGCAAGGTTGATCTCGTTTCCAGGCTCCACCGCTTCGAGGCGAACACCGAGCCCATCCAGCCGCGTGAGCGCTTCGCGAAGGCCCAATCGGTATCGGTCGAGATCCAGATCGGACAGGCGGTTGATATCCCAGATGCGTCCCTGGCCGCTCCTCGGCCGAACCGCATCGGCATAGTAGCTTTTGTTCGAAAGCTGGATTTCAAGCAGGATATGCAGTCCCAATCGGCTGGCCATGGCGACCGCCTCAATGCTCTTTTCGACCGGCCGCGACAGGGAAAGGCGCACATGGGTGGCGCCGCTACCGGCGATCTCCTTGAGCACGCGCTCCTGTTCGGCCTGATCGAGCCAGGCGAGGTTGAGCCGATTGACGCCGTAGCGCGCTAAAGCCGCGTCTTCGGCCAACGCTGGCGATGCGCAAGCGATTGCCGCCAGGCAAAGCTGGCCGGCAAGGAGCAGCGCCCATGGCGCTGCTCTCATCCTGCGGCGATTAGATGCCAACCTGTTTGAGCGCACTTTGGAAGTTCGCCTCGCATGCCGAGTACCGCTCGGTGACGGCTTGTGCATCGATCTTGGACAGGAAGTTGGCAAGATGGGCGCGCTTGTCGCCTTCACGATTCCACACGCTCGCCTCGATATAGGGGAAGCCGATGAATTCAAGCATTTCCCGCATGCGGTCGTCGACGGCAATCATCAACGACGGCGTCCCCGCCTGCATACCGATGACGCAACCGTGGAACCGCCGGCCGATGCAGAGATCTCTCGACGACGACCAGGCGCGCCACTGGTTGGTGTCGAAGAACACCATGAGTTCGTTCTCTCTTTGCCACTTCTCCTGGTGCTTGTACTCGGTCTTGCCGGTGATGCGTCCGCTCGAGCGGTCATAGACCGGCGCGTTGTCGTCGACGGGAAGCGTCAGGTTATAGGCAACGACCTCGTCCTGGATAACGTAGCTTGCGACACTATCGGGCTTCAGCAGCGCGTGGGCATCGACGATCGTGTCGGCGACGCTGCCGAGATATCCTCCGAGCGCCAGCTTCTGGGCCGATGCCAGGTCCGCGTTGGCAAGAGACGTCAGCGAGCGTCGCATCTCGTTCGGTGCGAAGAAGAGCGACGGGCAGCCGGTCGGCTTGACGAACTTCATGCCCTCGGCCCTCAAGAACTCCGCGGTAAAATAGCCACGGGTCAGGAAGAAGCTCTCCTTCTGCTTCAACACCTCGAGGAACCGCAACGTGCCGGCCGGCAGGTTCTCCTTGAGCCCTTCGCGCTTCTGGATGCCGATGCCCATCACCAGCACGGGCATCTTCAGTTTCTCGAATACATCGGCTTCGAGATCGGCGGAATATCCCGGGCGCAACAGGTTCGCCGAGGCGAACACGCACATGTCGAATTCCTTGTTCAGGGCATCATAGACATCGTTGGCGCCGCGGCTGTTGACCAGGTGCCAGAAGGGCACATAGGTCACGTCATGTCCGCGCAAGGCGTAAGCTGCGCCCTCGCCGATCAGGTAGTTACCGGTGTTGGCGATCTTTTTGACCTGGTCGATCAGTTCCTTCTTGCTTCGGATATCGTCGAAGTAGGGCTTGTGATGGACCGTCGCACCGGAAACACGCGAGACGGTACGCTGGAGATAGGACGGGATTCCGGTGAGCAGGATACGCATCGATACACCTGGTTTGTGGGCTGGCCGACTAAGTTGACAGAAAGCGAGTGCGGGATGAGGAGGCGTCTGTGCGGTCTTCCTCATCCCGCCCGAAAGTTATGGAAATGACCGCATTCGTGCCTCGGGTGGGGCGCACCCGAGGCGTCAGCGATTTATTGGCCGATACCGATTTCGCGCAGCACCGAACGGAAATTGCGTTCGCGATCGGAGTAGCGATCCACCAATTCGGATGCGTTCAGCCCGGCCAGATGGCTGGCGACGAATTCCGCCCGGTTTTCGGCTTTTTCGAGTTCCTGCACCTCGACCGACGGCAGGCCGGTAAAGCCCAGCATCTCGCGCATCCGGTCGTCGACCGCCACCATCAGGCTCGGCACACCCGCCTGCATGGCGATGATCGAGCCGTGGAACCGTCGACCGAAGTTGAAGTCCATGTGCGAGGCCCAGGCGCGCCACTGGTTGGTATCGAAGAAGGTGCGCACGTCGAACGGCACCTTCTGGCGCTCAGCGCCCGGAAAGGCGAGATCGCCAAGCATTTTACCAGAGCAGGAATCGAAAACTCTGCCATCGGCATCGGGCTCGACCTTCATGTCGAAGTGCAGGAATTCGTCCTGGATGACGTATTGCGGCTTTGCCCCCTCGGGGTTCAGCGCAATGGCATCGACGATGCAATCGTGATTGGCACCGAGATAACCCGAGAAGATCGTCTTTGCCTGGCCGATCTTGACGTTTGGCAGCTTCTTCATCGACGCGCGCATGTTGTTCGGTGCGAAGTAGACGGAGGGGCAGCCGGTCGGTCGAACGTATTTGAAGCCCTGGTCCTTCAGGTAGCCGGCCGTCTCATAGCCGCGGGTCAGGAAATAGTGTTCACGGTCCTTGAGCACGTCGAGCAGCCGCTTGGTTCCCTCCGGCAGGCCGGTTTCCAGGTCCTTGCGGTTCTGATGGCCGATACCGAGCATGACGATCGGCATCTTGAGCTTGCTCAACACATCGGCTTCGGCATCCGCCGACAGACCCTTGCGCAGGAGATTTGCGCAGGTGAAGACGCAGATGTCGAAGTTGTTGTTGAACTCGTCGAAGCCGCTGCCGTTCTTGTGGGCGTTGTAAAGATGCCAGAACGGGATCTGCTTGGCATGCGGAGCGATGGCACGCAGAGCTCCCTCACCGATCAGATAGTTGCCGGTGTTGCTGATGTTGCGAAGCTCCTGAAGAAACTCGTCCTTCGATTCGGGCTGTTTCTGCCGTTCCGAATAGGAAACCGACAGGCCATTCGCGCCATTGGCGAGGCGCGTATAATGACCAGGAATGCCCGTCAGGAGGATTCTTGGACGCATGCGTAAGTCCCTTCTAGTTGAAAAGTCGCCCGGCGCGCTCAAACTGCAGCTGCAACGCCGGTATTGGATGTCTCACGCACACGAATGACCTTGGCGCGCGAAAGAGATGAATTGCTCACGGAGGTGTCGCACCAGCCAAGGAACTCCGCGAAAGAGTTGGGCCAGGCACGGCGCGCCGCCGTTCTGAGGCAGCCTTCCATGATGGGGGCGAGCAGGTTGCGGTCACGGGCGACCTCGGTGATCGCTTTCACCATGTCCCGCACCACCTGCGGGTCAGAGGGTGCGTCGATCAGGATGCCGTCCTCACGGTCAACGATGAGTTCGTCGACGGCCCCGACGGCGGTCGCGATCGGGACGCATCCAAGCTGCTGCGCTTCCGCGATCATCAAAGGCGCACCTTCCCAGCGCGACGGCATGACCAGCACGTCTGCCCAACCGAGCGCCTTGATCAGATCTCGGCTGGCAAAGACTGGCGGGCGCACATCGACGCCAAGCTCCTTGAGGCGGTCCGTCCAGGAGAAGCTGGCGTCGGCGAGAATCTCGCCGCCGATCGCCCGCGCGTCGAACAACACATGTGCCGCGCGCAGCTCGGAAATCGTCGCAGCGAGCCGGTCGATGCCCTTTTGCTGGTCGAGGCGGCCCATGTAAAGAAGCCGCAACCGGTCGTCCTTGCGTTCGATCCGCCGGACCTGCAACACCTCTGCAAGCACCTTGGGCGGCACGGAGAAGCTTGCACCGTTCGGAACGGCAAAGATCTTCTCGAGTGGAACGCCGAAGCTGTGCAGATAGAACTTGAGCTGTTCCGAGCAGGTCAGGAAAGCATCGTAGCAGTGCTCGTGCGCGATCGCTGCAAAAGGCTGTCCAGCCGGCCGCTTGAACGGCGTGTTGTCGACGACATGCAGGTAGCACGCCGTGCGCGTGCCTTCGGACCGCAGCCGGGCGATCAGCGGATGCATCGCCATGACGTGGTTGTTGATGACGAGATCGAAGCCCGAAAGCTGGCCCTTCAATGCGCCCCAGTCGACCTCGTGATGTTCGGCGATGAAGTCCTGTCCCAGGAACGAGCCGGAACCGCCCCAGGCCGGAATGCCCTGATCCCAGAAATGCACGTAGTCGAAGCTCGCGTCGAATTCGTCGATCACGTCCATCCGGCTGGTGCCGAGCACGAACAGGTGCGTCTCGTAACCCGCGGCGCGCAACTCGCGGGACGCAGCATAGATAACTTTTTCGGCGCCACCGAAGGAGGCGTTCGGCACGAGTAGTGCTGCCGTCTTCTTTCCGGCCTCGCTGTGCCCGAGCGGCAGCACCGGCGAGCCGCCGATCTCCGTGCGCAGGGCTTTATGCAAATCGGAATAGGGCATGAGCCGCGGCGGGCGCCAGGTCCAGCGGCGGCCGGCGGTGCGGCGCAACGGGCTGGTGGCGATTGCGTTGACGCAATTGATCATCACCTGTTGCGGGGTGATGAGCGTGCGGCGCGGTAAAGCCCTCGGGAACGGGAAGCGTACATTGAGGACCGCCGATGTCGGCCAGACCTGCTGGCTGCCGATCGAGGCGAACCAGTCGAGCGCATTGTTGCGAATGACGTCGCGCAGGAGCGCCGTCGAAATAAAGATGAGATCGGGCTGGCCGACGTGCTCGGATCCGGCATCGAGGAACGTCGGCTCGATCTTGCGTTGCGTGGCGTCGTTGCCGAGGTGGACGAAGACGACGTTTGCCTTCTCGCTCAACCGTTCCAGATGGCAAAGCACGTTCGGCAACATGCGCGAGCGCAAGAGCAGATCGATCGTCGCGCCGCTGCCGGCCATCACGAATGGCGGAAAGTGCACGTTGTCCGGCTCGCCGGTGTTTGCCCAGAAGGCCGGAATGATATCGTCGAGACGCAACCTCTTCGGCTGCTTGGTCGGATCGGTGAAGAACGAGATCGCAGCGTCTTCGGTGCGCGCGAAGAGATAACGGGGGCACTCCTCGTGTTCGAAGTCGACGAGCATCGGCCGCTGGAACAGCGCCCTGTGGCGCTTCCTGAGGAAGCTGACGGAGGTCGCACGGTCGCGGTTGGCTTCCTTGAAGCGGCTTTCCGCCCGCAGGCGATATTCGAAGGTCGTCTCGTGGCAAGGCGTGCCGACGAAGCCGTGCTCCACGCAGGAAAGCCAGAACTCCCAGTCCTCGAAACCGTTCTGCCGGTCATCGTTGAAGCGAACGCCCGCCCGAAAGACGTCGATGGAGATCATCGAGCCGGTGTCGCAGATGTTGTCGGTGATGCAGTGAACCAGCCTGGAATAGTGGTTGCCATAGTGCGCCCGCCAGCTTACCGAGAAGGTATCAATGTTGGTATAGACCCAGCCCGCGCCGCTTTCACGCAGTTGGCGGTAAAGGGTTTCGATCGTGCCCGGCAGAACGCGATTGTCGGCATCGAGAAAATAGACGGCCTTCGCTTCGGGCAGGTTTTCGAGCACATAGTCGATGGCGCGATTACGTGCGCCACCCGGCCCCGCATTGCGGCCGAAGACCACATGGATGTCGGGATAAGCAGCGGTGAACAGCAGTAGTTGATCGAAGGTCTCATGCCGCGGGTCGCCGTCGACCGAGACGACGATGGCGATCCGGCAATCTGAAAGCGCCGAAGCCAGTGCGGACTCGATTGCCTCGAGTGCCAGTGCCGCATGCCCGTAAAGCGGCATGGCAATCGCGATCAGGTCGCGTGGATCGCTATTGCTGAACATGAGACGCACCACCCGACTGCTTTACCATCCGGAAGCCCGATACCTTTAGCCAGGAAAAATCGACGGAGTCGGTCACTGCCCGACTGAGGATCATCAGATCCATGGGCTGACGCACCGGCTCGTCTAATTGGAAGTTGATGTTGATCGGCTGCTGGTTCGTGACCTCGCGCCATCCGCTGAAGAATGCGGAAGGCTTGACCGAGCCCTTGCGGGCGAGTTCGGCGACTTCCGAGCGTGGGTTCGAATTCGCTGGAGCGAGCAGGAAACTGACGGCCGCTGGCGCTCCCTTCGGGTGATCGACGATGGCGCTTGCTGAAAACGATATGGTTCCCGGCTCAATCGCGCGACCGATCGCGCCGGCCGACACACCGCTCGCCAGCGGATGGCAGACTACTGCGTTGTCGTGCTCAAGGAAGCGTACCGTTTGAAACTCAGGAACGACCGGGGTGACGGAGACGTCAACGATCTGGCTGAGCAGATCCACCGACAGCCGGTAATCCTCGATGAAGTGACCGTCGAGCAGTGCCGTCGGCGCGATCATGTTGGGCATGCGTGTCGGCTTGACGCCGGGAAGGCCCGTGTAGACGCGAAACGCGAGCGGACGCAGATCAAGGTCTGCGTGACGCGTTTCTGAGCGTGCCGTGTAGTGCTCGCTGGCAATGGGGTAGCCGAGCGAAAGGCCAATGGTTTCCGAGCCGGTCGTCGACACCCTCACCCGCACGGTTCTGGCACCGCCGCCGCAGGTGCGCGGCAAGGCGAAGAAGTTCCAGGTTGGAACCAGCTGTGAAAACGGAACGGACCATTCCGCAACGCCCTCGCCGCTTTCGACATAACTGAGGACAACGACCAGTTCACCACCGTCTCTCGGAACGGAATTGAAGTGGAGCGCGATGCCTGCGACGCCATGACTGGAAACCGGCAGGAGCTGCTCGACAAAAGCATTGGCGATCAGATGGCCGATGCCTTCATCCTTGGGGTCGACATAGGGATCGTGCGCAAAGACCTCGGTGACCGGCTCCCAATTGCGGGCCTGGAAGGCGTCTTCGAGCGCACGATAATTTTCGAGCAGCGTTTCGCGCTCGCGGCGCAACAGAGCAAGTTCCGACGTGATCGCACTCGAAAATCGCGCAAGGCGCCCGACACCGCCATCGACCAACGCCTGAATGATGGCGGCACTTTCTGCCGCGGTGTGCGCACTCAACCGCTTGACCGGGAAATCCGGCACAGTGCCAAGCGCACGCAAGGACACGAGCCTTTCCGCAAGGTCCTCCTCCCCCTCTTTCGAGAAGGCGAGCCCGATCAGCGGGAATACGTTTTCGAGAGTGGTCTGGGCCCGATCGCCCGTGGGAAGGAAATGAACCAGGTGCTCGATGCCGCTACCTTCGACACTCGCCCTGTCATGATCAGATGCCACCACCAGCTTTCGCTTCGCCTGCGAATACCTCACGCCAGAAGACATCAACTCTTGCACGCGCCACCCTCAAATATGAACAAGTTCCCTCTGAAGTTGAATTCGCCGAAACGAAATACATCGGCGAATTCAAGATCATACGAGAAGCATATCAAGGTTATTTGCAGTGCACAATAAGTGATATTTGCGTTTTTCGTGAAATAATACTTCAGATTTTGAAGTATTATGCAGATGAAACCAGTGAGATATTAGAGGTAGAAGCACTGTTTGTCGCCTTGTCCAGCAACATCACCTGCCGCGCGATACAATCGCCCAACCGGAACCGCTGTTCGATCGTCCGGCGGGCAGCCGCGCGCATGTCGGTATACTTTTCCGGGTGACGCAACGCATCGGAAACAGCACCTGCGAGCGCGTCCGTATCGAAGAATGGCACAAGCACGCCGTTGCGTCCGGAACTCACGACTTCCTGCATCGGGGCCGTGTCCGACCCGATGACAAGTGCGCCGCAGGCCATGGCCTCCAGCACCGACCAGGAAAGAACGAACGGATAGGTCAGGTAGATGTGCGCCGCCGAAATCTGGAAGAGCTGTCGCAACACGGCATGCGGCACCACGCCCGGAAACAGGAACCTGTCGGCCGGCACATCCAGGGACTGAAGCAGGTGCTCCCGCCAGGAGCCTCCGCCAGGCGGCGGAGCGCCGTAGCTGACGCCATCGCCGCCTACGAACACGAAGAGTGCATCGGGATGTGCCCGCGCGACTTTCGCCGCTGCCGCAAGCGCCTGCGGAAAGCCGCGATAGGGCTCAAGATCGCGGGCGACGAACGTGACGATCGGCGGAGCGCCGGCCTTAAGCACCCGCCCATCGGGGAGCTTGAGAGAGGCCGATGCATCCGGTCGGAAGACGCGCGTATCGACGCCCTCATGGCAAACGGCGATGCGTCCGCGATGTTCGGCCGGATAGAGGCTCCTTTGCCAATGGGTCGGACTGATACCCCCATCCATCGCCTCCAGCGACAGGAGCTGGGCCATATTGCGCAGGCGCAGCCGCTTTCGCGTGTCCGAATCGGGCTGGTCGTCCGGGGCAAAACCGATGTCCGCCCCGTCAGCGCGATAGAAGAACTCGCAGTAGCCGAGCGCTGGAACGTTCGGCAGCACGTCCTTGACGAACATCATGCTGCCCCAGCCCGTGTGCCCGACGATGACATCGGGCACCTGGCCCTGCTTCGCCATCGCCTCAAAGGTCTCAGCGACCCGGTGACCTATCCGGACATGATGGTCCGGGACACTCAGATGCCTTGCCATTTGCGCGTTGGCCCGTGGCCCTGGCTCGGCTCTGTGGCGAACGACCCGCGTGGACGGAATCCGTTGATCCACGGTTTCCGTCACCAGGGTCACTTCATTTCCGGTTTGCGCCAAATGAGCCGCGAGCGCGGCGAACTGGCAGAAGCCGCGCCGGTGTACAAATGCTACGTGCATGTTCCTAGCCTTTTACCGATGAAAGGACAGCGTTCGCGCCGCGGCTCAGATGCCGTAGCGCGTCGCATTCCCCCAAACCAGCTCAAGCCGGTGCAGCGTTTGAAATGCGGTTTCGAGATTGCGCCGGTCCTGCTCACCGTGGCTGAGCACCCGCTCATAGGCACCGGCAGCCTTCCTGAGTGATTCGCAGAGCTGCCTGCCTTTTTCCGAAAGCCGAATGCGCGCCGAGCGCCGGTCACGCTGCGATGCAGCCCGGTCGATATATTCCCCATCGCCCAGTTGCTTCAGATAGTAGGACACGTTGGAACCGACATAGTGGCCGCGATCCAAAAGCTCGGCCACGGACACTTCGGCATCGCCAATCGCGAGCAGGACCATGGCTTGCGCCGGGCCAATGTCGTCGACACCAAGCTTCGTCAACTCGGCGCGCAACAGGCCGGTAAACCGCCTGCTTGCTCGCTCCATCATCCGCGCAAGCTCGAAATAGCTGACCATGGAGGCTTCGCTCTCCTGGCCAATATCTTCGTGTTCAGCGGCACCACCAACTGCGTCATCCCCGGGGCGGATGGCAACAGCGCCGCCGAAATCTGCGAACGGATAGAGAATCTTTTGATTCATCCCTCTCTCCAACTAAGCATTACTACAATATTCAAAAACTACTTCAAATTTTGAAGCAATTTTTGGCCCCCTTTACTCCCCCCGAATACGACTATCTTGAGCATTCCACCATTATTGTGTCACACTTATCACGGCAACACTGTGATTTAAGTGATAACAAACAAAATAGCTTCCTCAAGACCCCAACGAACTTATCCAGAAAATCGCCACGCGTGACAGCAAACGAGGCAATATGATTAGCAAGAACCAAATTGGGCCAAAGACGGCGCAAAATGGAGCAAACGATCCACGGCTGCTTATTTTGAAGGCACGCCGCGTGTTCGTTTTGGCACTTATTTATGCAGCGCTGCTGAGCGCCTGCATCGGCATCTTGCAGCTCTCCACGCCGCTTTACATGATGCAGGTCCACGACCGGGTCCTCAACAGCCAGAGCATGGACACGCTGACCATGCTGACGATTCTGGTGATCGGCGCGCTCATCATCTATGGCGTGCTCGAATACATCCGGGCGCTGACGTTCCAGGCGATGGGCAGTGCGGTCGTGCGTTGGCTGAACCTGCCGGTTCTGACAGCAGCGGTACAGGCGGCGGCCGATCAAGGGCTGACCCGCGCGACCCAGTCACTACGGGATCTGGCTGAACTGCGCAGCTTTCTCACGACCTCCGCCGTCAGTGCGCCGCTTGATGCCGCCTGGTCGCCGATCTTCCTCGGTGTGCTCTTCGCGTTGCACCCGATGTTCGGCCTTCTTGGCGCCATTTCGATTGCCCTGCTCGTGTGTTGTGGATTGCTGACTGATTTGCTGACTCGCCGGCTGATGAAAGAGGCCAATCAAGCCAATATCGAGGCGGTCTCGAAAATTGGTGCAAGCTTGCGCCACGCCGAAGCGATTGAGGCAATGGGCATGCTCCCGGCTCTCGCCCGCCGGTGGCGGGCGGCACAGCTGCATGCGCTGGATGCGCTCGAGGTCAGCGGCAGCCGAAGCAAGGCGATGGCCTCCATCACCCGCTCGATACGCTTCATGATCCAGGCGGCAGCGCTGGCGACAGGCTCGATTCTCGTGATGAAGCAGGAGATCTCTCCCGGCGCGATGATGGCGACAACCATTCTTGTCGGCCGCCTTCTCGCCCCATTTGATTCGATGATCGAAAACTGGCGCCAATGGGTGCTCGCGATTGCAAGCTGGCGCCGGATCGAGGCGGCACTCAAGGAAGATCTCGCCGTCCGCCAGACGATGCCGCAGCCTCGCACGCAAGGCGATCTCGTTGTCGACAAGCTGGTCTATGCCGCTCCCGGTCTCGATGTGCCGATCATCAAGGGCATCGGATTTTCGCTTTCGCCGGGCGAAGTGCTCGGCATCGTCGGGCCGTCGGCTGCGGGCAAGTCGACGCTTGCCCGTCTCCTTGTCGGCATTTTGAAGCCGACCACGGGCGGCGTCTTCCTGGATGGCAACAACGTCTATCTATGGGAGCGCTCCTCGTTCGGGCAGATGACCGGCTACCTGCCGCAATCCGTCTCGCTGCTCGAGGGCACTATTCGCGACAACATTTCACGCATGGAGGAAGGCGAGCCTCAAAAGGTGCTCGAGGCCGCTCGCCTTGCAGACGTGCACGACATGATCGGTCGCCTGCCGCTCGGCTATGATACACCTGTCGGCGATGGCCATCTCACACTCTCCGGCGGCCAGCGGCAACGCATCGCGCTTGCCCGCTGCCTGTACGACCGCCCTCGCCTGATCGTCCTCGACGAGCCGAACGCCAACCTCGACTCGATCGGCGAGCGGGCATTGATCCGTGCGATTGACCGCGCCCGCAACGACGGCGCGATCGTCATCATGATCGCCCACCGGCCAACCATCATGCAGGCGGCAGACAAACTGCTCGTCCTTGAGAACGGTCGGATTACACAGTTTGGACCGCGCACCGACGTGGTCGCATCCATGACCCCCGGCGAACCGAGACGGGAAGGCGTTTCCGCATGACAAACAAGCCAAAACTGCCGATCGCGCGCGATGCGCGGAGCGTGATCACGACGGGTGGCCGGGAGAACCTCCCCGCCATCATCGACAGACCCAATCCTCTGCAGGGGCTCGACACCGATCTGGAAAAGAGCGCAACGGCTCCATTGCGCGGCGTGGTTCTGGCGGGCCTCACGACCATTCTCGTCGCCTTTGGCGGGTTTTTCGGCTGGGCCTTCTCGACGGAGCTGAGCAGCGCCTCGGTCGCAAGCGGCACCATCGTGGTTGATTCGAAGCGCAAGACCGTCAGCCATTTCGAGGGCGGCATCTTGAACCGGCTCCTGGTCCAGGAGGGTGACCGTGTCGTTGCCGGCCAGCCGCTGCTCAAGCTTGAGGACACGCGCGCCCGCTCTGACCTTCAGGCGCTGCAAAGTCGCCGCATTGGCCTGATCGCAAAACTTGCGCGCCTGCGGGCGGAGCAAACAGGATTGCAATCGATCGCCTTTCCGAACGACCTGACGGCAACATCTGACGCTACGGCCGAAGACGCGATCAAGGCCGAAACGAACTTCTTCGACAGGCGGCGCGAAGCCAAGACCGGTCGCCTGGAGGTTCAGCGCAAGACGATCGAGGAGTTTTCCGAAAAAGCGAAATCACTGGCGGAGCAGATCCGCGCAACCGATCGCCAGATCGAACTGATTACCGAACAGCGCACGTCAATCGCGACGCTGGTCGAGAAGGAATACGCGCAGCGCTCGAAGCTGATCGAGATCGACGCCAAGCTCAGCGAATTGGCCGCAACCCGCGGCGAGCTCGCCGGCAACAAGGCCCAATCCGAAAAGGCGGAAGCCGGCGCTGAACTCGGCTTGACCGGGATCGAGAATGAATTCCAGTCGGAAATTGCCGGAGAAATCACCACGGCCCGACTTGAACTTTCCGATGTTGACGAGCGAATGGTGGCCGCCAAGGACGTCCTGACGCGCCTCGACGTCCGCTCGCCTCAAACGGGCATCGTCACCAATATTCAGCTCCGCACGCCGGGTAGCGCCGTCTCGGCCGGCCAACCGCTGCTCGACATCGTGCCTGAGGACGAACCGCTTCTCGTCGAGATGCATGTCGGCACGCGCGACATCGACAGCATCGATATCGGGTCGAAGACGCAGATCCGGCTGACGGCCTACAATCAACGCACGCACCTGCCTCTTGACGGCGAGATCAGCTATGTCGCGGCCGACCAGTCGGTGGATGAGAAATCGAACGTCTCCTACTACGTGGCGCGTGCCCGCATTGCGGCTTCGTCCCTTAGTGCGAACCCCGATATTCGGCTTTATCCCGGCATGCCTGCCGAAGTCCTGATCGTCCACAAGCCACGCTCGGCGATCGACTACATGGTCTCCCCAATTGCCGACAGCCTGAACCGCGCATTTCGCGAAGACTGAACCAGAGCGTCAAACAACACTCCAAGCCGGCGAAATTCAATTTCGCCGGCAATTTATTTCTAAATTTGAATTGAATTCCAAGTAATAACGAAGATACTTACCCCTTATATCCCAGGGATAATCATCAAAATGACACACAATATACATCTGCGGTAGCAGTTTATAAGACAGTACATCTGTATTTATTTTGTTTTTGCTGTTGCCATATGTTTTTTTGCAGTGCAATGTCGCCGCGCTCATCCAAGGTTTGAGGCCAGAGATGGGCGTAAGCAACAACTAAGAGGAGTAGCATATGGCCACGTTGGAAGGCGGCGCGTATGACGACGCCCTTTTTGGCTCCAGGTTTGGCGATTTCATTCATGCCCATGGCGGCGATGACTTCGTGACCGGAGGCAATGGCAACGACACGATCTTCGGCGACGAAGGTGATGACCTGCTGTTCGGCGGCAACGGGAACGATACCCTGTTCGGCGGCTGGGGCAGCGATGTTATCCATGGTGACAACGGGAACGATGTCCTGTTCGGCGGCCATGGCGACGACCTGCTCTACGGCGACAAGGGTAACGACATCCTCATCGGCGGCGACGGCAACGACCTGCTCATGGGCGGCAAGGGTAGCGATATCCTGTTCGGTGGTGCCGGCAACGACATCATCAACGGCGGCCAGGGCGACGACGTCATGACCGGTGGTACTGGCAGTGACGTCTTCGTGTTCGACGGCGGTGGCGGCAATGACGTCATCCTCGACTTCACGGCTGGCGAAGACCTTCTCCAGATTTCGAAGCATATCAACGGCCTCGATATCTCGTCTCCGGAAGATTTGGCATCGCGCGTCACCCAGGTTGGCGGCAATGTCGTGATCGACTTTGGCCATGGCGACACGCTGACGCTCGTCAATGCGGACGCCGACGACATCCAGGCCAACCCGAACCACTACTTCACGATCCATTGAGATTGACCGGCGCGCCCCACTTCCTCCCGTGGGGCGCCCTCCCTTTTCGTCCTTCAGGAGTAGCGCGTGACGGCAGACGACCGTATCAGGAGCCACAGCCCGGAATTCGCAAGTGCTGTGGCATTCAGGCTCAGCCTTGATGTTGCTGTGCTGATCTGGGACGCACCCGCAGACCTGCCGGCGAAAACCAAATACGCGCTTTCTGCATCGCGATCCCTCGTCCCTCTTGTCAGCATGACCGTTTCGCGGGCTGACGGTGGCCAACGGGTCTTTTGGGCCATGCGTCCCGGAAACGAACGCGAGCTTGCGGAAATTGCGGTCGATCATGACGTCCTTCACACGGTCGTCCTCGAGCCTGCTGCCAGGCTCCCGTTCCTCGATATGGCCGCGCAGTTCGCGAGCCTCATGCCGGAGGGACGCTTCAAGTTTCTCAACACGCTGCTTACCGTCTGGCGCAGCGCATTCCGCCTTTCCCGCGACGAGTTTTTTACCGGCCTGGTCGATGATGCGATCCATGCCCTGAACCTTGGCCACCGCCCCGCTGCGATCGCGTGCCGGCTTGCCCATGGCCGCTATGTGGCGGAAACGACCGTCGCCGCCGAATTTGGCGAGATCAGCGCGATCTATGCACTCAGCGCCGACGCAGTCCTGCCCTTGCCGCAGCAGTTTGCCATCACCGGTCGGGCCGAGCGCGGCTGGCGCCGCTGCCACTTCGTGCTTGAAACGCCGCGGGCGCCGCAGGCGCTCTCTCTGATGATCATGGGCAAGCGTGGCGTTGCCATCCGCGAGGTTGCCCATCGCGGCGCGCGCTATCCGAGCGTCCAGGAGTGGTGGCCCGAACATGGCGCCGCCCCTGGTCTCAGGGAATTTGTCGTTCGTTGTCTCTCTGCGATCCCTGAAAACGGGACGGCGCTCGCAACCGACCTGCAGCTTCGTTCGCCATTGCCGGCGCGCCAGGCCGGGAAATCGCCGCTTCACCCCGGTGCGGAGATAGACCTGGCGCTTGCTCTACCCGATGGGCTGCTAGTCGGTGGCTGGTTTCGTGACCCGTCCGGCGTGCTATCGGGCATCGACTACGTACAGGAAGACGGCACCACGTTGCCGCTTGACGGCAACTGGTATGAATTTCCCGGCTGGGCCCGTGGTGCGGAAGAAGGTTCCAAGACCGATGTAACGGGCTTCGTCAGCTGGCTGCCGATGCGCGAGCCGCTCGGCGCCCTGCTTCAGCCCCGTTTCCAGATGCGACTTGTCTCCGGTGCCACCAAATCGCTGGTGCCGAAGCCGCAACCCTTCGACCCCGCAACACAGCGCAACCGCATCCTCAGGGCCGTTCCGCCACAGCACGCCATCGATGCGGCGTTCCGAACGATCCTTGCGCCGGCGCTCAAGGACGTGGAGCAAAGACTGGGAAAGACGATCAGGGTCGATCAGACGAAGGACTTCGGGCCGATGCTGGAGGCGCCTCTGGTCTCGATCGTCGTGCCACTCTATCGCGTTCTCGATTTTCTGCGCTTCCAGCTCTCTGGCCTTGCGACCGACCCTTTTGTCGCCGCCAATGCCGAGATCATCTATGTGCTGGATTCCCCTGAGATCCACGACGAGACGGAGCACCTGCTAGGCGGCCTTCATCTGCTGCACGGACTTTCGATGAAGCTCGTGGTGATGAACCGCAACGGTGGATATGCCCGTGCATGCAACGCCGGCGCGCGCTATGCCCGCGGTGCGGTCGTCGTCATGCTGAACTCGGATGTCGTTCCCTGCGGGCCGGGCTGGCTGGAGACGCTTGCACTCCCTGTGCTCAAAGAGAAGTCGCTCGGCGCCATCGGTCCGAAACTCCTCTTCGAGGACGGTTCGCTGCAGCATGCGGGTCTCTATTTCGCCCGCAACAAGCAGGACATCTGGCTGAACCACCATTTCTACAAGGGCATGCCCGGCGCCTATGCGCCCGCGCAACAGGCGCGAACTGTGCCGGGCATTACCGGCGCTTGCCAGGTGATGCGTCGGGAGGTCTGGGAACTCGTAGGCGGCTATGCCGAGGACTTTGTGATCGGGGACTACGAAGACAGCGATCTCTGCCTGAAAATCCGGCAGGCCGGCTTCGACATCGTCTATGAACCGGCTGCCTGCCTCTACCATCTCGAACGGCGGTCGATCAGCCGCAGCCAGGATTACACGCGCGGCGTCGCAAGCCAATACAATGCATGGCTGCACACCGAGCGCTGGAACGAAGACATCAGCACGCTGATGCCAGCCTACCTCGGCGCCGAAGAGGCGGCAGCGTCGAGCGGTCTCAAGTCTGCCGCCAGGAGCGCCGCATGAACCAACCCGCACTTCGCCACGCAGACAGCCTGCAAACGGCCTGGCAGCCGAATGAGAACCGCATCGACGGGATGCTTCAAACGGTCCTGAATAATCGCTTCCTGCCACAGCCCGACAGCAACAGCGTGTTTGTCGGAGACGGCAATTACCGGGCGGTTGGCGCCGAGTTTCTCGGCCATTTCATCCGCATGGGCGGATTGCGGCCCGAAAACAGCGTGCTCGATATCGGGAGCGGTATCGGCCGGATGGCGGTTCCGCTCACGCAGTATCTCGAAGCCGATCGCGCCCGCTATGTCGGCGTCGATCCGGTCGAAGGCGGTGTTGCCTGGTGCCGCAAGTCCGTCACCCCGGTCTACCCGAACTTCACCTTTGAGCACGTGGACATTGCCCATGAGCTCTACAATCCCTTGGGCAAGATCAACGGCAAGGCGCTGAGGCTCCCCTATCCGGACCGCACGTTCGATTTCGCAATCATGACGTCGATCGTCACCCATCTGCCGCCCGATGAAGTGCTTGTCTATTTCAGCGAGATCAACCGGATGCTGAAGCCGGGTGGCCGGCTCTTCGTGACGGCGTTCGTGGTCGATCAGGTGGCCGCAAAAAATGAAAACGGCAGGCGGGATCCACGCCTCGGCTTCAACCGCAGCGGCGATGGTCCCTGCTGGTTCGTGCCGGGCCTGCCGCCGCTCGCGGCCGTCGGTTTCGATGACGGCTTTCTCGATCGGGCGCTCGAACGCGCGGGCTTCTCGACCATCCTGAAATCACTCGGCCATTGGCGCGGCCAGGATGCCGGCCATTACCAGGACGTCTTCGTTGCCGAACGCCGGGGTGCAAACGGATGAAGAAGCGCATTCTGGTTGCCGCGCACAATCATCCGGCACTCCATCCGGGCGGTACGGAGATTTTCGCGCACGACCTCTTCCGCGCCTATCAACGCGCCGGCCACGAGGTGCTCTTTCTCGGCGCCACCAATCAGATTCACCGGCAGGTGCGCCCAGGCACGAGCTTCCAGGCGATTGGTCCTGAGGGCGACGAGGTGCTGCTGTGGTCCGGTCATTTCGACCGCTTCTTCATGAGCCAGATCGACGTCTATGGCGTCGTGCCTGATCTGACCGAGCTCTTGCGAGATTTCCAGCCGGATGTGGTCCACATTCACCACCTGCTGCTGCTCGGCGCCGAGTTTCCGCACATCGTGCGCCGGACCTTGCCCGAGTGTCGCATCGTGATGACGCTGCACGACTACTACCCGCTTTGCCACCATGACGGGCTGATGGTGCGAACCAGCGGCAAGGAGCTTTGCCACAAGTCGACGCCCGACCGCTGTCACGCCTGTTTCAAGGATATTCCGCTCGACCGCTTCGTGCTTCGCGAACAGCATCTGAAAGCGCTCTTACGCACCGTCGATCGTTTCGTATCGCCCAGCCAGTTCCTGCGGCAGCGATACATCGACTGGGGCCTCGATGAAGAGCAGATCGATGTGATCGCCAACGGCCTGCCGCGGCGGGACCTTCCGACCCGGAAGGATCGACAGGAAAACGACCGGCCGATCTTTGGTTATTTCGGCAACCTCAATCCCTGGAAGGGCATCACCGTGCTGCTTGAGGCCGCACGACAGCTTATCGACGAGGGCCTGCGCTTCGAACTCAGGGTCCACGGCGGCGCACCGTTCCAGAGCGAAGGTTTCAAGGACGAGATCGCGCGCCTCTTCAAAAAGACGGCCCCCATCGTCCAGCAGCGCGGCGCCTACCGGCGCGACGACATTGCCGGTCTCATCGCCGCGGTCGATTGCACCGTCGTGCCGTCGATCTGGTGGGAAAACGCGCCGCTTGTCATCGGCGAGGCGCAATCCCAGCGCAAGCCAGTGATCGCGAGCAATATCGGCGGCATGGCCGAAATGGTCCAGGACGGCGTGAGCGGCCTGACCGTTACGCCCAACGACCCGCGTGCGCTGGCCGCCGCCATGCGTCGTATCGCGGAGAACCCGGATCTCAGGCGTCGCCTTTCGGCAAACGCCCGCAAACCCGACGATATCGACGCAACTGCCCGCCGCTATCTCACGCTCATCGACAAGATAGAGCCGGCACGAACTGCCGCGGCCTAGAGGAAAAACCATGTCTGTAGCAGCCGACAAGCCAGATGTCGCACCGGAACAAAACAATGCCAAGCCCCTGAAGGGCCGGGTAGACGCAATCGACCAGGGCCGCGTTTTCGGCTGGGCATTCGATCCTGAGACGCCGGAAAAACGGCTCGCCATTCGCGTGCTGCTCGATGGCAAGGTGATTGCAGAGGCACTGGCCGACCGCAACCGGTCCGACCTCAAGCGAAACGGGATCGGCGATGGCAACCACGCCTTCGAAATCGCGTTGCCTGACATGGCGAGCGCCCGCACCGGTGAACTGGTCGTCATGGCCACGACGGAAAAAGGCGGCGAGCTGCCGCTTCGCGTCCCAAAGCCGGACGAGCAGGCGGCCGAAGCCCTGATCGCCGCCCCGCTGGCAAAGGTCCTCGACAAGCTCGACGTGTTGATGGCGGCACAGCGTCAACTCCAGGTCTCACAACGCTCAGCCATCCGGCAAAAGCTCGATGAGGCCGAGGACGGTGAAGCGCCCGGGCTTGCGGCTGTCAGCGACGACGTCGCCAGCCTCCGCACGGAAATCACCCAACGATTGACCGATCTGGACGTGCACCTGATGCGTCTCGATGGGGTTGTGGCCGGCATGGAGAAGAGCCTCAATGCCTTGAAGCAACGCTCGAACGGAGACTTGAAACCGGCGTTCCTGCTTCTCTTCGTACTTGCGGGCTTTACCGCAGGTGCGATCCTGACGCTTCTTCTCCGGAGCTGAGGGCGTCTCATGCCCAATCCGGAGCTTTCCCTTTCGCCGAGCCCTGCGCCACTTGCCCGGATCATGCGCAGTGGACGTGTCGTGGTGTGCCCGATCGACGAGGCGCTGCTATTGGTAATCGGTGCCGGCGGCCCGATGGCCGATCAACTGCCGGTCGAGCTCGATGAAGACCCCGAGACCCGGGCGATCGCTGCCATCATCGGCTGGCGGCTTTCCGCGCCACAGTCATCGGCCACCCACGGTTTCGCCGCGCTCATCCCCGTCGATCGTACGCGTAGCATGCCGGCAACGCTGCGCTTTGGAAAGGAAGGCGGCGGCAAACGCTACATCGCTGCGCCTCGCACCGTGTCGACAGGTGATGTCGCCTCGATGCTGAAGGAGCTCGCCGGCCCGCAGGTCATCCACGTGCTTGGACGCCTCGTGGACGTATTGGTGAAGCCGCCGCTCGATCCGGGCAAGCTCACGACAATCACAGCCCTGCTCAAGGCGGGAACTGCGAAAGACGGCTACATCGAACTGCTCGCTGAAAGCCACGATGGTGCGATCGCACTCAAGGGCTGGGCGCACGACATTGCCGCCGGCGTTGGCCGGATCATCATCCGGGCGGAAAACGCGTCGGTCGCTGAGTGCAGCGTCGCGGTTTTTCCGCGCAACGACGCACCGGAAGATGCCACCGGCTTTCTGGGCCTGCTATCTGCGGATGATCTGCCGCGGGCGCGCGACATCCAGGGCATTTTCTATCGTGGCCGAGGCGCCTGGCGCTATGCGGCCGTCCATGAGCGCAAGTTCTTAGCACCTCCCCTTGAAACGCCCGGTCATATTCGCGCGGTACTGCTCCAAAGCCAGAGCTCGCCACAGGTGCTGTTGCGCCTGCGCGAGGCGGCCAACGGCTTTGACGGCACAGAAACGATCTCAAGTCTCCCTGTCCCTGTCAGGCTCGGGGTTGACGCGCTCTATCAGGCCGATGAAGGCACCTTCCTGATCTCGGGCTGGATGCTCGATCCTGACGATCATGTGCAGAGCGTTCGGCTGCGCAGAGGACGGGGAGAGGCGCGACTTGACGGCGCCTGGACCCGAACCGAGCGGCTGGACGTCGAAGAGGCCTTCGTCGACCGGCCGGAATTCAAGGGGGCGATATCCGGATATCGCCGTTCGCACGGTTTCATCGCCTTCGCGGACGGCCTCGTCGACGATCCGGCAGCACCCTTGTATCTTGAAGTCACCCTTCGCGATTCTCGCCGCGCCTATATGCCGCTTCACCCCACACGGCTTTCGGCCAGGCATTCGGCGCTGCGGCTGCTGAACGCGATCGATCCGACCAGTTGGGCCCTGCCCGATATCGTCGATCGCCAGATCGTTCCGTTCATCACTGCAGCGCGCGCTGACGTTCCGACCATTGAGACCGTCATCGACATTGGCCGCTTCGGCGAGGCTGTGGGACCGGCGATCCTTGTCGCCGTGGGCGAGGTCGAGGAGGATTTCGCCGCCCTGTTGGGGCTTCTGGCACTCGATCCGGATACGCGGCAGGCGCCGATCGTGCTCGTCCTGCAGTCGGAACAGTTTCGACGGCGCGCCGCCGGCATCCGGCGGCTTGCAGAATTCTATCGCCTGCCGCTGCGTCTGGTCTCGGTCGAGGGTTCGAGCGATGCAACCGACCTGGCACGGACTGCGGCGCAGGCAATCGACAATGAAACCGTCATATTGCTCTCTGCGTCCCTGACACCCGCCAATCCCGGCTGGTACCAGACGCTTGTTGCAAACCATGAGACCAGGAGCGGCAGCATCATTTCGCCGACCCTTGCCTATGAGGATCATTCGATCCGCTGGGCCGGCAGTTCGTCGCTCGATCGTGCGGATCCTCTGCAGACGAGCCGTTATGCCGGTTATCCGGTCGGCGCTGTCAACCGCCTGAAGCTGACGCGGGTTGCATCCGCATCGCTCGAATGCTGCATCATGCCCCGCAAGGCGCTTCTCGATGACACCAGTGCTGCGCCCGCCTATCTCGGTGCGTCTCTCAACGGGCTGGATCTCGCCTTGCGGCTGAGCCGCAGGGGCTACGAATCCTATTGGCTGCCCGTCCTGCAGATGCTCGGTTCGGATGAGGCGTCCGGGACTGTTTCGGCAGCCACGGCCAGATACGTGGAACGTGTCGATCAGACGCTATTCCGTGGCCGCTGGATGCAGACTGTCGAGACAGAAAACACGCCCCACAACGAGGTTTCGGCATGAGCGACAAACTCCGCGCGCTGGTGATCTCGCACGGCCACCCGACCCATTCCTTGGGCGGTGCCGAGATCGCTTCCCATGGCTTGCACAAGGCGCTGAACGGCCTGCCGGGAATTGAATCGATCTACCTTGCCCGCGTCGGCAATCCCGTGCCGCGCCACGGTGCGTCGGCGCTGATGAGCCTGCGCCTGGCGATGGACGAAGTCCTCTACCACGCCGAGGACTTTGATCATTTCTTCCTGTCCAACGGCGATACCGACGCGATCCGCCGCGACCTCTTGCGCTTCGTAGGGGACATCAAGCCGGACATCGTCCACTTCCACCACATCATCGGATTCGGGCTGGAAGCGCTCTTTGCTGTGCGCGACGCCCTGCCGAAAGCGCGCATCGTCGTGACCTTCCACGAGTACCTGCCGATCTGTCACAACCACGGACAAATGGTAAAGCGACCCTCGGGCCAGCTTTGCAATGGTGCTTCGCCGATCAGCTGCCACACGTGCTTCCCGGAAATCCCGGTGTCGCGGTTCGTTCGCCGCGAGCAATTCGTGCGGGGCATGCTGAACCTTGCCGACGCCTTCATCGCGCCGAGTGCGTTTCTCGCCAATCGCTACGTCGAATGGGGCATCGCCGCCGAGAAGATCTTCGTGATCGAAAACGGCATCGTGATGGGTGAAAAGACGCCAGCGCGCGAATTGCCGGCGCCGACGGCGCGTCGCAATCGTTTTGCCTATTTCGGGCAAATGACCCCCTTCAAGGGCGTTCACGTGCTGATCGACGCGGTATCGCGCGTGCCCGAAGATGTTTGGGGCGACGATTCCACGCTGATGATCTTCGGCGGAAACCTCGAGCGACAGCCGACCGAGTACCAGGACCGGGTCGCCAAACTGATCGAGGACGCCGGCCGCCGCGTCCGCTTTTATGGCGCCTACCAGAACCAGGACATGCCGCGGCTGATGCGATCGGTCGACTGGGTGGTGATGCCTTCCGTCTGGTGGGAGAATTCCCCGATCGTCATCCAGGAGGCCTTGCACCATGGCCGGCCGATCCTGTGTTCCGATATCGGCGGCATGGCCGAAAAAGTCCGCGACCGGCTGGACGGCTATCATTTCCGCGCCGGAAGCGCACAAGACCTTGCCGATCGGCTGATCGATGTGCTGAGCACGCCAAGGTCATGGGAGAATCTCAGGGCAACCCTCAGGCGGCCGATGAGCCATGTCGACTGCGGCCGCGAACATGTCGCGCTCTACCGGAAACTGCTCAAGGAAGAGCAGCCGGCTCACCCAAGTTCTGCTGTGGCCTGAGTAGTACCGCGCGCAGCCCCCATCACTCATCCGGCTACCGCGAACGACGAGCTTTCCGCCTTGATGGTCATTCCATTGCATATATTAAACAATGGAATGACGAGGATCTTTTAAAATTCAACTTGAATGGTGAAGCCGGTACAAGGCTAAGACACGGATTAGGTGCCACTCGGGTCCCACCACTGGTGGAAGTGGTGAACCGGTCCCCGCCCCTGCCCGATCTTGAGCGCCGATGCAGCAACAAGCGCCTCATGCAGATAGGTCTTGGCGGCGATAACCGCATCTTCAAGTGTCTGCCGATGGGCGAGACCTGCCGCGATCGCGGCCGAGAGCGTGCAGCCGGTGCCATGATCATTCCTGGTTTCAACCCGCGGACGCGACAAACGTAAAGACGTATCCCCGCTGAAGAGGATATCAGCCGCTTCGGCGCCCTTGGCATGCCCGCCTTTCATCAGCACGGCGCGTGCACCAAGCTTCAGGAGCATCTCCGCCTGGCGGGCCACCTCCGTCTCGCTCTCGGCAACGCTGCAACCCGTCATCAGCGCCGCTTCGGGCAGGTTCGGCGTCACTATGAGGCCAAGCGGCAGCAATTCCTCCTTGAGCGTCGCGATCGCACCGGGACGCAACAGTACGTCACCCAAGGTGGCGACCATCACCGGATCGATGACAGCCATCTGCCCATGTCGTTTCAAACCGGACGCGATCGCCGCAATCGTCTCCTCCCGCGACACCATGCCGATCTTGACCGCGCCAACCGCAAGATCCGAAAACACCGCGTCGATCTGGGCTGTGACGACAGCCGAAGAGATATCCTCGACCGCCGTTACCCCTCTGGTGTTTTGCGCAGTGATGGCCGTGATCACGCTGGCGCCATAGACGCCGAGCGCCGAAAACGTCTTCAGATCCGCCTGGATACCGGCGCCACCGCCGGAATCCGAGCCAGCAATCGTGACGGCGATGGCGGTCATGCCCGCCTCCACCAGCTCAGGCACGCACGAACTGAGGTGGGCCTCGACGGATCGAGCCCTTGGGCCGATCGTCTCGCCTCCCAGAATTCTTCGTCGCTACATTCTAAACGGCGTACTGGCACCAACGATCCCCCGAAACCTATATCACGGAGATCCAGACGAACGGCGAAGACGCGGGAGTGCCAGATTAGCCCTTGCCGTTCCTACGCCGGTATGATCCGGATCAGGTTCAAGGGTCTGGCTCATTACCATCTCAGCACCGTCCGATGCGCCCCTCGGCGAGATGGATCTTGGTGAGTAAGAACAGGGATG
Source organism: Ensifer adhaerens (assembly GCF_028993555.1). Lineage (NCBI taxonomy): Bacteria > Pseudomonadati > Pseudomonadota > Alphaproteobacteria > Hyphomicrobiales > Rhizobiaceae > Ensifer > Ensifer adhaerens. The sequence goes on along the minus strand of NZ_CP118611.1, from coordinate 957,830 downwards.
TCAATTGCCCGCGGCCCTCAGTTGGATGTTAAGCTCTGTAATCACACGGTGAAGCGGCGTCTGCATTGAAGGGAGGTGGAGAGTGAAGGGCGCGCGCCATAGCCTATCACTTAATAGCTATGAGCTTTTTAGGGAGCCGCTCAAGTTAGGCGCTTCTACTTGATGTGTCCCGGTCGCGCCAACGACCGGGCAATGTCGATGATGTCATCGCGAGATGCGGTTGGATCCTCTTTATTCCAGGCGACACCAAGCCCGATCTTGAGATCGACGCCGCGCACGGGTATAAGCTCGAAATTGCGATTCGGCAGTTCCTTCGTCCATTCCGGCGCGAAACCGATCCCAAGACCGGCTGAGACGAGCGACACCAGCGAGAAGGTATCGTCACCGCTATAGGCGATGTTGCCGGTCAGACCATGGGTCTCGAACATCTCGGAGAAATAGCGCTCGGAATAGGAAAGGTTCTGACGGGAAAAGGCGATGATCTTCTCTGAGCGAAGGTCTTCGATATCGATCTCGCTTCGAAGCGCCAGCGCGCTCGTCTTTTCGACCGCCAGCAGATAGCGCTCGTGCGCGATCGAGAAGAAACGCAAGGAGCCGATGTTTTCGACCGGACGGATGAAGCCGAGGTTGATCTGGCCGTTCTCGATCGACCGGATGATGTCACTGGTCGAGCCGCTCGTCACATGCAGCGCGACATCGGGAAACTTCCGGCCAATGCGCGCGAGAAACGCCGGCAACACCCCGATGGTCGCCGGATAGACGGTTCCGATCTTGATCGTGCGCGCCGCCTTGCCGGCAGCAGACCGCGCCACATCCATCGAAAGTCCGACATCGCCAATGATCCGCACCGCCCGATCGTAAAAGAGCTCCCCCGCCCGCGTCAGCTCGACCCGCCGCGTCGACCGCTCGAGCAGCCGGACACCCAACTCCTTCTCGAGCGCCTGGATGTGCGCGCTCAACGCCGGCTGGGCGATGCACATTCGCGCAGCTGCCCGATTGAAGTGCAGCTCCTCGGCCACAGCCACGAAATAGGAAAGCTGACGTAGTTCCATGTTCGGCTCCGCTCCCTAACGCCGGTTAACATTACAATTTGCACTACACTATGTTCCTATAGCACTCCATATCGTTCGTGGCTATATTTGTGTCTCTAGGGAACAATTTGTTCCCATGGAGACGCTCGCGAGACGATTGCAAGAACGGGCCCGGCAATTGGGCATTTCGAACGCCGAAGCAGCGCGGCGGACCGGGCTCGATGAACGTCGCTACGCGCACTACGCCTCGGGCCGCAGGGAACCGGACCTAGCAACACTTGTGAGGATTGCGGACGCTTTGGGGGCGTCGCCGAACTGGCTCTTGGGAGTGACCCTCAGCACTTCGGTTGACCCCCAGCTTGCGGCCCTTGTGGAGCGCTTTGCAAATGCCACCAACGGGATGACCAAAGGAGAGATTGAACTCTGCGTCATTCAGGCTGAAGCCATCGTCGCTGCCAAGGCGCGCAGGTAACCAATTCCCGTGGACTGCATGCGAAGGCGCGTCCAAAGTGAACGGCCACGTTGTCGCGTCGCTCGCATTCTCGCCTTGCGCGAGGTCTTCAGAGTCGCGCTTGCGCGTCTAGCCCGACTCTGGCGCAAGTTGCTAATACAGCCACCAATCGTAGTGCATCAAAGTACAACTTGTAACACTTGATCCGAATGTCGAGCCAGCAGAGGTATGCATCAGGCAGAGATTGCCGGTTCGCGGGCGCCTGCCCAACGCGCCCGTCGCACTACCAGCGCATGCTCGCCTTTTCGTGGCTACTCCCGCCCAGTTTATTGCAGTTTATTGCACAGCTCCGCGGCAAGGTAGCCGTCCATTAGCGTTGGTTTATGGAAAAACCTTGCACAACGACAATGCCAATCTGAACGTCAGCTTACGGGGGTGAGGTATTCATTGCCCACATTGCCGGTTGACTGACGGTGGTCCTGTCAATCTATGCTCGCGTTGAAGCCGTCCTTTTGGGGTAACTTCGTGTTCACGCCAGAAGGCGCGCCTCGTGCATGAGAGGAACATTTCTCTGTTATCAACACTTCTTCATACTGTTGAGATTGAGCGATCGCGCTCGACAACTTCTAAGCGATCTGGTTGCAGACATTGCCCTTGATGTTGCAGCTTGGATCGACAGCAGAGAGGAGCGACGAAGGCTCCGCAACCCAACGCTCGATCGAAGTCACCCCAGCGATGCCTGTAACTCCCACAAGGACCATCAGGGCTGGCGCATCACGCAGTAGCGATCGTTGCCGACGTAGCGGAATTCTGCGGTGCTGATGGCGCATGTCTCCCCCTATGCCATCGCGGTTGCAAAGGGATTGAAAGGCAAAGTTGCAAACGCGCACAAGTAACACCTAACATAGATAACCCTTGTAGTTCCGAATGACCGCCCCCAGGCCGCTGAACACGCCTCGTTGACTCTCGCGACAACGAGAACATAATAACAACATTCAAATGAAGTACCGAAAATGTGCGACCGAAGGCAGCTCAACAAAAAAGACCGAAAGCGGCCCTGTCACGCACCTCTGCGAGTATCCAGGCTGCAAGAAGTGGGGAGGTTTCGGCTTCGCCAGCGGGAGAGCGGAGCCGAACTGGTTCTGTTTTGAACACCGACCTGAATCGAAGAAGGCCAATGCCTAAGGGCGGCGCATGGTGGCTGTCCGAGCTCGTCTTCAAGGTGCAGATCGAGTGTGAATGCGGGCTCAAGAAGCGATACGACGCCAAGGCCCTCCTGGATCGCATTGGCGATCAGTCGATGCCAGCGCTTCTACCCCGGCTTGCTCGCGCCAATGGCTGGACCAAGACGGAAAACCAGTTCCGCGATCGCTGCAAGCTTCACTACACCCACATTTTGCCGTCGGAACAACCTGCCTCCCGACGGCCCCGGCCGGCAGTAGCGCGGCGCCGGCCGGGAAGCCAGAGGAAATCACCTTCGCCAATCTACCCGAATGGTACGACCTATTTTGCCATTGCAAACGTTGCGGGTGCGTGCGCCGAATAGACCGATATGAACTCGCTCGCCGCTTCGGCAAGACGCAGTCGATTCTGGGCCTGGAGAGGCGCATGCGTTGCAGGACCTGCCGGAACAGCGACGGCAATACGATCAAGGTCGGAAAGCTCAAGCGCTAAGCGTTGGCGTCCAGTCGGTGCGGCGCCACTGAAATTTCGGCTGGTAGGGTTCGGTTATGGGTTGTACAGCTCCCGTGCGGCGGCTTTGCAGATCTTTCGCCAAACGCTTCCGCCAAGTAGGGGTATCCGGAGCAGTTCGGCCGATGGCACATTCTTCAAATCTTCTGCCGTCTCAAATCCGAGGATTTTGAGTTCCTGAAGGAGCCAAGGGTGTAAATTCAAGTCTGAGAGCTTTGTGGTCATGCCCGCATCAGATCAGGCTTCTGCACCTCGCGCAATTTGTAGGATTCGACATATCTGCGCGGAACCAGTCGCCACGATGGCGGTTTACAATACGAGCCCGAGTGGTCCCCTTCCCCCAGCTAGGGTTCGTTGGAACAGTACCTCTCTCTTTGGCCCCTCGTGACGGGGGCCATTTCTTTGAGGAACCTTTCGGACGGCACCCCGTTATTACGCTTACCGATGATCCAGGATCCCTCCGGGTCAAGGTGGAGCTCCATCGACGTAAACGGGCGGAGGTGGGGCTCTTCTTTTGCCGCACTTCCTGCAGTCGGTTTTGCTACGTTAAAACTGCAACTTCTGAAATATACTTGAACGAGTGCAGAACGGTCGCGGCACGAAAGAGGATCGAATGGCTGCCTATCACCCAAGCGATGGATGAACATACGTGAACGTCCAGCTAAGCCACTGGGCGGGCAGAGTAATTGTCAATCTAGGACTTAAGTCTGACTCTTTTGAAAATGGTCCGAATTGCGTTGCCAAACCTAAGTGGCTTTGCCATTGCTAGTTGAGCGTCAAACCGCACCATTGACGCTAGGCCTCCAGAGCGCGCTACCCGCCCCAAGCACTGCCGCGCTCTGGGGGCCGCTGCGTCAGTCGGTCCGCATTGACGCCAGGTGGCAGCGATGTACGCTGCCAGTCATGTCCCTCACCACCGCCTTCATCTCCGAGCTCGTCTGGGCGGCCAACCAGGTCGAACACCTGACCAACTTCGAAAAGCGCCGGCTGCTCGAGCGTGCGGTGGTCACCATCCGTGAAATGCGCGAACAAGTTGGCATCCCTCAGAGCAAGACCGAGGTGGACCCGGTGATCGACCTCCAGACGACTGCGGTGGGCATCGAGCTTCGCACGCATAATCAGGTAAAGGCCGCGCTTCTTGATGCGGCCGACATGATCCGGATTCTGCGGATTATCCTGGATGGGAAGGAGTGAAGGTCGGCATCATTGGAAGCGAAAGCGAGGAAGCACGTGCTGGGAGGCCTCATGAAGCTCCCAGGTCAGCGTCGAGCGCATTGCCTCAATTGGGCGCGTTCCAGCCCTGTCGATCAGAAACTGTAGCCACCAAACTCGATTTCTTCGCCGAAACGGTCGATAACCATCGCCTTTAACTCATCATCATAGAACTCTCGGTAGCTACGTTTGCCGCTGGCGTTCCGGTGGTTCAAAGAAATATATGGCAAATTCAGATCTCGACAGAGTGTTCCAAAATCCTCCTGAAGGGCCTCAAATCTCAATACGCGGTCGATATCTCCGTCCAGCTCGCCTTTGTCTGAAAGACATGCCATCTCCCGGAAAGTCCCCTCTGTCTCAATGATCCGAATGAATTCATCCCGATTGAATTCAGGAGACGCTCCCTGGGCAATTCGGTGTGGAGAGAAGTAAGCGCTGACAAGCCTAGCATATGGGTTTCTTAAAACGGAGAATTTAAACAGTCTTTCAAATACATCCTTCGGGATTCGCTCTCTGTACTGACGAAGCGGTGTGTGTTTATTTGTCCCGTAGCGGCGACTGAAAATACCAAACCGGTCTACACCATCCTGAAACGATGAATCTACTGTCTTCTCGTCCTCCGACAACGACAAGAGTGCTTCGTTGATTGAATTACCCCCGCTTTTCCCGCGGTGAATAAACAAAAAATTGTATTTCTCTGAAATCATGCCGGCTTTCCCCTCAAAATTGAGGGGACGCTAACTCATCCCGCGCATTGGAGCAACTATCGCCTCGGCTGCCCTCCTCCGCTCTTGTTAGGGGTGCGAAACCAGGCCCCATAAGCAGCGCCGGAACAATAAGAAACAAGCGATCTGCAGCAACAAAAAAGGCCCTCCCCAATTAAGGAGAGGGCCTTGATTAGTTCGACGTTCGGCGGCTGGAAGTTCTGGTCTCGAATACGCGATCCATACGCTCCGTCAGCCCTTCAATGCGGTTGCCGACACCTTCGATGGCGCGAAGCAGTTGCGCGGTCTGCTCCTGAAGTCCAGCCTTAGTGGCGAACGTTTCAGAGACATGCAACTTGTACGCAGCCAGATCAGCGCTCGCCTTCTCAGCCTTGTCCTCGGCCGAGTTGATCTTGCTCTCGACGCGCCACCACACACCCGAGATCGCGCCGAAAACGGTGATGATGAAGCCTACGAGCTCAGCGGTGATGTTCATGGACGGACCCCAGATTGCGGATAATGATACGTTGTGCTCTCATTGATCGTCGCAACTTCTGGAGACGTTTCGTGTTCGAACAGCAAGAGATCGGAATCCCCTGCCCCGAGTGCGGCGAGAAGACCGAAAAGAGCATCGCTTGGATAAGGTCGAACGATAACTTCGTTTGCGATGGTTGCGGATCCGCTATCAACGTCGAAGCGGACAAGCTCCTCTCCCGAATCAAGAAGGCCGAGCAAGCCGTCGCGAACTTCAGGAAGTCGCTTGGCAAGCCCGGAAAGCGCCGATAGCTGGGCCGGCAGTCCGCCAGCGTCCAGTATGAAACTTACAGCTTTGGTCGCCATCAAACACCACCCCGCAGTGCGTCGTCACGATCGACTGTGAGCGCAACGAATGGCCCACGGCTTTCGTGATTGACTGTATAGGTTTCTGGCTCTCGGTCAGAACTTCTGCTTTGCCCGCTTCGGCATAAAGTAGGTTCGGATATTGACGAGTGCTTCGGCGACGTCAGCAGCATCCTGGCGGGTCGCTTTCCGTTTTGCCTCGCCGAGCCTGCGGATGGGCGCGACGATATCGCCAGTCCCGGCATGACCTCGAAGGACCGGCTGCCAAAGCCTCGGCGCGTACCTTGTTCCTAGCAGAAAGCAGAGGTCCCAATCGAATGGATCAAAGGTCTGATCATCGATCCTGGTGAACTTGGGCCGGTGGTCTTTCGGTGTTTCGGAAAGGCTGGCCGAGATGCGGTTATATTCCGCAACGATCGTCTGCACGGCCCGATGTTCGGTTGTTTCCATCGGCATATTCAGGGCCTCTGGGCCGGTTAGCTCCGGGATCCACTGACGTGGGTCGATGAACTTTGGGCCGATGATGAGAGCCGTGAGATAGCCATCGAGACCGCTCATTGACCAGATTGGCGATGCCGGACGACGTGCCCTGATAAACGCCTCGAACGCCACATCATCAAGCTTCGGTCGTGCGGTCGTCGTCCCCTGGCTGTTGTGCGTCATGCCGCCCGTCGCTCCTGCTCTGTCAGCGCCTCGCGCTCAGCCTTCCAGTTCCACGGCAAAAGGCCCTCCATCTCGCTGGCTTTCACTTTGCCGGAGATGATGCGTTCCAGCACATCGGCTAACCAGGCCTCGGGGTCAACACTATTGAGCTTTGCTGTGTTGACGAGCGATGCCAGGACCGCGAAGGTCTTGCCACCGCGCTCATTGCCCACGAACAACGAGTTCTTCCTCGTCAGGGCCACCGATTTCATCGAACGCTCGACCACATTGGAGTCCACTTCGATCCGACCATCCTCCAGGAAGGCTGCCAGCCCGCTCCAGTGATTGAGCGTGTAGGAGACGGCCCTGCCCAGCGCCGATTTTGCCGACACCTCGTCGCTCAGTTCGGTGAGCTGGACCTTCAGTTCGCTCATGATGGGTGCTGTCTCGCGGCGCCGTACCGTAAGCCGGGTCTCGGCACCTTCGCCGCGCAGTTTCGCCTCGATGCGATAGACCTCGGCGATCCTGGCCAAGATCGACAGCGCCTCCGAGGAGCCGGTCAGCTTGACGACATCGACGAACTTGCGTCGCGCATGGGCAATGCAGAAGGCCAGCCGCATGGGGGCGACATTGCTCTTCCCCCGGCGTTTGGCCAAGGTTTTATAGGCTTGATAGCCATCGACTTGAAGCACGCCGGCAAACGACGACAATTGCCCCTCGACCTCACGAGCGCTGCGGCTTTCGGCAAAGATATAGGCCACTGCCGGCGGCGCCGGACCATTCCATGGCCGATCGTCGACCGCCTGCGCCCAAAGTTGGCAAAGCTTGGTGCGTTTGCGCCCCGGATCGAGCCGCGGAAGCGGCGTCTCGTCGCAGAACACCCTCGGCTGGGAGCGGATGAAGGCGGTAAGTGCGTCGTAGAGAAGCTCGAGCCACCAGGCGACCCGCGTCACCCAGGCGCCAAGCGTGCCGCGATCGATGATCACGCCGCAGGAGGCAAGCATCTGCGCCTGGCGATGCAGCGGCAAATGCCAGGCAAACTTCGAAACGGCGACATGGGCAGCGAAGGCTGTGGTCACCATGCCGCCGTCCATCACACGCGCCGGCGCGGGCGCTTGCACGATGACGCTTTCGCAGGCCCGGCAGGCATAGCGCGGCCGGAGCGTCCGTTTGACCCGGACAACCGCCGGCACGATGTCGAGCGCCTCGCTGACATCCGTGCCGATGCAATGCAGTTCGAACGAACAGCACGGGCAAAGCTTGCTCTCCGGCTCGATGACCTCGTCATACCGCGGAAGGTGCTTGGGCAAACGGCCGATGTTACGCGACGGCGCCCGTCGAGCCTGCGTTGTCTCCTCGGCGACGGGCGCAACATCATCATTGGCCGCCTCGGGAATGTCGCTGAGATCGCCAAGATCGAGCGTCACCTGCGCCGGGTCGAGCGTCGTCATTTTCTCCGATTTCGGCCCAAAGAGCTGCTGCTCCAGGAAGGCAACGCGCGCCTTGAGGTCGGCATTCTCTGCATCGAGCGAGAGAATGATCCGGCTCAATTGCGCGGCATCCTGAGGCAAGGGGTCGGGTCGAAGCGGCATGGCAGACCCTACCATACAGGCCTGAATCTTCAAGCAAAACCAATAGGATCAGCCTGCTTTCGTCGGCCGCTTTACGGCGTTTCGTTTGACCCGCGTCCAGTCAATGCCGGCAAGCAAAAGCGAGAACTCCTGGCTACTCATTTGCATCCCGCCATCGCGGATCGGCGGCCAAACGAACTTGCCCGCCTCAAGCCATTTCGTCGCCAGGATCATGCCTGATCCGTCCCAATAAATGCAGCGAAGGCGATCGAGACGCTTGGCGCGGAACACGAACACGTCGCCACAATAGGGATCAGCCGAAAGCGCTGACGCCACCAGGGCCACCAGACCATTCATGCCGCGCCGGAAGTCGACCGGCTGTGTCGCCACCATGATTTTCACGCCATTCGGCGAAAGTCCGATCACCGGCGTGCTCGCAAAGCCGCCACCATCGCCTGCGCCAACTCGGGCGCCACCGAGCCGATCACGGTCATGCGTGCCCCGGCAAACTCGATCTCAATACGACCCGCGGCGTAGTGGGCGACATCCGATGGCGAGCTCTCGGGAGACGTTCGATCGCCAACCACCGTCACCGGCACGAACATGGCCTGCTGCGCGCAGGTCTTGGCAAAGCGACGAAAGGTCAGCCCAGCTTCCCGACGCCAGACGTTCAGCAAGCCGCGATTGACGCCCCAGCGCCGGGCAACGGCCGAGATGTTCACGTCGGGCTCTGCGCTTTCCGCAAGGATCCGCGCCTTCTCCTCGTCAGTCCAATTCCGCCGCTGGCGTCGACCGGTGATCACCTCGATCCGACGATACTTTCCCTCATGCCTGGCTTCATGCATGCCTTCATCCATGACTTCAAGCATGGCATCAGCGCGATCTCCAACCATCCCGTTCCGCTCCTATCGATGAAGGAGCTTATCTCGCGGCCTCAATCACAAAAGGAAAGGTGGGATGTTCGTCGCGCTCACGATCGACTACGAAATCGCGCAGCGCCAGGTGCCGGCGATAGCACTCCAGCAGGCGCCGGCGGTCAGTGATCCACAGCCGCTCAAGTTGCGCCTGCGCAAGAGCGCCCTCGCCCAAGGGCGGCGCGGTCGTAGCCGCGGCTGTCGATGGCGCTATAGATGAGCCAGAGCGCGAATACGGCAGCCAGTGCGCCAAGCACATAGCCGGCGGGCTTACTGAAGCCAATCATGCGCGCAGCCCTTCAAGGCATAGCTCGAGTTCGCCCATGCGGTTCGCGTCGCCGAACTCGCGCTGAAGCTTCAGCACGCGCACGACCTTGCCGCCTGCACGATTGAACCGTGTCACCGCCTCGCACGCGCCGCGGTGGTCGCCGGCCTTGGCCAGAAGTGCCGCAGTCGAGTTGCAAATGGCGCCGACGCCGACGTTGTAGGATGCCGACAGCAGCGACGCCTGCAGGCTAAGCGGCAGGCCGGTGTATCCAGCGATGCACTTCGTCAGTGGCTGATAGAAATCCTGCTCGACGCGATTCAACAACATGGCGTCGCACTCGGCATTAGTCTTGACCATGCCAGGCTTCACGCCCTTGGTCTCGCCGTCGCATATCGTCCAGACGCCGACGATGTCAGGGTACGCCTTCAGCGACCGCTCCTCCCACGGCTGTATCAGCGCCGTGATCGCAAGCGAAATCGCGCCGGCGGCGCCCGCAAGCGCCTTCGCGGCTCGTTTACTCATTCAGGTCTCCTGTGGTGGTCGGTAGCGTATCGACTGGTAGCGGTCCCGAGATAGACGGATGCTCCACGCATAGCGAAGCACCGCCCGCTAGTTGGCGATCGGGGTCATTGTGATTTTCCTTGTGGGAAAGGGCCAAAACGCAGATTTGAATAAGCGTCGACTAATCGACTCTCGGTTGCTGTCCTGCTCTATGTGCTCACTGGCAAACATCAGTGAGGTCTAAAATGTTGCTATCGAGGGAAAAACGAATCCTATTTGTAAAGGGCGTTAAGGTCGCCGGCACGTCGCTTGAGGCGCTGCTCGCGCCCCAACTCGAAGGCAGTGCGGTTGTTACGCCGATTTTCCCCCCTGGGCCGGATAGCCACATCCCGCGAAACCACGACGGTTTCTTCAACCATATGACCGCCCTTCAGATCCGCGACGTCTTGGGGGATGAGTTCTTTACCTTGACAAGGTTCGGCGTCATCCGAAACCCATTCGAGAAGATCCTCTCGTTTTACTTCATGCAGCTGGACCGCAGCGGCTCGTCCTATTCACTGGATGACGCCATTTCCGACTGTCAACCGGAACAGTCCCGCTACTGCGACGAGAGCGGGAATCTGCTCCTAACCGACGTCTTGCGCTACGAAAGCCTTGCAAGTGATCTTCCGCGCTTTCTTAGCCGTTTCTCGCTCTCGGCTGATGGCTTTGGGGATATCGGCCTCAAGCGCGAACATCGCCGCAATTACAGCGGACCTCCGGTGCGATTCACCGACGACCAGTGGGAACGCGTTGCGGAGAAATTTACGTTCGACCTGTCTTTCTACGATGAAGAAAATCGCAGCTATTGGCGGACAACAGCTGCCGCACCGGCGGCAAATGTTTTGGTAGCTTCGTAGATCTGTAGGGCGTCTTCAGAGTTGAACTTTCTGTCAGGGTGCATGGTTGGATTACGCCAAGCATCCTTGACGCATCGGAATGCAGCCCGACCTCGGACCATGCAGTCTTTTCAGAACCAGACATCATCTTGATTTTCGTATCGAGTACCTCGGTAGCCTTACTCCACACGATCGGTTCTCATACCTTGTTCAAGATGTCTCCACCCGCCTCGGCGACGACCTTACGAAGAATGAACTCCATGGCCCGCATCAAATGAAACACCGCCGCGGTATTGCGGTTGAATGCCAGACATCGGCCCGCTTCTGCCAGATCGTCCATAGCATCAGGAAACTGACCCCCGGTCACTTCCCTGAACGCAGTCGACGCCCTCTCAAAGAGCACAACCTCTTTGGCATTTAGAACGAACACGCTCGGAAGGGCGTCTATGTCGAGGTAACCCATCGCCACGGCAGGCTTGGAGCCAAACGCGCCCCAATTTTGCGCTAGCCATTTCCGCCCTGCGGAGCCCAGATGACCGTCGTATTTGGGGATCAGATTGGCGTGCAAAATGGCCTGAATCCGACCCTTCGTTCGGACAAGCTGCGCCAGCACACCCATGCGCTCGGCAATTTGTCGCCGCCGCACTGTCGTACTATCGTCGGCCACCCATACCTCCGGCAGCAGGCCACCGGCGTGGAGCCTTGCTAAGGTGGCGGCGTCAACTTTGTCTGACTTGACCCGAGCCCAGGCGATGGCCTTCACGAGACGGGGAGTTCGCCACAATGACGCGTTTCACATATGGCCGTAAGAGCCGTTCGACCGCCGTGCTGTTACCGGTTGCCTCGATCACGACCTCGTCGTCCCCTCTTAGTGACGCCGCAAATCGAAGAAATCGATCTCGGACGAGTTCGACGCGCCGCTCGCTGACGATGCTGCCGTTGTCCAAAATCGCGACTTGGGCGAACGAACGATGAATGTCCATTCCAACCACGCGCATGTTTCATCTCCTTCCGGTAGTGGGAGCCGGTGGAAAACACGACATCTACGGATTCGCACTCGCAGCGCAGCCGGGCAAGTCGTAGGGGCGGCCAAGTAACAACTCGAGTTCGCAACTCACTGTCAGGACGGCCTGCCACCGTTTCATGCTCCCAGCGCCCCTATCCCGGTGCCCGATCGTACCTCATGTATTTCTTCGGATCACCGAGGGCGCCGCAAACACCATACCCTTTGACAATGCTGCCGAGCGGGCACTGCGAGGCTTTGCACTTGGAAGGAAGTCATGGCTCTTCGCACGGGTTTAACGGTTTAACTTGTCATCGCCCCGACGCACCTTTGTACCTCCTGGGCGCGGCGGCAGAAGAACCCTGAGCATTGAAGACCTTAGCGCTATGCTGGCCACTTGCGCTACGCAAGAGATCTTCACGCCCCACGCCAGACGCGGGGAGATGGCGCGCACGATCTCGCGATCATGCTGGAGGCGATCACGCGATGAACAATTCGACGTTGGGCGCGAAGTCAATGAGCCCAGCGCGTGATAGCCGGGTGGCAATCTCTAAGCCTGGTCATTCAACCCCATGAGCGCAGCACCAGTAAGACCGTAAATGCGGCACGGTCAAAGGCACCAGCATCCCTTGGTGAAGTTACAGGCTGCAATGCCTCTATTGCCGAGGCTACTATTTCTGCAGGAGCCATCGGAAAGTGCGCTCTAACCCCTCTTCGAACTGCGTCTGCGGCTCCCATCTTAGCGACTGTCGCGCACGGCCCACGTCAAGTACGCTGATAGGGACATCAACCATACGCCCTTCGCGGCGGATCACCCGACATCGCCTGCCCGTGACAGTTTCCAAACTTTCGATGACTTCATTGATAGTACGCGCGACTCCGCTTCCAATATTGAATATTTTGTCCTCACCGACGTGCTTTGCGGCTAGAACCAGCGCGTCGGCAACATCCTCGATATAAACATAATCTCGCGCGACGCTACCGTCGCCCCATACTTCCACCGGTTGATCTGAAAGCATCCGACGGAGGAACGCCGCAATGACACCTTGATTTTTAGATGCTACTTGGAACGGCCCGAATGGATTTGCAATTCTCACAACTCGGTAGTCGATCCCGTAGAGGTAAGAGTATAAGTGAAGGTAGCGCTCAACCGAGAGCTTAGAGATTCCGTACGACGTCAAAGGCCAACAAGAAGCATCCTCCGGGGTCGGAAGTATCTCGGGAATTCCATATATTGTACCGCCCGAGGAAGCAAAAATGACACGTTTAACATTCTGCGCTCTGCACACTTCCAGCATTTGAAGGGATCCGGTGACGTTCAACCTGACATCCGCCACCTTGTCGACGTTCGCGCTCGCGGGCGTCGTAGCATTCACAAGATGAAAGACAACATCACAACCCTCAATCGCCGCGGCTAAACTTGATGGGTCGTTGAAATCCCCTTGAAACCAGTCCACATCCTTCAATACCTCTGGGAAGCTCTGGCGGCGTCCAAACGCTTTCAAACCTGCGACCTTACCTTTCAACTTCCGACATAGATGGGTACCTATAAAGCCACCTCCTCCAAGAACGACACATCTCATGTCTGATAAGGGACCAAATTCCATTTCTTGACCTATGCTAATTGTTGTGCGGTATTGCTCGATGGCGTCGCAGCGCGCAAGTTGTGCTCGCAATCTTGCGCTCGAAACATAGACTATCACGTTTTCCGTGCATTAGCCCGGCGGTCCGTGAGAGTTGATATTCCTAACCCAGTTCCGCATCAAACGAAGAGTGCCATCGCCCAAACGAGCAGCAGCCGAGTGCGAGCCGACGTCACTATAGAAGCAAACCATGAGACGTTGTGCCTGCGTGCTCGAAATAAGGTGTGCGTCAAGGAGACCTAAGTCGCAAACTATCGGCTCCGACGAATGCATCTTTGCGGCACCTGCCGATCTCGTTCAATGCCCTTCGAATGAGTTTCATGTCTTGGTTAGTGAACAATAGCTTAATCCTCGAAGCGTCTGCGATGGGCTACCGCAAACTGACTGCTAAACGATTAGGCATGGGCAACTTTAAGCAAAAAACTGGAGTAGAAAACCACCTTGTCGGCGATGGCAAATATCGCCGGTTTGGCTGCAAGGCAATACCTACAGAATGGAGTGCCCCCCATTTCGCCAGACAAGTCAGCTATTGAGACAATGCTTTGATGAATTCCCTTGGGGATGCCATTTTCAGCGCTGAATGCGGATGGATTTCGTTGTAATCCTCGATCCATCCATCGATGTTCCGGAGCGCTGTGTCGGCGTCGGGAATGGGTGAGATACGTATGTAGTCGCGTTTCAGGGTTTTGACGAAAGCCTCCGACATACCGTTTGATTGAGGGCTGGCGACCGGCGTGAAGCACGGGACCAGATTGAGGGCCTGAGCAAACAGCCTGGTTTCCCTTGCTGTGTAGGCGCTGCCGTTATCGGACAGATGTTCGATGGCATGTGGGGCACGCGTGCCACCGAAGCGTTTCTCGACTGCTTCCAACATCATATCGCGGACGTCAGAACCGGAGATCCCGGCATTGGCGACCGCCGCCCACGAGATGATCTCTCGATCAAACGCGTCGATGATAAAAGCAAGGCGGACCACCTCGCCATTCCAGCAGGTGAACTCCAGGCCATCGGAGCACCAACGAAGGTTCGACCGCATCACCATGACCTTGCCGTCGTGGACGCGGCCCTTGCGCACGGCGGTGTGCTTCTCAAGGATCATGGCGTGGTTGGCCATGATGCGGTGGACCCGCTTGCGGTTGACGACCGGCTGATCGGCGGCCCGCCGCTGCCTGTTGAGAAGGGCAGCGATCCGCCGATAGCCATAAGTTGGCCTGGCATCCACCAGCTTGCGAATGGCAGGCAGCAGCTCGGCATCGTCCGCTTTGAGGTAGGGTCCGCGAGGCTTGGACTTGCCCTTCAGACGTTCGGAGAGATTAGAACGCGACACGTGTAAGGCCTCCGCCACCGCCTTCATCGGGAACCGCCCTTCGGCAACAATATCGGCCGCGATATCGGTTTTTTTGACTGGGCTTTGGAAAGGGCTTCGCGAAGAATCTCGTTCTCCAGCGTCTTGCGTCCGAGAATGCGCTCAAGCTCGCGCACTCGATCTTCCAGCTTCTTCACCTCAGAATTGCCGATTACCGGCTCGTCGGAGTCCACCGCCACCGCACCTCCCTCGCTCAAGAGCCGACGCCAGCGATAGAGAAGGTTTGGCGCAACTCCATGCCGCCGAGCCGCAGAGGAAACCGTCTCCCCTGGGGCATAGCTCTCCTCGATGATCTGTGACCTGAGACCCTGATCTTCCTCCAAATTTTGGTAGAGTCCGTCACGGCGAGGAGACGGGCATGAAGCATTCACGGTTCACGGACGAACAGATTATCGGGATTTTGAAGGAGCAGGAGAACGGCTTGAAGACGGCCGATGTCTGCCGCAAGCACGGTATATCCGAGGCGACCTTCTACAAATACAAGGCGAAGTTTGGCGGCATGGAGGTTTCCGATGCCCGCAAGCTGAAGGCTCTGGAAGATGAGAACGCCAAGCTGAAGAAGCTGTTGGCCGAGACCATGCTCGATAATGCCATTTTGAAGGATGTTGCCGCAAAAAAATGGTGACGCCCGATGTGAAGCGGGATGCTGTAGCTCATGTCTGCGAGAAGCATGGTGTGAGCCAGCGTCGGGCGTGCGAGGTTTTGTCCATTGATCGGTCGAGCGTGCGATACCGCAGCATCCGGCCCGATGACGGTCATATCCGTGAAGCTATGAAGATGGTGGCGTCCGAGCGCCGTCGTTTCGGTTATCGGCGCATTCACGTCATGCTGGATCGGCAGGGGATCGTCATGAACCTGAAGAAGCTCCGGCGTCTCTATCGGGAAGAGAAGCTGACCGTGCGCAAACGTGGCGGTCGCAAGCGTGCCTTGGGCACGAGACGGCCTTTGGCATTGCCGTCGCGTCCCAATGAGCGCTGGAGCCTCGACTTCGTCAGCGACGCTTTCACGGATGGTCGTCGCTTTCGGGTCCTGGCTGTCGTTGACGACTTCACCCGCGAATGCCTGGCGCTGGTCGCCGACACATCGCTCTCAGGGGTGCGGCTTGCACGGGAACTGGATGCCATCATCGCCCGGCGCGGAAAGCCACGGATCGTTGTTTCCGACAACGGCACGGAGATGACGAGCATGGCCGTTCTCAAGTGGTGCCAAGGCACGCGCGTCGAATGGCATTACATCGCACCAGGCAAACCGATGCAAAACGGTTTCGTGGAAAGCTTCAATGGCAGCTTCCGTGACGAATGCCTCAACGAAACCCTGTTCTCATCGCTGGCACAAGCGCGGATAGACATCACCGAATGGAAGGAGGACTACAACCGAAATCGACCACATTCCTCTCTGGGCAATATCACGCCCTATGAGTTCGCAATGAAAATCGTTCTGGAAAAACAGGCCGCATGAGGCCAGATTGAAAACCCAAGACTCTCCCGAAAACTGGAGGGAACAAGGGTCTCAGGTCATCTGCAGTTTGCGTTCCGTTGTCCAGCGCCGCCGCCGGACGTCACCGATCATCAGGTCAACCTGTCGAAACTCGTTAGACATAAGCCTATCCTCAAGCCTGTGCTTGAGCCTTCCTGCTTATGCTGAGTGTCCGGTCGAAAGTGGGGGCAGTTCACAGAAACGTATGCGACGTCCACGCCCCATCGCTTTTTCGGTTGCAGCGATCTGAGGTTATCTACGAGCCGTCAAATGAGCTCACCGAAGAGTACCTGACGAGCTCATTGTGAGGCCTTGATGCGGGCGGCATAGGCCCATGGCATCAGGGCATCGATGTCTTTGGCGAGGTGGCCGTTTGCGAGGCGGGTGAAGAGGTCGCACAGATAGGCGTAGGGCTCAACGCCGTTCATTTTACAAGTGCCGATCAGGCTGGCAAACCGGGCCCAATTGCGGCCCCCTTCATCGTGCCCCGCAAAGAGCGCATTGCGGCGGTTCATGGCCGGTCGGCGGATCGCGTTTTCCACCAGGTTGGAGTCGATATCGACGTGGCCGTCGTCCAGGAACCGCCGGAAGCCGTCCTGTCGCGTCAGCATATAGGCCAGGGCTTTTCCGAGGTCAGACTTGCGTGAGACGCGCTTGGCTTGCGCTGCCAGCCAGGTGAAGAACTCGTCCACCAGCGGGAGGGA
Source organism: Ensifer adhaerens (assembly GCF_028993555.1). Taxonomy (NCBI): domain Bacteria; kingdom Pseudomonadati; phylum Pseudomonadota; class Alphaproteobacteria; order Hyphomicrobiales; family Rhizobiaceae; genus Ensifer; species Ensifer adhaerens. The sequence continues at coordinate 940,934 of NZ_CP118611.1, read as the reverse complement.
CAGGTCCTGTCGAACTGCCCGGCGATGTCCGGGATCTGAGCCCCGGATACTGTCTTCGATCTTGTAGAGCGCGGCGATCTGCACCAGCGCCTCGTCGACGATGGGCGATCCGCTCTTTGGCGTGGCCTTGATCAGCTTTCTGCGCCCGTGCGCCCAACAGAAAGCCAGCTTCAAGGGATCGCCACCCATCCGGTCCGACGTGGCGAGGTGAGAGTAACCACCGTAGGCATCCACCTGGATTGTGCCGTTGAAGCCGTCGAGGATTTCAGCGGCATATTCGCCTTTACGCCCGGGCCGGTAATGGAACACCACGCCCGACGGCGCGGAGCCATTCCAGCCGCGATCGTCACGCAACACGGCCCATAGATAGCCGGTCTTCGTCTTGCCTCGCCCCGGATCCAACACCGGAGCCGTGGTCTCATCGACATAGAGCCGCGTGCTTTCCCACAGCAGCCGTTTTGCCATGTGGTCGACCACCGGTGCGATTTCGCTGCCCGTCCTGCCCATCCAATCGGCCAGAACCGTGCGGTCTATCGGCACCCCGTGTCGCGCCATGACCTCGGCCTGCCGGTTGAGCGGCATATGTTCGGAATGCTTGGAGACGGCAATCTCAGCCAGAAGGGCTTCCGTCGGCCAGCTCCCTTCCAGCAGATGCGCCGGCGCTCTGGCCTGGACGACGCCCGTTCGACCCTTGGGGCAGGCGTATTTCGGGCGGATCGTGACGATCACCTCGTAGCGCGCCGGAATCCGGTCGAGCCGTTCCGTCCGGTCTTCGCCGATCCGGACCATATTGCCGCAACCGCAGGGACAAACGATGCTCTCGGGCTCGATCACTCTCTCGACCCGCGGCAGGTGTTCGGGCAGTGCACGGGCCTTACGCTCCTTGCGAGGAACGGCCTTGTCCGGATCGGATGCGCTGGCTTCGATCTTTTTCTCGACGGCGGCGATCCGCGCCTGTGTTTCGGCAATTGCCGTTTCAAGGTCTTCCAGCGCCAGTTCCATCTGCGTCGGATCGAGCTTTTCCGATTTCGGCCCGAACTTCGTGCGCCGATAGTCGTGAACCTGACCTTCAAGCTTCTCGACCAGTTCCTTCAGCTCGGCGATGAAGGCGTCCTTTTCGGCAACCACAGCCTGCTCATGCTGACGTGCAGCACGCTCGACCGACAGTTCGAACTGCATCGCCGCAAACGCCTTCACCACCTCTGGCGGAAGGTCCGGAAACAGGCTGAGATCAAGGGGCGACGACATGCGGCCTTATAGCAAGGCAGCACAAAAAAGCCAAATAAAACAATGCAAAGACCGTCGGATATTCACCCTGCCGCCGACGGCGCGATCACCCGTTGCGCCATGACTCGCCGCCAGTCGAGCCCCTCGAACAAAGCCTCGTATTGCCCCCTGGAAAGGCGCATCGTCCCATCCTGCACCTTGGGCCAGGCAAAGCTTCCATGTTCAAGAATTTTGTAGGTCAGCACCATGCCGGTGCCATCCCATACCAGGATTTTCAGACGATCACCGCGCTTCGACCGGAAGATCACCGTCACCCCGGAATGCGGGTCGAGCTTCAACTCGGTCTGCACCATCAGAGCCAGCGCCTGATGCCCGCAGCGGAAGTCCACCGGCCGCGTTGCAATCAGGATCGGCAGTCGTTGGCCCGCGACGATCATGCCGTCCCTCGCATGGCGCGCACCAAAGCGGCCACACGTTCAACCGGCACATCGACGGGAACCCGCATCACAACGTCCGGGCCGATCGTGAGCGTCAAGACTGACGAAACCGCCTCCCGCAGTTTCGGCGGCGCCAAAACATTCACCGCCTCGCTCGGCTCTGCCGCAATCGCCAAAGGCACAAATGCAGGCTCGGCATCGCCGCTCTCCGACAGGCCCGGCATAGACTCAAAAGGCAGCGTCAGAATGCCCTCGCGCACTTGCCGGCGCCACAAGGAAAGCTGGTGCGGAACAACGTCATGACGGCGCGCGACATCAACAACACGAACACCAGGCTCAAGGCTTTCCGCCACGATCCGCGCCTTCACATCATCTGGCCAACGCCGGTTTCCGCGGCGCGGCTCGACAACTTCGTAGCGCCCAACAAATCCATCATCTGCCATGCAAATCTCCAGATAGTCCTGGAAACCTTCTCGCACGCCCGGCCAGCCTCAAAATACAGCCTATCCAATGGGGCGGAGACGGCGCTTACACAGAAACTACGTTTCGTAGCCACGGCTCGGCCACAGATGTCTGCGCCGTTAAGCGCTACGAACCTTCCAATGAAGAGATCTTATGGCTAGCGTCAGCGCCGACGCCGAGCTCTGCTTGGCTGATGATGCACGCTTCTTCAGCTTATGCTGTCTTTAACGCTGGCGATGAAGAGCGAAAGTATCCCCCACGCAATCAAAAAACCAGCAAAGGCCAGCGCCGTGTACGGCAGAGTCCTCGGATAACTTGCGCTGTCCGGTTTAGAAGGGCGCACGACGGTTACAAGATACAAGTCCTGCTGCTCCAACTTCTGTCTTACGCGCTCATAGCCGCTACGCGCTAGTTTATACATGTATTCTGAGAATTCCGATTGAATCGTCAGCAGCTCGAAATCCCTGAGTTGCGACGAGACAGTACCTGCGGCTCCATGCCCTGTTAGCATTGTGTTGAGCTTTTGAAGCTGGGCTTCGACGGCCGATAGCCGGGCACGAATCTGAATTTCACCTGGCTTGTTCGCCAACCGCATGGATGCCGACGTGGCGAGTTCGTTCTCTAATGCAGTTTTCTGTAGAGTAAGTTCCGATATCAACTTGAGCGTTTGCTTCGCAGTTTCGACGGGATCGATCGTCTGGTTCGACTGCTGAAACTTTAGCATCTCTGACCTTGCCTCAGCCAATGTTCTGCTGGCAAAATCGACCTCCTGCTTTGCCCGCATCACCGCATCATTCTTGCTTCGAAGTGAAATTGCGTTAATGAGCGACTCGCTTCTTTGGATAATGTCTGACGCCAGTGAAAAAGATTCGTTGGGCGAATAGGCTCGTACACGCAGAGTGAGGATTCCCGACATTGAATCGACGGACGCGGTAACGCGTGATTTCCAGTATTGCCACATCTGCTCCAAATTTTCGTCCGCCGCCAACCTCGACAGTACGTCGATATCGGCCCTACCATATAACTGTAACAGCTTCTCTCTGCCGCCGACATCCTCAATGACTGATCTGCTTTTAATGTAATCCATGACTATCATCGAGTTTTGGGCGCTGTCTCCGGATCTGCCTATGCTTAGCTGCCCAAGGATCGAACTCCCGGTTTTTTCAACGCCTGCCGGCTGGATCGCATCACGAACAGTAAGCTTCGCCTCCGACACGAACACACCGGACGCTATGAAGGCGAAATAAATGAAGGTGGCCACGGTCGGCGCCAAAACGAAGAGCAGGAAGCTTTTGAAAAGGAGCCCACCTCCCCGGCCAAACGCTGCGACGTCCGCCGAAGGCACAAGCCCTGAACCAATCCTTTGGAGGGGTCTGGCGACCGCCATTCCCAAAGTACTGATCACTGCGCTTACCCGGCGCACTTCTTTGCCGACTGGGGTCGGCTTCGGACCTTGGTCGACGTCGGTGTTAGCGCTGATGGAGTTCCTCAAAGATCTCAACAAAGGCGCCTTCCGTGATCGTTCACTATTGGTCACGGCTACCCTCGAATACAATTTGCGCTTCGCCATTTCCCGTCTGATCGCTGAGGGCCACCGCGATGGCCTCTGATGCGAACGAATACAATGCCATATCTTCATCTAATATGTCCGCAATCATTCCAATTTTCCTCAGAATGACCGCGAGATCGTTAACTCCCGGCACGCTCTCAAATTGGACGCGATCGAAAATTGGAACGCCGATCAAAGTATCCGCCAAGACTGCGAAGTCGGCTAATCGTTCGCGCGTTCCAACGAGATCAAAGTGCGAGAGATTGTCCAGTGCTATACTTACGTTTCGCCGCTGGACCTCTTCTTCAGGGTAGCAGCCGAAAGCTGCAGTCATCGGCGATCGCAGAAGGTTGTACTGCTCCGGCGCCAAGCCTCTGAAAGCAGCCAGGATCGATCGATCATCCTGGAACTCCACAGTCTCCACGATATCCAGCAAAACGGAATGATGTTTCAAAAATGGATGCAATCCAGCATTCTTGGACCACTTCTTCATGTGCGCCAAAGTCAACAATCGTTCGGCAAGTTCCTCAAATGGATCCCTTAAGATGGCGGTTGTAAGAAAGCCGCGCTCCCTCAACGGACTACCATGTCGTTGCCAATTAGGATAACCAGAAATGAACAAAGATTGCGCATGCGCTCCAATTATTGATGAAGTAGTTTCAAGAGAAAAGCGCTCGATTGCCGGATAGGTCAGATCGAACAATGCCATCATTTCTTTCAACAATTTAACTTGCGGAAATGCGCCAACTTCCATCAACAGGAGCTTTTTCGGAACCGCTGCTCCAAACACATTCCGGCGGAAAATAGCAAGGTTGCTTTCGGCCTCGACAAGCGTAATTTGCGGAACATCGGGAAGGTCGTCTATCAACGATCTGTCGATCTGGAAACCGGCAAGGCCGGTGCTGTGAAGACCATGGTCCTTTAGGTCCGGGCGGAGCACGTTTGCCCTAAAAGGGATGGGTTCGCGACCTGGAATCTTGATGACCACCTCCGGCACCAAAGACGGATTATCCAATACGATCCAACCTGCGATCATGTCCCCCTGATCGGTATCAATAGCGAAGTACATTTGTTGTCGCTCTATTTGGCCATATGGTCGCGCACGAGGAATGTTACTCCGACCGATACGGCAGTTAGAATCGCAGATATGGCTGAGATGCCCAGCCACATCAAAAACCTCCGAGGATAAATCGCCTCGTCGGCCAGCGACGGTTTCACATAGGTGAGAAGGTAGGAGCGTTGGCGCTCCGTAGTAAGGCGCGCAGTCTCGTAAGATGCCATGGCGCCTGCATATTCTTCCTTGGCGATGGAGAGCTCGATCTCTTTTTCCTGCATCTTGGTGGCAATGTCAGCAAGACTTGCCCTCTGGGAGCGATCGGAATCGATTCCTCCGGCCATCGCTTTTTCGTATTCGCCAATCTGCGAGCGCAAGGCGTTAGCCCGGTTGACCAACGGCTGCATCTGTGGTGCATCAGCCGCGGTTGTTTTGATGATTAACTCCTGTTTGGCCAACTCCAAGCGCAAATCCGTGAGAAGCTCACTGTAAGCCTTCGCGGTCATGCCGACGTCAAGGATGCCGGCGCTATTCCGGGCATCCCGCAACTCGGACACCATTCGCTGTAGCTTTTCGCGCTTTAGCCGGAGTTCGCTCTCCGTTCTGGCGAGGGTGTCCATCTCACTTTTTCGCGTGAGTTGGTTCACCATCTTCTCAGCTTGCAGAATGACGCTGTTCGTCAATGCAAGGCTTTCTTCGGGAGTAAACGCACGTAAACGAATTGTGACCAGGCCAGAGCTTCGGTCGACCGAAACATCTAACTGCTTGCCCCAAAACTTGATCAATTCTTCCTCAGAATCCGCAGGAGCAAACCTTGCGAGAAAATCGTACTGCGGCCTCGAAAAAATGTCTCGCAGAGGATACTGATTGCCAAGAGCCTCCACCATCGAGCTACTCTTCACGTAGTCAGCTATTATAAACCCGTCTCTTGCCTGTCCGGTATCGATGAAGGACGAGAGCGCTGAAAGGCCGACCACGGATGCATCGCTGCCGGATCGTACAGCAAAGCGCGCCTCAGTGACATATTGATCAGCTGCGACCAGACCGTAATAGATACTCGCGCCAAATACCGGAACAAGGAAGGAAGCGGCAAAAAGCAGCATCAAAAGCGCGTGAAAATAGCGGTCACTTTTGCGCGCTCGAAAACCACCCCCCCCCCTAAGAACGGGTTGTGGCGCGCGCGCCTTTCTTGCCGCCTTTCGCAGTTCCCGTGATATAGCCTCGGTCGCATCTCGGTGGAGGGCAGTTCGCTTCTTAGCATCTAGCAGAGATGTCTCCGACATCAAGAACCACTCCGCCTATTGATTGAGTTTCTTATACAGTTCAATTGCATCATCTATATTCGAGAATTCGTACATTACACCATGGGCGAGGACTACCGCCCGTTTGCAATAGCTCTTAATTGTTTCCATGGAATGCGATATCATAATGATATCGGATTTTGTCCTGCGCTTATCGAATTCTGCCTGACAACGCGCCTGGAAACGCGCGTCCCCAACAGCCGTAACCTCGTCAATCAAGTAACACTCGAAATCGATCGCCATTGACAACCCAAAGGCGAGCCGCTGCATCATTCCGGAGGAATAGGTGCGGAAAGGCTCATCGATATAAGCTCCGATTTCCGCAAAGTCTTCGACGAAATCAACGACTTTTCTTGGTTTCTGGCCGTAAATACGCGCCACAAACTCAACGTTTTCTCGCCCCGTCAACGCCCCGTGCAATCCGCCCGCAAACCCGAGCGGCCACGACACCCTTGCCTTGCGTACAATCTTACCCGAGTTTGGCAACTCAGTACCGCCAAGCAATCGCATCGTGGTAGACTTTCCCGCGCCGTTAATCCCCAGGATAGCATAGGAAGTTCCGGCACGGAATTCAGTCGATACGTGGTCTAATATGATTCTAGGCCGACCATTCGTCCGATAGAACTTAAATACATTGGATAAGCTGATCATGATGCGAGCAATTTTCCGCGAATGAAACGCTCCCCGAGCAACCCCAAAAACAGGCAAACTGTGGCAAGGGAAACCAAATAGCCTTTTGAAAGCAATTCATCACCATATCCTTCGTAGTATGCAGATCTAAGCCATTCGACACACTGAAAAATTGGATTAAACCACATAATATTCTGGACTGACGCTGGAAACGTACTTGGAAGAACAAATATACCCGCAGTAAGATATAGGGCCAACATTACCACGATGAACAATATACTCCAAAATTTCACAACCGACGATATAATCGTATTCAATATTCCAACCGATATCGCGAAATAGACGGTGGCCAAAATCGCCGTAGCGCCGGTTTCAACATCCAATGGCGTGAGGTCGACCCCGGCAAGGAAAGCGCAAAAACCAAACAGGAAAACAACAACGAACGCGGTCAGAAATTCAACGATTGCTCTCGAAATCATCAAATCTAAAGCCTTGACGGCTGGGAAAAGAAACAAAGGTTTGTTGCTGTCAATCGAATATCCCATCATGCGCGAAGGATACAAGCACAAGACGTAGGGCACGACCCCGGTCGCGATGAAAACTGCCGGATCGCCCCCCAAAGGCATTAACTTGTTGACATAGGTCATGACAACCACAATCCCGCTGAGATGCACTAGCGGCCAGGCTATCGCGATCAGGTATCCCAAATAGGAGCGCCCGAATCGAGTTCGCATGTCCCTTAACATGAGAGCGTAGATGACGGTCCACTTGGCGCGAAGCGTCTGCGAAATCATTGGGCTTCCTCTCTGGCTGAATGGGTACAGCGCAAAACTCGCCGTTGCTCGGTTACCTACCAATCGTTCCATTTTATGGCGAGCAGCATCACCCACGAACTTTTAGCAGACGCTGACCAACCCGCAAGGCTCATAGTCTGGGATAGACTTGGTAAACCTGGACTACGGCAAGTCGCGCAAGCTCCAAAACGACCCCACACGTTCAGGTACTCCCCTCGAACACCACGTTCGAATCCCTTTGAGCTACACCCTCTCCAAAACGCAATAGACCAAACGCCCTCGCCCAAGCCGAACCGTGTCCGTCGGGGATTTTCTGCACGAAACATGCGGCGCACCTCAACGGCGCGGTTCCACACATGCGGCTTGCCACTCGGCGGGCCCGGTCCGTCCCCGTGTTGCACACGTTGAAACGCCATCTCGACGGCACGCTCGCCCGCATCAGCGGCAAGAGCGAGTTCGCCAAGGCGATCCGCTGTGCCGCGTTCCGCTGGTAGGCATTCACCGTCTATGCGACTTACGGCCGCCTCGAGATTGCCAACCTGACTTTGATCATGGTGATTCTGCAGGACTCGCAAAATGGAAGCACCTTGGGCGGCTTCGCCCCGGTCAACATCGAGGAGGTCTCCCTTGATCCCGAAGAGGTTTGGCCTAACGTCAATCCGCTGCGATTCACCTCGCGAAAAAATAGCCTGTTCGCCTGCAGCGATGGCGGGGACGAACCCGGCGACGCTAGCCACCCTATTGCAGACACGTAAAACGCATAGCGCCGATCCACTCGACTGGCGGGCGGAGCGACTGACCTACTTTGCTCAAACCGTAAGCATCCGGCGAAGGCCGCAGGCTGAAGGCTTTTGGATTTTTCGGCGTGATTTGCGGTCCGCGTTGCGGCCGGATGGCCGGCATCTTCAGGCCGCGTGCATGTGCGCCGCTGGCGACGCGCTCTTCCAATTCCAAGGCAAGAACTCATCGATCCGATGCGCGGGATAACCGGCGATGCGGTGAAGTACGTCGGCGAGCCAGGCTTGCGGATCGACGCCGTTCATCTTGGCCGAGACAATCAAGCTGTACATGGCGGCGGCGCGCTGGCCACCGCGGTCCGATCCGGCGAATAACCACGATTTCCTACCCAAAGCTATGCCGCGCAGGGCGCGTTCGGCGGCATTGTTCGAGAGGCAAACACGCCCGTCATCGAGGAAGAGGGTGAAGGCCGGCCAGCGGTTCAGCAGGTAATCGAAGGCCTTGGCGAGATCATGATCGCGCGACAGCTTGGCACGCTGAGCCTTCATCCACGCTTCCAGCTCCAGGACCAAGGGTTTGCTGCGCTCCTGACGAACCGACTTTCGGAACTCCGCGCTCTGACCGTTGATGTCGCGCTCGATGTCGAACAGGGCATCGATTCGCTGCACCATCTCCAGGGCGATCGGCGAGATGACAGCCGGCGTCTTGCCCTGCGCTCGTCGGCGCGCATTCGCCTCGACGTCGGCCATCGCGTAGAAGGGCCGCCTCGCATGGACCCAGCAGGCTGCTTCCGTTATCGGGCCGGGCCGTCGATCCGGAAGATAGAGCTTGGTGTATCCGCCATAGGCGTCCGCCTGCAGAATGCTGCTATAGCCGGCGAGATGCGCCTGCGGGTGCTCGCCCGCGCGGTCACGGGAATAGTAGAACATCGCCGATGGTGCAGCCGTGCCGCCGAACGGGCGATCGTCGCGGACATAGACCCAACTTCGGGCAATATCGGTCTTTCCTGCCGCCAGGACCGGAACCGTCGTGTCGTCACCGTGCAATCGCTCCGCCGCAAACGTATGGGCTTCGATCCGTTTGAGGAGCGGAGTGAGTGCGGCACAGCAAGCTCCGATGCTGTCGGCCACCGTCGACAGGCTGAGCGGAACGCCTTCGCGTTCGAAGCGCTCGACCTGACGGTTGAGCGGCAGGTGCTGGCCGAACTTGTCGAACAGGATCATCGCCAGGAGATTGGGGCCGGCCCATCCACGCGGGATGGCATAGAAAGGGGCCGGCGCCTGGCTGATCTTTTCGCAATCGCGGCAGGTGAACTTCTCGCGCACCGTCTGGATCACCTTCCATTGGCGCGGAACGACCTCGAGGGTCTCGGTGATGTCCTCGCCCAGCTTGCGCAGTCGGTCGCCACCACAGCACTGGCAGCTCACGGGACCGGGCACGACGACGCGTTCGTGCGGAAGATGCTCGGGCAAAGGCTTCTTCACCGGCCGGTTGCGGGTAAAGCCGGCGACATTGACGGTGGCCGCCACCGCCATTTCGGCCGCGAGTTCGTCCTCGGTCGCCGCCATCTCCAACTCCGCCAGTTGGAACTCCATCTGATCGATCAGCCGGGCGCGACGCTCTGCCTTCGGGCCGTAAAGCTGCCGCTCGAGTTTTTCGATGCGCAGCTTCTGCCGGGCAATGACAGCAAGATCGTCGGACGCTTTGGCTTTGGCAACGGCAAGTTCAGCCTCGATCTGGGCGCCCTTGGCGCGTGCCGCGATGAGCTCTGCTCGCAGGGCGGCAACATCGTCGGGAAGCAAATCGGGGCTGTTTTCCATGCCCGAAGTGAATCACAGAAGCCCTGATTTGCCTAGCATTTCAAAGAACTTGTTGCGGAGTAATCGCCCTTCAGACGGTCACCCGGCACTGGTCGGGCGCCAGGTCTGTTGCGGGTTTCGCCAATCAATCCCCTCCAGCAGATAGGACATCTGACCGGCGGTCAGCGCGATCGCACCATCCTCCGTCGCCGGCCAAATGAAGCGGCCGCGCTCGAGCCGCTTCGCGTACAGCGATAGGCCGATCCCATCATGCCAAAGGGCCTTTATCAGTCGGCCGCTGCGACCGCGAAAGACGAAGACGTCACCCTTAAACGGATCGCGGCCGAGGCCCTCCTGCACCAGCAGTGCCAGACCCTGCATGCCCTTGCGCATGTCGCAGTGACCGCTCGCGATCCACACCCGCACCCCGGAACTGATCGGGATCATTTGAGCGCTCGCATGACCGCGGCTGCCAGCTCGCATGGCGCTGCCGCGCCAATCCTCACCTTCACGCCACTCGGGAAGTCCACGCACACGGCCGGCTCGGCCGCATCACCATTGTTCGGAACGTCAACGAGCTTGGCCGGGACGAACGCCGGACCGGCTTCCGGCGCCAAAGCTTGCCGTCGCCAAGTATAGATCAGCCCAGTCGCAACCTCGAAACGGCGCGCGACTTCGCAAACCACCGCGCCTGGCGCGAAAGCCTCGGCCAGTATCTGGGCGCGATCTTCCAACGACCATCGCCGACGCCGCTCCGGCCCCGTCAGCAAAACTGCATGTCCCATGCTCAATGCACTCTTAAGTCCACTCTTAAGAGTGCAGACTCACGGGAGACGCGGAACTTCGCAAGGCGGTTCACGCCGGAGGGATACCTCAAACCCGCCCTTGTGCCCTCAAAACTCAGGTCTGGCGCCGTCAGCTAACCGCGCATCAACCAGGAGATCGCAGGTTTGAGCAATCACCCACTGCCACCGGTCCACATCGCCAAAAGTATGCTCGCGTTGTCCGCCCCTCGGCCCCCCCGATTAAACCATCAAACTTGCCCGGATGAATGCTTTAGTAACACCAAACCTAAAAATTGGTACATCCTGCCGCGGCGTAGCGACAGAGATAGGTGATGTCAAAAAAATGCCGAGGGCGGCGCGGCGCCGGCGGACTTCGAACTACTCACCATGGAAGCGTCCCGTTCTTTTGCGTAAACGTGCCAAGTCAACCCTTAGGTTGAAAGACAAATTTGCACGTCTAAGTTCACACACATTAAGACACCTTCTTTTCCAGGTAGGTGTATATCTGCACAGCCAACTCGTCCGGATCCGTTCCAATGGTCTTCAGATGCACTTCCGGGCCATCCGGACTTTCATAGGGAGAGCTTATACCCGTAAAATTTCCGAGTTCGCCCCGCATTGCCTTCTCATACAGTCCTTTTGGATCACGCCGCGCGCATTCTTCAATCGGAGTATCCACAAATACTTCAATGAACTCTCCCTCAACTGCGAGCGAGCGAGCGAGTTCTCGCTCGGCGCGGAAGGGAGAAATAAAGGACACAATTACAATCAAACCGGCGTCGGCCATCAATTTTGCGACTTCTGCAATCCGCCGAATGTTCTCCACACGGTCTTCATTTGTAAAACCGAGATCCCTGTTAAGTCCATGGCGAACGTTGTCACCGTCAAGAATATAGGTGTGGCGCCCCTGAGAGTGTAGGATTTTCTCGAGTCTGTTGGCTATCGTGGACTTGCCCGAGCCGGACAAACCGGTGAACCAGACTATTGCCGCTTTTTGGTGCTTCAACGCTGCCCGAGCAGCGCGGTCAATCTCCAGCTTTTGCCAATGTACATTCTCAGCCCTGCGAAGTGCAAAGTCAATCATACCTGCACCGATTGTACGGTTACTCATCCGATCAATTAGGATAAAATTGCCCGTATTTCGATTTTCGGTATAGGGATCAAATACAATGGGTGCTCTCGAAGCCACGTTGCAGACCGCGATACCATTCTTATGTAGGGCCTTTGCGGCCAGTCGCGTGAATGTATTAACATCGACCTCGTATTTGAGGGAGGTTATTGTTGCCTCAACGCTATCTGTCTCGTTGCACAGTATGTAGCTACGGCCTGGTATCATTGGTGTAGCATCGAACCAGAGAATATGGGCTTGGAACTGGTCTGCGACGGTCGGACGAGCACTCGCCGCCACCAACATATCACCGCGAGACACATCGAGTTGGTCTTCGAGGACCACCATTACGGCTTGTCCTTCCCCGGCGCGTTTGAGCGATTGTCCGCGCGTGACGATCTCCTTAACCCGAGAACACTGCCCAGATTTAGCGACGCTCACCATGTCACCAACGGCGACGAAACCACCCGCGACCTGACCGGCGAGGCCCCGAAAATCGAGGTTAGGCCGGCTCACATACTGAACAGGAAGTCTTAAAGGCTTGCTCAAGTCAGACGCCTCAATCGAAACCGACTCCAAGTAATGAAGTAAATTCGGCCCCGTGTACCAAAGCATATTTTCTGATGAAGTCGCTATGTTGTCGCCAAACCGCGCAGAAAGCGGTATTTGAGTAATTGCGGAAAATCCCAGGTCCTTGGCGAACTCGTTATATTCACCTGCAATTGTTTCAAACACGCCTTGATCGTAACCAACTAGATCGATTTTGTTAACTGCGAGAACGACTTGACGGATGCCAAGCAGCGAGACGATGTGCGAATGTCGTCGAGTTTGCTGAAGTATTCCCTTTCGAGCATCAACAAGTAGTACAGCTAGATGCGCTGTGGACGCACCTGTTGCCATGTTACGAGTGTATTCTTCGTGGCCTGGCGTATCAGCGACGATGAACTTGCGGCGATTAGTCGCGAAGTATCGGTATGCGACATCTATTGTAATGCCCTGCTCCCGTTCCGCCTGCAGTCCGTCGAGTAGGAGTGAAAAATCTAGGTCCTCACCCGTTGTGCCGTGTTTGCGGCTGTCTTGTTTTAGGGAAGCAAATTGATCATCTAAGATTTGATTGGAGTCATAAAGAAGGCGACCGATTAAAGTCGATTTCCCGTCATCGACAGATCCGCATGTGATCAGCCGTAGCAACGGCATTCCTTCCTGCGCGCGAAAAGGATCGAAAGTGCCAACGGCTCGCGTTGCGCTGACCATCAAAAATATCCCTCGCGTTTCTTCTTTTCCATCGAACCGACCTCGTCGTTGTCGATTTTCCGCCCTGCGCGTTCTGAGGTGCGTGTAGTCAGCATTTCTTGTACAATGTCCTCCGGCGTCGCGGCCTCGGAGTCGATGGCAGAGGTGAGCGGATAGCAACCAAGAGTCCGAAAGCGTACCATTCGCTGTTCTATTCTTTCGGTACTCTCAATTGGCATGCGGTCGTCGTCGACCATAATCAGCGAGCCATCGCGCACAACGACGGGCCGGCGAGCCGCGAAGTAGAGCGGCACAACCGAAATGCGCTCCTTCAGAATGTACTGCCAGATGTCCAGTTCAGTCCAATTGGACAGCGGAAAGACCCGGATCGTTTCCCCCGGAGCTACACGGGTGTTGTAAGTCTTCCACATTTCCGGACGTTGGTTCTTGGGATCCCAAGTATGCGCCGCACTTCGGACTGAAAAGATTCGCTCCTTCGCTCGAGATTTTTCTTCGTCACGCCGGGCACCCCCGAAAGCGGCGTCGAATCCATATAGGTCGAGGGCTTGGCGTAGCGCGACCGTCTTCATAATATGTGTGTGAATGCTGGAGCCGTGTGTAAAAGGCGAGATACCTTGCTCGATTCCTTCCTGATTAATATGGACCAGAAGGTCGAAGCCCAATTCCGCTGCCATGCGATCCCGAAAGGTAATCATCTCTCGGAACTTCCAAGTCGTATCGACGTGTAGCAACGGGAAAGGCGGTTTGGCCGGATAAAAGGCCTTTATAGCCAAATGGAGCATAACTGAGGAATCTTTGCCGACCGAATAGAGCATCACGGGCTTTGACAACGTCGCAGCGACTTCCCGTATGATGTGAATGGCCTCCGCCTCCAAGTATTCCAGGTGGGTAAGTTTAACTGCTTTTGGCAAGGGTCAACACTCCTCCACGCTCAAGCCGCGTCTGTTAGCCATTCCGAGTCGCCCCAAAAGCATTGGGATCAGAATTCCAATTGACGGTTTTGGAATTTACACGGCGACCAATAGCCGAATGGGCTGTGCGGGTGAAGTGTCTATCAGCGTTCAAATTACAATGGTGAATGATCGATGACGGCTTCGGCGATCGGTCGTTACACTGGGCTGCGTAATTCGAATCGTGTCGAGAATGGGGGAATCAGGCGAATCGAAGAAAGAAGCAAGGCGTTTGGCAAAAAATGCAAACGCCCGCTCTAACGAAACGGCGTCTGCACCTCGCCTTCGTCCCGGTCCGTAGTTAGATCGCTGGGGAAGGGTCCGGCCGAATATGATTGCAAATATTCCGCTGTCCCCTGTCAACCGCACCGGCCTAATCAGACACAATATCGTCATTGTTTGCGCCCACCTGCTCCTCGACAGCAAATTGCTTAGATACGCTGCAATCGACCCACCCGTCGTATCCTTGCTGCAGGGCTTTTAGCGGGAAAGGTGTTGTCCTCAATAACAGGATCTGGATCGCACCTCAGTTTGGTCTGATTAGCGACCTGCTGGCTGTTTTGTAAGGGTCTGAGATTTCGAATTGACCGCGACCTGCCCATCGGAGTACTCGTTTGCGCCTCGTCCTCGCTGGTTGGCCGTAGCTCGTACGCCCCGCAGTACTGTAGAGTGAAGCGTTCAAGTTCCGGGACTGGCTACGTCCCAAGCGAACCGCAGAGGTAGTAATGATCAAGCTCTCCATGCATCGCTACATAACGAAGCCCGCAAGGATAAAGTCCGCCTTTAGGCGCCTCGTGTGGAATTTGGTCGGCCGTACTTCGCGGGGGGAATTGAGGGCAATTCGTGACACGGGTCTGCTCGATCCCGAATTTTACCTCACAAAAAACCCCGATGTTGCGGCGTCAAAGATTGATCCCGCGGTCCACTACCTCAACTTCGGTTGGCGCGAGGGCCGAGATCCGTCCGCGCGCTTTTCCACTAAGGACTATTTGGCCGAGAACCCTGACGTCTCTGCCTCTGGCATAAACCCACTGGTGCACTACTCCGTCTACGGGAGATGGGAGAAACGAAAGATAGGTAGTCGCCGCATTGGTGGAAGTGGGCCAAGCGGCTTCACCCCAAGTAAAGGACTAGGAAAGTACGCAAATCCAAGTGGCGGAAAGACCGCCAAAGCTGTTTTCGTCGTGCACGATCTAAACGTAGGCGGGGCTCCAAACCTATTGGCGAGCATCGCACGTTGGTTTCAAAGTTATACGAGCTTTGATGTCAGAATTGTAGCCATGACAGGCGGCCCGCTAGCGTCCAAGATGGAGAAAATTGCGCCGCTTTACATCGTCGGAGCGAAGGATATCCACGATCACTTGGTAGATAATATTCGAAGCGGGCTGATGGGTTTCCTAGGAGATGAACCTGCATTCACTTTCGTGAATTCAGTGGTTGCCGGAGAATACTTAAAAATAGATCCCTATAACGCGCCAGTCTTTTCTTACATACACGAGATGCCGGCTATCCTGAAGCTGTTCGACGGTAAGCTGCGCCGGGTTCTTCAAGGCTCAGATCACGTCTTTTGCGGCGGCCATGCGGTTCATAGCCATCTCTCGCGAATGGATGGGATTGCTGATGTCAAGCTCTCGAACGTCCCTGCCTTCGTCGATGAGCCGGGTATCAACTCTCTCCTGTCGAAAACTGACAAGAGCATTGTTCGCAAAAGACTGGGCCTTAGTTCTGAAAGCCGACTGGTGGTCGGCTGTGGTGTTGCTCACTGGCGGAAGCAACCGGACGTTTTCGTTCGGATGGCTGCCCAGATTGCGTTGGGCCGTGCACGTGATGTGCGCTTCGTTTGGGTTGGCCATGGGGAGGATATCCCAAAACTAAAGAAGCTCGCGCGTAGGCTGGGTGTTGCAGATCGTGTCGACTTTGTTGGCCATCGAGAGGATTTCCGGGACTTCCTTCAGGCGGCAGATGTTTTCGCTTTACCCTCTTCTGAAGACCCCTTCCCACTTGTGTGCCTTGAGGCGGGCCTTGCAGGAACCCCCTCGGTAGTATTCCGTGAAGCAACCGGTATGACCGCAATGATTGAACCTGAGGGCCAAGCGCCAGCGGGCATCGCGGTCCCTCTCGGGGATGAACCGGCCTTCTTCGAAGCAGTAGAGCAACTTCTGCTAAACGAAAATCTTCGGTTGGCAATGGCAAATGCCGCCAGAGAAAGAATACTCTCATCTTACGTCACTGACGTGGGCTGTTCCACGCTACTAGCAACCATTCGACAGGTAGCAAACCTTGCACCAGCGGTGTCCGTCATCGTCCCTAACTACAATTGTGCGCCATATTTGAAGCAACGGCTTGATAGCATCGCTAGCCAGACATTTCGCGATGTAGAGATAATACTCTTAGACGACGCCTCTACGGATAATAGTCGCCAGATATTGACGGAGTTCGCGAATGCACACGTCGAGGCGCGGTTACATTTGGCCGAAACAAACGGCGGCTCCGTGTTTAAGGCATGGGAGCGTGGTATCGAACTAGCCCAAGCCGACCTCGTATGGATAGCCGAAGCTGACGATTGGTGTGAACCCGATTTTCTAATGAAGGCTGTCCAGGCATTTTCTCCTTCCGGTGTGCGCCTCGTTCACGGCCGATCAATTCCAGTCGACTCTGGAGGGGTGGTCGCAGGTGATTGGAACGCGCTTTACCTCGATCGCATTTCTCCTGGTCGTTGGACGAGTTCTTTCACGGCCCCTGCGTTCAAGGAAGTCCACTCGACATTAGGTCGAGCCAACACAATTCCAAATGCTAGCGCTGTCGTCACGCGCCGTTCAAGCGCTCAACGAGCCGTAAGGATTTCTGCCCAGTTTAAACTTGCTGGAGACTGGGCATTCTATCTGTTAGCGGCGGCCGGCGGACGTATCTCGTATTGTCATGAGGCAGTGAATTATCACCGGCGCCACGATACAAGCGTAACGGCTAGCATAGAGGGCAAAGAGCCGTACTTTCAAGAACTTAAGACTGTCGGTTCGCTGATTGATAGCGTCTACGGGGTAAATGCATCCCGACGTGCCGCATTTGAGAAGCATATGGAGCAAGAGGCCAAGCGATTTGGTTGGAGAGGACCTTTGCCAGCGCCGCGGGCTTTGCACGGAATCTCAGAGTCTCGTGACCCTGGGGTCCTCTACTGTGTGGGTGATTTGTCGGGAGGCGGGGCACAAATGTTTGCCGCCCGGTTTGTAAACCACTGGACTGCGCTGCCCGCTCCCGCTGTATTGTTCGTTGCGGAACACGAGATCGACAACCCCGCAACCATTAGGAGCGTCTCTCCAGAGGTCGCCATTATTACCAAGAGTGACATAGATGAAGCGGGCGGCATCATCGCATTGATGGACGACTGGGGACTCGATCTCGCGGTAAGTGGGCATTGGTGGGGCGATAGGGCGATAAGTAGAATGATCTCGGAGGCGCCGCAAACAATTCCGTGGATAACCATTATGCACGGGTGCCACGAGAATGTTCTCAGCAGCCCCAAGTCGTTTCCGACTCTGCGCGACGATCTGCGGCGTGCTGAAAGCTACTGCGATCACTGGGTCTGGACGGCAGAGAAGAACAAGAAGATATTTGATGAGGGCCATGTGACGCCAAGGCGAACTTCCCATATCATAAATGGATTTGCGCCCACTTCTCAGTTTCGTCGAAAGCGGTCCGATTTGGGAATTGCGGATGACGCCCTCGTTTTCACGTTGGCGAGCCGCGCGATCGAATCCAAGGGATGGAATGTTGCTTTATCTGCGTTCAAGGAGTTGCAGCGATCGTCAGGCCACATCGTCGATTTGCATCTGGTGATGATTGGCGACGGCCCGGTTGGCGACGCGTTGAGATCAAAGGCCTCATTGAAGGGCCTCCATCTGCTAAGACATACCTCTCACTTGGCGGATTACATCCATATGAGCGATGTATGCCTGCTGCCTAGCTGGTTTCCAGGAGAGTCGCTTCCCCTCGTGCTCATCGAGTTTCTGGCGCAGGGAAAGCCGGCAATAGTATCCGACATCGGCAAATGCGCGTGGGCAATTGGTGAGGATACCCTGGAGCCTCCGGCCGGATTCGTGGTTCCAAGAGAAAGTACGACAGGAAAAGTTCCAGAACGAGCGCTCGTAAACGCCATGAACCGATTTATTGCTCAGCCCACACTCAAAACGGCTTTAAGAGAACAAGCTCGCCAAGCATTCTTGAAATTCGATATGGATCAAATGATTGAAGCATATCGCAAACTAGCGAAGGATCTTGTAGAAGGCGGCGCCAAGGAAATCTCGTTGCCAAGCTATACCACAGATTTCGCCCAGAGAGATTGAAGACATCCCGGAGAAGAAGCGTGTCCAGCGCCTACGAAGACGTTCTATTCGACCCAGCGCTCAATCAGAACTGGCACATGCAATTCAGCGAAAGAGCTGCGTTGTTGCACGTGCTTTCGCGCCTACGGCCGGAGATTAGCATCGAGATCGGTACGTTTCAGTGCGGAAGTCTCCGTCCGATTGCTGCAGCCAGCAAGCGTGTGTTCACGTTCGACATCGATGAGAACCAGCATAGGATCAGCCCACTTTTTCCTAATGTGACTTTCGTAACTGGAGATTCGGCAACGACGCTTCCTCCGATTATCGACCAGTTGAATGAGGGACGTGAAGACGTCAATTTCATTTTGGTAGACGGCAGCCATGAAGAATCCGGCGTTAGGAGCGACTTGCTCCAATGTGCTCGCTATGTGCCAAAACGACGGCCAACTATGATTCTTGCTCACGACAGCGCCAATCCGATCGTGCGAACAGGAATATTAACTGTCCCTTGGAACGATTTTCCCCATGTACACACGGTCGACCTCGATTTTGTGCCCGGCATGCTCTACGACAGACCAGATATCAACGGGCAGATATGGGGGGGACTTGCGGCTGTTCTGATGATGCCTGAGCGGCGCGAGGGGCAAGTCATGATAACCACTCAGTTCGAACCATCGCGGCAAGCGTTACTGGAAAAATCTGTATATCGAAACTCAAATACGAATACATAATTCCAAACTGCTGGCGTCCGAGGACGCATAGACACTGCAACTCACAGTGACCTGAAGTTTAGGGCAAATCTTCTCGCGTCCGCCCCAAGGAGTATCAAGATGAAAGGCATAATTCTCGCAGGAGGATCCGGCACCAGGCTCCACCCGGCAACCCTGGCAATTAACAAGCAACTGCTTCCGGTCTATGATAAGCCGATGATATACTATCCACTTTCCATTCTTATGATGGCTGGAATTCGGGATATCCTCCTAATCTCCTCACCCGACCACATCGGCAGTTATCAGCGATTGTTTGGCGCCGGAGAAGCCTGGGGCATTCGCATCTCCTATGCCGTCCAACTCAGCCCCGACGGACTTGCCCAAGCGTTTACCATTGGCGAGGAGTTTATCGCTGGCGACAACGTGGCGCTCGTCCTGGGTGACAACATTTTCTTTGGCGCAGGGATGAATGACCTGCTTGCCCAGGCAAGCGCGCGGAGAACGGGAGCGACTGTATTCGCTTACGAAGTTGACGACCCTGAGCGGTATGGCGTCGTGGAGTTGTCGGAAGATGGATATGCAATTAGTCTTGAAGAGAAGCCGCTGCACCCAAAGTCACGTTTTGCAGTGACCGGCCTATATTTCTATGACAATCGTGTTGTCGATTACTCGAAGAGTTTGAAGCCGTCAGCGCGTGGCGAGTATGAGATTACCGACCTCAACCGTATCTACATGGAGGCCGGGTCTCTGTTCGTAGAAAAGATGTCAAGAGGGTTTGCCTGGCTTGATACGGGCACTCACGATAGTTTGTTGGAGGCTGGGGAATTCGTGCGGGTGATCCAGCATCGACAAGGAACAAATATCGCGTGCATTGAAGAAGTTGCTTACCTCCAGGGCTTCATCAGCAGGGAGCAATTGATAGAGCAAGGCGAGCGCTTCTCGCGCACCTCATATGGTCGCTATTTGCTTAAGATCGCGGGTTGAGATCATTGGAGAGCTTCGCGTTTGGCTGAGCCGCTGCCCATTGCGCGGTCGAGCGCGGCAGCAGAGCAATCAAAGAAATTCATGAGGGTAAGCCGTCCAAACGTGATGGCGTCAAACCTTCATTTTGTAACAGGAGACTGTCCTGCCTGATGAGCCCGTTTGTCGCCCCGAGATAGACTGGCGGCAGTCATTTCAAACCTGTTGCTTGGGGATTTTGCGGTTGAACTCAGCTAGTGAGGCTGCTAGATGCAGCAACTACTGCAACAACAAGATATCCCAAGGAAAGCCTGACCGAGCTCGCCTTCTGAATATGGCGTATCTCTTTCTCGGTCCGCAAAGGCAAAAAGTGACGGATACATCGGTCAGCTTGAGCCGACTGGATGGCGGGCACCTAGCCGAATGAGGAGATTCACGCTTCCGGCAAGCAAGCGTTCAAGTGGTGCTGACCGTGTGTGATAGCAAGTTGGGTGGCACTGCCATCTGCCTGACACTAAAGAGCGTTGTGGAAAAGCCGCACCTCTTTAGCAAACTACAGCCTGAGAGTACTTCGCCGTACCCTGGAGAGGGTGCTTGAAGTTTGAACCATTGTCTTGAGTGTGCGGAAGATGAAATTTAAAGACAGCGATAACAGTACCAGTGTAGCACCTCTTCTTTTTGTACACTCCCTATTTCGGTCGGGGAGCACATATTTTTTTAACGCTATCAAGCGGACTGAAAAGTATTACCCCTACCACGAGCCCTTTCACGAAATAATTGGTCACTTGGATAATTCATGGTCCGCTACTTCCGATCGATCGGACCAGATAAAAGCCGGCCTACGCCATAATTTCATGAAGGGCGGCTACTTCGATGAATACTCGAGGATCCTCCCATATTTGAAGAAATATTACAGCGAGCGCCTCAGCTATGAATATTTCTTTCTCGATCGCAGGGCTCTCGCTGAAGATCTGACCACCTACATCAAGACTCTCATTAACGCCGCCCCGCGCCGTCCAATCCTGCAATGCACGAGAACTATTGGGCGCGTTCAGTGGCTCAAGTCGAACTTTGAATCCAAGCATATATTCCTACTCAGAAATCCCTGGGATCAGTGGTATTCATATAAAGTCGACAAATATATATCTTCAACACCCCAGATTATTGTTTCCCAGTCAGACACCCCCGAAGTACTGACTGACGTTGCAAGCCACCGAGGCGTACTTCCGCTGCAAGGGACAAATGTCAACGAAAAGCTAGCGTTTGCCTACACACACCCACTTCCTCCAGAGTCCGACTACGCGTTATTCTTTGCGGTGTGGGCTTATTCTTTTGTGTTGAGCAAACGCCACTGCGACGTTATTGTTGATATGGATTCGATATGCTCAGATCCCGCTTATCGAGGCGCCGCGCTCCAAGCGTTGGCTGAAGTTGGGCTCGAGGGAATCGACCTTTCCGATGCCGATCTTCCCACCGCCATGTTTGAGCCGCGAGAACAGCGGTTCTACGAGCTGGTTGAGGATCAAGTTTTGGAAGTGTTCCGGAACCATGATTTCAAAGCAGAGGAAATCGGGGAAATCCGATCCTATATCGATGGCCGGAGGACGGCGTCGTTCTGCGGCGCAGGGTCGGCAAATGAGGCTGCCCGCATTCGCGACGTCCTCTTGGCAGGAGATCGTCATATCGCCTCGGTCACCGCTGGGCTGACAGAAGCAGTTAGAATTCGTGACGGTGAGATTGCCGAAGCTGCCCTAGATATAAGAAGTACCCGCGAAGAGGTTGAATCGCTTCGCGCCCAAATCGGCGACACGCTGGACAAATATCAAAAAAGCGTGGAAGACGTGCAGGTATATTCTGATTTATACAACTCAAAAGCGATGGAGCTGGCCGCTGCGCAGGGCGAATTGGATCGCTTGAGCGTATTTGAGAGCGCGCTAGCCTCGCAAGGGGAAGAGTTGGCGAAGGCGCACAATGCTGTCTCGCGCCTGGAAGAAGAGAGGACTCGATACGAGAGCCTCGTGCGAGAGTTATCGTCATTGCGTGATGAGGCCGACGTCCAACACAAGACGCTAGCTGCGGATCACGACGCGTTGTCAAAAGAATTGGCCAATGCCAAAGATGAGCAGTCGCGGCTTGAAACTGCGCTGTCGCAGTCGGAGAACGCATTGTTGCAGTCACGACAGCAAAGTAGCGCACAGGACCGCCTTGAAAGGCTACTACAGCAAGATCTAGCTGCTGCAAATCAGGTAGTTGAAATCTATCAGAATCGCGTCGCCACAGAGATCGAGAGGGATATTCGACGCCAGCGCGGCGTGGCAGGACGGATGCTAGGGTTGGTGCGTGGTGGTCGGCCCGACCGGTTCGGACGCATGGATGCCGACGCCAGGAAGATCGAAGCCTTTCTCGATCAGTTTTCCGACGCCCAGCTCGGTGTACCGCGCAATGGAAGGCGCCAGCGGATCCTGCGTTATCTGGCAGGAGTCACGTCTGTCGTCGATGATTTTCCTATATTTGATCGTGGCATCTATGAACTTCTTTATCCCGATGTGGCTTCGTCGAAATTGGATGCTTTCGTGCATTTCATAGATTTCGGCCGCCGCGAAGGCCGAATAGTGCACCCAATCATAGACCGCGACTACTACGTTAACCAGTATCCGGAAGTCGGAGTTCTGGACATGTCGGCAGCCGAACACTTCGTTCGATTTGGAGCTGACAAGGGATACAATCCCTGCGCCCTGTTCGATGTAAAGTGGTACCACGAAAGATATCCGGATGTGAAAGTGTCGGGTTGCAACCCGGTGCTACACTTCCTCCGACACCCTCGCTGTGCTCCGCATCCACTATTCGATGCAGACCACTACCTTTGGATCTATCCTGATGTGGCTGCCAGCAAGCTTAACCCGTTGACCCACTATTTGATTTATGGGGCCGGAGAAGGTCGCAATCCCAGTCCGTGGTTCGATTCCCGTTTCTATATGAAACATAACCCCGACCTGCCGTCTAATATGAATCCCTTGTCTCACTACGTAGTAGCGGGCCACAAAGAGGGACGGCGTCCAAACTCCGATTTCAACCCCGCACGGTATATCGAAATTGCGGGTGATCTCGGAGGTCGCAATGTGCTTGAACATTACATTTACGTTGGCCGCTTAGCAGAACAGTCCGCTCCCATTTCGTCGTCAAGACGCGTTGGTGTGAGCGTTCCCAACCTTGAAGTCACTACGCTGACCGCGAGTGCAAATGCCCCCGATGCCGCGAGGCGCAAGATAGTACTCATGGTCAACACCTTCTATCCACATCCAGATGAAGATGCTGGATCAATGGAACAAGTCAGTTTTGCCCGCATATTTCAAAGCCTCGGCTACGAAGTCGCCTACGTTGGCCTGCTCGACTTTGCTACGAAGGACAGGTATCGGGATGATCTAGAGGCTATGGGCGTTCATTGCGTCTCATCTGATCATTATAGCAATCTCGAAGAATATCTCTTCCTAAACGCCGAATTGCTCGAAATTGCGTTTATGTCCCGCGTCCACTGGGGTGGCGCCTGGATAGATCGTGTAAGGCTCTTCTGCCCTAACGCCAAAGTCATCTTCAACACGGTTGACTTGCATTATATCCGGGAAGAGAGGCAGGCCGCCTTGACAGGGGATGCTGCAGGTCTTGCCGAAGCGCAAAAAACAAAGGAAGCGGAATTTAAATGCATTCGCTCCGCCGACCTTACCATTGTGCTGTCCACGACAGAACTGGATATTCTGAACAAAGAAATTCCGGGCGCCGCGGTCACGATCGTGCCGATTATGCGCGAAATCGGGGAATATGATTTCGCAGATTTTTCCGAACGCCGAGATATCGCCTTTATAGGTGGCTTCCAACATCAGCCGAACGTAGATGCCGTAGAGTATTTCCTCTCCGAAGTTTGGCCGCTAGTACTTAGGAATCTGCCAGACTTGCGTATCCGGATCATAGGTTCTCACCTACCTGAGGCACTATCTAGCCGCCCGGACAGGAACGTCGAATGGGTCGGCTATGTGCCGGAGATTGACCCTGAGCTAGACCGCTTGAAGTTGACGGTCGCCCCGTTACGGTACGGGGCAGGTGCAAAGGGCAAGGTGGTTTCGAGCCTGGCACGTGGTGTGCCTTGCGTCGCTAGCCCGATCGCCGCTGAAGGCATGGGGTTCGAAGATGGGTTGAACATCGTTGTCGGCAAGACGCCGGCCGAATTCGCGAACGCAATCACCCGTTTATACGAGAATCCAGCACAGTGGGACCGTCTGTCGCGCGAAGGCTTTGCCCTTATCCAGCGGGACTATTCGCTCGACACCGGCGCGCGCATCGTGAAGGAACTCTTGGCTCAAAATTAATTGGGCCCTTAAGAGGGCCGCACGCCAATCGAAAGAATACGAGCATGCCAATGAAACGCCAACGCCCAAGCATCGCGGTTGTCATCCCCCTTTACAATCACGCTGATTACATTTTGGCTGCCCTACAAAGTGTGTCGGATCAGACGCTTTGCCCAGACGAGATCATCGTGATTGACGATGGTTCCAAGGATAACGGCTACAAGATCGCTCGTGATTTCCTAAAGAACGCACCCGGCGCGACAGTCCTGAAACAGAAGAACCAGGGTGCCCATAACACGATCAACCGCGCGATAGGGATGGCGAAGACCGACTATATCGCCGTTCTGAACTCGGACGATATTTTTAAGCCCCAAAAGCTTCAACGTTGTATCGAGATGTTCATGTCTCGACCGGACATTGGCCTTATTGTCGGTGAAGTTGCCATCATGGATTCCGAGGGCGTCGAGGTTACGAGCGGGATCACGATTGATTGGTTGGACAGGGCCAAGCAGTTCCTAACACAAAGCGGCAACTTGCCGATGTCATTGTTGCATGAGAATTTTGCAGCCACTACTTCGAATTTTGTGTTCTCAAAGGAGCTTTGGGAGCGCAACGGCCATTTTCAGCCCCTGCGTTATTGCCACGACCTTGATTTTCTTATGGCATCGTCCAGAAATTCCGATATTTACTTCGATAAAGGCTTCGAACACATTGTCTATCGCGTTCATCCGACGAACACGATCAAAGAGAACATCAACAAGGTCCGCATTGAAATCGCGGGCGTAGTTACACAGGCGTTGGATCGTTTGAGCCTCAGGCTCCCGGAAGAGTATTTCAATTCCGCGTCCTATTCAGACCTGCAAGTGCTGCTCGCGACAAAAAATCTTACCAGCCTAATTGCATCCTTCGTGCCGGTAAGGGGCGACTTCAGCCACCGGCATGACTTTTACGAACGGATCACCTCGGCAGAATACTTTGCGAGCTTTGAACAGGTTCTGAACAATCAGATCCCTACCCCTTTGCCTGCGATTACCACAAAGGTCGGGCTCACCGAGCCGTTGGTAGCCGCGATAGAACTGTCAGGCTTCGACAAAGGCGGTCTTGAAAAAGTCGTTCTTGATTGCGCCTTGGAGTTCCAAAAATTTGGGATTACTCCCCTTATCTTTTCTGTCAACAAGGTCGGCCATCTAGGCGAAGTCGCCCGACGACACGGTGTGCGTGTTGTACAGTTGCCAGAGCAGGATCGCGACAAATTCTACAAAGACATTCTCGTTCGGGAAAATGTCAAAATCTCCATGTCGCACTTTTCCTCTGCGGGATACAAAGTCTTCCGCGAACTGGGTATTCCCAACATAACATTCATCCATAATGTCTATGCCATGCTTTCCGGCGAAGCACTTGCCAACTTTTTAGCCAACGACATTTTTGTTGATCTGTATATATCAGTTTCACAGAAAGCGACGGACTACGCCGTTGGGAAGCTTGATATCAGCGCAGCAAAAATTATCACTGTTCCCAACGGCCTGATTATCGAGGAACATGATGCGAACTTTCGCAAATCTTCACCCGTTCCCCGCGAGAGCCTCGGGTTGAAGCCTGAAGACTACGTATTCCTGAACGTCGCATCCTACAACCTACATAAGGCACACTACCTCATGGCCGACGCCATGAAGCTCATCCTGAAAAAGCGCGACGACATCAAGATTGTCTGCATTGGCAACGAAATATACCCGCCGCACGTAGCTCAGTTGCGCCACGACCTTTCCGATTGGCAATTGGACAAACATATTCTCATGCCCGGGTATTTTTCGGACATCGGACCGTTCCATAAAATGAGCGATGCATTTCTTCTGCCGTCCTTAATCGAAGGCTGGAGCATCGCCATGAATGAGGCCATGTATTACGGCAAACCGATGATTCTCACTAACACGGGCGGTGCGCCGGAAGTCATCGAGAACAACGACATCGGAATTATTATCCCGAACGAATATGGTGACACCCTGAATTTGGACTCACCACTACTTGACAGGATAGGCTACGAGCAGCGCCAATTTAGTACGGCGCCCTATCTTGCCAATGCGATGGTCCAATTCGCGTCAAACAAGGAGTATTGGGCAGCTTCTGGACGTGATGGGTATGTTAAAATTAAGGAAAAATTCGACTTCACGCAAACTATTGGAAAGTACATTTCAATAATCGAGGGAATTATCAGATAACGAGGGAGATTATGCTCCAATATATACAGAAAAGCCTTATTCCGGCATTTCTATTTTACCTGGGAAATCACCTGTTCATGAACTGGACGCCATATTTTTTAAGAATATGGTACCTAAGAACTTTTTGCAACGTACGTATTGGCAAAGACACCAGCATTGCCATGGGTTGCTTCGTTACTGGATACGAGATTAAGATTGGCGACAATTCTGTCATAAATCGCTGTACGTACCTGGACGGCCGAGGCCCCCTCTATATCGGCAACAATGTCAGTGTCTCGCATCATACCCTTATTCATACCGTTACGCACGTTGTGAACTCTCCTTACTTCCATGCCGTGGCCAAGCCGGTTGTCATAATGGATGACGTCTGGATCGGAGCTCGGGCGATTGTTCTTCCCGGAGTTACCGTTGGAAGAGGCGCCGTGATTGGCGCTGGAGCGGTCGTAACGAAGGATGTACCGGCCTACGCAGTCGTGGCAGGCAATCCGGCTCGCAAGGTAGCAGAACGCTGTCGTAACCTTGAGTACAAGATGAAGTACTTTCCGCTTTTCGACACCGATATTCAGTGAAGGTCTCATGACATTGATTATTGCCGGCGCCACCGGCTACGTGGGCGCAAGACTTTACGAGAAGGCCTCGAGAACCTTCGAGGTTATCGGGACGAGTTCATTGAGACGATCCGGTCTCCCGCACCTGGATCTGCAGGCGCCCGGGGACTTTGATTACGGCCTCATAAAGGCTAAGGACGTGATTGTTGTAGCGGCAGCCATATCCGCGCCAGATGTTTGCGCGTCACAATATGACTACGCCTATTCGGTAAATGTCACGGGAACATCGGAATTTATCGAAAGGATCTTTGAGCGCGACGGCAGGATTTTATTCCTCTCAAGCGATACGGTATATGGCAGCTCGGAGGAGCCGGTTACGGAAACCTCCCCATGTCATCCCGCTGGAGAATACGGGATAATGAAACATGATCTGGAAAAGCGCTTCCTTGGTGATACGCGCTTTAAAGCGCTCCGATTGTCATATGTGTTTTCCCGCGAAGACAAGTTCAGCAAGTATCTGGAAAATTGCGCGAAGTCGGGCGCCAGGGCGGACATATTCCATCCTTTTTTCCGGAGCGCCATATACCGAGACGATGTGATAGCAGGTATATGCTCGCTTGCGCGCGATTGGGATCGGTTTGAATATCCAGTCGTCAATTTCGGCGGCCCGGAGATGGTGTCACGCAAAATGATAGCGGACAGCTTGCAAGCCTTGGCTCTCCCGGCACTCAGGTATGATACAACCGAACCGGCCGAACATTTCTTCCGGAACCGTCCCCGCTATATAAATATGAGGTCGGATTTATTGCCAACCATCATACCCAATGCTACACACACGATAAAACAAGCGATCATCGCAGACTACGGGCATGAAGTATAAAACATGAAAAAGCGCGCTTTTATAACCGGCTTCACAGGCATGGTCGGCTCACACTTGGCAGACTTCCTGCTAGAAAACACAGACTGGGATATATATGGCTTGATCCGGTGGAGAAGTCCTCTGGACAACATTGCGCATCTACTTACGCGCATCAACAATAAAGACCGTGTACACTTGGTTTATGGCGACTTGCGAGATTCGCTGTCTATCGATCATGCGGTTAGGGAAGCAGAGCCAGACTTCGTGTTCCACTTGGCGGCACAGAGCTATCCTAAAACCAGCTTCGAGGCTCCAATCGAAACCTACGATACCAATATCGAAGGCACGGAGCGTCTCCTTTCCGCATTGCGCAAGCATGCCGCGGGTGCGATCATCCATGTGTGCGCTTCGTCGGAGGTCTTCGGTCGGGTACCAAAGGAAAAACTTCCAATCGACGAGGAATGTACGTTCCATCCGGCATCTCCATATGCCATATCGAAGGTCGGCACAGATCTCATCGGTCGCTATTATGGCGAAGCCTACGGCATGACGGTTATGACCACCCGCATGTTTACACATACCGGCCCCCGTCGTGGTGATGTTTTTGCGGAATCGACATTCGCGAAGCAAATTGCCATGATCGAAGCTGGCATTATTCCACCAGTGGTAAAGACCGGGAACCTGAACTCACTGCGGACATGGGCAGACGTTCGCGACGCTGTGCGGGGTTACTACATGCTGGTAACCATAAACCCAACTCCCGGGGCATACTATAACATTGGCGGCCCCTTCACTTGTTCTGTGGAGGATATGCTGAAGACGCTGATTTCAATGTCCACGCTCAGGGATTCAATTCGCATAGAAACTGATCCTGCTCGTCTACGTCCTATCGATGCCGATCTTCAGGTGCCGAACACCACCAAGTTCAAGGCGGTCACAGGGTGGGAACCATTAATTCCATTTGAAACGACGATGCTTGACCTTCTCAACTATTGGCGCGAGCGCATCGGCCAGGGAGAACGATTCTTGGTTCGGTAAACAAGGTTGCGAAATCCGTTTCACAGCTGGCATTGGCTTTTGAGATTGATCGGCAGAGTCTATCAACCGGCATAAGGGTTGGCACACGATGTGCTGACGACCCCAGCCGTGGGACAACGGGTTTTCGAACTGCGTCTTCAAGGTTCGTTGACGAAGGCGCAGACTCGCATGCGAACACCATTGGCAAGATCGATTTCGATCACGTGCGGTGGTGTAACGTCGGCCCTTTAGTCAGCAAGGCCGATTTTGGCTGCGCCGAACTTCTCCACTGAGGGAAAGGTAGCGGCGGGGCGACCGGTATTGTCATCACTGGTCCTTCGTCATCGCCTCCGCCAAACAGCCGGAACGGAGTCCAGGGTGAGTTTCGGCAGAAGACAGGAATCCTGTGTGTTGCCGATGTGGTAGAAGGGTTGCGGGCGGGAGGCCGTCGGTGGCTGAGAATAGTGGCACGCAAAAACCAAACATGTAATAGAAGCCTCTCAAACGAGGGGGCGAAATTAATGCGTGACGACCTAGGCGCCGGCACTTCGGATCTGCTTCAGCAGACATTGCAGGCTGCGGTTCAAGATCAACGGACAGTTGATGAAGAAGGGCGCAGCACGGCGCCGCTGCTCGATGGCATGTCGTTCTACGAGAGTATCCGGCATCATGACGACCGGGGAAGCGTAACCGAACTCTTCGACCCACGATGGGGATGGCATCCCGATCCACTCGTCTTTTCTTACGTATTCACGGTCCGTCCTGGAATGGTGAAAGGATGGGGCCTGCACAAGCAACACGAGGACCGTTACTTCGTTTTGAGTGGCGAATTGGAGCTCGTACTATTCGATCCGAGGCCAGAGTCGAGCACGTGCGGCAAGGTCTGCAAGATCTACCTGTCCGGTAGTCAGCCGCGCCTTGTCAACGTGCCTAAGTTCGTTTGGCATGCTGACCGCAACATCGGGTCTTCGGACGTCGTGGTAGTGAATTTTCCAACGATCCAATACGACCATTCGAAGCCTGATAAATACAGACTTCCGCTAGATACCGACTTAATTCCATACAGCTTTGGGGATGCCAAGGGATGGTAAGCGGGCCGCTCGTCTCGATTTTGATGCCCACGCATACCCGGGTGGATGTGATTGGATTCGCGATCCAGTCGGTGCTGGCGCAGACGATGGGCGACTTCGAGCTGCTTGTGGTAGGTGACGGGTGTGTAGCCGGCACCGCGGAAGTCGTCGCAAGCTTCGACGATCCTCGCATCCGCTTCTTCGACCTTCCTAAGGCGCCATACTTTGGCTACGCAAATCGAAACGTTGCCCTCCGGGAGTCCCGAGGAAAGTACATAGGCTTCGCGGCCGACGACGACCTCCTGTTCCCCGACCATTTGGAGCGGCTGTTAAGCGGGCAGGACGCGGGCGGCGCACTGGCGTATAGTCAGGCGCTTTGGGTGTCTACCGACGGAATCGCCGCTCCATTTCTGACGAACTTAACGGCTACCGATGAGCTGAACACTTTTTTGCAACAACGGAACAGCATTCCAGCGAGTTGCTTTCTCTACCGAGCCGATGGCCTTCCGGTCCGAGATGTTTGGCCTGAGGATGTTGCATCGGCCGCTGATTGGCTTCTCTGGGGAAGAATAATTCGAGAGAACTCAAGTCGGCCCATTTTCTATTGTCGCACACCAACTGTCCTCCACTTCAGCGCCAAGAGAATGACGTCTCGGTATGCGCGAATGCCCGAGTTCGCGACAGCGTTGGATATTGCTGATCGCGCGTGCTGGTGGCCAACTCCGTTGCGCGTTTCAATTCCGGACGGTGAAACTGAACAAAGCATCTACGCCGACCTGATGCGTGCGGATCCGCAGGGGTGGAGCGATATAGTTCGGAGCGCGACAAACGATTTGATCGCGCGGCTGGCCTGGGAAGACATTCAGATTGTGCGGCCCGCGTATGCGGAAAATGAGGGGCAATTATCTGCCGTTCGAGCTGAACTCACTGAGCTCCATGGCCAACTATCAACAACACTCGAAGAGCTCGCGGAGGCGTTGGATCTTGCCAATGCCTTCAAGCACGACTTTTCGGTGCTGGAAGACAAGTCTCATGCCCTCAGGCTCGCAAATCAGCAAACGAATGAGCTTCTTGCTGACGCCAACGCCAGAGTTGTGGAAAAGTCGCATGAGATTGACGCAATGCGGTCAACCGTGGCTTGGAAGCTTCATGAGTCGCTCCAGCGCGTGCTTTCACGCTTTCGCTTTTAGTGACACAGCCCGTGACTCCGTCCCATCCAAGATGATCCGAAGGCAGGAACCTGAAACGATTGTCTCCGCGCCTGTATGTTAAGATTTTCCGGAACTCGGCGCTGTCGTCTCCCAGGCGGAGGTAAACATGGACAGCGGTGTCCGAATATTTCCGCAGTCCTATGGCAGACCCGAACATTGAAAGCTATATCGAGCGCTTTGCCCGCTATGACCGAGCGGATGAATGTTTACCTGGGGCCTGGGAGCATCTTTGCAAGGAGGCGATGAGACTGATGGATCGGCCGACCTCGAACCATCACGAAGGCGTCAGAATCGTAGCTTAGATCCACGGGACGACCTGGATCACGCCCCAAATGTACCAACCGACACCCTGGCGATAACTCCCCTTGAAACGACCTCCCGCTTTGACAATGATCTCTGCGTTCCCGCCGCCAACGAGACGATTGGGGCCGTTGCCGCCAACGTCATTCCAATCGCAATTCAGGATCACGTCGGAGACGTTGACGTATACCGTTATCTCTTGCTTGTCGTAGCCGCCAGTGATCGCATTCAATGTCCCGCCGCCGTTAAGCAGGAAGGTGTCGTTCCCAATAGCTGAAAAGTTAGGAGTGGATTTGCCGATCGCTGACGTTTTGTATTTCGATGCCTTCACGGCCATGCCGGACGGATAGTCACCATTCAGAGGGCGTACGCTGTCCACGCTAACGGTGGATAGATCACCAACCACTTCACAATTGCTATATGTCGCGTACCCATCGGCGCCGCTTTCGATGCCGACGCCATAAATGCAATTGACGGCTCGGATATCGAGCCTGATGTTCACGAAATTGACGATGCCCCTGAACGTCAGGGAAACTGAACCGTAGGCGGCCGTTGCGTTGGCGGGAGTGCTACCGCCAGGTGTCGTGACCATCGTCACGGTATTGCCGACCACGGTCCCGACATAAGCGTTTGCTGGCATGCCTATGCCCGTGATCTTCTGTCCGGGCTCCAGAAAGAAGCCTGTGCCGCTATTGACCGTAACCGAGTTTGATCCTTTCGTAATGGAGCAATTTCGCACGGCTGGCCCGGTGGCCGAGAAACGCGCAGCCTCGTCGTTCTGGTTGTTATAAACCTGCGCACGGATATCAATGTTCGCGAGTGTCCCGCCGAGGTCTAGGCCGATTTGGATACCTTGATGGGTCGGGAACCAGACTTGAATGTCCGCCACCATATCGCTCGAAACATCAAAGCCGAAAAGGCCAGCATACCAAATCTGACCCTGCGCATAGATGTTCGTGCTTTCAGCGTCCAAGAGTGAACCATCTTCACCGATACCAAAACCGTCGAACGCGGCGTTGCGGTTATCGTAGAGCAGGAAGTTCGTCCACCGCGCCGTATGGTTTCCAAAATGCCCGAAGAGGAATCCGCCTTCTCCCCCGCCAATGCTCCCAGGTCCGTTGTAGATGCGATAGGGTGGCACCCCCTTGTTTGCTTCAAAGCCGTCACCCACGACATTGAAACAATGACCGACGAATATCCCTACCCAACCTGTGCGATATACGCTCAGTCCACTGTGATCCAGGCTGGTGACGCCTTCCAAATTGGCGCCTGACCAACCGCAGTTTTCAATTCGACCGCGCACAGCGATATCTGAGTTCGCCCACGCTCCACCGTTCCGGCTGATGTCAATGCCGGTGAACGAGACGTTTTCGATGGTGGCATCAAAGATGAGGTCATTGACAGCCGCAGCGTTGCGGGCGCCATAAAGCCAGAAATTTGAAGTAGTGATCGAGCTGCCATCGAATGTAATGCCGCTATCCACGCGAAAGTCTGAGCAAAGGCGAATCATCATGTTCAACCCATCGCCGGCCGCGCTGTCGTTGAACTTGTCGGCATCGCTGTTGAAGATCGCTTTGAAGGTGCCGTGGCCGATAAGCCGGGTGCCCGGGACAGGTAGAAGCCGGCTCTTGGTCAGATAGGTGTACTTCAGGGTATCGATGATACCGCCGGTCGCGAGTGCAGAGTTGATGTAGCTCGTCAAATCCTGAGTATTCGTCCCGGCGATGATGCACGCGTGGAGATCGAAGGGAATGAAATCAAGCAACGATTTCCGCTCGCGTGCCTTGTCCAGCGCGGTCCGCACCACAGCGCCAGCTTCAGCCCTGACGAAGCCGATCTCGGTACCGGACGCCCCAGGCTGCAGCGCCCTATCAGCTTTGAACCCTTGCTCTGCCGTTGCGAAGCCCGCATGGTTGATGAACTCGGCCGGATCGACGTTGGCGAGTCTCCCTCCGCGCCAACCCAGAACGCGATTGTCCTGAGGGCCGGGCACCGCAGCCGGCGGGTGATGGAACTGCACCTTAAGGGCGCGATCGAGATCGCGACGCAGTTCCTGCAGCACGGTTGCCTGTTTTGACAGCTCCTTCTCCAGAGCCGTCATGTCGAGCATGGTTCCCTTCTTGACGCCGACGGCGCGTTCGGCCACTCGCTCGGACGAGACCACGAATTCCGTTGTCGCAGGCACGTTCGCCGCAAACGTGATCGTGAAGAAGTCGAAGGAAAGCCCGCCAACCTTGGCAACAGTGACCGCCTCTCTCTCAAAGGCAGCCGCAGCGCTGCCGCGCGACCAGACGACCACGTCCTCGGTGTCGAAGATCTGAAACCCGTCGAAGGGCCCGTATACCTTGCCGCCGTTGCCGACGAGCACATCAGTCTGCCGAGAGCTGCGGGGGATGGGATATGGATTGGTCATGGCCGTCCTGCCGAGATCATCGATCAGGTCAGAATAGAAAGACGCACCATTGGTTAAATGCGCGGCGCTATTGTCCGCCGCCGCCAGCATTCCAACCTGAAGGAAAGATCGCCGCCGCATGAAACCTCCTGTTACCTCCAACTGCTGCAGGCAACACGAGATTCGTGACAATGAAAAGGCTAATCCGTCTGACGGAACCCCATTTCGCCGGGCTCCGACCAGAAACGCGACTTGCCTTTCTGCGTCTTGAAACTCTTGTCCGCGTCCGGATCCGTTAGCCACTGCAACTGGTCGACGAAGGCGCGGCGTTGCCTGGTGCGCATCGGCGGGTCGTGGCCGACATATTTCTCGACCCTACGGCCGAGCTTCTGATCCCCTCAGCCCGGGACGATCGCGCGGATGGTCTTGAGCGTGAGATCCGTGGTAGCGCCGATGACGGCGCTACTGTTTCCGCACAACTGGTCGGCCAGGCTCTGCCTGAAGCGGTTTCGACCTTGTTGACGAAGTCTACGAAGAGCCCGCCGCAGCCACCCTTTATGAAGCGATGCGCCAATAAGCCGGATATCCGTCTTGTCCTCAGGATCCCTGCCGTTCAGAACGTTACTGATCTGCCTTTAGACGCTGTCTCCCATCACCGACGGCATCGCCACCGAGGCGAAGTGCAAGCACCGTAGGCGATCTTGCCCCCTTGGGGCGGGCAAGCATCGCAGAAAGGTAGATCACAGAAATACGGAGGGCTGATCGCGCAACGGTCGCTCGATTAGCCAGAAGAGCAGGCTAGTCGAAGCCATACCACTTACGTACTCACCCTGGGGGCGGGCGCGCTCTCTGCATAACGTCCGCTTCGAGATAGATCCAACACCGTAGAAAGCTCCATCAGGCCACGTGCCATCGCCAAGATCGACGCCCAAGCTCAATAGGGTCGAGCCGTCGGTCTAACTGACTGATAATGTCCGTGGAAATCAATAGCTATCTCAACAGCAAGATCAATCAATGTCTGGCCCGCAGGGGCGGTGGCCTCAGAAGGCCGCCTACACAGGAACAATGAGCGATCACAATTGATCTGCAGCGCGCCAGGGCATCGTATATCGGAACTGCGTGGAAACGGCCCAGATCACAGTGCGCCTGTCCCATGCGCAGCCGTTTCGCTTAACCTCACATAAACCGGCGAAAATGTCGATCTGGACCGCCTGAAAGCCAATAGTCAACGCTTGCTGAATACGCTTCAGTGACGGAATTGTTTTGACAATACTGCGCTGAAAGGACAGCACAGTATTCAGTGCTATGACCGCGATGGCCGGATTTACTTTGGACCCCCTCAAGCCCGAGACAGAAAACACTCTTGCCTTATCCAATCCTATGCTTGCTATCAAAAGGCAGGTAACGCCAGCTTGCCAAACCCTCCAATGTTAACTTGCAAAGGGTTGGGCGCGCGTTTGTGTGGGCTGCAATGGCTGCCTCTAGGCGCGGCCGGGCATCGGGATCAACTATGAACATCGCAAATCCCCCCCCTCCGGCGCCAGATAGCTTGCCAGCAAGTGCGCCATTGTTCAACGCGACTTCGAAAAGCTTTTCGACGTCCGGCGTTGTCACGCTGGCAGATGTGCGCTTTTTTGCCTCCCAACCAGCTGCGAAGATTTTTGCAACCATGCCAAGATTGCCAAAAAGCAGCGCTTCCTTCATCCGCGATGCCTCTGCCTTAAGCTCATGCATAGCGTCAAGTGACTTTCCACCCGAACTGACGGATTGCGATTGTGACAATATGATCTTGTCGGACTCGCGCGACACCCCGCTAAAAGTCAACAAGATCGACGATTCCAGCTCGTTGTGAATATGTGAGCGGATACGAAGCGGATTCACGATTACCCGCTCGGAGGCCAAAAATTCCATAAAATTGAAGCCACCAAAGGTGGCCGCATATTGATCTTGCCGACCGCCTGCCAATCCAAGGTCGATGCGCTCGATATCAAATGCCAAACGCGCAATTTCATATTCACCAAGTGGCAAATGAAGCCAGTTCTGAAATGCACCGACCATCGCAACAACAAGCGCAGATGACGAGCCCAAACCCGAACCCATCGGCGCATCAACATGCGTGGTCAGCGTAATTGCAGTCGGACCGATACCAAACTGCTCCATGATGCGCTGATAGACCCCCCGATGCAACTTCAGCTTAGCCGTTTCCGGAATCTTGTCAGAAACGTCAAAGGTCTCAGAGAAGCCCAGATCCACCGAATCGAAGACCACCTTGTTGTCAGTGCGGAAGCGGATACTAGCATAGGCATAGCGATCAATTGTGACATTGATGATGGCACCGCCATATGCATCTGAATAGGGCGACACGTCAGTCCCTCCCCCTGCGAGTCCAAGGCGAAGAGGGGCACGCGCGCGTATAACGAGATCGTTCATGTTTCCTACCGGCCGTCAAAAATCAAGTTTGAGAGTGTTCAGGTTGCCGCCTGTATACAGCAACCCCATTATGCCAGCAGCTTCTGCCGCCGCTACGTCGGTTAATTGGTCGCCGATCATGACAGCCTGATCAATATCGAGGTCGTGGTCAGAAATTGCCTTGATAATCATGCCGGGATTGGGTTTTCGGTCGGGATGGTCTGCGTGCCAGTAGCGATCGATTGAGGCGTCCTTGTGGTACGGGCAGTAGTAGAAGGCGTCTACAAACGCCCCGTTTTCATAAAGGCATTCCTGCATATATCGATGGAGGACATGGACGTCCGCCTCGGTGTAGAGGCCTCGTGCTACTCCGGCTTGGTTGGTAATGACAATCACGGCGCGACCGATGTCGTTGGCGCGCCTTATCAGCGAAATGGCACCTTCCACCCACTCGAAATCCTCGATACGGTACAGATAGCCTTTGTCGATATTCAAGACGCCATCGCGATCCAGGAACAGAACCTTGCGCCTGCGCTCAGGGAGTTCGCGCCGCGCCATCTGCAAAGTATCAGGCAAGCCTATATCCAAGAAATAACCTGTCGAGACGACACCGCCAAGTTTTCCCTCTTCCGCAAGCAATGGAAACAGGTCGCTTTCGATCGATGACGCCCCTTCAGGAAGTCGATCTATCGCGGTCTTTCTTAGGGAGTAAATACCACCATTGATGAGACCGGCGACGGGTTTCGTCGCGACGTGCTTCTCGGCAAACCTGACGACCCCTCCCTCGGCGTCAAGGCTAACCTGCCCATAACGACTGGAGTCAGCGACGTGCCTTAACGCCAGAACCCCTTCTGTCGTCGCATCGACGTGTACCCGATGATCGACGGCGCGCATGTTGATGTCGAAAAGTGTATCCCCATTCGCAGCCATAAAGGTGGGTTGCAAATGATCATAGGCAAAACGGAAAGCACCACCAGTGCCCATGGCTTCCGGCTCTATAAGCACAGTTATCCGCGCCGCGCCTATGATTTTCCCATGGTATCGTTCGTAAACCTGTTCGCCTAAATAGCCCGCCAGCAACAATATATCGACGAACCCTTGCCGGACGGCGTTTTCTAGAAAATAGTCAAGAAACGCCCTCCCTTCATTAATTTCCAACAAAGGTTTAGGTGTGATTTTCGTTGCCTCGCCGAGACGCGTGCCACGCCCTCCGACGAGGACGACAAGCTGCTTCGAAAACATAAGGTTGTTCCTTGGTCGTCAGGCGGCAATCCTGAAAAGTTGGTCAAACGCGCATACAATGTGGTAAAAGGAGCTTGCTGGCGCGTCCTCTTCGACCCAGGTACCATCTGCGTTCAGTCTGTCGTGCCATATACCCGCCACGGGGGCATTCAGATAGGCGCACAAGCCGTTGTAAGCCCTGACGATTTCTGACGCTTCGCCTTCTGATCCTAAGCGTTGATACCGCGCGACCGCAGCTTTCAATCGCTCAGTCTGGGGCCACAGCCTTGCTCCTCCGTCGCGAACGGACCCGTCGAGATAAACCTCGTTTATCGCGACGCCTCTTTCTTCGTTCACGCCAAAACGTCGAGCGAAATTGACTAGGCTGTCCGAAATCGCTGCTCCGTGTCCGTTTGGAAGTCCCACCTCAAACAGCCAAGCCCACTCCAGGCAATGTCCGGGTTCGACGATATCGCCTTCGCCCTTGGGTAAACGAAGCCAGTTCTGATCGAAATATTCTGTGACCGCCCCTGTCGAAGGTTCTTGGAAACGCACTAGGAAGAGATGCTGCAGGCGTTGAATCAGGTCCTCCCATTCCCGCCTGCCAGTGACTTCGTAGTTGACCACTGCCGCCTCGAACATGTGCATATGCGGGTTCTGTCTAAAGGGGGGACAAGGAGTGAGTTCGCCTTCCCAGAACCCGCCTTCCGGACGCCACCACTCCGCCATCATACGTGTAAAGACATCGTAAGAGAGGTCACTCAGTTCGGACCGCTTTAGCACGCGTGCTGCGTGTGCCAGAGCAAACAGACCGAAGGCATGGTCGTAGAGATCCTTGGCGCGACTGATTACCTCGCCGCCGGAATTGAACAAGTGAACAAAATAGCCGTTGTCGCCGACCGCTTTTTGCAGAAACTGACTAACAGCGCCCTCGAGAACAGGTTGCCAAGGGCCCTCCCAGCCGAGACTCCCAATGACGCTGAAGCAATAGATTTGCCGTGCCTGAACCCGCATACGACGATTCATGGTAGACGCAGGCTTGCCGTCCAATTTCATGCGTTCGGCAAACATGCCGTCACTCAGGACACCGGCAGTTGCCCACAACGGGGCCGCATGCGTCAACAACCACTCACGGGCGTGCGCCTGGACGCCTGCAATGGAAGTATGGGTGCCAAGCGAAAATTTCGTGGAATCACTTGCGTTATGCTGCATCGTAGTCCGCATTTGACGGAAATATCCTCGCAGGTCGAGAGTTTGTATGGTCCATCTAAAACTGCTATAACCGGTGAGCGCAAAAAGAGCCATACCACAGGCCGTCTGTCACGCGAGCCAAACTGAATTAGGTCGCTTGCCAATGTTCGCCTTCTAGTAGATCTACAGTCGGCCGCTCCGGCTCGTCACCCTGCACTTGCGATGCGCGTTTCGAGCGTCCGAAAATGCAATGCCCTCATGGCCGTCCGTACCCTCGCCAGCTAGGAAAAGCACCAGATAACTCAGGCCAAAACAGACCAACTGAAGTGGCGCAGCACCTTAGTTTTTACAGATTCTCGCTCGGTCCAAGGTGTGCCTTGGCGCTGCAACGTATGCCGCGTCACTATCAAAGGAACATCAGGGCAATCGGCGAACTTCAAGGCTGCTCGTACCCTCTTCCCTATTCTCCACTTGAAATAGACTCAACTACCGGCTTCAAAGCGTCAACCCAGTTGCGCGGCTCCAACGCAAAGTCTCGCCGCACCTTTTCAGTTGAGAGTCTGGAGTTCGCCGGGCGGCGAGCAGGCGAAGGGTATTGACTTGTGGCGATCGGCTCCAAAGAAGGGACCAAAAATCCAGCGTCCTTGCGCTGCCTGAAAATTTCCTGTGCAAATCCAAACCAGGTTGTCTGGCCGGAGTTAACGAAGCCGTAGGTTCCGGTAGGAGCATGCGAACGCTCAATCAACAAATTAGTGATAGTCGCGACCGCCATCGCAATATCAGAAGCTGCCGTCGGAGAACCAATTTGATCATCAACCACCCTGATCAGTCCTCCTTGCGCACCCAATCGTAGCATTGTTTTGACAAAATTTGTTCCATGGGCGCTAAAGACCCATGCGGTTCGGAGAATGACGTGCCGAGGATTTCCGGTCCGAACGGCTTGCTCGCCCGCCTCTTTGGAGGCTCCGTAGACACCAAGCGGCGCAACCGAGTCCCCCTCAAAATAGGGACCATTCTTGACCCCATCAAACACGTAGTCCGTGGAGAGGTGCACGAGCGGAATACCGATTCGCTTAGACGCGGCGGCAATTGCAGCAGGCGCCAAAGCATTGACCTTCCAAGCCGTCACGACGTCGCTTTCGGCGCGATCTACCGCTGTATAGGCACCCGAGTTTATAACGGCGGAAAAGTCGCCCGTCGAAATGTATTGGTCGATGCTGTCGCAATCGGTGAGGTCCAGTTCATGCCGGTTCGGTGCGACCAGTTGAATATCTTCTGGCCACGGATACCGTAGCAATTCAGTCCCGACTTGCCCAGTGCCGCCAGTAATGAGGATCCGCCGATTGCTCATGCGCCTAGCCCTCGCCGCTTCGCGGCCTGGTCGCGAGCAAGCACCCCAGTCCACCACTCACGGTTGCCAAGATACCACGCCACCGTCTTTTCAATTCCGCTTTCAAAGCTCTCAGCCGGTTTCCAGCCGAGCTCGTTGCCAATCTTTGTTGCATCGATCGCGTATCTCTGATCGTGACCGGGGCGATCGGCTACGTAGGTAATCTGCCCGGCGTAGGATTGACCATCGTCGCGCGGATTCAAGCGGTCCAAAATTGCGCAGACCGTTGTCACGACATCGAGGTTGCGACGCTCAGAGTTGCCGCCAACGTTGTATGTCTGCCCCACAGCTCCCTTCTCAAACACGCATTGCAGGGCACGAACATGGTCTTCCACATAGAGCCAGTCGCGCACGTTCGTGCCGTTTCCGTAGACGGGAAGTGGTTCGCCGGCGAGGGCCTTCACGATCATCAGCGGAATCAGTTTTTCCGGGAAATGATACGGGCCATAGTTGTTCGAGCAGTTGGTGATTAGGACGGGCAGACCATAGGTGTGTCCCCAGGCAGAAACAAGATGGTCCGAGCCGGCCTTGGACGCAGAATAGGGCGACCGGGGATCATAAGGTGTCGTTTCGGTGAAATATCCCGTCTCGCCGAGAGAACCGAAAACTTCGTCCGTCGATATATGATGGAAGCGGAATGCCTGACGGCGATCAGCTGGGAGCTTCCGCCAATAGTCCAAGGCAGCAGCCAACATAGTGTACGTGCCGACAATATTGGTTTGAATGAACGCACCAGGGCCGTCAATCGATCGATCAACGTGCGACTCTGCTGCCAAGTGCGTAACGACATCAGGTTGGAATTCCTCGATGGCAGCGGCCACCGCACGCTCATCGCAAACGTCGCCCTGCTTGAAGCGATACCGCGGTGATGAGGCGACGAGTGATAACGACGTCAATGTACCGGCATAGGTAAGCTTGTCGAAATTCAGCACCTCATGATCGGTGTTCCCAATGAGGTGCCGAACGAGAGCCGATCCGATAAAACCGGCCCCGCCTGTGACGAAAATGCGCATGGTCAGTCCTTCTGAAACTTACATTTCGACCAGTTCAAGCGGATCGCCGTCGTAGTCGAAAGGGCTGTCAAAATCACGCAGCAGCGGCTGGCGCTCATCCTTGGGGCTCAAGAGTGGCGGAACGCCATCGGGTAGAGGCCATTCGACCCCGATCTCAGTGTCATTCCAGAGGATTCCACCGTCGTTCTGGGCTGAATAAAGATTGGAGACTTTATAGGTTACTTCGGAAGAGGGTTCGAGTGTCACGAAACCGTGGGCGAAACCAACGGGGACATAAAGCTGGTTTCCGTTTTCCGCAGATAGCGTCGCGCCAACCCACCGCCCGAAGGTCGGCGAATTCCGGCGGATATCCACGGCGACATCGAAAATCCGACCGCGAATGCACCGAACGAGTTTCGCTTGTGCGAAAGGTGGAGTCTGAAAGTGCAAGCCTCTCAATGTCCCGGCGGGAACCGAAAGCGAGTGATTGTCTTGAACGAAGCGGTCTCCGATACCATAACCGTCGAAAGTCTTCTCGTTGTAGACTTCAGTAAACCATCCCCGATCGTCCCCAAATCGCTTGGGACGAAGTAACATAACCTTGGAATTCATTCGCGATACCCTGCATGCACAGAGGGCCACCGGCCCAGCAAAATATGCGACTTCGCATCTACGCTTGTCGCTGCTTAAAGAGCTCAAGACCCGTATCCGCTGCGGCGGTCATTTGCAAGACCGCTTGCCGCGTGGCAGCCGAAGCCTTTCGGCGCAACTCTAAGTCGTCAACAAGTCGTTCCACCGTGCGACGCCAAGTATCAATGGCGTACGGCATTCTTAATTCGCTGGTGTCGGTCGCCGACGAACCATATGCCTCCCCCTCGGAGAACACCCCTGCCGCCCTATATCGCGCTACGTCAATCCGCTTGGTCGGTGCGCGACTGTCGTTCGCTTGCGAAGGTCCTAGTGGAACAAGCATGATATCGATGCGCCGGACGTTCGCGTCGGCCAGATACTCCATCCATGGCATTGGTTCCCGGACCTGCA
Source organism: Ensifer adhaerens (assembly GCF_028993555.1). Lineage (NCBI taxonomy): Bacteria > Pseudomonadati > Pseudomonadota > Alphaproteobacteria > Hyphomicrobiales > Rhizobiaceae > Ensifer > Ensifer adhaerens. The sequence continues at coordinate 898,660 of NZ_CP118611.1, read as the reverse complement.
CGCGTTCGAGGCCCTGCCAGATTGCCCTAGCGCGCCGATCGGCAAATACTTCAAACCGAACCTGCGGCCTTTCCCGAAGAACTTCAACAATGATTGGCCTGAGGAAACGATGCTCCTCCAGGTGCACCCCGGTCGCATGATAGCCGATCAAGACCTCCTGGTTTGATTGATGATACATCTCTTCATTACCTCGCGCCGCCTGCCAAAGCGCCAAGGGTGGCGCCGGCGGCAACACCACGGCCTTCGCCCCCGCCAGTCGGGACGCGAGGTGCGGCGTCGAAGCCCAGACGATGTCGAGATGGCGGTTCAGGCGTCCGAGTGGCCAAAGAGCGCGATACCAAAGGAATACCCGATAGAAGAAGTCCGCGTCCGTGCCGGTCACAACCGCGGGAATGTCATCGTCGAGGAACAACCCTACACCGGAGAGGCGCTCTTTGCTTCTCTCGATCCAGCGCAGCACGTTAGGCGATGCATAACGACATAGGATGACGAAGGTCCCGTCGGCTTCAAGCGAAGGAACTTCACCGCCTCTGATGTCGGCCACTTGATACGGTGGCATGTCCCGCGCCCCAAGGCGCGCGGCTAGGTAGTAGTCGAACGTCGGGTTCGGTATGCGTCCGAAAACGATGATCCGCTTCACCGGCAATCTCGGATAACCGGAGGCCCCTTCACGCAGCTGCGGCTTAGGCAACCGCCGCTCGATCCAGCGGGCCAGACGATCGCGCACTCTGCTCAAACTCCCGACCTCGGAGCGAGATTTCTCGGATGCGCTTCGAGAACGAACTCTTCGGCGACCAGTGAAAGGTTCGGATTGTGGTAGAGGTCAGCTTTCAAGATATCGCCCCAGCGCTCATCCATAGTTCGCTCCTCGCAGGCGAGGCGTTGAAACTTCTGCGGCGTATCGTCGGCGCCGCGCGAGACGCTCTCTCTATGCAACATCGCCGCCGCCGGCGTCCAGACAATACGGAAGCCTGCGTCTCGTAGTTTCAGGCAGTAGTCCACATCGTTGAACGCGACCGTCAGTTTCCGCTCGTCCATACCGCGAAGGCGGTGCCATAGATCCTTTCGTGTCAACAGACAGGCGGCGGTCACGGCCGACATATCACGACGTTGGCTCAGTAGCCCGTTGTCACCGTCGCCCTTCGGGTCGAGAAAGTGGAAGCTGTGTCGCGCGACTGTCCCCGCCCCGAGCGTCACGCCGCCATGCTGGACGAAACCATCGGGAAACAGCAGCAAATTTCCTGCGGCGCCGACCGTCGGATCATCGAGCTCGCCTGCCAGGCACTCGAGCCAATGGCAATCAATCGGCTCAACATCATTGTTCAACAAAAGGATGAGGTCGTGCCGGGCGGCATCGACGCCGATATTGCAGGCGCGGGAGAAGTTGAAGGCTCCAGCAAGAGGTATCCGACGGATGCGTCCGGACTGCTCATAGCGCGCGAACAAGTCCAGCGTGGCTGGTTCAGCGCTATCATTGTCGATGACGATGACGTCAAGGTCGGCCGGTGCCGTGTTTTCGAAGAGACCTTTCAGACAGGCCTCCAGCAAATCGGCCCTGTCGCGCGTCGGAATGATGACGCTGACCGCCGGGCGTTCGCGTCTCGGCTGAAAAATCGTGTCGTGACGGTCGCTCCGACGGCAAGATAGCCCCCGATGCAGCAGCACTCTCGGCAGATGCATGATCGCACCGGACGACACCTGCGCCATCGCGAGGACAATTTCGGCTGTGGATGCGCTTTGCAGAGAAACGCCATCCGGGATGCAGGCTAGGCGAAGAAGGGCGCCTTCCAGGGGAAGCCATCCCGAGCGAGCGAGTGGTTCATTCCAGGCTGGTTTGAAGAAGGGGGCGGCTCGTGCGCCGCGGGCGTCGATATGGTCTTCGTCGCAGTAAACGACCGCGACATTTCTAGAGAATGCAAACGGACGCGCCAATCGCTCCAAGGCCTTTGGGGCAACGCGCATTCCCGCCGGAAGCCGTAGCCATAAGAGCTCGTCGCTCGCCTCGCCCGGCTCCAACAACTGTTCGATCTCTGCCGGAGACGCTTCATGGAACTCTCGCCATGTCTGGGCTTCAAGCGATTGTCTGGTCTCCGCGACAGCGGCCGCATTGGTGCCTTCGATCGAGACGAGAATCCGTGGCCCTCGGGGCCACGCACGCGCATCGTCTCCCGTCTCGCCTGCCTCCGCCAGCGCTTGGGCTTCGACCCAGTCACTATAATCTGGGCCGGAAAGGGCGTCGCATTGCCGCACGAACCGAAACTCGGCTCCCTTTCGGTTGCCAGCGAGGAACAGTCTGACAATCTGCAGGAACGCTAGGGTCCGCCGGAATGCGATCAAGAGTGCCGCCTCGGTGAGGGACAGACGTCGAATATTGATCTGCGGTTCAGTGCTTGCTGTGTCGCTTGCTGTCGCGACGTCGGGCACCAAAGCGACTGCCTCAAGCTGCACCGGCGTCCAACCGTAGAAGCGCCCTCGCCCTCGCCGATCGAGCAGGAATGAACGGACGACCGTATCTGGTGTCCTGTCACGACGCTTGAAGGCGAGCTGTGGCCGGCGACCAAGGCGGTTATCGGGATCGTAGACTGAAAGCGTAATCGGTCGATCCGCGTAGTGTGCGGCGCCTCGCCTCAATGCGACTTCGATTTCGTCATGAGATGGCTCGACCATCTGCTCCAATCCATCACCGCCTGGCGGGTATTCACTTCCCAGTTGAGCCATTGCCATCGCAGAAAAATGGATTGGAACGCAAGCCGCCTCAATCGGCAGCAGTGGTCTCAGCCGCTCCCGTCACGCTCGGCGCCTTACGCAAATTCAGCGCCGGCGCCTCGCCTTCCAGCACCTCCACACGCCGATCATAATTCGGCGCAATCGTGCCCATTACCCGATCCCAGAACGAGAAATAGTTCGCGTAGTTGTATTTGAACTCCGCGTGGTGCTGGTCGTGATAGGTCGTGCAAAGCATCGGCCAGGGATAGCGTGCGGTGCGCGAGGCGAAATATTCAAAGCCCGCGTGGCCGAAGGTACCGTTGATCTGGTCGAAGAGCCGGTGCGCCAGAAGAATGATCGGCGGGAACGGCACGAGGAAGGTGATGACGGCGTAGTAGCCCTGCGACAACGCCGTATCCACAAGCCCGATCGAATCATTGCTCCACACGCTCGGCGCGACGCTGCGGTGGTGGAGCAGATGGTACTTATAGAAGAGCTTGGTGTGCAGCAGCCGGTGGGCGAAGTAGAACCAGGCGTCGAAGAGCACCATGCAGAGCAGGAAAAGCGGCACTGCCGTCCACCAGCTAAAATCCCAGGGCGAGAAGAAGGTCCAGCCCTGGTGCTGGGCGAAGAGACCGATTGCGACGGACGTGCAGGTGACAAGGATCGAGGCTATGCTCTGGCGGATTTCGATGGCCTTGCGCTTTTCACCGCGCCGCCCCTTCTGGATGCGGCGTTCAGGATTGCGGTCGTTGAGCCAGGTGATGCCATAGCCCAGAATGAAATAGACCAGCACCGTTGCCGCGTAGATTGCGGTCAGCAAGGCAACAAAGGTGAGGCTGTCCTCGAGAAGGGCGCTCAAATCGAAATCCGCTTGTGGAGGGAAGTTACGTTTTGCGCGGGACTATACCAACCGCCCTCCCCGACGCAAGCGCGTCCGGCGCTAATTGCGCTCCAGCTCGGTCAGAAACGTTCTGAGCTCCGCCCGATCGATGCCCACGAGTTGCCGCTGCTCCGGATAGGCGCCGGACCGAACATCCTCGGCGAACTCGGTAAACGCCCCGATCCGCTCACCCTGGAGGCGATCATATTCAGCCGCGAAGTTGCGATAGGTCTTGGCGTGGCGCGGCACATGGCCACGGTTGCTGCCGAGCACGTCACTCGCGAAGAGATATTGGGCGTCGCAGCCGGAACCCGCCCCCATCGAAAGCATCAGCATCGAAGTTCGGGCGCTGATCGCCGATGCGACGTCGCCGGGCACGACCTCGATTTCGGCGGCAAAGGCGCCAGCCTCCTCAAGAGCCTTCACCTGCCGCCAGATCTCGAGCGCGCTTGCCGCGGTCTTGCCGACCGCGCGGAAACCACCGGTCCAGGTGGCCTTGGAGGGGATGAGCCCGACATGGCCGCAGACCGGAATGCCCTCTTCCCGCATGCGCCTGACAGTCGAAAGACCGGCGGCGCAATAGACGGCATCGCCGCCGGCCTTCAGCGCCTTGAATGCCGCGCGGATGTATTCTTCCGCGGAAACGTAGTCGCCATATTCCAGACCTGGAAACGCAAAACACGTCGGTGCCACCTCCCGAAACTGTGGCCCCAGAAGCGCCGGCGGCACGGAGACGAGGTCGATGCCGGCAGCTTCCGCCGCTTGCGCCTCGTCAAGCGTTTCCACACGCAACATGGTGAGTTGGCGCTTGCCCTTCATCGAAAGGAGGTCAGCAACAGTCGGGCGGCGGCTTTTCATGAGAAGTCTCCGATATCAGTGAACACGTGTGGGAGGCGCGATAGGCACTCGCACTAGGCGGCAAGCAGGGCCTTGAGTTTGCTTTCAGGCGAAACGAGCGCCTGAGGGTCGGGCCGCTTTCCGGCCGCGATCAACATTTCGGCAAGCCGAATGTCGCGCGCGACGGCATTGCCGGGGCCGATGCCGGAAGCGGCAAGCAACCGCCCGGTGTCGTCCAGATGAAAAAGAATGAAGGCTCCGTCGGCGATATCGCGCCGCACCGTTACGGTCGCGCCGTCTGCAAGTCCGGCAATCTGCAAAGTCAGGTCATATTGGTCGGACCAGAACCAGGGCACGCTGGTTATCGTTTCGTTCGCACCCAGCAGATTGCCGGCGACAAGTGTTCCCTGGTCCTGCGCATTGCGCCAGGCCTCGAGACGCACCCGGCGGTCGCCATAGTGACAGATCGGATAGGAGCAGCAATCGCCGGCCGCGAAGATGTCGGGATCCGACGTCCTGAGCGTCGCGTCGACGGCAATACCATTGTCGACCACAAGGCCAGCGGCTTCTGCCAGCTCCGTATTCGGCGCTGCACCGATGCCAACGACCAGGAAATCTGCATCGACCGATTGTCCGTTCGCAAGCAGGATCAGCACGCCGTTCTCGTCGGCATCGATGCGATCGATTTTCGTGTCGGACCTTATATCGACGCCTTCCGTGCGGTGCCGTTCTGCCACGACAGTCGCGATCTCGGCCGGAACGCCGCGCGAAAGGATGCGTGGCAGCCCTTCGATCAGGACGACGTCGGCGCCGAGGCCGCGCGCCGTTGCCGCGAGCTCCAGCCCAATAAATCCGCCGCCGATGATGGCGAGCCTCCGCCCGGGCGTAAGTTCGCGGCGAATTTGCTCGGCGTCAGCATGCGTTCTGAGGGTGCGAATGCGCCGAGATCCATCATCGGTTCCGGGTATCGTCCGTGCGCGGGCGCCGGTCGTCAGCAAGAGCCGATCGTAGGAAATGCTGCCGCCGTCGATGAGTTCGACGCGCTTGGCGACGCGGTCAATGGCCTTGACCGGGCTGTCGGTCAGCACCGCAATCCCAGAGGCCGCATAGCGCTCGGCATCGGCGACATATTTCGGTTGAACCTGCTCCTTGAGACCGTCCTTCGAAAGCGGTGGCCGCTCATAGGGAAGATGTGGTTCGGCGCCGATCAACGTGATTGAGCCGACGTAGCCCTTCTCCCTCAGGGCAAAGGCGGCTCTTGCGCCGCATTCGCCCGCACCAATGATGACTACTCCACTCATCTCAACCTCCCTGCCCGCTCCCGCCGAACTATTCCTGTTGAAGTCGCCATCAAGCGATCGCGATGAACACGCTTCCTGCCTCAACCTTCACCGGATAGGTCTTAAGGTTGACGCAGACCGGAGCGCCCTTGGCCTGGCCGGTCTTGTAGTTGAAGCGACCGTTGTGCTTCGGACATTCGATGATGTCGTCCATCACGAGACCGTCCGACAGATGGATGTGCTCGTGCGTGCAAAGCCCGTCGGTTGCGAAGTACTCGTCATCCGGGCTCCGGTAGACCGCGAAGGTGCGCCCTTCATGATCGAAGCGGATGACGTCTTCCTCGTCGATTTCATCGGCCGCGCAGACTTCAACCCAGTTTCCGCTCATGACTTCCTCCCATTTGCTAAGTTCGTTGGTTATTCCGCTGCGTGCACGATCGCGTCGCTGTGAAACTCTTCCCGATAAGGCTTCGCCGTCGCCGGCAACTCGCGCTTCAAGAAATAGTCTTCATTGCGCAACTGCCGCAGGAAGGCCGGGATCATCTCTCGATAGCCGTGCAGCATCGACGGGTTCGGCCCCGGCAGATCGTGCTTGATCATGGCGTGAAGCTTCGGAAGCGCGTGATAGGGCACCATCGGGAACATGTGGTGCTCCACATGGTAGTTCATGTTCCAATAGACGAAGCGGCTCACCGGGTTCATGTAGACCGTGCGGCTGTTCAGCCGATGATCGGTCACGTTGTCGGCAAGACCGCCATGCTGCAGCAGCCCGGTCAGCACATGGTGCCAGGCACCGTAGAGCCGCGGCAGGCCGATCAGCATCAGCGGCAGGATCGAGCCTAGGTAGAGCGAGAGCGCGATGGTTGCGGCGTAGATAGCGAACCAGACGCGAGCAACGAGGATCGCCTTCGGTTGTTCCATTTCCGGGATGAACGTCGCTTCCTCGGCACTGATGATGCCAAGCGTGTTGCGAACCATGTCGACGATCGCGTGCCAGACATCGAGAATGCCGAAGAAGTTCAGTACGAGGCGCAGGAGATCCGGCGGCCGCATGACGGCGATTTCAGGATCGCGACCGACGATGACCGTATCGGTGTGGTGGCGCGTGTGGCTCCAGCGCCAAGTCACGGGATTGCGCATGATCATGAAGCAGGCGATCTGGTAGACGGCGTTGTTCATCCACATCGTCTTGAACGCGGTGCCATGCCCGCATTCGTGCCAACGGCTGTCAGAAGCCGAACCGTAGAGAACGCCGTAGGCGAGGAAAAACGGCACGGCCCACCAGGTGCCCCAGAAGGTGACGCCGAGCCCACCGAAAAGAACGAGGCAACCGAGCCAGATCGCGGTGTCGCGAATGGCGGGACCGTCCTCACGCTTCATCAGTTCCTTCATCTGCTTGCGCGGAATTTCCGTGTGATACCACTCGGCAGCCGAGAGGCCATTGGCGACAGCCGCCTGGGCGTCGCGCCCAAGGAGACTGTAATCTCGCTTCGTTGGAACCATCGCCATTTGCTCTCCTCCCTGCGATCCGGCCAGTTTGGCCAGGAACGTCCGATGTCGTGCAATGACGATAGGTTGACTTTTGCCAGGTCTCAATGCAGCAATGATATATTCTCTCAAATGATGGCATTCACAGCAAATCATTCGTGATGCAAACCTATCAGGAGAAGCGATGAGCAACCGTCCGACCATTGCCGACCTTGCGCGGACCGCCGGTGTCAGCGTCGCGACCGTCGATCGCGTCCTGAACGGACGGCATCCGGTGCGAGAAGAGACTGCACGACGTGTCTACGAGGCAGCCAAATCCATAGGCTACCATGCCGTTGGCCTCATCCGGCAGCGCGTCTTCGAAGACCTGCCGCAATACAGACTTGGCTTTGTGCTGCAGAAACCGGAGCAGTCCTTCTACAAGGCCGTTGCCAAGGAGATCGAAAACGCGGCGCTTTCGCTTTCAAACGCGCGCGTTTTCGCCCAGGTCGACTTCGTAGCAAATTCGACGCCGACGGCGATTACGGAAAAGCTTCGTGCGGCTGCGGCGCGAAACCAGGCGATTGCGCTCGTCGCTCCCGATTATCCGGCGGTAACGGCCGCAATCGAGGAGCTGAAGGAGCGCGGGATCCCCGTCTTCTCGTTGCTTTCCGATTTCGCAGCCGGTGTGCGTGAAGGTTATGTCGGGCTCAACAACCACAAGGTCGGTCGTACGGCGGCGTGGATGATCGCCAAGGCGGCCAAGCGCCCCGGCAAGGTTGCGGCCTTCGTCGGAAGCCATCGCTTCCTCGGCCATGAACTTCGAGAGATCGGGTTCCGCTCTTATTTTCGCGAGCATGCACCGGAATTCGAAGTGCTTGATACCATGGTCAATCTCGATACGGCCGAGATTACGCACGAAGCAACGCTGAACCTTTTGCAACGCCACCCGGATCTGATCGGCTTCTACGTCTGCGGGGGGGGCATGGAAGGTGCGATCTCGGCCATACGCGAGGAAAAGCTCGAGGGTAAGCTCATCGCCGTGGTCAACGAACTGACGCCGGAGTCCCGGGCGGCCCTTGGAGACGACGTCGTCACGCTCGCGATCTCAACCCCGACGGCGACCCTTGCACGCGACACGATCAATCTGATGATCCAGGCCATCGACAAGGGCCCGACGGGCGCCCCAGGGCAAACCTTCCTTCCCTTTGATCTTTTCACGCCTGAAAACATCTAGCCGCGAATGATAGATTTCCGTCATTGACGAAAGGCAATCTTGCAGGAATGCAAGTCCTTTGGGCCACTCGCTCTTTAACTGTCCTCCAGCCGTTGGTGAAATGTCAGCGACGCTGTAAATGGAATGAACGTTCTATTTGCAACGCATGACCCATCCCACTGGAGGAGACATTCCCGTGACAACCCTGCCCTTCGCCCTCAATCATATGACGACGCCCGGCCTTCCGCTCGGCACCTTCTTCGAACTTGCCAAATCCCTCGGGATCTCCTCCGTCGAAATCCGAAACGACCTTTCGGGCAATGCCATCATCGATGGCACGCCCGCAAAGGATGTAGCGGCACTCGCCAATCGCAATGGCATTACCATTATTTCGATCAACGCGTTGCAGCGTTTCAACGAGTGGAATCCGGGTCGTCAGAAAGAAGCGGGAGAACTGATAGCCTATGCTCGCGACTGCGGCGCCAAGGCCCTCGTGCTCGTGCCCGTCAACGATGGCTCTGGCCAGGCGGACGGAGAACGGCAGGCAAACCTCCGCGAAGCGCTTACCGTGCTGAAACCGATGCTCGAATCGGCAGGAATCATCGGCCTTGTCGAGCCGCTGGGCTTCGAAATCTGCTCGTTGCGCTCGAAAACCGAAGCTGTCGAGGCGATAAAAGCAATTGGCGGAGAAAAGACCTTCCGGCTGGTCCACGACACGTTCCATCATCATCTCGCGGGCGAGGCCGCAACCTATCCTGAAATGACCGGTCTTGTGCATATTTCCGGCGTTACCGACGGTCGGGTGGCCGTTTCCGATCTCCGCGACTCGCATCGCGTTCTGGTCGATCAGCACGACCTTCTCGACAATGTCGGCCAGATCCGTCGCCTGCGTGCCGAGGGCTATGCAGGACCGCTTTCCTTTGAACCGTTTGCCGCCGAAGTTCACGCGGTCGCGGATCCGGCTGCGGCGATCCGGCAGAGCGTGGACCACATCCAAACCCGGATCTGACCCTCTGCGGCGGACAACGGGAAAACGATGCGGGGCGCCGCAACAGGTCTTGACGGCGCCCCTATAAAATGGAATACATATTCCGTAATCGCAATTTACTGGTTCGTTTATTCCGTTTTATCGAGAGCGTAGCGGGAGTGGCGCTTTCGGCGTGAATGAGCGCAATCCGACAAGGATCGCGCTCCCGGCAGGAGAAGGTGTCGCCGGGCACCATTGTGGAGGAGAAAGACAATGAAGAAATTCGTGCTGGGTACAGCGCTGGCTGTGATGATGTCGACGGCCGCTCACGCCGAGACCATCGGCGTGTCGATGGCCCTTTTTGATGACAACTTCCTCACGGTCTTGCGCAACGGCATGTCCGATTACGCCAAGACGCTTAACGGCGTTGAGCTGCAGATCGAGGACGCGCAGAACGACGTTTCGAAGCAGCAGAGCCAGATTCAGAACTTCATCGCAGCCGGCGTGACCGCAATTATCGTCAACCCGGTTGATACCGACGCAACGGCAGCCATGTCGAAGATTGCAGCGGACGCCGGCATTCCGCTCGTTTACGTCAACCGCGAGCCGGTCAACGTCGACACCCTGCCGGAGAAGCAGGCTTTCGTCGCATCGAACGAGCAAGAATCCGGCACGCTGCAGACGCAGGAAATCTGCAAGATGCTCGGCGGCAAGGGCAAGGCCGTCGTCATGATGGGCGAACTGTCCAACCAGGCCGCCCGCATGCGCACGAAGGATATCCATGATGTTCTGGCGACCGACCAGTGCAAGGGTATCGAGATCGTCGAAGAGCAGACTGCCAACTGGTCGCGTACGCAAGGCTCCGACCTTTTGACGAACTGGCTGTCGGCGGGCGTTGAATTCGATGCCGTCATTTCGAACAACGACGAAATGGCGATCGGCGCGATCCAGGCTCTGAAGGCCGCCGGCCGCTCGATGGACTCCGTTGTCATCGGTGGCATCGACGCGACGCAAGATGCACTCGCAGCCATGGCTGCCGGTGACCTCGACGTGACGGTGTTCCAGAATGCCGCCGGCCAGGGCAAGGGTTCGGTCGACGCGGCGCTGAAGCTCGCCAAGGGCGAAGCCGTCGACAAGAAGGTCTACATTCCCTTCGAGCTGGTGACCAAGGAAAACCTCGACACGTATCAGACGAAGAACTGATCGCCTCTATCGAGAGCGCGGGAGACCCCGCGCTCTCGTTCAAATGCAAGTCCCGCCGCAAATGCTGCGTCCAATGGACATCGCATGCGGCAAAATAGGCTGGTCACCCGCCAGCGATGTGGACTTTCCGCGACAGCCGGAAACGATGGGGGAGGCAAGGAACATGACGCTCAGTCCGACAACGATGGCAGCCGTGCGCGCCAGCGGCGCGGTGCCCAAGGCTGAATATCTTCTTTCCGCGGAAGGCATCCGCAAGGAGTTCCCGGGTGTCGTCGCACTTGACGATGTCGAGTTCAAGTTGAAGCGCGGCACGGTCCATGCGCTGATGGGCGAGAACGGCGCCGGCAAGTCGACACTGATGAAGATCCTCGCCGGCATCTACACACCCGACAAGGGCGAAATCCGGTTGAAGGGTGTCGACATCCGGTTGAAGTCGCCGCTCGATGCGCTCGAAAACGGCATCGCGATGATCCATCAGGAGCTCAACCTGATGCCGTTCATGACGGTGGCGGAGAACATCTGGATCCGCCGCGAGCCGAAGAACCGCTTCGGCTTTGTCGACCACGGCGAGATGAACAGGATCACGGCCCGGCTGTTCGACCGCCTGAAGATCAAGATCGACCCGGAAATCGAGGTCCGCCACCTATCGGTGGCAAACCGGCAGATGGTCGAGATCGCCAAGGCGGTCTCCTATGAATCCGACGTTTTGATCATGGACGAACCCACCTCGGCACTGACAGAACGCGAGGTCGCCCATCTGTTCGAAATCATTCGCGACCTGCGCGAGCAAGGGATCGGTATCGTCTACATCACCCACAAGATGAACGAACTGTTCGAAATTGCCGACGAGTTCTCGGTGTTCCGGGACGGCAAGTTCATCGGCACGCATGCCTCGAGCGACGTCACCCGCGACGACATCATTCGCATGATGGTTGGCCGCGAAATCACCCAGATGTTCCCGAAGGAAGAAGTGCCGATCGGCGACGTCGTTCTTTCGGTCAAGAACCTGGCGCTCGACGGAGTGTTCCGCGACGTAACCTTCGACGTGCGCGCCGGTGAAATCCTCGGCATTGCTGGTCTCGTCGGCTCCGGCCGTTCGAACGTCGCTGAAACGCTTTTCGGCGTGACGCCTGCAAGCTCAGGCACGATTTCGATCGACGGCAAGACGCTTTCGGTCGACAGCCCGAACACGGCGATCAGGAACCGCATGGCGTTCCTGACCGAAGACCGCAAGGAAACCGGCTGTCTGCTGATCCTCGACATCCTCGAAAACATGCAGATCGCGGTGCTTCAGGATCGCTTCGTCAAGGGCGGCTTCGTTACCGAAAAGCAGATTACCGCAGCTTGCGAAGAGATGAGCCGCAAGCTGCGCGTCAAGACACCGAACCTGCAGGAGCGCATAGAAAACCTTTCAGGCGGCAACCAGCAGAAGGTGCTGATCGGCCGCTGGCTGCTCACCAATCCGCGCATCCTGATCCTCGACGAACCAACACGCGGCATCGATGTCGGCGCCAAGGCGGAAATCCACCGCCTCGTCACAGAACTCGCGCGAAACGGCGTCGCCGTCATCATGATTTCTTCGGAAATGCCAGAGGTGCTCGGCATGAGCGACCGCATCATGGTCATGCACGAGGGCCGTGTCACCGGCTTCCTCGACAGGGCGGAAGCAACCCAGATCAAGGTCATGGAGCTCGCCGCGAGCTGAGCGGGAAGCGACCCGACGAAAGGGAGGAATGAAAATGGATACCAATGTCGCCGCACAGGGCGCGAGCACATCGTTTGCCGGCGCTAAACGCCGCCTGCCCCCCGAATTTAACATCTTCCTCGTATTGATCGGCATCGCGCTGGTTTATGAGGTGTTGGGCTGGATCTTCGTCGGCCAAAGCTTCCTTATGAACCCGCAGCGCCTGACGATCATGATCCTGCAGGTTTCGGTGATCGGCATCATCGCCGTCGGCGTCACCCAGGTGATCATCACGGGCGGCATCGATCTTTCGTCCGGCTCCGTCGTCGGCATGACCGCGATGATCTCGGCAAGCGTCGCCCAGGCATCCACCTGGCCCCGCGCACTCTATCCGTCGCTGACCGACATGCCGGCGATCGTTCCGATCGGCCTTGGCATCGGCATCGGCTTGCTCGCCGGCTTCATCAACGGCCAGCTCATCGCCCGCACCAAGATCCCGCCCTTCATCGCGACGCTCGGTATGATGGTGTCGGCACGCGGCATCTCCAAGTGGTACACCAAGGGCCAGCCAGTCTCGGGCCTCACAGAGCAGTTCAACTTCATCGGTACCGGCATCTGGCCCGTCATCGTCTTCCTTGCCGTCGCGATCATCTTCCACATCGCGTTGCGCTATACCCGCTACGGCAAGTTCACCTATGCGATCGGCGCCAACGTCCAGGCGGCACGCGTCTCGGGTATCAATGTCGAAGCACATCTGATCAAGGTCTATGCCATTGCCGGCATGCTGGCGGGCCTGGCCGGCGTCGTGACCGCTGCCCGCGCCCAGACGGCACAGGCCGGCATGGGTGTCATGTACGAACTGGACGCCATTGCCGCGACCGTCATCGGCGGCACCTCACTGACCGGCGGCGTCGGCCGCGTCACCGGCACGGTGATCGGCACGATCATCCTTGGCGTCATGACCTCAGGCTTCACCTTCCTTCGGGTCGATGCCTACTACCAGGAAATCGTCAAGGGACTGATCATCGTCGCCGCAGTCGTCATCGACGTCTATCGACAGAAAAACCGCAAGAAGGCTTGATCCTCCAAAGAAAAACTCTCCTCCCAGTGAAGCCAACTGGCCGGGTTGATGAAAATCATCCCGGCATTTTGTTTTTGAATGGCAGGTATTTCTCCTGGCTTGGAGCGTTTTCCACATATGCTTGGCACGCAGAGCTGCCCCAGCGTGGGCGCTCTGGCAAGATCTCCGCCAATGCACTATATGCCAGACGTCCAAAACTATCGGAGACTTATCATGTTGTCGCAGCGCAAGCTTGCGAGCCAGTTTCAGCCGCGTTTCGTTTTCCAACTCTGGAGCGCGATGCTGCGGGTACAGACCCGCGAAACAGCTTCCCTCTTCGGCCAGCGCGGCCGCTAAGCAAGACAATCAAAAGTGCCGCAGCCATTTGCGCGTGTCGCCTTGACCGCCTGCAAATGGCTTTTGCTCATCCGGCCCGCAACCGCGGCGCCGCAAAGAGCTGGTGCGTGACTAGCCCGCTGGAAAGAGGATGGTCACCTTGAGGCCTTTTCCATCAGCGCCCTCGCCGAGACGGGTCGTCGCCCCGTAGAGTTCGGCGATTTCCTCGACGATCGGTAGCCCGAGCCCTGAGCCCGGCGCTTCGCTGCCTCCGCGCTCAAAGCGCCGCAGGACCTTCTCGCGCAACTCGGCCCGAATGCCCGGGCCATTATCCTCGACGATGAGCGACACCGATCCTGTGTCTGCGAGAACGCGCGTCGTCACTTCGGCGCCTGGGCCGGCATAGAGCAAGGCGTTGCCGATCAGGTTCTTGAGCATCTCGGCCACCAGCAATGGCTCGGCGCGAATGAACGCTTCGCCCTCGCCCTCAAAGCCGAGATCGATATCGGCCTCTCCCGCCGCCGGTACGTGTTCCGCCGTGATTTCCCGTGCGAGCTCGACAAGATCGACACGTTCGAGCATTCGGGCCTCGTTTTTGCCGGCTGCGTCAATTTTCGCCATCAGCAGCAATTGCCCGAGAATGCGTTCGGCATTGGCGACCGCTTCGTCGGCTTTCTTCACCGCGCCATGCGTTTCCTCGATCGACCCTGCACGCTGCGCCAAAGCGAGTTGGGTTCGAATGATCGCAAGCGGCGTGCGGAGTTGATGGCTGGCGTTGCCGGTAAAATTGCGCAACGCATCGAGCGCTGACTGCAGGCGTCCCATGAAAGAATTGACGGTATCGACGAGCCCTTGGACTTCGTTCGGCACTCGTTCGCCAATCGGATGGAGATCATCCGGATTACGCTCGGCGATCGCATCTCCGAGACGATAAAGCGGGCGTAGCGAAAATGTGACGGCGATCCAGACGATCACCGCTGCCCCCGCGATCATCATGCCGAGGCGCAGCGCCGAGCGAAAGAGGATGGTCTGCGCCAGTTGCCGCCGCGCGATCGTCGTTTCGGCAACGGTCACGACAAAGGGTACCGAATTGATCCCGGTCGAGGCTGAACGGCGAAGCGCTGCGATACGGATCGGTTCGCCGCGAAAGGTCGAGTCCGCAAACGTCGTGGATGTCCCGGGCTCCTCCGCAAGCGACGGAAGCGTCTGGTACCCCGTGATGAACTGGCCCGGCGGTCCGTCGACGCGATAGAAGACGCGGTCTTGCGCCGCAGAGGTCAACATCTCCAGCGCAACATAGGGAATATCGACCTCGAGCGAGCCGTCTTCCGCAACGACCACGCGCTCCGCGATCGCCAATGCGGAACCGGCGAGCACGCGGTCGGAAACGACGTTGGCGGTGGTGACCGCCTCTCGATAGGTGTCCACGAGCGCAATAATGCCGATGACGACCGTCGAGATCAGCAGCCAACCAAGCAGGCGCCGGCGGAGGCTGTAGACCGTCCCTCTCATTCCGGCCCCGCCATCTTGTCGAGGTAATAGCCGATGCCGCGGGCGGTGCGCACGGTGAGGCCATGCGGCGCCAACCGCTTGCGCAGCCGGCTGACATATTGCTCGATCGCGTTGGGGCTCAAGTCATCGTCAAAGCCGGTCAGCGATTGCATGATCGCGTCCTTGGCGACCACCTTGCCGGCCCGCATGAACAGAAGTTCGAGTAGTCCGAGTTCGCGTGCCGGGATCTCGATGGGCACTCCGCCCGACGAGAAGCTGCGCGTATTGAGATCGAGCGAGACATTGCCATAGCTGACAGTCGACGCCCTGAGGCCCGCCTGCCGGCGCAGCAACACGCGCACCCGCGCTTCGAGTTCGCCGACGTCGAACGGCTTGATCATGTAGTCGTCGGCGCCGAGATCGAGCCCCTTGATCTTTTCCTCGGGCGCACCCCTGGCCGTCAGGATCAAGACTGCAGCGCGGTTCTGCCGCGCGCGCATCGCCCGCAACACATCGAGCCCGTCCATCTCCGGCAGGTTGAGGTCGAGAATGACCAGATCGAAGGTTTCAGTTGCTGCGACCGCATGCGCCGACGCGCCATCGCTGACAACGTCGACGGCATAGCCGCTGCCACGCAAAATGGCAGACAGGCCCTCGGCCAGGTCCTGATTGTCCTCAACAAGCAAGATACGCAAATATCGTCACTCCCCGAACCACCTTATCCGCGGACGCCTTGCTTGTGAACGGTGACACACTGAGGCATTGTGGATTCATGCGGTTCTTGATTTCTCTTCTTTTTTTCGCGCTTTGTCCGCGGCTGCTCCTTGCGGCGCCGATCATATTTCCAGCCCTTTCCGGCAACTCCGATGCACGCACGCTCGTGGTCTATTCGTCGCTTGACGAGCCTCTCGCAAAGCCGATGATCATCGGCTTTCAGCGGGCCAATCCGGATGTCACTGTGCGCTACGAAGACATGCTGACCGGGGAGATCTACGACCGCATCGTCAAGGAGACGGATGCCGGAATGAAAACGGCGGACTTCGCCTTTTCTTCCGCCATGGACCTGCAAGTCAAGCTCAGCAACGATGGCTATGCCCAGCGTAGCGACCTGCCCATGAGCGATCGTTGGCCCGCCTGGGCGAACTGGCGAAACACGGCTTACGCGCTCACCTTCGAGCCGGCCGTCTTTGTCTATCACAAGCCAAGTTTCACGACAGAAAAGCCGCCGGCCACACGTGCCGAATTTGTCGACTACCTGAAGCGCCAGGGAGCCAACGTCTTCGGCCGTATCGGAACCTACGACATCGAGCGCTCCGGCGTCGGCTTCCTTTTCATGTCACGCGACCAGGAGCAGTTCGGCGATATCTGGGACGTCATCCAGGCGATGGGTGCCGCCGGCGTCAAGCTCTATTCCACCAGCGAAGCCATCCTTGAGCGTGTCGCCGACGGTCGCTTCGTGCTCGGCTATAATATTCTCGGCTCCTACGCGGCGGACTGGGCGGCACGCCATCCGGATGTGGGCATCGTCTTGCCGAAGGACTACACGGTGGTGATGTCGCGAATTGGTCTTGTTCCCCAGGCGTCGGCCTCTCCAGACCTCGGCCGCCGCTATCTCGAATTTTTCATGTCCAAGGAAGGGCAGACGATCATGGCCCGCGAACTGCAGATCGCCGCCGTCAGCCCGGAGGTCGCCGGAGAAAACACCGCAAACACCATGCAAGAAATGCTTGGGGCTCAATTGCGTCCGGTTCCGGTCAGTCCTGGACTGATGGTCTATCTCGACCAGGTGAAGCGAACGCGTCTGATCGCCAAATGGAACGAGGTCCTGCGGCTCCACTGAGATCAAGGCGCGCCAACTGGGCGGCGCCTTGATCGGGGACTTTAAATCTTCTTCCGGGATCGGCCGCCGCGTTCGGCTTGCACCGACAGATTCGAGTCCACGGCTGCCTGAATGAGGGCCTTCAAAGCGTCTTCGTCGATCTTTTGGCCCTCATGGATATCGATCGCCCGACGGGTATTGCCGTCGAGGCTTGAATTGAAGAGACCCGCGGGATCTTTCAGCGACGCGCCCTTGGCGAAGGTCATCTTGACCACTGCCTTGTAGGTCTCGCCGGTGCAGATGATCCCCGCATGCTCCCAAACCGGAACGCCTCTCCACTTCCATTCCTCAACAACCTCAGGATCGGCCTCCTTGATGAGCGCCCTCAATCGGGCAAGCATCTCTCCGCGCCAGTCATTCAGTTCTGTTATTCTGGCATCGATCCGGTCGGAGGCAGGCGCTGCAGTCTTCGCCATCGTTTCCGTCGCCTTCTTCATGTCTCTGGTTCTCCATGCCGGAACACCGGTATCACACGCCACGGACGATACCACCCCTTGTTCCCATGGGGTGCTGCCAGCATCGCCCCTCACATGCGTTCACCGGGCAATTGGCTCGCCTGTTTCACCCAATCAATGAATTGGTCCTCATCGATCACACGCAGTCGTCCGTGTGACGCCCTCCCTTGAGTCGCGCTTAGACCTAGCCTTGGCGATCTCGGAGTTGGCTGCCTTGCTCATTGCTCCATCCTTTCGAGCAGGTCGAGGGCCGGTCGGGCGGGACACTACCGCGGCTTGCTGTCCAGGCGGCATGAATGCCCTCATACGCGGAACCAGTCCTGCGGCCCCGGGGCCTCGATTCGTCATCCTCCCGGACGATCGCCCCCTCCCAATTCGATCATGCAGGCTGACAATGACACTGGCCCTCTCGTCAGCGTGCCCAAGAGCCTAAGATTTCGTAAACACCACCCCTCGAAAAGCGCATTCGGGACTTGATGTCAGCTAAATGTCAGCTTTCTATGTTGCCTTAGGGTCACTGGCACCCGTGGAGGCGGGTCGCCAGTTGCGCACTGGGAGGAAGCCACCATCTTGGTCAAGCGACAAGGGTCGAAAGAACCCGTCGCGTCTTCCCGTTCGCACGCAGAAACAACGTGCGCGGTGAAAACGCGCCTCACGGAGGACTGACCTTGAAACACTTTTTCCTCGCAACGATTCTCGCCGGCGCCATGTCGCTGCCGGCAGTTGCCGCTGACTACACCATCATCGCGCCGGCAAACCCGGGCGGCGGCTGGGATCAGACGGCTCGCTCGCTCCAGACGGTCATGCAGCAGGAAGGCATCTCCGGCAACGTCCAGGTTCAGAACGTACCGGGCGCCGGCGGCACCATTGGCCTTGCCCAGTTCGCAAGCCAGCAGAAGGGCAACGCAAACGCCCTGATCGTCGGCGGCTACGTCATGGTCGGCGCGATTCTTACCAACAAATCCCCGGTCACGCTCAAGGACGTCACCCCGATCGCACGCCTCACCGGCGAATACGAAGCGATCGTCGTTCCCGCATCGTCCGAGATCAAGACGATGGCTGACCTCGTCGAAGCGCTGAAGAAGGATCCGGGTGCGGTTTCCTGGGCTGGCGGCTCGGCCGGCGGTACCGACCACATCGCCGTTGGCCTGATCGCCAAGGCTGCGGGCGTCGACCCGACCAAGATCAACTACATCGCCTACTCGGGCGGCGGGGAAGCGCTTGCCGCGATCCTCGGCAGCCAGGTCACCGCAGGTGTCTCAGGCTACGGCGAGTTCGAATCCCAGGTCAAGGCCGGCACGCTTCGCCTGCTTGCCGTTTCCGGTCCTGAGCGTATCGCAGGCGTCGACGCTCCGACGCTGAAGGAATCCGGTCTCGACGTCGTTGTCGAAAACTGGCGCATGGTCGCAGCTGCTCCGGGTCTTTCCGACGAGCAGAAAGCTGCCGTTTCGGCCGACATCGAAAAGCTTGCCAAGTCCGCAGGCTGGCAGGAAGTGCTGAAAACCAAGGGCTGGCAGGACAGCTATCTCGCCGGTGACGCCTTCAACACCCAGCTCGACAAGGATGTTGCAGCCACCGAAGGTGTTCTCAAGGACATTGGGCTGGTGAAATGAGCAAGGGGCATCACCCTTCAACCGCAACGCGTCGCCCGGATCGGGCGGCGCTCTTCATCGCGGTGGTCCTCGCCGCTATCGCTGGACTCATTTTCTGGGATGTGTCGCGCCTGGCTGGCGCTGCCGGCTACTCCCAGGTCGGGCCGACGACGGTCCCCTATGCGATCGCCTTCTGTCTTCTCGGTCTTGCGATCTGGACAGGCTTCGAGGCGTTTCGAGGCGACTTTCCGGAGCGTGAGCAACAGGAGGTGGCCCCTGTCATCTGGATCGTTGGCGGCCTTGCTGCCCAGATGCTCCTGCTGAACGTCGCGGGCTTCTCGATCGCCACTGGCATCCTGTTCGCACTGACCGCACGTGGCTTTGGCAAGCGCAAGCTCTGGGTCTCAATCCCGGTCGGCATCGCGATCTGTTATGTCGTGTGGGTCATTTTCGCCAAGCTCCTGCAACTGTCGCTGCCCGCAGGGCCGCTTGAACGCCTGTTCTTCTAAGAGGGCCGACGACCATGGCTACTTTTGAATTCCTGATGCAGGGACTGCTGGTTGCTGCGCAGCCAATGAACCTGCTCTACGCTCTGATCGGCGTCACGCTCGGAACTGCTGTCGGCGTTCTGCCCGGCATCGGCCCGGCGCTGACCGTGGCTCTGCTGCTGCCGGTCACCTATCGGCTCGATCCCGGCGGTTCTTTGATCATGTTTGCCGGTATCTATTACGGCGGCATGTATGGCGGCTCGACGACGTCGATCCTGCTCAACACTCCCGGCGAAAGCGCGTCCATCGTGACTGCACTCGAGGGCAACAAGATGGCACGTGCCGGACGCGGCGGCCCGGCGCTGGCGACAGCCGCGATCGGCTCCTTCGTAGCCGGCCTCATCGCGACGCTCGGCCTTGCTTTCATCGCGCCCTATATCGTCAAACTGGCCCTGGTCTTTGGTCCGCGCGAATACTTCGCCCTGATGGTGCTGGCATTCGTCACCGTCTCGTCGGCATTTGGAGACTCTACCCTTCGCGGTCTGACGTCGCTCTTTGTCGGCCTAGCACTTTCCGTCGTCGGCATCGACCAGTTGACCGGCCAGGCGCGCCTCTCCTTTGGCGTTCCGGAACTGCTTGACGGCATCGAAGTCACGACGCTTGCCGTTGCCATGTTCGCCATAGGCGAAACACTCTTTATTGCCGCCCAGGGCGACAAGGGTCCCGACAAGGTCGAGGCCGTGCGCGGCTCGGTCTGGATGAACGCCACCGACTGGGCGCGTTCGTGGAAGCCTTGGCTGCGCGGCACCTTCATCGGCTTCCCGATCGGCGCGATGCCGGCCGGTGGCGCCGAGATCGGCACCTTCCTGTCCTATGCAGCAGAAAAGCGTCTGACGAAGCATCCGGAAGAGTTCGGCAATGGTGCAATCGAGGGCGTCGCTGGCCCCGAGGCCGCCAATAACGCGTCGGCCGCCGGCACGCTCGTTCCGCTGCTGACGCTCGGCCTGCCGACGACTGCAACGGCTGCAATCATGCTCGCCGGCTTCCAGCAATACGGCCTGCAGCCAGGCCCATTGCTGTTTGCGACCAATCCGCAGCTCGTCTGGGGTCTCATCGCCAGCTTGCTCATCGCCAACTTCATGCTGCTGGTCCTGAACCTGCCACTGATCGGTCTCTGGGTGAAGCTGTTGACAATCCCGAAGCCGTGGCTCTACGCCGGCATCCTGCTGTTTGCGACGCTTGGAACCATCGGCGCCAACCCGTCGGTCTACGAACTCGGCATGCTGCTCGCTTTCGGCCTGCTCGGCTACGCCATGCGCATCTTCGGTTATCCGATCGCCCCTGTTGTTGTCGGTCTGATCCTCGGCCCGCTCGCCGAACAGCAGCTCCGCCGGGCGCTCGCGATAAGCCAGGGTGACTTCAGCGTGCTGTTCACCTCACCGATCGCCGCTGTGCTCCTGGTCATCGCTGCCGCCGCACTGATCGTACCGCTGATCCTCAGGGCCCGCGGTCGTGGCGAGGTTCTCTCGCAACTGGCAGCCAACGAAGACTAAGCCATTGGGGCACCGGCTCCGGAATGGCCATTCTCGGAACTCTTCGAAATAGCGACTCCTCCCAAGGAGTATCCGCAGGCCTGGTCGGTTTGACTACCGACCGGGCCTGCTTTATTTGCATGGCTGCGGTGTCTAATTGTGCATTGCAAAAAGACCGTAGAGACCCCATCTTTTGCTCATCAGAGAGAAAACGGAAGCGAGCAAGAAGATGGCCACTACAACTTATCACAAGGGTTTCATCGGTCGTGCATTCGCAGTTCTCGGCGCTGCTAGCGCTGCCGCCGCCGCTGTCGAAGGTCACCGCCGCCCGAAAGCAAGCGACCTGCGCACCCTCGGCATCGACCCGGCAAACTTCCCGGACACGCGCCGCGGCTAATCAATTCCAGCGCGCCTGACGCGCGCCCTATCCTCCCAAGGGTAAAAACGGCTCGGGATCGAAGGATCGCCGGGCCGTTGATATGTCAGGAATGTGCGTCACTCACTCAGCGGGGGGGGCGTCAAAGTTGCAACGCGGTGACGGCGCGCACATAACGACGTGCAGAATTACGTCGCCTCATCTCTTCGCGCGATAGATCAATACCGGTATCGTCGAATGAGCCAGCACCTTGGCAGCTACGCTGCCGAGCACCAGGCTTCCGACGCCACTACGACCATGCGATGCCATGATGATAAGATCGGCATCTTTATGTGTAGCCTGGTCGATGATAGCGCGGTAGACCTCGTGGCTGCTGACCTGCTCCGTCTGGCATGCCACGCCTTCCGCTTCTGCCTTGCGCGCCAGAGCCGCCAGCATTTCCGCAGCATGCTTACGGGCCAGCGCCTCGTATTCGTCGCGCGTACCCGAAACTTGCTCGGGATCCACTGAAAACAGATTGAAGGGCTCGGTAACGGCAAGGATGGTCACATTTGCGCTGACCTCCTTCGCAAAAGTTATGCCTGCATCGACCGCAATTGTTGCCAAGGGCGAACCCTCGGTGGGTATGAGAATATTGCGAAACATAGGATCCTCCTTCTCCAAGTTTCATTCAAGCCTACTGTCGTCAGCGGCTTCTTCCTTGATCCCGATCAACGTCCGGATTTCAGCAAGTTGGCGTCGAGTGAAGGCCTAAAGGGGTGCCTTGCCATCGCGAGGATAAAGCGGCCCGCGATCGTGAGATCGTTCAGGGTCTTGCCCTTGATGAGGTCGCTTAGCGAGATTTGCCGAAACGGAAGAAGTCCTGCATTCGCCGGCGCAGGATGTAGGACCAGGGCACGTCAGCATCGATCGCCTCGTAGCCCGCTTGCGTCAACGAGAATTCGACACGGCCGTCGTCCAGTTCTGTTCGCGTAAGGTATTGCATGTTCAGGGCGCGAAAGACCGCCGGATGCAGTTCCCGTGGCCAATAGATTTCGTCTGCCGGCACCCGGTAGGCACCAGCCTCGTAAAGCTCCTCAAGCACATTCCTTAAATCACTGGCCAGCATTGAATGCTTTATCGGGCGTGGCGCGCGGTTTGGCAATGCGCGCAACACCCAATAGACAGGCCGAGGTCTCCGGCGAACGATCGCGCCATCAGGACCTTTCGATGTCCGCCATTATCCTTTGGGGCCAAGATCGGAGCGCCAGGGGGCGGAGTCGTATCTGAGGCATTGACGGAGGCTCTTACCGATTAAGGTCACTTGGTGAATTTTGAGAGGCATGGCGACGAATATGAAACCGCGACGCGACATTTCGCTCCATCGAATGATGCGCACTGCTCCTCACATTGACCAATTCTCGCCTCAATCGCACAATCTGACGCACCTGCGTCAGTTGGCTGAGGTTGGAGACCAGCGCCTTGCTCCTGTTTGGCCGCGTGACAAACAACGCTACGTAGCGTGGTACAATCTTTGGCAGCGAAGCGTCCACGGCCGCAGCCTATTGTGCGCTTTGTGCCTGGACCGATGGCCGACACTATGGCTTCTGGTTCGAAGTGTTGCTCCGATTGAGAAAGCGCTGGCTTATGTAGCCCGCGGCTACATCCTTGGCGTCGGCCCTTTCCGGCCACCGCTCTCGGTCGTGCCCCGCGGAACAAAGCCCACGGAAAAGCCGAATAGGCTACCGATCCTCTGAAGTGTCTCGACGGTTGGATTAGCCTTCCCCGTCTCGATCTCCGCGACCTGCCGCTTGGTAATCCCGGTGAGCGTTGCGAATTGCGCTTGTGTCAATCCAAGCGATTTACGGATCTCGACCACCCCATCCGGGAATCGGAGCTCCCCGGACGCAGCCCTTTCACGGAGGCGGGCGCGAAGCACGCTGATCTCGTCCTTCGTCGGCTTCTTCCACCTCGGCATGTCCGACTCCCTTCATCCTCGGCGCGGTCGTTCAGCCGCACGCGCCGATAGCTCTCTTGGCAATGACGGACGCGTTTTGCATCGCCCGGTCGATGACCTCCTGCGGAATCCCGAATTCGCAAATGCGATCAACCACGTCGATCAGGCGCTCGCCAAAATCGACGATCTCATCCAGCAACCCGTCAGCGGTCTCGGGACTTCCGGGAAAGACGGCTCGGCACACCTCCGCCCAGTCTGGCGCTGTGTCGCGATGCATGTCCCGCATGACTACCCAACATCGACACGCCACCCAGCGGCCCTTTCTAGATCGCGGTGTTCCGACCGTGATTATCCGGATTTCCGAATGCCTGATTGGCGATGTCGCGCTTCACGTATTCGGCGATATCCCCGTATGGATCGGTCGCGTATTTCCGCAGGACATCGATATAGTCCTCATGGTTCGCCAGGTGTCCGTACGCCGCGACACCGATTGCAGATACCATGCTCTCTTGACCGTATCGAAGCATCGCTCCATCCGTGACCTCGCGGTCGAACCGGGGGATCGTGAGAACGCCCTCGGCGTATGTCGACGGCTCACGAACCTTGAGGCTGAGTTCACGGGCAATGACAGAGTATCCAGCCTCGGCTTCGAGGATCAACCGGTCACGCTCTTCACGGCTCCTGAGGAGCTTTACAATGACATGACGGACTGCCTCTTCGTCTTGAACGAACGCGTCAGCGTAGTAGAGACCATCGTTAGCCATTGTCAGTGCAACCTTGGGCCATTCCCCCTGAAGTCCGCTCGAACCCGACGCGATCATTCCGAACCGATCCACGATTTCGATAAACCGTTCGGTCCTGCCGAGGATATCGTCTTTCGTAACTCCCGCTCGTTGTACCGCGGCCAAGCGCTCCCGCTCGGCGACAGGGGCTTCGCGGACGCGGATGTTTCCGATCGGATTGCCGGCCGCACGCATCAGCAACGGAACGTCCGACGCGCGATCGTCAACACCCAGCCGCATGTGTTCCGCCAGCTTCCGGCGCGCGTGGCCCTGGGGCATTAAGTCCAGTAGAAACGGCGGCCAGGTCGGGAGGTACCGGTTCTCCAAATCGACCGGATATCGGACGGAAAGCGCACGGGCATCATGGATTTCTCCGTAGGCGTTGCGGCGAATGCAACGAAGTAGTCAAGGTCGTGCTCGACGACAGAGGGGTCGAGATGGCCTCTGTTTTCTTCGAGCAGAGTGAGGCGCGCACTCGGCCGCCACTCTCCCTGCCAGAACGTCTCGATCGTCAAATCCACGTAATGGACCCCTTTGCTGGGTTTTTAATAGCACTTTCCTAGCTTAATACAACCATTAAAAGGGTTTATAGATTCTATCGACCTGTTTCTTTTGTTCCCAGATTGGAGTACGCCTCGATCCATTCGCTATCTCAATCGTCGCGAATCGGTGGAAATGTCGCCGTCAGACTAACTGGGGGTCCGCGGTGCGCCCTCACGACAAGACAGCCGCAACCGGAGAGGCAACTACCTTTCAGATTCAGAAGGGTTCGCTTCCAGGGAGTAACCCATTGATCTCACCGTGCGAATGATGTCCGGTCTATAGCGATTCAACGCCCGCCTTACATCGTTGTGGAGGCCTTCGACGCGTTACTGCGCATTGCACAGAATTGGCGTCGCGCCACCCCCAAGCTCCCGTAGCATTGGTCATCCGTTGGACGTGATATAGATTTCTGTTGCGCGAAACCGACCATCCTTTCGGGTGCATTGGACAATGACGTCGATCGATATCCTCAACAAGCTATCGATGTCTTCGCGATCCAGATTGCGTCCGCCTTCGGATTCCTTCACGAGAAGCGTCAACTGTTGCAAGGCGAGCTTGGCGGAATCGGCATGCACGGTGGTGATCGATCCAGGATGGCCGGAGTTGACATTGCGGACGTAGTAGAAGGCCGTCCCGTCACGCAGCTCCTGCAGCAGTATTCGGTCCGGCCGCATCCGGAGACTGGATTCTAGCAGGTCTCTTGGGCCTGCACCCGAGAGTCCCTGAGCGCCCTTCGAATAGAAAAGGCGTACGTGGTTGGGCTGCGGGATAACCAGTTCGGGAGTGTCCTCGATCGAAATGATCCGCTCATGAATTGGAATGTGCTTGATCAACGCTTTCGACAGTGTCGTCTTGGCTGATCCGGTTGCACCGGAGATGATGATGTTCTTTCGAGCGATGACGGCTTCGCGCAGAAAATCCTTGAAGCGACCGGCTCGGTACAGCGCCAGCAAATCAGGGTCCTGCGTCGTGTTGTCGTCGTCCGCTGCTCGCGTCTCGGAGAAAAACTCTCTGTCTTCCAGATCATCGAGCGTGAACGTAACCGAAGACGGCTTTCGTATGGTGATGCTGACCGTGTTCCTGGTGGTGGCAGGCGGAATGACGATCTGGATCCGTTCGTCCCCCGGTAATGTTGCCGACAGGATCGGCCGCGTTTCATCGATAGACTGATGGGAAAAACTGGCCACGGCTCGGGCAAGGCGCAACAGCCTTTCGAAGGATAGCTCCGGCAGATCATGGGTCCGCCAACCGCAGGAACCTTCCGTCAACACCTGCCCGGGCCGATTGACGATCACTTCGTAGAGCGAAGGATCATCGAGGAACGGCGTCAACGGCAACAGCAGCTCACGAACGACTGCTGCGTCAGGACCTTCGGTCATCGGCCCAGCCTATTTCGTAACGAGCGTCGACTGTGAGCTGAAGTCCCCGAGTACCGCCCTGTCGAGGACCTTGCTCTTCGGCTCAGTCACCCGCAGCCTGTAGACACCGGAAAAGTCGAGATCACGCGCCACGAAGATCGTGACAAGCTCGCCCTGATGTTTGTTGAGCGTCGGAGGAATGTTGATCGATTGCTCGACAGCAATGGCTGCCGCTTGCTGGCCCGCGCTTGTCGTGTTCTCAGCGTCGACGTCGCTGTCCCGCAGGCGGCTTTTGGCATAGCTCGTGGCGTCGCCGACGATGGACAGGAGAAGCGCACTCCCGAACCGCTCCCACCAGTGGGTGTCGACATAGCCGTCGACGCCAGCCCGGCCGAGCGCATCTGTCGCCGGCGAAGCTAAAGTGACGATGACGCCGTTCGGGGTCTTCGCACGGTTCCAGAGCACGAAGAGGCGCTTCTGTCCTCGCTGGAGGCCGCCGCGGTACTCGCCGACTACCTGCGTGCCCTTCTCCATCAGCACGACCCGGCCACTGTCCGAGAGGACATCCCGGCTGATCACGCAGCTTGTGAAGCCGGGCTGATCAGATGCCATGGCAGTTTCCAGGACACAGGGTATCGAGGTTCCCATAGCAGCTATGAAGTTCCGATTGCCCAGCGTGCCGGCGCGCGAGCCCTCAATCTTGGTCGGCCGTAGCAGCCCGGTGAACCGCTGTTCATCGGCATTGGCCGCATTCTGGCCCATCGTGTTTCCATCAAGCTGCAGGAAATTGCTGTCCGTCGACATGGCCGGATCCATAGTCTCACGGTACGATGTCGTGTTCTTCTGCCCGCCGCTGAAGGCCATGACGGGTGCCCGGCGCGCTGAATCGAGCAGTGGATCTTCCTCCTTCGCCTCTTCTGCGACGACAGGGGTCGGCAGCTTCACTGCCGGTACCGACTGAATCGGTTCCACTTTCTCCTTGGCCGGTTCGAAGTTGGTCGTCTGCCGAATAACCACCCGCTCGGCTCGAGCATTTTGCTGTTGTTGCTTTTCCCCACTCATCGACCAGAACGCGAAGGCGACGAAGGCAACGACAGCGAGCGCAACCGCGCTGCGCTTCAGAACGGGATTGCTGTCGATTCGTCTGCCGGTAACTGTCTCGGCCCGCTCGCCCGGTATCCGGTTTTCGTCTTCCTGAACCATGACAGCCTCCAATGAAAGAACGCAAGGGGCACAGCGCCGCCATTTGGGGCTTTTCCTTGGGTTCGGTTGTAATTTGATGGGCATTCGCGCCCCTTCGTTAAATCTCTCTCGTCCGCAGGACGGTGCTGTCCTTCGGTTCTTGAACCATTCTCCAATCCGTGACCCTGACGTACACGGCTTCGGTCACACAGTGGCGTTCGGCTCCCGGTTTCCATTCTTCTAAAGAGCGCAGCCCAGTCCTGCTGGGCTCGCTAGGCTGTCATCAGGACAACCGGGATATAGTCGACGCGCCTTCCATAGTGCTGGTGCCGCGAGGCTCGTAAGCGCGCTGGTCACGCAGGATCTGGAAGGCGATCGCCAAAAGCTTGCGCGCGATGGCCACACGCGCTTTGTTCACTCCTCTGATCTTCAGATGCTCGTATTGGGCGCGCAACTGCGCATCACTGGCGATGGCGGGAGCGACGGCTTCAACGAAAGCCCAGCGCAGCCACTTGTTACCCTGTTTGATGATCTTGCCGTGAAAGGTCTTGCCGCCGCTCGAGTAGGTCGAGGGTACAAGCCCGGCATAGGCGATAAGCTTCTTCGGGGTGCGGAACCGCGATATGTCGTCGATCTCCGCGTCGATCAGCCTTGCGAAGAACTCGCCGATACCAGGGACTGTCTTCAGCAGCTTCACATTGGCATTGGCCTTGGTCATCGCCCGGATCGTCGCTTCCGACTGCTTGATTCGCTTATTGATGTCACCGATGAAATCGAGGCCACGATCGATCTGGATGCGGTCGATCTCTGAGACGTTGACCTGCGCCAGCTGGCTGCGGCCGGCCCTGCCGAACAGGTCCCCGAGCGTCGTCAGCTGTGCCGTCTGTTCCGGATAACGATCAAACACCGTGACGATGCGGTTCTTCGTCATCGTGCGCAGACGCACGTAAAACATCCGCTCGCGCAGCGCGACGCGCAGCTCGCGGGCCTTGTCGCTCGGTGCCCAGGCCTGCGGCACCAGGTCGGCCCGCAGCAGATGCGCCAAGACCGTCGCGTCGATCTTGTCGGTCTTGATCTTGGCGTCGGCGATCGCCTTGACCTTCAACGGATGGGCGAGAACGACATCATCACAAATGTCGTCGAGCCAGTCGTAGATCACCATCCAGTTGCGCGTCGCCTCGACCACCGCATGGCTGTTCTCAGGGTAGCGTTCGAGAAAGCTGCCCGGCGACTGGCGATCGTTCTTCACCCGACCGGATCTGAGCGTCTTGCCGCCCGAATCCTGCACCACCAGATGGCTGTAGGATTTGTGGTAGTCGACCCCGATATGGTAATCATAGGACGCAGTCATGCTTCCAACTCCCGTGTTGAGATCTGCAAAACCCCAACAGGATAAGCCGAAAGGCTGGAAGCGTGACTGTCCCTCGATCATCGTCGCCATCTCAGCGATCCCTTCTCTCAGCGGACGCGGTCTCTTTCATGCCACCTCCTACTGCGCCGCGACTTCGGTCTTCACGACGCGCTCGACGGACGGCGAGGTCGTGTTGGTGTCCGGATTAATGCCGGCTCGATCGTAAGCCTCGTTGAAGACGCAGAGCACGTCCCCACCCCTCCGCAGGATGAACTTCCGGCTGATCGCATGGACTAGGACAAGATTGCCATCTACGGATTTCGGCACCAGGCTTTCACTGCCATCCGAGTTCTCGATGTAGATCACGGGCATTTCCTGATTTCCGACGAAGGCAAACGTAGTGACCTTGCCATTGTCGTAGACCGAGTGCGGCTCCACCGCCTGAGAGCCTTGCGCCGAGTAGCGCCAATTTCGCGGACCATAGGCCTCATGAATGGCCAGCACGTCGTCGGCCTCCTTCGCCTGCGCAGCAATCGCTCGGGCCGCCGCGGCCTGACGCCGCCGTTCAACTTCGTCGGCCGGATAGCGGTATTTGACGTAAAAGTAAGTGTTTTGACCGACCTCCACCTTCCCATCCCGTACCGTCAGCTCCATCTGGTAGCTTCGGGTCGATCCGTCGCGCCGGGTGGTGACGACAGAAATATTGGTGACCGGCTGATTTTCCCGCGGTTTGAGAAACAGGATGTTGCCCGCCGGCGCGACCTCCCAGGCGACGCTGTTGCCAAGCGCAACATGCGCTATCTCCTCGTCGGCCGCGAACTCCACCTGCACCGACGAACGCAATGAGCCGATGATGCGAGTGATGTTGTAGGGCTGGTAATCGACGAAACGGACGCGGCTATCCTGCGAGGCGCCGCGGGGGATTTCGAGGGCAAGCGCCGTGGAGGCGGAGGCCGTAAGGAGAATGGTGGCGATGAAGATAGTCCGCATCAGTTGATGGCCTCCGGATCGGCTCGGTATTCGCTGACTGCAAAACCGAGGGGATTCACCAGCCGATCCGTCGACGACATCGGCGCGTTTGCATAGGAGAATGTGAGCGTCGCAACCCAATGGGTTGTCCGGACTTCTTCCCCGCGGGTGATCAAGCGCATGTAGCGGACGGATACGACATGCGGATTGATCAGCGAGATCGAGGCGATGCTGATGCGCGCAGTAGCGCCGCGACCATAAGTGTTCTGCGGCGACTCCGGATTGCTACCGCGATAGAGCGCCGAAAAACGAGTTTGCTCCGGCGGGGTCGACAGCAAGGCGACAGTGCGGAAGCTCTCCTCCGCCTCGCTCCAGACGTAACCCTCCCGCGCGCGGACATATTTCGCGGCGAAGTATTTGGTCACGGCCTCGTCATACGTGCCGGCCGTCGATGTCAGCGCTGAGACTACGTCGACGATGCCAGTCGAATTATCGACCCGCACGACAAACGGCTCGACCGTTTTCAGTGGTGTAAGGCCGGCGACGGCGAAGATCGAAGCGCCCGCAAGGATGCCGGCTATGATGGCAACGGACCAGGCGATGCGTGCCGAGCGTTCGACCTGGATCATGCGATCCTGATCGAAGCGCCGCGCCCTCTCGAAATATCTCTTGAGTTCGTCCCCCGAGACCATGGCGTCAACCCCCGCAAGGACGATAGGATGCATCGAAGCCGAGATGGGCGAATGCGGGAGGTTCCCTGCTCTCATCGACATAAGCGGTGGCGACGGACGGAGCGGCCGCCTGTCGCGCCTCCGAGTGCTTCTGTTGAAGGTTTTTATTGTCCTGCCACTCCCACATCGAACGATTGAGGGGCCGGCGTGAATAGCCGTCGCATTTCGGGAGCGGATAGGTCAGCGACGCGCAGCCACTTAAGGCGACCGCCATGCAGAGCAGCGGAAATGTTCTGAGCATTCCTGAAGAGCCTTTTCCTTGTTCGTGCGAAAAGCGTCATGATCCGGAGCCTTTCGAGGTGAAGGTTCGCCCGACGGCGCGGACACCGCGCCCGGCCTCACGGGCGGTATGGGACGCCGCCCAGGCGAGCGTGCTTTCGTGGGCGTCGCGTGCAGCGCCGTAGCCGTAGGTCAACGACGCGCCGCCGGCGGCAAGCGCTGAAGCGATGTTCGGAAGCTGATAGAAGACATAGAGAGCGGCGAGGCAGATGGCGCACAGCGCGGTTGGACGCATCAGTACGTCGCTATATCCTTGAATAGCTGTGAAGGTTGTATCTATGCAGGTGATCAGCAGAGAGCCGACCGCGACGACGAGCACCTGCAGGATCACGAAGTTCGCAAGCTGTCCGATCCAGGCCTCGGTGAAGCGTCGCGTCGTCTGGAACATGGCCAGGGCCACGAAGATCGGCCCGATCGCGAGCACGATGGCGAGCGCCAGCCGCGCATAGAGCGAGACGATATAGCCGATCGCCGCAACGATGAAGCTCGCGCCAATGACCATCATGCCGCCGATGCCAGTCACGACATCGACCGGCCAAGAGGCGCGGGCCCAGATCTCCTTGGCACACGCGTGCCCCTTGTCGAGCAAGCTGTCGAAGGTCGAGGCGCTTGGTGCTGCGCCGGCGTTCAACGCCTGCGAAATCTCCCGCGGCAATCCCTCGAAGAAGATGTTGGTGACATAAGTCTGGTATTTGTCGGCGTGCCTCACCAGCATCACGATGATGGCGAGCTTGATCGCCCGAAATGCGAAGTCGACGATCGGTTCCTGGACCGAGCCGCGGAGCACGAGATAGCCGTAAAGCACGACATAGAGCGTGATCGCTGCAGTCAGGGGCCCCGAAATCCACTCGGAGATGTTCGAGGTCCCGTCGGAGACGAAGGTCTCCAGCGGAGCCTTGAACTGCTCGTCGACGAAGGCAAAGACCTGATACATGCCTCAATCTCCAAGTACCTTTCACATCCGTTTAAGACGGGCCTTGAAGTCTGCGGCCGCTGCGTTTTGGCAATTCGGGGTATTGCCTAATTCACCAGGGTTGTTGCGACACGCCGCGATGATTTGGGACAGCAGGGCCTCGTCGGCGATGAGTTCGTCGACAGTGTGGGTTCGCTCGGCTTGCTCGGTGCAGCTGACCAATAGGACAGCGAGAAGAAAGACAAACTTCTTCATTGCAGCGCCGCCCCCATTGCATCCATGCGCTGGCGCCAGTCTTCCGCCTTGCGCTGCTCGTCGACCTGTGCCTGGGCTTGCTGTACCATCCGAAGGGCCTCCATGCGCAATATATCGGTCTGGAGGAAGGCTGTTTCGGCCTGAAGTCGCGCTTGAAGGTCGGCAATATCCTTGGCGTCACCTGCCGTCGAAATCTTCTCGCGCAGTTGGTCAATGCCATCGACGCGCTTGACCGCGGCATCGTAGATATGCTGCGCTAGGCTCATCTGCCCGGCATTCTTGTTCTGGATGCGCGAAAGCTCCTGTGCATAGAAGTCATCTGCGCTGGTCCGATAGGCCGAATTTTCATCAAGGAACTTTGAGGCCGTATCGCCGAACCCGCCCGTGCCGCTTCCCTTGAACAGTCCCTCCATAACGCTAAAGTCCTCGGGCAGCGCCTTGCGGACGGCAGGATCGTTCAAGACGCCGGCAACATCCGCCATGTCGGTGATCTTGTTGAGCGAGCCGTAGAGCTGCTGCGCCTGCCCGATCTGCTGGTTGAGCGCATCAAGCTGGGCTTTCAGTTGCGCGATACTCTCGAGGTGCTTGGCGATCGCGGTCCGGTCGATCACCGGGATCCCCTGCCCGGCTGCCGTGCCGGCGGAAAGGATGAGCGCGGCGGCTATTGCCGCGCCGTGAATTCGATAGGAAGCCATTAGCTCAAACTCCTTCGTTGCTGAAAAATCGGAAGCCAATCCGCGGGCCGGTTGCCGACCTCTGCGCGGATCGTATCGGCGAGTTCGACATTCGCAGTGCGGCCGGAGAGGATGGCGAGCTCGTCGTCGAAACCGCCGAGGTTCAGTTCGGCGACGACGCTGTTATGCCCCTGCTTCAATATGAATCGGCGGCTCTCGACGGAGAGCTCGCGTGCAATGAGTTCGTACTCTCGCTCGGTGAGTTTGAAGCCGTCGACATAGTCGGCGTGGTTGCCGCGGGCATTCGGCAGGAAGATCTGCGTCGGGCATTGCTCGATGATCGTATGCGCAATCGGCGAGACGATCGCATCGCGCGGGCTCTGTGTAGCAAAGAGCATAAGGCCGTTCTGCTTGCGAATCGTCTTGAGCTTGTTCTGTGCGAGGTCGCGAAACCCGTCGTCCTGGAGCGCCTTCCAGAACTCATCGATAACGATGATGATGCGCCTGCCATCGATCATCTGCTCGACCCGGTGGAAGAGATAGGCCATCAGGGGCGTGCGGATTTCCTCGTTATCGAGGAAGTCGGTCATGTCATAGCCGACGAACTTGCCGCCGACGCCGATGTCCTCAATGATGTTATCGAAGACCCAACCGAGCGGCCCTCCTCTCTCCCACCGCCGCAGCCGCGCGGCAATGCCTTCGGGATCGGTGTTGTTGAGGAATGTCCTGAGAGCGCCGATCGTCCGGCGCTCCACCGGCAAGTCGGCAAGGCCGTCGATGGCGGAGGCGATGTCGCGGAGTTCGGTCACAGTCAGCTCCCGTGTTGCCGAGCCGACAAGCCTGCCGACCCAGCGCGTGAGAAACACCTTGTTCTCCGGCGTCAGTTCAAGTGCCTTCAGGGGAGCGCACCCGGTCTGGATCCCATTCTTGAGCGGCAGATAGGTGCCGCCGGCGGCGCGCACGTAGAGATCCGCGCCCCTGTCCTTGTCGAAGAACACAACATGCGGGTCATGTTTCTCGAGCTGTGACAGCAAGAAGTTCAAAAGCACGGTCTTGCCGGCACCGGACGGTCCGCAGACGAAGGCGTTGCCGAGATCGCCATAATGGAAATTGAAGTAGTACGGTGACCCCGACGCCGTCTCGAAAAGGGCGACGGCAGGTCCCCATTCGTTGCCGTCCTTCCGACCGATCGGGTAGGAGTGGAATGGCGCGAGCGCCGCGAAGTTGCGGGACGTGATCGCGCCGGACCGGGCGCGAAAGCGGAAATTACCCGGCAACTGCGCCCACCAGGCAGCCTCAAGGCCGAGATCCTCCCGCGCAACAACTGCACCACCACTGGTCAGACCAGCGCGTGCCTTGGCGAGATTTCCGGTCAGCTCCTTCATTGACGGAGCAAAGACGGCAAGCGTCAGATGGTGTTCGCCAAGTACGAACCGATTGGACTCCAGATCGTCCATCGCTTCATCGATCTCCTCGATCTGCGAGAACGCCTTGTCGCCGCTGCTGACCATCTGGTTCTGCTTGCGGCCCATGATGACGCGGGCGTCCGCCTTCGACACGAAGGAGAAGGATTGCGCCAGAACAACTTCGAAAGGACTGGTGAGCACACTGTCGAGCATGCCGGTCCGAGTTCTGGCCGGATATTCCTTGAAACTCAGCATGCCGGCAAAGCGACTTTCGGCCTCGTGGCGAATCTCGACCGTCTCGCGGCCGAAGATGATCCGGTCGGAGTAGATCACCGAGGCGATGCGACCCTCTGTCAGTGGAACCGGCTCCCGCCGGCCGCCGACGAGCTGGTGCAGCACCTCGCTCGGCTCCGAGAACAACAGACCTTCATGCTCGTAGAGGGACAGCACGCGGGGCTCGAAGCGTTTCAACGCCGCCGTAACGTCGACGACCTTGTCTCGAAGCTGCTTGAGGGCCTCCTCATCCAATTCGACGCCCGCCCGACGGGACCGCAGCAGACGCGACAAGAATGTCGCTGCCCTGTCGGCCGGATCGCGGGCCGGAGACCAGTGGATGGTAAGATAAAGATCGTTGCGGAACAGATCTTCGCCCACCATGCGCTCGCGGTATTTGTCGTTGAGCGCGGCCGAAAATGCGGTCGCGAAAGCGCCCACGGGATAGTCGCCGTCCCGGCGGCGAATGAGATGGGTCCACAAGGCGAGCCGCTCGTCGGCGATGTTCCGATAGAGCGTATTGAGGTCGCGGTTGAGAGCGTTCAGGTCGAGGGCGTCCGCGGTCTCGAAAGAGACGCCCTCTAGCGCGATCATTACCATCAGTGCCCGGGAATCGAGCGCGATTGTCGACTCGTCGACGTGGCGGACGTAGGGGATGAAGGCCTCAGGACCGAGTTCGCGAGATCTGAGTATGGCGAGGTTAGGCAAATCCGAGATCCCTTTCGTCGTATTTGCGCGCGAGCTTTAGGGGGCTAAGCGTCGCTCCGCCCCAATAGCCGCTGTTGCGGGACCGACCGCGTGTCTCCACCCAGGCCAGCAAGATGCGGAACATGCTGTGGTCGTGTTTGACGAGTGCGCGGAACAGCAGATGGAAGACGACGCCGACGAGCGCATAGGCGATCGAGCCTGCGACGATGTAGAGGATGGTCGTAAGCATGATATTCATGCCCATGGCTTCCATCGTCACGCCGGCGATCATCGCCGGGCGGGTGCAGGCGATGAACAGCGTGTCTTCCTCAAGGATTGGCCGCGAAGTCGCCATGGCGTCAGCTTCCGACGATGGTGTTCACGAGTTCGGTAGCGCCGAAGATGCCACCGATGCCAATGATCCAGAACCCTGCGCGCCTCAGATCCATGTAGCCGAACATCCAGGCAATGCAGATCACGATCACCGCGATGACGGCGAGCAACTTGGCGATGTTGCCGGTCAGCATGTCGACGATGTTCTGCAGCACTGTCTCGATACCGGCGGCCTGCGCGAAGGCAGGTTCGACCATGAATGCCACGATGGCCGCTGCCATGACGGCGGATGCGGCGATCGGGCGGATACGGGCACTGAAAGTCATTCACTCTCCTCCATTTGATTGTCCTGAAACACGAGGACGGAGGACCTCCGTCTCGAACTGAAAACGTCCCAGGACGGCACCGACACCGTTTGATCAGCCTGGGCCTCGTCCTTGTCGGAATCGACGATCGCCTCGACAAGACGCGCTTCGTTGAGCCCCCTCTCCTGCCCGCCATCTCCGAGCACGAGAGTCTTGATGGTTCCGGCGAGCCGCCTTCTTTCCTGGCGGACCTGTTCGTCGTACTTGACCATCGCGCCGATGGAGGGATCGTCCCGTCCGTAGTAGGACTGCAGCATCACCTGTTCGGCCCGGTTCGGGTCCGCACCGGCTTTCACCGCCAGGCGGTAGTATCTGTCGAGGAGCGTCGCCGTGGCCCGAAGGTTGAGGCACGGGTCGAAGGCGTCTGAAATCGAGAGCTTGAGCTTGCGGAGTTCTTCGATGCCGATGCCGCCGAGACCGAGCTGGATACCCTGGCGACCGGCAGCCAATGACGTAGCGATTGCGATCGCCTCCACCTTGGTCGTGGGCTGCTCCGAGAGAGGCGCGCCGCTGTTGACCCGGATGGCGAAGGGTTCGAACCGGCTTTCAAGGCTGACGACGGCGGCGAGTGTCTCGGCAGCAACTATTGGTGCGCACGTTGGCGCTAGATCCAGGAAAGCAACGGGCATAGTCAGTACCAGACTCTTTGCTTGCCAACACCGTCGATGGTCACGTCGATGTAATGGGGTTGCGGGCGGATGTTCGGTCGCGTCGTCACATAGCGCCGGCATTGCGTCCGGTCGTCCCGCCGCCGCCAGGCTGCCGACGTGGTTATCCGATCATCGTTGGAGTAGCATTCAGCGTCCGAGACAGTCTGTGGCGGGGTCGAGATACAACTCGCTTCGAGCCCGCGATCTCCATACCGCGTTGTCAGGCGATAACCGTCATTGCAGTAGTAAGGCTCGAATCGAGGACGCGAGGTCTGAAACCCAACGCCGCTGCAGGTGGGAAAGGAGCGCCCTTTTGCAAGTGAGCGCCAGAGCCTGTGGATTGGCGGCCGGCACTCCGCATATTGCGTTGGACCGCTCGGATTGGAAAGACACAGGATAACCTGGCAACCCCATTCAGCCGCTCGCGCTTTACTGTCGAAAACGAGATAGAATGACGCTACACTGGCTGCAGCGACAAATGCCCGTGCAAGAGACTTGTTCATGACCACCACCTTCACCGACGCGATTGTGTCCACCCCTAACAAGCGTCACAATTCCGCGACGCTTTTTACACTCATATATATGACAGTATAAAAAATGACAAGCGCACTCAATGCTCATTGGCAGAGCCAGCTGTTTTCGGCTTACGCTCTGCAAGAAGTTTTCGACAAACCGGTGGAGGGAGAGACGCCACAATCGCGTTTGAAGCAGGTCGGGATGATGACGGTGCTCTATATGATGCATCAAAACCACGAAAAGCTAACGCTCTCGAATATAAGCCAAATTACCGGCCTAACCCGAAATGCAGTGGCGGAATCGATCGATCCGCTCATTGAGCGAGGCATATTGAGTGAAACGATTGTGAAGAACTCGATGGGACGAGGAACTGCGAGGCAGTTTGAGTTCTGCCCGGACGTTTTCGATCGCCTAAGGTTGAGTCCGGAGCAGCAAAAACCTTGAACGTAGTGATTTTTTTGCGACACTAACAGCGGCACACTACGGCGGCGTTGAGCTAGTCCGGGCTGACCTTTGCTTCTGACCATTCGAAAGGCGTGGCAACCTCGAGCAGCTTCGTGGCTGTCAAGAAGGCGTCAATATGGAGGGTCAAAAACTTCAATTCGGCCATCCGAATCTGCTTCCCGACGGCCGACGGGCGAATGTTGCATCGCATTGTTCGCTTACGAACGCAGACCCCCAAAGAGGTAGTTATTCCTTAGCCGTGTGCAGCAGCCCTTCCAGTAGCGGTCGCAGTTTGTGCTTGCGCCGGTGCTGTTCGATGAGCCCTTCAAGGTGCTCAAGCCACTGGTCGGACCGTCCGCAAACCTTATGCGCGCGTGCGGCAATGCCGAGCCACAGCGCGGCCGTCTCATAGCGACTTGATCTTCCCTCAGACATAATCGGATCGGCCATGCGGCACGCAAGGACAATCACCCAATCGGAGTGATCCGCCAATGCGCGTTCAGCAAGCCGACCCAGCGTCGGGTCACGCGGACTGAAGAAGCGCGTTTCCTGCGGGTTTATGCAAGCAACGGCGTCGGCGACCAAGTCCTCGTCGAGCAGAATTTCGATCCGCTCATTGGCATAAGGTGCCGCCCTCAGCGCCGCAAGCAGCGTTCCGCGCAATTTCAGCCATTCCGACGGAGACGCTAGTTTCTCGGCCATACGGAAATCTTCACGTGAAAGGCTCTCTTCGAAGGCTACGCGCGCTGCCCTGAGCATCATATCCCGGTTGGCCGCCTCATGAGCCGCCTCGCGCAGCCAGCGGGCCAGCATTGCCCGGTCCGTTCTGTAACGCCAATTTTCGCCACCTTCGCCGCGCCCGTCTCGCGACAGCCCCCAGGCGGCAAGGTCGATGGCGGCTTCCACCCGGCCGACAGCAGCGGCAGCCTCGGCAAGCCGCAAGATGTCACCATGCGTGGTTAGGCGCAAATGGGCGAGCGCGACCGCCTCATCGACGCGCCCCGTCTGCGCCAGCTTCACACCATGGTCGCAATGGAATCCCGCAGCACGGGAAAGGTTGAGGAAATGCTCACTGCGTCCCATTGCTTCGAGCGCGGCGAGTCGAGCCTGCGTCAGATGGCCATCGAGCGGATCGCTACCTCCCCCGGGCGGCCAGCTCTGCCAAAGCCCTGCGAGCGTCGCCTGAAGGCCCGGCTCGTCCCAGCCCTGCATGCAAGCTGCAATCGCAGTAGCAAAGGCATCGTCGGCGCCAAATTTTGCGAGTTCGCCCTGCCAGTCGGCCAGTTCGCCGGCGAGGTCATCGCGCGCCTCCTGTGAGACACCATCCATGAGGGCGGCTTGAGCGATCAATTGATCAAGCCGGGGAAAGAACTCGTGCAGGGTTTCATCCCAATCGGCGTTTTCCGGCCAATATGCGGCCAGCCCCGAGGCCACGGGCTTCAAGATCGTCAGTGCATAGGCGCCGCGCCCTGCGGCAAGAAAGGGTCCAGCCTCGTCAATCAGTTGTTCGAGTGCCGCTTCATCGATACCCGCAGCCCGTTCGCCCCAGCTGTGCCGATGCCGCCCCGAACCGGTCGAAGAGAAAAGCGCTTCGGCGCGACGACGAAACGGCACCGGATCGAGCAACGCGCTTGCCTCGTCGGCCACCGAAACCGCGAATTTGGCATCCAACCAAAGGGCAAAGCCCTCGTCCCTCTCTGCGCGTTCGAGCACAAGCGCCTCAAGCCGTTCACGCGAAATCGTCCGTAGAATCTCTGCGCGCTTGATGTCCGCCTGCTCCATCGGTACTCCTCAAACTTCGACTTCAGATGCTCCCCGACAACACGCCTGGCTTCAAATCAGCTTCAGCTTCGTTGCGAGCGCCGTCGCCTGCGGAAGCGAGTAGGCATTGAGCTTCCTGCGCGCATTATTCATGTGAAAATTGACGTTCCAGTAAGTCATGTTCTCGATGTCGGCGATTTCTCTCATGGACTTGCCCTCGGACGCCCACTTGAGCATAAGCGCCTGTCTAGCGGTCAGGCCGATGCTCGGTTTTGCTGTGGGTTCAATGTCCGTTTGCTCGATCCGCACATGAAGCTGGGCGACCGCCATGGCGGCAGCAACCGGATCAATATCTCGTTTGAACGAGAGGTAGGACTTGTGGGAGGCCATGGTCAGCATTGCCATGCGCCTGAATGCAGTCGCGACAGGAATGGTGATGCCCGACCGAATGCCGAAACCGGCGGCATCCAGATAAAATTGCCGAACACGCCGCGATCTGACAGTCCTTGAATTTTCGGAAGACCAGGTGAACGCTTTCATCGTGGCCCTGGCAATCTGGATTATCGGATCGATCTCGTTGAAGCGCTTGGAGAAATACCAATCCTGCCATTCGGGATGATAATTCGAAACGGCGAATGTTCCGATCGGTTGAAGATTAAGATAGGCATAATACTCGAAGCCGAGTTCTTCAGCGAGCTCGGTGAGCGCTTCGTTGAACATCTCCTTCGTGCGTGCCACGGTGGAAACATCGGTTAGCTTCTGAAACCAGCTCTTCACCTTTTCCTCCTTTTTCCTCTCGTCTTACCGATCCGGCAATGATTCTGGGCCTTTTGGAAAGCCGCCGGCAACTTGTGCTCGTGCCTCGACCCGCCTTCAGTGTGAAAGCCCACGAACCGTCATCGCCAAGCTCTGGCGGCCTCCGCTGCCCTTATCTATCCTACTCGCCATGCGCCGGAAGACCGCGCTTGGTGTTGTTTCTTCCGAAATGGTCGCCCACAGCTTTAAGCGATCTCGATGCCGCTGCCAGCGTGCGGGCAATTTCTACAATCTCTTCACGGTTCGCAGTAGGATCCTCCTTGTTCCAAGCAAGCCCCATGCCGATCGTGAAATCCACCCCCTTCACTTCTCGAAGACGAAACGACTGGTGGGGCAAGTCCCTGGTCCATTCCGGCACGAAACCCACCCCCATCCCAGCAGCGACCAGCGAAACCAGGGAGAGCGTGTCGTCGCAACTACAGGCAACCTGATCGAGAAGGCCAAATTTTCTGAACTGCTCGAAGAAGTACTTTTCCGTGTAAGATAGATTTGAGCGGGAAAAGGAGATGATCCGCTCCCGCTTCAAATCGCTCATCGTGACGGTTTCCGCAGTTTCAAGCCGGCTACCAAGTGGCACCGCCAGAAGATATCGTTCGTTGGCGATGCTCTGCCAACGGAGAGAACCGATGTTTTCGACCGGCCGGATGAAGCCAAGGTTGATACGGCCCTTCTCCAAGTCGCGGATGATTGCATCCGTGGAACCGCTGCTCACGTGAATCTGAATATCGGGAAACCGCTTGCCGAGCTTGTTCAGAAAGAGCGGCAAGACACCGAAGGTCGCGGGATATATGGTCCCAATGGTGATCCGATCGACATTCTTGCCCGCAACGGCCCGGACGACAGCGGAACTGCTTTCGATCTCCCGCAGAACACTGATGCACCGCTCGTAAAAAACTTCGCCGGCTTTGGTTAGTTGAACACGACGCGTAGAGCGGATGAGAAGCTGCACGCCGAGCTCCTTTTCCAACGTTTGTATCTGCACGCTAAGGGCGGGCTGCGCCATGGAGAGCGTCGCCGCGGCGCGACCGAAATGCAACTCCTCAGCCAGGGTTGCAAAACACCTCATCTGACGGAATTCCATTTGCCTGTCCTCTGCATCCACGCTAGCCAATCTACAAGGACACATATCATTCATTAATCGCAGAATTAGATCAATCTGTTATTTTTTAATAACGCGAAACCCATGAATTCGTGCAGTAGACGGCGAATCGTCTTTATCCTATCGATTGAGTATGAAAACGAGCCTGGAACATCTTCCCGAGAAGAAGCAGCGCGAGCTTGCTCGCGTCGTGGAGATCATTCACGAGGAGTTTGCCGATGCGCTCGAGGGTGGCTCGGCCGACTTCAAGAAGCGCGGGCGGATCCTGAAGATCATCCTCTTCGGCTCCTACGCCCGCGGCACCTTTGTTGACGAACCGCATACGATGAAGGGCTATCGCTCGGATTATGATATCCTCGTCATCGTCAATTCCAAGAAGCTCGCAGAACCGGAATATTGGGACAAGGCGACCGACCGGTTGATGTGGGACAAAGGAGTCTCGACGCCGGTGGGGCTGATCGTCCATGGCGCCCGGGAGGTGAATAACTTCCTTGCGGACGGACAATACTTCTTCGTCGACATCCTGCGCGAGGGCATCGTGCTCTACGAACTCGACGACCGCCCACTGGCAGAGCCGAAACGACTCTCGCCTGCCGACGGGCTCAGGGTGGCAAAGGAGCATTTTGAAAGGCATTTCGCGAATGCAACGGACTTCGTGGATGGCAGTCGTTTCTACCTCGGCAAATCAAATCTCGCCCTCGCAGCTTTTGTCCTCCATCAGGCTGTTGAGACGGCATATTCGTGCCTTCTCCTGACGCTAACCAACTACAGCCCGCCGTCGCACAATATCAAATTTCTCCGCGGTCTCGCCGAGGATCGTGATCAGCGGCTGGTCGAAGCCTGGCCGCGCGATCAGCACCGCTTTAGCGCCTGGTACAACATTCTCAACGAAGCCTATGTGAAGGCACGTTACTCCAAGCACTTCGAGGTCACCGAAGAGGCGCTCGCTTGGCTTCTCGAGCGAACCGAACATCTCCACCGCCTCGTCGAGGCGATCTGCACGGAGCGGCTGGCGGAATTGGAATGGGGCTCAGCCTAGCTTCCACATGTCTGCATCTCGGTACGGCATGGGTTGAAATGAGCTCAGGCGCGATCGACCTCGGGGTAGCATCGCTCGAAGGCGCCCTTGACGATGCCCGAGACGTCGTTGTCATCGTCGATGCCGTCGGACGCCCCACATTTGTGCGGCGTCCATAGTGCCGCGCCTCAGGACTTCGTCAGCGACGAGGTCCTGAGAGACGTCCTGTTTGCAGGATGCATCAATTAGCCACCCGCCTGGTGCAGTGGTTCTCTCGCTTGATGCAGGCGATCTCCACTGTCGAGCACTCGGCAATGCCGTTCACGACAACGCAGTGTGAGCATTGATCGGTGAACTCCAGGCAATCCGGATTGGCCTTGATGAAATCCTTAAGGCTGGCATTCTCGGTCGACTGCGGCTCAGGAACAGCATCCGCGCCGGGTGTATCGGCCGCGTGAGCGGTCGCCATCCCCACCATGGCAAGCGCCAGGCAAAGGGCGACTCGAAAGCTGGAGTGCCTCATCCCCTGGTCCTCCTAAGGGCAAATCAATGCACGGCGCGAAACGGCTCTCCGTCCGGGACTGCACATTTTCAGAGAGTGTCGTCACAACGGCCGTCGCGCAAGCGGCCGTCCGTCACCGCACTCACCCCAGCTGATTGCGGATCGCCCGCACGAAGACCTTGGCGCCGATGCCGATCAGATCATCCGGAAAATCATAGTCCGGATTGTGCAGCCGCGCGTGGTCTTCGCCGGCGCCCAGGAAAAACATCGCCGATGGCGCCACCCGGCCGAACAACCCGAAATCCTCGGACCCCTTCATCGGCAACACGCCCTCACCGCGATCGTGGCTGACGCCCTCCTCGTCCATGGCCCGCTCGAGCGCGCTCACGGCGACTTCCGCATTGCTGCACTGGTGGAACACGTCCTCATAACCGATCGTCACCTTCAGCCCCGCAGCGTCCGCCTCCTTCGCGACCAGCGCCTCGGCGCGGGCGACGAGATCGGCCATACGTTCGTCGGTGAGCGTGCGGAGCGTCGCCCAGATCTCGGCATAGCCGGGGCTGATGCCGAAGGCCGCCTCGCCGATGCGCGCATGCGTCACCGTCACCAGTGTATAGTTTTCATCAAGCGGCCCGTTGTTGCCGAGCGCCGTCAGGCCGGAAAGCAGCGCGGCAACAGCAAAGGTCGGCGCAATGCCGTCCTCCGGCGTCGAGGCATGCGCCGTCTTGCCGGACAGCGAAATCCGCATGCCGCGCGAGGCGCAGTTGACCGGTCCGGTGCGAAGGGCCGCGTGGCCAAAACTTAATCCCGGAAAATTGTGCAGC
Organism: Ensifer adhaerens; assembly: GCF_028993555.1. NCBI lineage: Bacteria > Pseudomonadati > Pseudomonadota > Alphaproteobacteria > Hyphomicrobiales > Rhizobiaceae > Ensifer > Ensifer adhaerens. Next base: position 855,541 of record NZ_CP118611.1, on the reverse strand, counting down.
GAGAAGACCAGGTCCGGCCTGATCTCGGCAAATTTCGGATCGGCAAGCACGGCCGCAGCACCCGCCCCGTTTTCCTCCGCCGGCTGGAACATCAGGATCGCGCGGCCCCTTGCCGGGCGCTCGCGTCCAAGCCCTTTGGCCAGCGCCATCAGGATCGTCATGTGCCCATCATGGCCGCAAAGATGCCCCTTGCCCGCGATCTGCGACCGGTGGCCGATTTCCGAAATCTCCTCGATCGGCAACCCGTCGAGCTCGGCCCGCACCATCACCGTCGGCCCCGGCTCTTGGCCCTGATAGATCGCCGCCACCCCATGCCCGCCAAGGCCTGTCATTACCGCATCCGGCTTCGTCTCGGCCAGAGCCTTGAGGATCGTTTGTGCCGTCTCCCGCTCCTCCCCCGAGACTTCCGGCCGCCGGTGCAGCTCGCGCCGAAAGGCCGTCAATGCCTCAAGTTCACGGTCGATCAGAAACATTCACGCCCCTCCGCTTCTTTATCCGGATAGAAGCTCCAGTTTCCGGCTCCACTGCTCACGCCTCTGGACAACGCATGATCCTGGCCTTCAACAGTCTCCCAGCCACGACCTTAGACCATCTTCGCTATTGAAAGAGAAGAGCGAAAGACGTCCTTGGACACAGCTGCAGCGGATCGACTTCAGTACCATCTTGCACTTGCTTTGCCGATCGCACTGGAACGTGTTCGCCCCAGTCGCAATCAAGAAACTGGTTGCTCGAAACTGCGCCCAAAGTACGCACGGCTCTCGGTCTTCAAGTGAAGCCTCCAACTTGTCGCGTTGAATAGTCGGTTAGGCGGCTTCAGACGCGACACGTCTTTCGTCAAACTGCACAGAGCTTGTCGCGCAAGCTGCGTCATATCCGGTTGAATGGCGTACCACACCCCAATTGCTGCAAACTCCAACTTCCCCTACATTGACCAAGTGGTAAAAAAGACGCACGCAAAACGCGCAATCAATCAGAGGGGAACTTAATGCAAAGCGATTCCTTCAATTTTGCCATTTCCAGAAGAACCCTGATCAAAGCTGCCGGCGCCTCCGCCGTGGTGGCGGCGACGGGTCTGCCGAGCCGTCTGCTCGCCGCGGATCCGATAAAGGTGGCGGCTATTTATACCGTTCCGGTCGAGCAGCAGTGGGTCAGTCGTATCCACAAGGCGGCGAATGCAGCCAAGGAGCGCGGCGACATCGAATATGTCTATTCGGAAAACACCGCGAACAACGATTACGAGCGCGTCATGCGCGAGTATTGCGAGGCGGGTCACAAGTTGATCCTGGGCGAGGTTTTCGGCGTCGAGGATGCTGCCCGCACGGTTGCCAAAGACTATCCGGATGTTGCCTTCCTGATGGGCTCGAGCTTCAAGCCAGATGCCGCCGTTCCGAACTTCTCGGTTTTCGACAACTATATCCAGGACGCATCCTATCTCTCCGGACTTGTCGCCGGCGCAATGACGAAGTCCAAGAACATCGGCATGGTGGGAGGTTATCCGATCCCAGAGGTCAACCGGCTGATGAACGCATTCATGGCCGGCGTGAAGGAAGTGGCCCCGGATACCAAGTTCCAGGTCGCCTTCATCGGCTCATGGTTCGATCCGCCAAAGGCCAAGGAGACCGCATTCGCCCAAATCGATGGGGGTGCGGACCTGCTGTATGCCGAGCGTTTCGGTGTGTCCGACGCCGCCAAGGAGAAGAAGGTCCTGGCCATCGGCAATGTCATCGACACCCAGGCGGACTATCCCGACACCGTTGTCGCGTCCGCATTGTGGCATTTCGAACCGACGCTCGACAAGGCGATCAGCCAAGTGAAGGCCGGCACTTTCAGGGCCGACGACTACGGCATCTATTCCTTCATGAAGAATGGCGGCTGTTCGCTGGCGCCTTTCGGCACCTTCGACAGCAAGGTTCCAGACGCCACCAAGGCCAAGGTCGCGGAGAAGGAAAAAATGATCAAGGACGGCTCGTTCACCGTCGAGATCAACGACGCCGAACCGAAGTCGACCTAACCCTCCTTCCTCGCGTTCGTGGGAGAGATGGTCGGAATGCCGGATGAGGGGTTACACTTCGCCGACAGCGACCATTCTCTCCCTGGACGGGAAAGGAAGCTCCCCCCACAACGCCACTTCCGGTCGCCGACGTGTCAAGTAAACCCGCCCTTCGTCTTTCACGCATTAGCAAGCGTTTCGGCCCGCTCAGGGCCAACGACGCCATTTCCTTCGACCTCAAGCGGGGCGAAGTCATTGCGCTTCTCGGGGAGAACGGTGCGGGTAAGACGACCCTGATGAACATTCTCTTCGGCCACTACGTCGCCGACGAAGGAACCGTGGAGGCCTTTGGCAAGCCGCTTCCGCCAGGAGATCCGCGCGCCGCCATTGATGCCGGCATCGGCATGGTCCACCAGCACTTCACCCTCGCCGACAACATGACGGTGCAGGAAAACATCGCCCTTGGCACGCAGAGCCTTTGGCGCCTGCGGCTCGACCGGGCCGCAGCGCGGCGGCGCATTGAACAATTGTCCGCCGATTTCGGTCTCACCGTCGATCCCGCAGCCACCTTATCCAGCCTTTCAGTCGGTGAGCGCCAGCGGGTCGAGATCCTGAAGGCCCTTTATCGCAAAGCCCGGATCCTGATTCTGGACGAGCCGACGGCCGTCTTAACCCCCGCCGAGACTGAGGCACTGTTCCGGACGCTGAAGCTGCTCGTCGTCAAGGGCCTATCGATCATCTTTATCTCTCACAAATTGCACGAAGTGATGGCTGTCAGCGATCGTGTGTTGGTTCTGCGTTCCGGCCAGCTCGTCGGCGAGCGCGAAACAAGTTCGACTGATCGCAAAGAACTGGCAGCTCTCATGGTTGGGCAGGAGATCAAGCCAGCGGACGTGAGCCCATTGAAACTGGGAGCACCGCTGCTGGCGCTCGAGCATGTCTCCGCGACGCCGTACAACGGGGCGGGCCTCGACAAGGTGTCGCTCACCCTCACGGCCGGTGAAATCACCGGCATTGCCGGCGTTGCCGGTAATGGTCAGGCTGTCCTTGCTGCCCTTATCGCCGGCATACGGCGTCCAACCAGCGGCAGCATTTCCATCGCGGGGCAGGACGTCACCGACTGGTCGCCACGCGCCGCCCTCGCCCATGGCGTGGCCCGCATTCCGGAAGATCGCCACGCGGTAGGCAGCATCGGCGACATGAGCGTGACGGAAAATGTCATCGCCGAACGCTACCGAAGCCCTCGGTTCAGCCACCTCGGCTTCCTAAATTGGAAGGCCGCCGGGCGTTTCGCCGAGAAACTCATTGCCGACTACGACGTCAAATGCCCTTCGCCCGAAGCACGCGTACGCCTACTCTCGGGCGGCAATATGCAGAAGCTCATCCTCGGCCGGGCACTTGATGGTAACCCGCAGATCATCCTAGCAAGCCAGCCAACACGCGGCCTGGATATCGGCGCCGTCGCCTATGTTCACCGCATGCTGCTTGAAGCGCGAGATCGGGGCGCCGCGATATTGCTGATTTCGGAAGACCTCGAGGAAGTCCTGGCATTATCCGACCGCATCCTCGTTATGTTCAAAGGGCGTCTTTCCACGCCGTCTGCAAGGGGCGAACACAACATTCGGGAACTGGGGGAACTGATGGCAGGCCACAGCTGGGAGCGCGGCGATCATGCGGCTTGAACCGAAACCCGCGTCGTCCTTGGCGATCACCTTGCTATTTCCGCTGGCGGCCGCAGGCACCACGCTGGTGCTGACGTCGATACTGGTTCTCATCGCCGGCGCTTCCCCACTGTCCGTCTTCTATCTTGTGGCGAAGGGGGCGGCCGGCTCACAGTTCGCCTTCCTGGAGACCTTGACCCGGGCGACGCCACTGATCTTCACGGGTTTGGCGATCGCCGTCGCCTTTCGGGCAAAACTCTGGAACATCGGCGCCGAAGCCCAACTCTACATCGGTGGCGTCGTCACCGTGGCGCTGGGAACCGGCGCACTGCCCCTGCCTTCGGTCGTGCTCATCCCGGTAATCATGGTCGCCGTCATGGCCGCAGGCGCCTTGCTTCTCCTCGGCCCAGCCGTGCTGAAGACGCGTTTCGGTGTCGACGAGGTGGTCACCACGTTGCTGCTCAACTTCATCGTCCTGCTGTTCGTATCTATGCTACTCGAAGGTATGCTCAAGGATCCGATGGGGCTCGGCTGGCCGCAATCGCAGAAGGTCATTGCCGAAGCGCAACTGCCGCGCCTCATCCAGGGCAAGCGCCTGCACTGTGGCTTCGTCATCGCCCTTGCTTCGGCCGTTCTTATCTGGGTCGTCATGAAAAAGACGGTTCTCGGCTACGAGATGCGCGCCGTCGGCTTCAATCCCGAGGGCGCTCGTTTTGTTGGCATTCTGGTCGACCGCACACTAATGAAGACGGCGTTGCTTTCGGGGGGATTGGCCGCTCTTGCGGGTTTTTCCGAAGTCTCTGGGCTCAAGGGCAACCTGACGCTCGACCTGTCGCCAGGCTACGGCTACAGCGGCATCGTCGTTGCCATGCTTGCCATGCTGAATCCGCTGGGCGTCATCGCCTCGGCCATCTTCGTCGCCGGCATCTTCGTCGGCGCCGATGCCATGAGCCGAGCGGCCAAGGTGCCGAGTTACATAGCCGACGTCATGGTCGCCACCTCGCTACTGACCATGGTTGTCGCGATCCTTCTGACGCGATTCCGGATCAGGTGGAGGTGACATGGACGCGCTCGAAATCCTCTTCACCGCCTCTTTCTGGGTTGCCGCAATCCGCATAGCATCCCCGCTGATCTTCGCGACCATGGGCGAGTTGATCTGCGAGCGCGCGGGCGTTCTTAACCTCGGCATCGAGGGGATCATGACGGCAGGCGCTTTCGCCGGCTGGTTTACCGTATATTCTGGCGGCGATCTTTGGGCCGGCTTGCTGGTCGCTGCCCTTTTCGGTGCCATGTTCGGCCTGCTGCATGCTACGCTCACGGTACCACTCGGCCTGTCGCAACACGTCGTTGGCATCGGTATTACGCTACTTGCCACGAGTCTTACCTATTTCATCTATCGCCTTGCGCTGCCCGAGGTGACGTCGCCGCCCAAAATCGAGCCGTTCCAGCCCCTGCCGATCCCGGTTCTGTCCAGAATTCCGGTCGTTGGCGAGGCACTGTTTACCCAGACGCCACTGACCTATCTCGCATTCATGTCGGTCGCCGCCGTTGCCTGGATCCTCTATCGCACGCCCATCGGTCTCGCCGTTCGTGCTGCCGGGGAAAATCCGTCAGCGGTCGAAGCGCAGGGCATTTCGGTCACTGGCATCCGCATGGGCGCCGTCGTCGTCGGTAGCGCGCTGATGGCGGTCGGCGGCGCCTTTCTCACCACCTCCGCTTTCAACTCGTTCTTCTTCCAGATGATCAATGGACGCGGCTGGATTTGCATCGCACTGGTCGTCTTTGGCTCGTGGCGGCCAGGAAAGGCGCTGATCGGCGCCGTCCTCTTCGCCGCCTTCGATGCCTATCAGGTTCGCCTGCAGCAGATATCGGGTGGCCTCGTGCCCTATCAGGTTTTCCTGATGATGCCCTATGCGCTGTCGATCCTGGCGCTGATCCTGGTCGCACGTCGTGCCGCCTATCCCAAAGCTTTGATGATCCCGTACCAGAAAGGCGAAAGATGAGTTTTGACCTGATCGTAAAAGGTGGCACGCTGCCCGATGGAAACGTCGCCGACATCGGCATCAAGGGCGATAGGATCGCCGCGATCGAGCCACGCATCGATGCAGAGGCTCGTCGCGTCATCGATGCCTCCGGCGACCTCGTCAGTCAGCCCTTTGTCGATCCGCATTTCCATATGGACGCAACATTGTCCTACGGCCTGCCACGTATCAATGCCTCAGGTACGCTGCTCGAAGGGATCGCGCTGTGGGGCGAACTCAAGCCGCTCCTGACCCACGAGGCCGTCAAGCAGCGGGCGCTGGCTTATTGCGACTGGGCGGTCTCGATGGGCCTCCTCGCCATCCGCACCCATGTCGATACCTGCGACGACCGTCTTCTTGCGGTGGAAGCGCTGCTGGAGGTCAAGAAGGAGATCGCGCCCTATATCGACCTCCAGCTTGTCGCCTTCCCGCAGGACGGGTTCTATCGCTCGCCGAATGCGCGCGAGAACACCATCCGCGCCCTCGACATGGGCGTCGACATCGTTGGTGGTATTCCGCATTTCGAGCGGACCATGTCCGATGGCACGCGTTCCGTTACCGAACTATGCGAAATCGCGGTCAAGCGCGGCCTGATGGTCGACCTGCATTGTGACGAGACGGACGACCCGTTGTCGCGCCATATCGAGCAGCTTGCCTATGAGACCCAGAGGCTCGGCCTGCAAGGCCGGGTGGCTGGCTCGCACCTCACCTCGATGCATTCGATGGACAACTATTACGTCTCGAAGCTGCTGCCACTGATTGCAGAATCCGGTGTCTCGGCAATTCCCAATCCGCTCATTAACATCATGCTGCAGGGGCGGCACGACACCTATCCCAAGCGCCGTGGCCTGACGCGAGTGCCCGAGATGCTAAAGGCCGGCATCCGCACCGGCTGGGGTCAGGATTGCGTGCTCGATCCCTGGTACTCCCTCGGTACAGCCGATATGCTCGACGTCGCCTTCATGGGATTGCACGTGGCCCAGATGTCCTCGCCCACAGACATGCGCACCTGCTTCGACATGGTCACCAAGATCAACGCCGAAATTATGGGCCTCGATCATCTCGGTCTAGCCGTGGGCAAATCCGCAAGCCTCGTCGTACTCGATGCGGGCAACCCCATCGAGGCGGTGCGCCTGCGCGCTGAGCGGATTTGTGTCGTCGCGAAGGGCAAGGTCGTGGCCGAACGCGAAAAGCGCGATACGGCCCTGTCCATCAAGGGCCGACCCGCGACCATCAACCGCCGCCACATCCTGCCACGGCAATCGTGAGTTACGAATAAAATTCGTCAGGCGAGCAGCCAAAGTAGCTACGCCAGGATCTCTTCCGCATTGGCCCAAAGGCCTCCAAGGGATCGATCAACGATGTCGGCGGAGAATTTTGACTTCTCCCTGAGCGGGAAATAAGCTAAGATTCAACCTGCTCGATATGAGTGGCACCGTGTGTTTCCGGACGACGCGATCTTCGCTGTGAGACCGTCCGGCCACATTTCCCCTGCCGGACTCTCAAAGGAGAGTCGCCATGTCGAAGCCATTGAAGAATATACTGGAACCGTCAAACGAGGCGGATGCGCAACATGACGTCGCGGTGGCGGCGGCTGTGGAACTTGCAATGGAGTTTTACGGCTGCGACGCGGTGACCGCCGCGGCCAAGCGCGCGTTCGAGGCCAGGGACCTCAATCGCGAAAGCCATTACCGGTTCTGGCTTCATATTTTCAAATCCCTGAAATCCAATCCAAACCTGATCAACGAAATCTGCCAGCCGGGGTGACGGAGCGGCTGCCTGTGGCAGCGCGTATAAACCCAACGCTCGGATTCATAGAGCTTGAGGCACTCAAGACCGAATCCGATGCAAGCCGTCCGCCAGCTCAGCGAATGCAACACCATTGATATGATTTCCGTATCAATACCGGGAAATCAATATTGGAGATCGCAAGACTGGCGGGCGCAATGTCACCGAACCGACAACACCAACAAAGGGGATCGTCATGAGGTACACTGCGCTGTGCGCGCCCGCGATCGTATCAATGGTTTTGGCTGCGAACGGCCACGCCGAAACGCTCATCGTCAACAGCTATGGCGGGCCGTACGAAACCATCATTCGGGAGCGGATCATTGAGCCTTTCGAGTCCAGGTTCGGGATCAAGGTAATCTACGACGCCGTCGGTTCGGCCTCCCAGGATTACGCCAAGATCAAGGCCACCAACGGCCGCCCTGGCTTCGATGTCGTCGTAATGACCGCTTCCCAATCGCTCGAAGGGTGCAAGGAGGGCCTGCTTGAGGAATTCTCACCAGAGGAAGTTCCCAATCTTGAGCATCTGTCATCGGTGATTGCCGGCGTTGCTGGTCCCTGCGGCGCGGTTCACGAAGTGCAGTATCTCTCGCTTCTTTACCGGACGGACAAGCTGGCAGGGCGTCCAAATTCCTGGAACGCGCTCTTGGATGATGGCCTCAAGGGCAAGATCATCCTGCCGACATTCCAAAACGTGATGGCCGCCTACCTGATGGAGATCTTCTCGGTCGCCCATGGTGGAGATCTGCTCGAGAACGTCGATCCCGGCTTTGCCGCCATGGCCAAGCTCGCCGGGCAGTCGATCGGCTTTGAGCAATCATCCTCGGTCATGGAAACGTACCTCAAAGGGGGCGACGTCTGGGCGATGCCCTTCTGGAACGGGCGCGCGCAGCTGCTCGTCGATAGCGGTTTGCCGGTCGACTATGTTCTGCCGAAGGAAGGCTCGATCCCCTTGGTCGCAACCCTGAACGTGCCGAAGCACGCGGCGAACCGAGACGCCGCTCTCAAGTTCGTCAACTTCTTTCTCGAGAAATCCAGCCAGGAGGCATGGGTCACCGGCTACAAGGTCGGCAGCGGTAGGATCGACATCGAGGTGCCCGCCGATATCCGTGCCAAGCAGATCACCACCGAGGCGGATCTGAAGGCCCTTCTATTGCCCGATCTCGCTGCGGTCGCGACACGGCTCTCCGCCTGGGGCGAACGATGGGAACGTGATGTCGTCGCGGCGGCCAAGTGAGGTAGATCATGGCCGTCATAATTTGCTCCACTCCGACAAAGCCGCTGCGCGCTGTGGTCCCTGTCAAGGGACTTCTGCCGCTCATAGCCCCATCGCTCGTCCTGGTGCTCTTCTTCGCGATTCCGATGGGCATGATGATCGGGATCAGCTTTCAAAGTCAAACGGAGGGCAGGCCGACACTTGCGAGCTATAGCCGCTTCTTCAGCAACGACCTGGTCCTTGCGGGCCTGGCCCGCACCGTCGTGATGTCCGGCCTCGTTGCGCTCTGCGTGACCGTCCTAGCCTATCCCCTCGCCTACTATCTGGCACGCGCCACGTCGCGCTGGCGAACGTTCATCTTCGCGCTTGCCATTGCGCCCGAATTGGCGGGGGTCGTGCTTCGCACCTATGGCTGGCTCATCATTCTCGAAGATCGCGGCTTCATCAATTCCGCGCTGATATGGACCGGATTGATCACGGAACCCTTGCCCTTGTCGAAGAACCTTTTCGGCGTCGTGGTTGGGCTTACTCACGTCATCCTGCCGTTTGGCGTGCTGTCGCTTCTGACGAGCCTCCAGGGTATCAACCCCAATCTGGAAAAATCTGCGCAAATTCTTGGCGCGTCACGTCTTGCTGTTATCCGGCACATCATCCTGCCGCTCTCCGTGCCGGGAATCGTAAGCTCTTTCTTGATTGGCTTCACCATGGCCGCAAGCGCATATGCGACCCCGGCCCTCCTTGGCGGCGCCGGCTTCAAAGTCATGGCCACAATGGTCTACGAGCAGGTGCTGTTCTATCTCGACTGGCCCTTCGCGGCGGTGATGGCGAATGTTCTGCTCATCCTGATGCTGGCCGCCGGCTTCATCGGATCCAGGCTGGAGTCGCGCCTCCACCAGAAACTTCACCTTTAATGTCGGGAGGCTCCAATGAACCGACTGCTCACATATCTATTCAGGACGGCGCTTGCCGCCATTCTTGCCTTCATCACCCTTCCGCTGATGGTGGTCGTCGCGGCCTCTTTCAGTCCAACTTCGACCGTGACGTTCCTGCCAAGCGAATGGACCTTGCAATGGTACGCTGCGCTCTGGGACAGCCGTTGGCTCGATCCGTTTCTACTCAGCGTCGAACTTGCCGTCATCGTGTCGCTCGCAAGCGGACTGCTCGGCGTCCTTGGGGCCTACAGCGTCGCCTACGCAAAATGTCCGGGGCACACCGCCATCATGGCGTTCCTCTTGTCACCCATGTCGGTCCCGCAAATCGTCAAGGGCGTGGCAGTCGTCCTGTTTCTGTCCTCGATTGGACTTTACGATCTGCTCGGAACGCCCGGCCTTGTCATGGCTCACATCATCCTGACGTTGCCCTACGTCGTGCGCATGGCGGCCACCGCGATGTTCGGTTTCGACAAACGGCTTGACCGCGCGGCACGCATACTGGGCGCCAGTGTCACGCAGAGGATCCGATATGTGCTGTTGCCGCTGATCCGCTCCGGCCTCTTCTCGGGGATGACTTTCGCCTTCATCATTTCCTTCAACAACATCCCGCTCTCCGTTTTCCTGGTCAGACCCGGCCAGACGACACTTCCGATTACCGTCATCAACCATCTCGAATACAGCCTGGATCCGGTGCTTGCGGCAGTGAACGTGGCGTCACTCCTCTTCATCCTTGGCGCAATCATCCTTTTCGAAAAGATCGGCGGCTTCTCCGCCCAATTTCACGGGGGTAGCAAATGACCACCATCGATATTGAACTCCTTTCCGTCAGCAAGCAGTTTGGTGCAAACCGCATCGTCGACGATATCAGCCTTGCCATCCCGAAGGGAAAATTCGTCAGCATTCTTGGCCCGTCCGGATGTGGCAAGACAACGACCCTGAACATGATCGCCGGATTTGAAGCGCCCTCAAGCGGGCAGATCCGAATTCGCGGCCAGGATCAGGCAGGCGTCCCGCCGGAAGTCCGGAAAATCGGGCTGGTCTTCCAGAGCTACGCACTCTTCCCGCATATGACGGTCGCCCAGAATGTCGGCTTTGGCCTAAAGATGCAGGGCCGATCCCGCGAGGAAATCACCGATGGCGTGTCACGGGCGTTGAAAAGTGTCCACCTCGAAGGCTTTGAGGATCGCTATCCGAAGGAACTGTCGGGGGGCCAGCAGCAACGGGTCGCGGTCGCTCGGGCGATTGCTCCCTCACCGTCGGTGCTGCTTCTCGATGAGCCGCTCTCAAACCTTGACCTCAAGCTCCGGGAAGCAATGCGCGTCGAACTGAAAGAGATCCAGGAAGATCTCGGCATGACCTTCATCTATGTCACACATGACCAGGAAGAGGCGATGGCCATGTCCGACCGGATCATCGTCATGCAGGGCGGAGTGGTGGCGCAGGAAGGAGCGCCTGCGGACATCTACGGTCACCCGAGAACCTCCTTCGTGGCGGACTTCATCGGCAAGTCCAATATCCTCCCGGCATCCGCAGAGACTGGGACCGATCGGAACCTGAAGGTATCCCTCGGCGCGGGAAAGGCGGTGCTCACAGCCGCGCGGGGAGACGATGTTGCTCCTGACAATGTGCGCTTCTGCTGCATCAGACCGGAGGCCGTCAGGCTCGCAGATGCGGCAGGGGCTCTCGACGCACCGTCAAACCGCCTGACAGGCACCGTCCAAAAGGTCGTCAATCTGGGTGCCTATCTCGAGGCCTGGATACTCGTCGATGACGGGATCACCTTGAAGTCCATGATCCGCTCGACCCGCCTCGATAAGCTCGCGGCCGGCTGCCGAGTAGACCTCGCCATCGCCCATTCCGCTGTCCAACTGCTGGAGCAATAGCGACATTTATTATCATCCATTATCAATGCGAAAGAATTGATATTGGAATGTCGATTTATCACTCCGCTAAGCTCGACGTGATCCCGAACCCGGGATCTTCCCACACGGAGGCGAAAGATACACATGAAAACAAGAGTTTCGGCAATCCAGAATGACAGCAACGTCTGCGCAGACATCGTCGGGTTCGATTTCTCCGGCTACGACGACGCGGACATTGCGGCGGTTCGATCCTACTGGCTGCAATATGGCATCATCCGCTTTCGGGCGACCGATATCACAGACCAGCAGCAGGTCGACTTCTCCCGCCACTTCGGTGATTTCGTCATTCATCCCAAGCAATTGCAGGAAGGCGGACACCCGATCCATCGCGAAATCCTGGTGATCAGCAATGTGATGAAGGACGGCAAGCCGAGTGGCGCGCTCGGCAACAGCGAAGCGACGTGGCACACAGACACATGGTTCTACGAGCGCCCACCTGCCGGCGCCATCCTCAGGGCGATCGAGGTTCCCCCTTCCGGCGGCGACACGTATTTTCTGTCAACCTACCAGGCTTTCGAAACGCTCCCCGAGGAGCTGCGCAGGGCCGTTGAGGGGCGGCAGATCTTCTTCCAGAATGTCTACGACAAGACGGGCAAATTGCGCCTCGGGAAAAGCGAACCGACGAGCACGGATTTTCGCGAGTGGAGCGGCGTCGTCCATCCGTTGGTCAGAACTCATAGCGAGACCGGCCGCAAAGCACTTTATCTTGGTGGGACGTCAGAAGGGTCGTGGATCGTCGGCATGCCGCTCGATGAAAGCAATGACCTGATCTCAAGGCTTTGGGAGCACACCACCAACACGCCTGAAGTCTTCGTCCAGAAATGGAGCGTGGGCGACATCGTGATGTGGGACAACCGTTGCACGATGCACCGGCGCGATTCATTCGACCCGAATACCATCCGGATTATGCATCGGACGACGACATCCGGCGAGCGCCCGGTCTGATTTGTGAACCATAGGGCAGATCGGAGTTTCGTCGATGACCCAGTCATACAAGATTAAGAAACAACCTGAAGCGATACCAGACACACTGCGAACACTGCTGGAGGGTGTCGAAACCGCAACCATCGGCCACTTCGAATATCTTGGATTTGTTGGGGCAGAAATTGCGCCGGTCTTTCCGGCCAAGGCCATTGGAACGGCAGTCACGGTCGCCGCGCCCGGCCGCGATGGAGCCGTCATCTACACGGCAATCGATCTGCTCCGCCCGGGAGATGTTCTCGTCATCTCCCGGGTCGATCGGGACGACGTTGCCTGCGTCGGCGGCGGTGTCGTTGCTGCTGCCCGAGCGCGTGGCGCCGTCGCCATTATCGTCGATGGTCCTTGCACCGACATCGAGGAGATCCGCACCAGCCGCTTCCCGGTCTGGTGTCGCGGAGTCTCGTCCAAGACGACCAGCCGCCGGCACCAGATCGGTGGCGCGATCAATGTCCCGATCGCCTGCGGCGGGGCTGCCGTGCTGCCCGGGCATGCGGTCCTGGCAGATACGGAGGGTGTCTTCGTTGCCGATCCCTCCGATATGCGCCGCATCGCCGACGTCGCCCTCGAGCGCCAACAGCGTTCCCTAAAGCTCCGGCCCTACCTTGAGGCCGGCCATTCCATCTTCGAATTGGATCGGATCGTATAATGAAGATTTCCCTCGTCCAGATGAACTCCCAGCCCGATCGCGACAGCAATTTGCGCGCGGCCGAGAGCCTGATGCTTCAGGCAATCGCACGCGATACACCCGATCTCATCGTTCTTCCGGAACATTTCGACTGGTCCGGCGGGGCGGCGGCAGAGAAACTGGCGGCGGCTGATTATATGCCGGGCGGCGACGCCTATCGCATGTTGCAGGCGGTCGCCGCCCGGCAAAAGGTGTGGATCCACGGCGGTAGCTTGCTCGAAAGGGTCGATGGAAGTTCGAAGATCTACAACACAACGGTCGTCTTCGACCCAGAGGGTAACGAGGTCGGCCGCTACCGCAAAGTTCACCTGTTCGACATCGAGACGCCAGATGGCAAGATCTACCGAGAATCCGCCACCGTTGCGCCTGGAGAGAGCCTGTTCGTCTATGAAGCCGGCGGTTTCAGGATCGGCTGTGCCATCTGCTACGACCTTCGCTTCCCCCGACTCTTTGATGCGCTCGCAGACGTCGGCGTCGATGTGGTCATTCTACCCGCGGCCTTCACGTTACAGACGGGAAAGGACCACTGGGAAGTGCTCTGCCGTGCGCGCGCGATAGAGCAACAGGTCTATTTCGTCGCCTGTGGTCAGTGGGGAGGCTACACTGCAGCGGACGGAGATCGCCGTTTCACCTACGGCAACTCTCTCATCTGCGACCCCTGGGGACAGGTCATAGCCCGCGCCGTCGATCAGGTCGGCGTGGTTTCCGCCCACCTCGATCTCGACCGCGTGGCGGCAGTTCGCAAGCTCATTCCCGCCGCGTCGCACAAGGTTTCGTTTGTCGATCAGGCACGCGTCTACCGAGGTAGCAGCTGCGGTGAGCGCTGCAACTCCTCCTGCATCTCGCTTGTGCAGACCTTCGGGGCACCAATTTCTTCTAGTAGCACGTAGACAACGCCCCCCTGAAAATGGACCTCCAATCTCCATCCTCGGGTAATCGGACACCAGATATGACCGCTTTTGTCACGCAAACGCTCGGCAGCTATATCGCCGAGGAGGCACTCGCCCGTGTTCCCGGCGACGTCATCGACAAGGCCAAGCTTTGCCTCCTGGACTCGCTTGGCTGCCTGTTCGGAGGGCATCAGCTGCCGATGGCTGGCATGCTGGAGGTACTGCGGGCGGACGGCGAGGTCGCCCCCTCCTCCGGCACACCTGTCAGCGGCTGTGCCGCACCGGCGGCTGCCGCCTTCGTCAAGGCAACTTTGATCAATGCGCTCGACTTCGACGACATCTACGAGAAGGGCCACCCTGGAGCCACGGTGATTGCAGCAGCCTTATCGGTCGCTGAGTACACGAAGTGTTCGGGCACAGAATTACTCGAGGCCGTGATCGCCGGCTATGAGGTGAGTTGCCGCGTTGGCATCTCGCTGGCTCACGTCCAGCCCAGAAAGGCGATTCACGGCCATGGGACTTGGCAGATATTCGGTGCAGCAGCCGCGGCCGCGAAACTCATGCGTCTCGACGCCGGGCGAGCGGCGCATGCAATCGCGATCGCCGCTGCGAATGCGCCAGTCGCGTCCGTCATGAAGACCGTCTACGGAGACACGCCATCGATGGCGAAGAACAACTTCGGCATGGCCGCGCAAATGGGCGTCTTGGCCGCGCGCCTTGCCGCTGCCGACTACGAGGGGCCTTTGGATGTTTTCGAGGGGGAGACAGGTTTCTGGCGGATGGCGGGCGCCGACGAGTGTCGTTTCGATCGATTGACCAACGGCTTGGGTGGCGCCTACGAAATTCTCCGGGTTGGCTTCAAGCCCTTCAGTTGCTGTCGGCTCATCCAAAGCAGTGTCCAAGCCAGCCGCGACGTCGTCCGGATGGCCAGCATTGATCCCGCCGACGGCTTGCATGCCAAGCTAGTCGTGACCGCACCTCCGATCGTATGCGAACCGCCATTTAGCGAAGCGCGTCCGCGCCACATGTGGGCAGCGCAGTTCAGCGCACCGCACGCTATCGCTATGGCAGTGTTCGGCGTTGAGCCGGGTCCCGACTGGTTCGTGGATGACTGGCTCAATGACGAGATCGCCGGGCGGTTCCAAGACAGTATCGAGCTGAGGCCACATACTATCCACGCCTCACCTCAAAGCGTTCACGCCGCAAGCGCTTACTTGCAGTTGCGCGACGGGCAGAGCTTCGAAAGGCACGTAGACGTTGCGGAGGGAGAGGCAAGTAACCCCATGCGGAAATCAGCTCTCGAGGCCAAGTTCCTGCGGCTTGCAAGCCCTGTCGTGGGAGACAGCGGTGCTTGCGAAGCCATTGATAACGTGTACGCGCTGGATAAAGCGGGATCGCTCCGGCCGCTTCTCCGTTTATTGGTCAGCTGATACCGGCATGTTCCGGCATGCTAAGCCTGCAACCGCAAATCAGCACTGCGGGGACGGAGTTCCCCACCGCCCTTCCCGCTGACCTGCATCACGACCTCAGCGAAGACGTGCGGGCAGCCAAATTCTCCAGTCATTCGCTGCGCGCCGCTTGGCCTCGTCGGCCGAAGTCGACAAGCGCCACGTGCAAAAGCAGTTTGGCCATGCGCGTGCGGAAATGAACCACAGGTACCACCGCCGACGCGACCGATTTAGGGTCAATCTGACGAAGGCCTCCGGGCTGTAGGAATCTTACCCCGCCAGCATGCGCGCGAGCATATTTCTGATGTGGTCCTGCGCGCCATAGAAAATTGCCGCGACAACGATTGCGCGGCTATGCTCCACCGGAAGAAACCAAATAGCCGCCTTGTCCCGCCGAAGAAACCGGATTCCGGGATGATTTGCAAATGCTGCCGCGGCCGCTCCCATCCCCATCCCGCCAGGTGTCGCGGCTGCGCGCGCCTCTCCCCACTGCTCGCGGCGCGAAATCTCCAGGTCACAATCTACGGTTCGGCTCTTAGCGCCAGAAGTCGTTCATCAAAAGACGACAAAAATGTATCCGAACCTTTCCTTTAATCCCTGCGCTCCAGATGGGAAATTGCTCCCCGTCGCATGACGTCGACAATTCCACGGAGAATGGTGATGGAGAGCACACCCAGATACATTTCACTTGCGGAAATGAAGCGCCTCGGCGTCCGTCTCGAGGCATCCGCGCTCCACGATGCTGCCAGGGCAGCTTGGTCCGACATCCGCTTGGGCCGGGCCCATGGCCTGAAATCTGTTTTGTCCTTTCCCGAAGCCGACTTGTGGAACCAACCCCAGTTTGAAGCTTACCGGGATACGTTGCAAGGCGAGCGATTAGGCTGGAAGCTCTCTGCGCTCTCCAGCGTCGGGACCAGATACGCCGCCGTCAAGGTGGTCGGTGCCAATGCGATAAACCGTCGATTGGGTCGGCCTCGTTCGACGTCGACGATCCTGCTGCTCGACAACTTCACGCTGCGCCCGCTTTGCGTGATGGACGGAACCGATATCTCAGCCGCAAGAACGGCAACCTATGCCTCAATGGCGCTTGAACTTTTCTTTCCCAAAACAGAAGAACTTTCCGTCTTCCTCTTTGGAGCAGGCCCCATCGCCGAGCAGATCATCAGAGTGCTCGGTCATTTCGGAGCCGGCATCGTCTCGAAGATATTCGTGCGCAGCCGCTCAGGCGCTTCCGCGCACCAACTCGTTAAAAGACACAGACAGCCGCCCGGAATTCGGCTTGAAGCTGTCGCGGATAATCAGAGGCTGCGTGATTGCCGGTTTGTCATCACCGCTACCAATGCCAGCGCACCGGTGTTTGATACCGCAGAGATTTGCGCAAATGCCGTTGTCCTGCATCTTGGGGGAGACGAGACGCCATCCGGCCACATCCAAGAAGTTCTTCGGTCCGGACTGGCGCTCTGTGACGACATTTCCATGGTGTCGCGGCGAAACTCCCAAAGCCTGGCGCTCTACTTCTCACGCAAGGGATCAACATTGGAGCAGCTTGGCCCAGTGCTCGGTGTCTTGAACTTAAAGGATTTCTGCGACGCGGGCGGCGGATCGGAATTCCCGATCCTCATTACGTGCGTGGGCCTGCCTATGCTCGACCTTTACGTCGCCGCTCATGTTTACGAAACCTGGTTCTCGGCAGATGTTGGCACGGCGTCATCCGTCCACTCATCTAACACAAACTGATGGCCGGCAGCCCAAACTTTACGGAGGGCACGGATGTATGTCACCGAAACCTTCTCAGAGTATCTGGCGACCTATTCTTCCGCTGCTCTGCCGCCCGATCTGAGGTTAAGTGCGGCCTGTTGCATTGTGGATGCAGTCACCGCGTACGTCGTCGGCTGCGATGTTCCAAGTGCTCGCGCAGCCCGCGAGGTCGCAAGGTACGATTTTAAAGCCGGTCGCGCATCGGTCTGGTTTACGGGGGAAAGTCTCGGTGTCATTGCCGCGGCGTTCTGTAATGCGGCATCCGTCTCCGCACTCGATTTCGACGACGGTCACCGCGCCGCGCGTGGTCATCCCGGCGCGGCCGTGATACCGGTAGCACTCTCCGTGGCATCTACCATCGGCGCATCCGCCGACGACCTCCTAACTGCAGTCGCTCTCGGATACGAGACCGGAATTCGCATTGCCGTGGCGCAGAACCCGCAAGCGATCAAAAGCCGGCAATCGGGACGTTGGACCGGCTACGCAGCTGCGGCCACGGCAGGCCGCCTCTACAGAACCGCCCCCCCGGCACTCGCCCACGCACTCGCCGTGGCCGGAGTGCTCGCACCGAACCAGGAGGCAAACGGAAGCTCCGGCTATGCTGACCTCACCGGGAACGACGTCAAGGAGGGTATTCCCTGGAGTGTCGTGACGGGCCTGACCGCATTGCGCCTCGCAGAGGGGGGATTTACCGGACCGCAAGATTTGCTCGATCATACGTCGCACTTCGACTGGAAGAGTATGATCGCGCACTTGGGTGATCCAACGGAGATCTCGAGGGTCTATTTCAAACCCTATTCCTGCTGCCGCTACATCCATCCCGCTCTTGATGCCTTTGCTGCGCTTTCGGAAGTTGCTGACATCAGGACTGAACAAATCGCATCAATCGAAGTTCAGACCTTTCAATGGGCTCTCCGACTCTCAAACACCGTGTCTCCCAGGACATTGACGGAGATCCAATACAGCTTGCCCTATTGCATGGCGATTGCTGTTGTTGACGGGCCTGCGGCACTGGCGCCAGTCGGTGATGCGCAGCTGGATAGGCCCGACCTCCTCGAATTCGCCCGCAAGGTTCATCTCTCGGTCAATCCTGAGATCGACGCACGCTTTCCGACAGACACCCTTGCGCGGGTATGCCTGCAAATGATCGACGGCAGATTGATCACCTCTAAGGTAACCTCGCCGCGCGGGGACAAGGCGCGCCCCTTAGTCTGGGAAGATCTCATCAATAAGTTCTCGGCAACAACGCGGGGCAAGCTTTCTCCCAAGGCACAAAATACTGTCCTGCAGGCTTTTGAGGCTCTGAAAAAAGGAGATGCTGCTCCCCTCCTCCAGCGCCTGAGGATGCGATTGATCGACTGACATGTCGACCACTGCCCCCTGTGTCAGTCGGATCATCCGTCGGCGATATCTCGTAATTGCGGCCGCGGCTGCACATCGTCGGCGTCGGCGCGAGAGCCAAGCTCTGGCAGAAGCCGTCAGACAAGACGGCCATTCCTGACAACTATACAGCCTCCAATCACGACATGCCTGACGCGGCTCAGATTAACGTGGTCGACAACGATCAGGTCTGCACGCTTGCCTTTTTCAATCAGCCCGCGGTCACCGGCCATTTGAGTGAAGACGCGCGCGACATTCCCGGTCGCAAGGGCAACGGCCTCTGCCGCAGACAACTGCTTCTTTCTGACCACCCGCTGGATCGCTTCAAGAATTCCATCCCAATGCCCGCCGGCAAAATCGGTCGAAATCGTATCGACACAGCCCGCGTCGATCAGCGCATCGAGGTTGGAGGGATCGTTGCGCCAGCGGGTCCCGATACAATCCAATGTCGAAACATCGATGATAGCCCCCTTTCGTCTCAGGTTCTGAGCAATCGAGACTGCCTCGTCCGGAAGAAAGCTCGGGTGATTGCTATGACCGGCGACGAAACGTGCCTTCGGGTGCTTCTCGACCACGGCGATCAAACGCTTCGCAGATGGCGCCGCGTTGTGGAAGATCGCGGGATATCCGACCCGCTCGGCTTCGCGGGCGATTTGATCGAATCCGGCCAGCGAGAGGGCAACCGAAGGCATCACCGATTGCGTAATGATGTCGCGAACGCGATCCGCTCCGGTGACCCCGGAAAGACCGCAACGCTCCAGCTCGTCGATCAGTGTCAAATTCGCTAGGCCGTCTACCGGATCGAGATAGCGGCCAAGGACGGCGCTCTTCAAGCGCCTCGCGGCTGCGGGCGTCACTTCGACCCCGAACTCCTGCAAGAACGCTTGCGGGATGAACCTGTATTCTTGCGCGCCACCACCCAGTGTCTGCCCGCCACCTGCCTCACCAAGCGCGACCGCGCCGGAGGCCAACAGGTCATCTATCGTCGCACTCAGGTGCCGTGCCGAAAGTCCCTTGCCGTCGACCACAAGCGCCGCCTCGATGTTTTTCGGAGTGTGAGCCGTGGAAATGCGGATATCCATTGCATGAGGTTCAGCCTCGTTGACATCTACTTCGTCAGCCATGGCCAGGCCGCAGACGTTGAGAAGGGTCGTTGTTCCCTGAAGAAGATGGCGGTTTCGGAAGTAGGCGACATCTTCGCCTTCAAATGGCTTCGAACCGCTCGGCATGGAAGGCCCCCGAATACATCCATGCGCATGTGCGTTTATGAGACCTGGCATAACGATGCCGCCGGCTGCATCGATGGTTTCTCGCGCCGCGATTTCAGCGCCTGCGGCAACCTCCGCGACTTCGATACCGGCGATCCTTCCCTTCCGGACATAGACGGCAGCCCGTTTGTGAAACGTCTTGCCGTCGCCGGTGATTAGACCCCCATTTCGGATTACCAGATCCATGACAGATGTTCCTTTTCGTCAGCCGGGATGCTGTCCTAGTCGCCGGTCCCTTCGCCCGGCCGATCCGCCTTGTGCTGCGATTGCTCCTGACTGGAACCATCGAGCATGTAGCCGGACGATCGAACCGTTCGGATGAGATCAGGGCCACCGGCCACGCTAAGCGCCTTGCGCAGTCGACCAATATGGACATTGACCGTCTTGAGGTCGACGAAACGACGCTCGGGCCAACCAGCTTCGATGAGTTGTGCGCGACTGCACGTCTGCTCGCGGTTCTCCATCAGGAACTGAAGCAATCGGAATTCGATCGGTCCCAAGTGGACGTTGATGCCCAAACGCCTGACGCTGTGCCTGTTGGTATTCAGTTCAATTCCTGCACAGGCGAGAATATGACCGTCGCTCGCCATTGGACCCGACGCGTGCGGAAGGAGGATACGGTCGCAAAGGAAGCTGAGTAGCTTGGAAGGAGCAATCGGTCTTACGAAATTCTCGTCAATACCGGCCTTCAGCAGATCGATAAACCGACTTTCCGCACCAGGTCCAATCAATCCGACCGTCGTGATCCCGAATGTCCGCGGCTCCTGTTTCAGCTTTACACAGGCTGCAGGAGCCCAATCTTCTCCCGATCGACAATCGAGAAGGATGGCTCCGACATCGTACTCGCCTGCAAGATGGACAATCTCCTCGACCCCGGAACCAAGAATGACCTGATATCCCTCGGATTCCAGGATATGGACGAGCAGCAAGTAGTAATCTGGATCGGTCGAACCAATCAGGATCTGGCGCCGCGCTGAACTCAAAGACTTCTCCTCTTTAGGCTTTACGTCTGTTGTTGATCACAGCACGAATCCGAGTGAGACTTCCGACATCTGCAGAAAGAACTCCTGCTACGGCCATCGTGTTGCCAATGGAGCACGGCCGGCCAAGGCGCCGCATTGGCCACTCAGCGCGTTTCAGAATGCGCTCGAAACGCAAGTCAGTGGCCGTGACGACCTCGCGGTAGCCGTTCGCCATCGACCACTCGATGATGCCGGCGAACATCTTCAGCGTGGTCCTGTGGAGATGCCCCTGCGTCCTGCCTTCGTCGAGCGCAGTGTCGACACAAAAGCGCGAGCTTTCGACCATGCCCGCGTGAGCGTCCAGCCGTCGCGATGAGAGGAGTTGCGGGAAGGTATTGGCGAGCATCGTCGGCCCGGTGGCAGGGAGAAGCCTCGCGCAACCCGCTACCGCACGCGTGGCCGTGACAGCCAGGATATAGGTAGGATTGAATTGATCGTAAGCATCGGATTCACGACCGTCCCTTATGTCTACATCCCAGCCCAGCCTGTCGCCAAAGACGCGGGCACGCAACCGATGCATCGAGTCGATCAGGTCCGCAAATTCTCCGCGCCCTGCGGCAGGTACATCCAGTATCTCCATCACCAATCTCCGAAGAAATCTCCGTCGCTGGCTACTGGACACGAGTTTTGCCGCTCGGACGACTAATAGAATCAGCAGTCGTGTGCTCGCCCCAACCGTGCATGAATATCGCAGATGTGAGTAGTTCGATGACGAGCGAACTGCGTCGCACCGCCGAAATAGGTGCGAATCCACACGTGAAGCAACAGGGCGCGGAGCCGCCGAAGAGCCGATTTCCGGGCTTGGATGGCGCAGATTGGAGGCCACGAATTTCAATGTACAAGCACACCGCCCAAGCCTACGTACCGGTCCCGCATCCGGAACGGGTCGCGGAAACGGTCTGCGCGCGTTCCGGAGACTATTGCCGCTCGATCGACGATATGGGCGCCGATAGGTTGCTCGACTTCGGCGACGCGCGTGCGATCCTGAGGCTGACGGATGAAGGTCTGCACCTCCAAGTCGACGCGCAGGACACCATCACCTTCTATGGCATCAGGACACTTCTGCTGGGAAGCCTGTGCGCCGTCGCGAAGTTTTCAGGTGAAAACGTTGAGTGGCACTCGGCCGGCAGCGTGCCTTTCGGCGCGATGTAAGGATGCCGCGCAAGCGGTGGCCCGCCTTGGACCTTTGCGGGTACCCTTTAGTCGCTCAGCATGGTTGTCCGCACGGGTTCGCAGTTCTGGCAAAGCGCCCTTTCCCGCATAGCCCCATTTTCGGTCCCCGACGGCAGACAATATCCTCGCCACCATCAGACGTCTCTGCGGCAAATCTTCGAAATCAGAAAGTGCATTTAAAATCATACATTACCGCCTCACTCTGATGTAACGTGAACACGGCAATCGATGAGAAAGGGCTTTGCGACAGATAGCGCGCACGGCATCGGGCTCTATTGAATTCGCAGCCCTCGCTCGCGCTCCACGCGATGAGACTGGATTCTCAGAGGCAAATGCACTAAGTATAGCCAAGTTAGCTAAACGGAACTCCCATGCAAGTTACAATCCATAACGCCAAAACGAATCTGTCCAAACTCATCGAGGCGGCAAAGGCTGGCGAAGAAGTTGTCATCGCGAAGGGCAAGACCCCTGTTGCCCGGATCGTTGCTATTCCACAAAGCAAGTTCACCGTCGGGCTGCTGAAGGGCAAGGTCACAGGGCAGGGACCGGATTTCTTTAAGCCGATGAGTGAAGATGAACTCGCTCTTTGGGAAGGCGCGGTGTGACAGCTGTGCTTCTGGATACCCATGCTTGGGCATGGTCACTAACGGGCGATATGCGCCTGTCCACCAAGGCAACCGCTCTCATCACGGAGGCTGACAGCGTTTTTGTCAGCCCCATCAGTTTCTTCGAGATTGGGCAGAAAGTCCGTATCGGCAAGTGGCCGGAGATGGAACCATTCATCAATGACTTGCCGAGCTTGCTGGCTGAACAGGGTGGCAGAGTTGCGGCATTGGCGCCGGAAGTGTGTTTAAAAGGGGCGACCCTCGCCTGGGAGCATCGCGACCCATTCGACCGATTGCTGGCGGCGACCACGCTCGCTCTTGGAATCCCGCTGATTTCAGCGGACGAAGTTTTCGACACGCTCCCGGATATTAGCCGATTGTGGTGACTTCTGCCCCAGACGTCTCTGGTCCGATGGTACGCCTCCAAACATGATCGAATCAATTACTTGACGGGCAGTTGGCAGCGCCACCCCGCTTCACCGAAGAGCAGGGCCAGTACCTCGCCTTCATCTGGGCCTATAGCCAGATCAACGAACGTGCGCCGGCCGAGCGTGACCTGCAACGCTATTTCGGCGTCCCCCCCACCATCTGTCCACCAAATGATGCTCACCCTCGAGCGGGCCGGCTTAATCCGAAGGAAACCCGGCGTGGCCCGAAGCATCGCACTGCTCGTCAATCACGCCAGCCTACCCGCGCTGCAACCCAACCAACCCGTCAAATCCTCTGTGCAGAGGTACTAAGGCCTGAAACCTTGCCGCTTTTCCTGGGAATAGATGCCGGCGAGATTGATGCTCCCAACTCAGTGGCAAGGAATGTTCAGCAATTCGGAACATCCTTCGCTGTGCTCGGGCGGCGGTGCGGCCGAGATAGATCGTGTTCCGGTGCACAATGGCGCCGATGTGCGCGAGGATCGTAAGATGGCGACCGCCGCGCGAAATGCCCGCTTCAGCATGAGCGCTGACGCAAATACCCCCTTTGACACAATCTGCAAACCAGGCCACCAACGTCGCGCATGCCGGGCTTGGTCATCTCTTCAGCGTTACGGTGAAGTTGGCTAACGCAATCTGATCCTTGATGACCGCCCGGTGGCGATCTCAGTACGGCCGATCGATCGTAAAGGGTTCATGTTCAGCTTGCGCTTCTCCTTCTGCCTTCTTCAATGCGCTCCGCTAATTCAACGGGCGCGGTCGATGACGCGCCGCTCACGCTCCGAAATGATCTCCTGACTGCCCTGCACGCGAACCGTCTGCTGCAAGACCTGCAGCCGATCCCGCATCGCCTCCAACGCGCGGCGCTGCACCGGCGACACGCGATTGATGACGTCCTTCTCGCCACGCAGGATGGCGTTTCTGCCGAAGCGCTCGTCGAGCGCCCGGCTGACGGAGACGAATTCTTGGGCGATGCGCGGATCGAGAAAACCCGCGGCAATCTCGATCTTGCCCTCCCTCTTCTTCATCTCGGTCGTCAACTGCCGCAGCGCGCCCTCAGCCTGCTGCGACAGACCGGGAATAGCGACCGCCATACGCCGGCGCTCGTCGGCAATAGCCTGGGTTTCAGCCTCAAGCGCAGCGGCATAAGACGCTCCGAGGGAACGGACACGGCTTGTCGCTTCGGGCAGAGCCTGAAGCGCCGCCTTCCGCTCGCGGCCGACAGCAAGCAACTTGTCAATGATGCGATCGGAGCCACGCAGCGCGCCATAGGCCGCCGGATCGTTGCTGACGGCTGCGGCAACCCGCTCGCCGGCAAAGCCCTTCACGACAAGCTCCTCGATCTTGGCGACCGCGCCGGCCGGATCGCGCCAGATGCGCACTGCCGCCTCGGCGAGGACGGCGCGATGATGATTGTAATGGGGAACGGCAAGCGCCCTTTCCCGCGCTTCATCGGCAATCGATGTCTTGAACTCCGTGACGGCGGCAAGCATGGGCAACAGGGGCACTGTCTCCTTTCTGAACTCGACACTTGCGCCGGCGACGATTTTCGAGCGATCCTGCTTTTCTGCGAAATGCTGCTCGTCGCTGAAACGCCTGACCCCCTCGAACAGGCGCACTAGCGTTTCACGGTGGTCAGTGGTGAGATCTGCCGGCATGCGCTCGGCAACATTTCGCTCGGCGATCGGATCGGCCTTCGCGGTGAAGGCAGACCAGCCAAAGCGTGTGGTCAAAGCCTCGTTGACGGCCTTGACCTCCTGAACAAGCAAATGGTCCTCCACGGCATAGGCGAAGGCAGTCTTGTAGGCATCGGCCCCGCCGCGCTCCCGGACCGCCTCGACTTCGACGAGACGCGCCATCGCCTGTTTCGAAAGCGCGGGAATGAACAATGACATATCAGCGCGCCGCTGTCGCTCGCGGATGGCGAAGCGCTCGGCCTGCCTGCGGAACTCGGTTGCGTGCGCGCGCGCCAACGGCAGCAGCTCCGATAAGGCGGCCATGGCAGCGTTGCGCTCGTCGCGGGCGGCGCGGCCATCGATCATCAGATTGGATCCGCACAGGCGGCCAAGGCGGTCGGGCGCCAGGGCAAGATCTTCTGCAATCTTGCGCGGCTCGACGCCCGCACCCGACGCCAGAGCGTTGAGCGCCGACAGCGCGCCATCGGGGTCGCGATAGATTTTCTGCAGCACTGTCCGAAGTATTTCCTCCCGCTCCTTCCACCGTTCCGAGGAGAGCTGCGCAAGACGCGCATCCTCTTCAACGCTGCGGGGGAATTCGGTGGCGGGTGGAATCAAATAGTTCCCACCCAACGGGTTACCGGCGGCGAAGGCTTCTCTGCGTTCCTCCCTGTAGGAGACGCTCCGTTCCCGTTCGATCGCGAAATCGAGCGCAATGCTCGCCCTCTCCCAGATCTTCGCCAGCTGCGACCGCTTCTCCGCAAGCCACGCCGACCGTCGCACCGCGACCTCCTCTAATTCCAAAGTGACCCGGGCGAGCGTCTCGATGCCGCGCCGCCGGGCAAAATCACGGACATGCTCCCGATAGCCTTCCTCGCTTTCGAAATCGAGCGTCGTTGTCTTGGCGCCAGATCGTCCAAGGCGCTCAACAAGCCGCTTGAACACATTCGGCCGATGGCTTTCTTGCTCAATCCTAGCCTTGCGCGCATCGGCAGTTTCGACTTGGGTTCCAGTCCAGACGTTGCGCTCGACCTGACGTTCCTCGAGGCGCTTCTTGCCGGTCTCTTCATCTATGACGGACACCTTTACCGTGACCGTTTCGACGCCATCTTTGCGGAGCGTCACGGTATCGCCTGTTGAGATTCCACCCTGCTCAAGTGCCTTTGGCAGGCTCACGCCCCAAAGTCGGTGAACGGTTCCGTCGTCCGTCTTAACATCGGCGTACGGGCTTTCCTTTGCATCACCATCCTGCGGCCGGAACTTGGCCCACCCGGTGTCCACCAATTCACCGGTGACGCCGGATGCGTGATCGACACGCGGCCTGCGCCCCCATTCCGGCTTCGGTTCAAAATTCTCCCGCGCAGCGTAGAGATCGGCGCGGTTCCGATGCCGGGTCATCGCCACATAGGTCAGATGCCGGTCCATCATTCCGGTGGCGAGCACGAAGGTCCGATCGATGGTCGAGCCTTGAGATTTATGGATGGTCGCGGCATAGCCATGATCGACATTGCGGTAGCTGTCCTCGCTGATCACGACGTCGCGGCCATTATCGAGATGCACCGTCAGCAGCGCGTCTACGCGTTTGTCGCCAGTCGAAATGACCGTGCCAAGCATACCGTTCTTCACATATTGGGGACCAAGCCGCCTTGCGCGCGGTTCGAGGAAGCGGGCGTTTTCGAGGAAAATGACCCGGTCGCCGGCGGCAAACTCGCGAAGTCCACGTGCCGTCTGGAATTGCCGCGCTCCTGTCAGCGCGCTCTCGTCGATCATAACCTTGCGTAAGGCCTCGTTCAGCTTCCGAACGTCATTGTTGGTGTGGGCGAGAACAAGCAGTTCGTCACCGCGAAGACGTTCCGCACGTTCGCCCGCAGCCGATTTGTGCAGCAGTTGACGACGGGCATCGGCCCAATCGGCAACCATGCGGTCGATGATCTCGGCCCGGGTTTCGGTCTCGACAATACGGCCCTGCTGGGCGTAGGCGTCGAGGCCCTCTTCGACCTTGCCGCGGGCGAATAGTCGGGATGCCTCGCGCGCCCACGCATCACGCTGGCGGCGCACACCGGCAAGTTCCGCAAAGCCGATCCGTTCTGTGATTGCCCTGAACGCCGCACCCGCTTGGATCGGTTGTAGCTGCATTGCGTCACCGACGAGCACGACCTTCGCTTCTGCCTGCTCGGCAATTCTCAGGACGCGCGCCATCTGCTGCGAGGAGACCATGCCGGCCTCGTCGATCACCAGCACATCGCCACGGCTGAGCTGCTCACGCTCAGCGGCCCAAGCTAATTCCCACGAAGCCAGCGTGCGCGACCGGATGCCGGAACTGTCCTCCAACCCTTCGGCGGCCTTGCCGGCAAGGGCCCCGCCGATCACCCGCCGGCTCTCGCTTTCCCAGGCAACGCGTGCGGCAGCAAGCAGCGTCGACTTGCCCGCCCCCGCAAGACCAACGACGGCGGCGATGCCGTCGTCACGCGTGACATGACGAACGGCATCGACCTGCTCGGAATCGAGCCTGAAGGACTTTTCCGGATCGGCCGTTTCAATGCTTCGGACGGCGGCGGAGACCTTGGCAGCGCAGACGGCGAAGCCCGTTCGCACTGACAGAACCTCGGCAGACTGCGCCATATCATATTCGAGGCGCAGGATTTTCCGCGTGGTGAACACCGCCGGCTCTGTCGCCTTGCCCGTTTGGGTGTCGACCTGCTGCGGCTTCAGCAACACGAGATCGCCCGAAACCATAAGCCGCGCGCGGATATTGGCGAAGTCCACTGGATCGTCGACATAGCGGTGCAGCGCCTTGGCGATATCGCGCTCATCAAAGGTGGAGCGTTCGTTGCCGAGCTGCTTGAGGAGAAGCTCCGGATCGGCAAGCAGCCGGTCGGCCATCTCCTGCCGCCGCGCCAGATCAGCCGGCGCGAAATACATCTCGACACCCTTGCGCGCGAGCGCCGCCTTCTCCGGACCGAGGTGTTTCTGTGCGATCCCTTCGAGGCCTTGCTCAGCATAGGAGCGGCCGTCGAGACGGATCTCATGGCCGGCCAGCGCCAGGTGACGGTTGACCGTTTCCGACCAGGCGACCTTCCATGCCTTCATGGTTTCCTTGTCGCCGGCCCAGAGCTTGTAGACGATCTTGCCGTTCGGCCTGTTCGGCGTGACGACACGCAACGGCTCCCCGTCATCGCCCAGGACCGGCACCTTCTTCGGCCCAAACCCCTCCTCCGTGAGGGGCCTGAGCGCCGTCATCAGATGGATATGTGGATTGCCGTCCTTGTCGTGAAACACCCAGTCGGCGATCATTCCTTTCGACGTGAAGTTGTCGCGGACAAATTCACGAACGAGCGCGGTATTCTCCGCTCGCGTCAGCTCTTCCGGCAAAGCAATGATCAACTCCCGCGCAAGCTGTGCGTCCGCCCGCGTCTCAAACGCATCCACCGCATTCCAGAACGCCTCGCTTGCCGCGGCGACGGTCTTCCCCGCCATCGCCGCCCGCAGCCAGCCCGGGATATCGTCCGGCAGCGCCAGTTCCTCATGCACCAGCTCCGACGCGCCGCCACGGTAGCTGAAGGACGTTCCGGCCTGCTCGTCCGTCATCCGGGCGCGATGGCGGTAGGCGGCGGCCGAGACAATACTGCGTCCCGCTCCCCTGCCGATAACCTGCGCTCTGACGAACATGATCGCCACGACTGTCTCCGTCCTCCGAGCAAGTCGCGCCAGCGACGTATATTGCGCCCTCAAACCGGTCGGACCGAAGGACCGATGCCGCGTCTCCGGACGGCGGCCGACGGTCGGAATTCCGGCCGCAACGTTTTCGGGATGGTGCACACTAACCTAGTTTACTATCATTTTACAGACAGTATAATCGACGCAAGTCAGATTTCTCAAACACGGAAGGACACCATGATGGCGACAAAATCATCGATTTCCGATATCGACGCCCAGATCGAGAAGCTGCGTGATCGTAAACGAACGCTGATAGTAAAATCCGCTGAGCGGTTTGCGCGTGCCGCAACAAAATCAGGTCTGGCGGAAATGGAGATCACTGACGAGGAACTTGACGCGGTCTTCGGGGAGATCGCTGCTCGATTTCGCAAAGGAGAGAAGGAAGGGGCCTTTGGCTCGACTGCTTTGCCGCGTCGACAGGCAAGTGGCGGGTCTGGAACGACGGCGGAGGTTTCTCATGACGAGTGAACGAAAGCGCGAGTCCCGCGAGAAAACCCTGCTCGGTGGCATTGTTGCGAGAGCGGGTCTCACGAAGGCCGACCGGGCGTTTCTACTCGGCGGTCTCATCGAACTTGCAAGCGTCGTGCCGGGCACTGCCGAGCATCGGCGCCTGCGCGATATCGGTGAGGAAGCATTCAAGATTCCCGCGTCAAAGGACGGATCACCTCGTATCGCGGAGACGGCGTAATGGCACTGAAGTCAAAACCGCATCCGAGCCTTTTGCTCATTCTCTTGCCCGTCGCTGTCACCGCCTTTGCGGTCTATGTCGTGGGCTGGCGCTGGTCGGTGCTCGCCGCCGGACTGTCCGGGAAGGCGGCATACTGGTTTCTACGAGCCTCACCGCTAGTACCGTTTTTGCTCGGGCCGCTCGCAGGCCTGTTGACCGTTTGGGCCTTGCCGTTGCACCGGCGAAGGCCGGTAGCCATGGCGAGCCTCGTTTGTTTTTTGACAATCGCCTGCCTTTACGCGCTGCGTGAATTCGGCCGACTATCCCCATCCGTGGAAAGCGGCGCGCTATCATGGGATCGGGCGCTGTCCTATCTCGACATGGTCGCTGTCGTCAGCGCAGTCGTTGGCTTCATGGCCGTGGCTGCGGCCGCGCGCGTTTCCGCTGTGGTCCCCGAACCGGTAAAGCGCGCCAGGCGCGGCGCCTTCGGGGACGCGGATTGGCTGCCTATGTCGGCGGCGGGAAAACTGTTTCCGCCGGACGGCGAGATCGTCGTCGGTGAGCGCTACCGCGTCGACAAGGACATCGTCCATGAACTGTCCTTCGATCCAAATGATCGGGCGACATGGGGCCGGGGCGGCAAGGCCCCGCTGCTCACCTACAAACAGGATTTTGACTCCACGCATATGCTCTTCTTCGCCGGCTCGGGTGGATACAAGACCACAAGCAATGTCGTGCCGACGGCACTGCGTTATACCGGGCCGCTGATCTGCCTCGACCCTTCCACCGAGGTCGCGCCCATGGTGATCCAGCACCGAACCCGCGTGCTCGACCGCGAGGTGATGGTGCTTGATCCGACGAACCCGATCATGGGCTTCAACGTGCTCGACGGGGTCGAGAACTCGCGACGAAAGGAAGAAGACATCGTCGGCATTGCCCACATGCTCTTGTCGGAGAGCGTGCGCTTCGAAAGCTCGAGCGGTTCCTACTTCCAGAACCAAGCACACAATCTCCTGACCGGCCTGCTCGCGCACGTGATGCTGTCGCCGGAATATGAAGGGCGGCGAACCTTGCGCAGTCTTCGGCAGATCGTCTCCGAGCCGGAGCCCTCGGTGCTGGCGATGCTGCGCGACATTCAGGAGCACTCGCAATCGGCCTTCATCCGCGAGACCCTCGGCGTTTTCACCAACATGACCGAGCAGACGTTTTCAGGCGTCTACTCGACAGCATCGAAGGACTGCCAGTGGCTGTCGCTCGACAGCTACGCCGCACTCGTCTGTGGCAATGCTTTCAAATCGAGTGACATCGTCTCGGGCAAGAAGGACGTCTTCCTCAACATCCCGGCATCGATCCTGCGCTCCTATCCGAGCATCGGCCGCGTGATCATCGGCTCACTGATCAATGCCATGATCCACGCCGATGGCGGCTTCAAGCGTCGCGCGTTGTTCATGCTCGATGAGGTCGATCTTCTGGGATACATGCGCGTTATGGAAGAGGCGCGCGACCGCGGCCGAAAGTACGGCATCTCAATGATGCTGATGTACCAATCGGTCGGCCAGCTGGAGCGGCATTTCGGGAGGGATGGCGCGACGTCGTGGATCGACGGCTGCGCCTTCACGAGCTATGCCGCGGTCAAAGCGCTGGACACGGCGCGCAACGTCTCCGCCCAATGCGGTGAGATGACGGTCGAGGTGAAGAGGAGTTCCCGTAACGTTGGCTGGGACACAAAAACCGCCAGGGCCCGCCAATCCGAAAGCGTAAATTTCCAGCGCCGGTCGCTGATCATGCCACACGAAATCACCCAGTCGATGCGCAAGGACGAACAGATCATTATCGTGCAAGGTCATAGCCCGATCCGTTGCGGGCGCGCGATCTATTTTCGGCGGAAGGATATGGATCAGGCAGCTAAGGCAAACCGCTTTGTCCAGGTTTAACGTTCCACGCCAAGCCGTACTCATGCTTACTGCGCCGGCCGAACGCGGGCGCATCGAGGCTGGGAAGGAGACCCGTTCGAACAGAGTTGTGCATGACCGTCTACGACGTCTACGGCGAAGTAACCCAGAAAGGGGCATCCGGCTTGAGAGACGGCAGCGCCAGCCGATGCGAGCCAAGTTATGTTCGAGACGCGAGCGGAAATGTCCTTGGGGGGTGGGGCGAATGTCGTTATCTTCAGCGAACGGCTCGAAGGCGAGAATCGGATCGAAGTCAATGAGCCCGAGGGTAGTGTCCCGCGTAATCGGTCGAGTTGGGACCGGTGAACCCCAAATAGATAGTCCGTGAAAATTCGGGGCCCCTTATGCCACTGAGTTAGCGGAACACGTTGCCTTCAATGCACGCCGCTTGGCACCGATGTCTTTTCTGCCAATGAGAACCGTCACGGAAACTGGCGTTTGTTGCATGCGACTTGATATAACCGACGACCCGTCCCGGTAGTGACGTGAGGCGACCTGCTCCACCTGCGAAGGTCGTCCCGACGGCAAACGAAGCCGAAGCCCTGCGGATCAATCGTAACCAACGTCCTGCCGTTTCCTGAAGAGCTGACCATCCGCAAGACCGCGCAATTTGCCTTGTACCGAACTATTCAGACCTCAACGAGCCCCGTCCGACCATTCGACAGGATGCAGACTGTCCCAAAGCGCGCCGTCAGCGGTCTAGACATAGCTATGGCCTCCCTTAGAAGGGAGGCTTGGCATCGATGCGGCCCTCCTGTTCGGCGATTGCCACTTCCAATTCCGCCAGTGCCAGTTCGAGCTCCGCTGCGATCTGAGCGCGCTCGGCCGGGTCGCAGCAGTTCAGCTCGCGGCGCAGTTCCTCGATTTGGTCTTCCAGTGCAACCGTCATTGCCGTCATCTCCTTGGATAATGTGAAAGATGGCGCCCGGTGGTCGCGAGGATCGGGCTGGGTCAAGGATCGCGGGACGCGACCGGCGGAGCCGGCGGGCGGGGGAGCCAAAATGCGAAGCATTTCGGGGGGACCACTCGTCCTTGAGGCGGCAGGATTGCTCGTGACAGACTTGGCTCCCTGAGCAGATAGTTTTTGATCTCGTGTGGCAGGGGTAGCGGACCCGGTGCGGGCTCGATGCCCGCACCGGGTCCTATCGACCATGAACAGTCCGCTTGGGCCGAACGCGTTCAGGGCGCCGGTCCCGATTGGTCGCGACCGGCGTTGGCGGATCAGTTCGGATTATTCCAGAGGATCACCTTGCGGTTCGGATCACCGCCCGGCGCCTGCGCAAGGTTACCGAAGATCACTCCGATCTCCGGAGCCTCCAGCTTCACCGAGAGGTACTCCTCTCCGGTCTGGCGGGCGATACGGTTCCAGGCCGCGCCGATTTCAAAGCCGGTCTTGCGGTGAATGACGCGGTAGTCGGGGGCTTCTTCGCTTGCCTTGTTGGCGTTGGGGATGATGGCGATAGGGGCGTTGACCCGGATCGTGGCGAAGACGCCCTCGAGAGTGCCATCGGTCTTCTGCGTCAGAGCTGCGATCGTGGTTGCCATGGTATTGTCTCCTTCGGTTGCTCGGGACCATTCCCGATGACGCGCGAAGAGACGGCCGATCTGCTGCGGTCATCTCGCACGAAAATTCTGCGAAAATTCTATTTTCCGCAAATAGGCGGGCGCGCTTCGTCCCGCTTGCCGGAAGAAGTGCAAGAAGCCCGCATGAAGAATCCAAATCGAATTTCGCTGAATTTTCGTGCGAGACGTACCCCTTTAGGGGTTGACCGCGAAAGCAGGCGGTCGACTAAAGGGCGACATAGAAACGGGAATGGTCTTGTTGCAACCGAAGCCGGTGACAGACCGTTCAGGCCACCCGGTTCGGCACTGTTTAAGACCGCCGGCACATTGCAACGTGGGCACATCACATCGGTTTGCGCTGTGCCCCCTCGCCCATCTCTGCCAATCGAAAGCAGCAAGGAGCGTCGACTGCCGCCACATCTCTCGGGTGCACGTTGAGACGACAGCGGTGGACCATATTGCCGGAAAGCCGTACTGCAATATCTCGAGACGCTAGGCCCCGCCGAGATCGAACAAGTCGATCTTCGACAATCTTGCCGCCGTCCGGTCTTGGCAGGAGCACAGTCCCCCGACAGATTACCCGTCTGCTTCGATCAGTCGGTCCTGAGCAATCCGGGCTGGCATCGCTTGACGATATCCGGGGTCGCCGACCTGCCTGATCGCCGAGGGCGTCACGCTTCTGGATCTGCAACGCTTTCGAGCCCAGCGCGGTATATAGCGCCGAGCAGTGAAGCTCCTGCCCGCGAGAACTCACCGAACGCAAGGGATCGTCAGGTCGTCAAGGCGCGAAGACTGGTGCAGGCTTCGTGCAGTCGGCTCGCCGGCGAAACAGTGCCCGCTCGGGCAGATCGCCGGATGCGAGTGACCCGTCCTTCCTGGACTGAGGGTCAAAAAGCCGTATATACGCCTCTGTAGATACATAACGGAGGCGACCATGCCCCATCTTGCACGGGTATTCCATTTCGGAAACTCCCAGGCCGTCCGCCTGCCGAAGGAATACCGCTTCAACCTCGAACGCGTAGAGATCGCGCAAGAGGGCGATGCTCTCATTGTCCGCCCGCATATCGAGGCGGGCGAGCCGTGGTCGTCGCTGAAGGCAGCGCTGGCCCGCGGCATGAGTGAAGACTTCATGGAGAGCGGGCGCGAGCAACCGCGCTATCGTCGTCAAGGTTGAGCGCTAACGACGAGGTGACAACCCGTGACGTCGGCAACACGCTGTGCTGTTGTCGGTTCACTGCGCTTTAGCTGTGACAGATGCAGCCGACGGGCCGTTTTGTTTAAGCGTATTCGCATTGTCTCTGTCCGACATGACGCCCGGAGAGCGCTCGTAGCCGAGCGTGTTTCCGCCGATATCTTCGGACGCGTGCTTTCGCAGAAAAACATCTTCCTCCACCGTTGTTGCACGGCGTCCCACTCTATACTATCATATTTCAGATAGTCTGCACGACAGATCCGTGCTACATCGTGACCGACCCTTACAGGCCCCTTGGATGGGCGGCGGAGATGCAACGTGCGACGGTTTCTGATCGGCGACAGGTCGTTCGAAGAGGAATCGAACGAATTCCAGGCTATTCTTCCACGTGCTTACGAACAGGGGCTCCGGCCGCATTGTCAGTGCAAGGAGCCGCCGGTTCCGATGTATATCGCGCAACTTGAGGGCCAGCATTTCGTCAAACGCATGCCGCTTTCCGGGCGCGATCACGACCCGGCTTGCCCCTCCTACACCCCCCCTTACGAGTTGTCCGGCCTCGGTCCTTTAATCGGCAATGCCATCCAGGTCGATGCGAACGGCCGCGCAATCTTGAAGATAGATTTTTCGATGACGAAGAAAGGTCCGCGACCGGCCGCATCTCAATCGGCGGGTCCGTCAGAGCGCGCCATTCGCAGTGAGCCGCAGAAGCTATCGTTGCGCGCAATGTTGCACTACCTGTGGGAAATGGGTGAATTGACCGAATGGCGTTGCTCCTGGGCCGGAAGGCGCGGCTGGGGTCGGGTCCGCACGAGCCTCATGAACGCCGCGTCGCAAATGACGACTCGTGGCGGTCAGCTCAGCGATATGCTGTTTGTGCCGGAAACTTTCCGTCAGGAGGACAAGGAAGCAATTGCCGCGCGCCGAGCGACCGCACTTGCCGGTGCGCTAGCGTCCGGGACAGGACCGCGCAAACTGATGATCGCAGTGGCGGAAGTGAAGGAGTTCATACCCGCACGCGTGGGGCATCGGATCGCGCTTCGGCATCTACCCTTTCCCCTCATGCTTGAACACGAAGCATGGAAACGGCTCAACGCCAAATACGAAACGGAACTGGAGTTATGGCGTTCGAACGATGAGCTGCATCTCGTTATGATTGCGACATTTGGGATTGCGGCATCCGGGGTCGCTGCCGTCGAAGAAGTGGCGATGATGGTGGTGAACGAGAACTGGATCCCATTTGATAGCGTCCACGAACGGTATCTCCTGGAGAAACTGGCTGCGCTGCGACGCAAGTTCGTCAAAGGGCTACGCTTCAATCTCCAGCAGGAGCAACCAATCGTGTCGGTCACCTTGCCGGAAAAGCGGCCCTCCCCGGTCGCGATGTTCATCATCCCGGCCGGTGCAAGTGGGGACTACCAGCGGGCATTGGCGGAAATGATCGAGGCGAGACCAGAGATGACACCTTGGATTTGGTGCATCGCCGAGGGGGACATGCCGAAATTGCCGTGATCGCCAGACTGCAGGAGGGATGGTTATTGTCTTTGTTCAGAGCAAGCTCGTTAGATGGTGAAGGAAGCAGCAAATGAAGGCGTTCATTTCGTAAAGTTCAAAAACAGGCACTGCCTTTCCGGTAGCGCCGCTCAATCTGGTCGAAATCAATCTCAGTCAAACGATAGATGCAGATTCTACGGACAGAGAAAGCGCACGGCGCCACGAGCCACAGCCCATTGCATCCTCGGCAACTTCTTTTCCGCTAAAGGCTGCCAGAAAGCAGAGGCCGTCATGCGGCGAGCCAACAGAGCTCGCTTTGCCGGACGTCCTTTCTGGCCGATTGCCGCGCTGTCGGCAACCGGCAATTCGAAAACTGCTTCCCTGCCGCCGCGGCCGGCCCTCCCAAGCATCACCTCGCAACTTTTCGCTCGCAAGGTGATGATCCTTGGCTGTTCTTCTTGAAAGGGGCGCCTATGCGGCGCCCCGGGCCTCATCCTGCTGGGCCTGTTGTGCATGCATCCAGTCGGCGATCTCCTGGGCTTTGCTGGCGGCAGTGAAGATTGCGCGCCTGTCGGAATTCATCACCTCGATCCACGAGGCAATGTAGCGGGCATGGTCGGGCCGCGGCTCGACGCTGAGGCCCAAGTCGGCGCAAATCATCGCACTCAAGAGCTCGACCGTGCATTCCTCCATCGCATAGGCAGCCGTCCCAAAACGTCCGGAGAGATCGCGGCCCAGGCGGTGGCTGGCGCCAGAAGCATGCCCGCATTCATGGAGCAGCACGGCGTAGTAGGCGACCGCGTCGCGGAAGCACGCGAATCTTGGCATCTGCACCTGGTCCGTAGCCGGGCGGTAATAGGCCTGCGAGCCGCCGTGGCGGATGTCGATGCCGAGAGCCGCGCAGAACCGTTCGGCCCGATCGATCCGCTCAGCCTCGGCCAACACCGGCATCACGGGCGGTGTGTAGCCGTCGACTTGGGCGCAGTTAAAAACCGAATAGCCGCGAGCGAACATGCGGCGTGCGGGCTCGTCAGTTTCGCGATCGCCGTCTTGGTCATCCGCTTTGTCGCGATCGCTGGCCTTCCAGAACACCACAAGGTGGCCGTGCTCGCCCTTGCGAACCTGGGCGCCGAGCGCCTGCCATTGGCGGTAGGTGCCCCAGATGCCGGTGGGGTAGCCCGCCGCGTGCGCCGCGGCCCAAAGTGAGAGAATGTTGATGCCGCGGTAGGTCTTGGTTGAGGCGATATTGACGGGTGTGGTGATGGCCGATCCGTCGTGATGCCAAGGCATCCGGTAGTCGCCAGCGCCGGCCTCGATGGCAGCGATAATCTGGCTGGTGACGCGCTCGTAGATATCGACGGGTGTTTTGCGTGTGCGATCTGTGGTCATGGGTGCCTCCTTCAGTTCGCCCTCTCCGTCGAGGGCGAGGCGGCAGGGGCAGACGCGGGGAGCCTGCCCGTCATACCCTGTTCTCGGTGCTGGTGCGGAACAGGGTTGACGGGCTGGTAGCGTCTGCCACACCCGAGCCCTGCCTCGACGGGCGAGCTTAAGGAGGCGCATGCCATGATCGGCCGCGCGGAAGAAAACGGCCGGGATGATGCGCGCCTCTCAGCCAGCGTCGTCTCGTGGCGCGATTCAGGGGGAAACCCCGGCGTTACCGGAATGGGCCAGTGCCGCAGATCCTCTCGATGACGGCATTCCGGCCGGCGTCCTGCAGCGTCAGCACCTGGCTGTACGGGGCGGGCGTGTGGACGAGGCCGCGCAATTCGGCGATCTCGGTCCCGCGCATGGCTCGAAGCTCGGCTTGAGCGCGCGGACGCGCTCCTTGAGGGCTTTGAGTAGTGATCGCCGTGGGCGGGATTCGGCAGTGCGGAACTCGGCGAGAAGGCCGACCGCACTATTCGCCGTCGCCCGGCTGACGGCGGCTTCGTACGCCAGATTGGAGACGGTGAGCGCCTCATCTGTGCGCTCGGGGCGGCCATCGAGCAGCCGTGCCATCGCTGCCCGCAACGCCGCCTCGCTCTTTGCGCCGAGCGCGCTCATGCTCCGCCCTCTATCTGGGGAGCAATCAGCCGCCACTTGCGTTCATTGTCGCTGCGGCGGCTTCGCGTTGCAACGGCAACAAGGCCTGATTGCATCGAACGATACCAAAGAGCTAATTTACTCAACCAATGAGGGTATTAATGCAAATTATACTATTGAAACAATTCAATTTGTCCTGCAAAATATGGTACATGCATGAAATGCAGGACAAAATCCAATGGTTGAGTACACATCCCCGTATTCAGATGAGCAGCAGCGTGTTCTGATCAATATCGAACAACACTATGATACCTGGATGGCAGCCGAACGTGCTGCGACAGCACTCCCATATGGAATGAAATGGGCGGAAAGATCGGGTAAGGAGTACCTCTATCAGGTCTTAGACCGCATCGGTCATGCCAAGAGTTTAGGCCCGAGGTCGCACGAGACAGAGACTGCCATGGCGAACTACACGTCATCCAAAACCGAGATCAATGAGCGTCGGCAAGCCAGTGCTCAGAAGCTCACAGAAACTTGCGCTCTTTATCGCTCCTTGCGTCTGCCAATGATCCCATCCGAAGCAGCCAAAATTCTCCGCGAGGCGGACCGGCGATCTATGCTCGGCAGCAAGTTGCTTGTGGTGGGCACGAATGCGATGCCTGCCTACAGCATCGAGGCGGGTGGTGAGATCAATGACGCTCCGACCGAAACCGACGATTTCGATATGGCGTGGTCAGCCCTCGT
The DNA here is from genome assembly GCF_028993555.1 of Ensifer adhaerens. Lineage (NCBI taxonomy): Bacteria > Pseudomonadati > Pseudomonadota > Alphaproteobacteria > Hyphomicrobiales > Rhizobiaceae > Ensifer > Ensifer adhaerens. The sequence continues at coordinate 817,349 of NZ_CP118611.1, read as the reverse complement.
CAAAGAGGACGCAGACCTAGGCGTGATGGCAATGTTGAAAGGGGTGGACAGCACCTACACCGTGAATACAGAACGAACCTTTCAGGTTAGGAATTCAAAAGCATTTGAATTTGAGCTACTGGCCGCCCCGTCGACGGTAGGCAACATGATCAGCAATGACAGGCCCAGCCCGTTGCCGCTAGAGGAACAGGAGTGGCTGCTGTTAGGAACGCATCTGAGCCATGTTGTCGTTGCCCGTGATGGGACTCCCGCTCGTTTGGTAGTACCCGATCCTCGGTATTTCGGCTTGCAAAAACTTTGGATGTCGGTGCAAGAGAAGCGCGACCCACGGAAAAAGCCGAAGGACCGCAGGCAAGGCATGGCAGTGTTGTCGGCAACGAAGGCGGCAATGCCGCATATTTCAATGGATGAAGAATTCGAGAAGACGGTTCCAGCAGAACTCCAACCTTTCTATGAGGCGTGGAAGGTGAACTATATCGAGCCACCAACGCCCCGCTGGAGGTAGCATCGTGCGCTACGATCAAAGTCACAAAAATCCGCGCATCTGGCATTGACGCAGCAGAAACCTTTGATCTGGTCCGATGCGAAACGTTTCCGATCGTAGCTTTCTTAATGGAGACTCTGGTATCTTGTCCAAATCTTAATCTACTCAAGGCTTTAAACCTTGAGTAGATTCTGCTTAATTTTGATTGGGAAAGTTCAAAAGCATGTGGCCAACAGCACCGACGGACGCGTCCGCCGGGTCCATTGTCACATCTTGAGATGTTATCAGGCGCGCAGTCGCTGCTCAGAATCCTTCGTTTCCACCTGCTCCAGTTCGCGTTCGCGCTTGTTGTAGCGGATCGACGACCAAAGCGAGATGCCGATGAGCGCCGCACCACCAAGGCCGGTAATCACTTCCGGAATGTGGACCAGGGTCTGGAAGTACATCACGACCGACAGGATCAGGATCGCATAGAATGCGCCGTGTTCGAGGTAGCGGTACTCGCTGAGCGTTCCCTTCTCAACCAGCATGATCGTCATCGAGCGCACATACATGGCGCCGATGCCGAGGCCAATTGCGATGACGAAGAGGTTCTGCGTCAGGGCGAAGGCGCCAATGACGCCGTCAAACGAGAAGCTTGCGTCAAGCACTTCGAGGTAAAGGAAGGCGCCGAAGCCGCCTTTTGCCGCCGCACTCATGGTTTGTTGTGAGGCATCGAGCAAGCCGCCGACCACCTCAACCACGAGGAACGTCAGAAGGCCGTAGATCGCCGAATACACGAACGTGTGGACCTCTGCTGGTTCGAGCAGCGTCGAAAAGCCAAGAATAAGGGCGAGAACGAAAGCGATTTCGATGCCCTTGATGGTGGCAAAGCGCGCCATTTTGCTTTCGACCCACTTGATCCAATGCACGTCCTTTTCATGGTCAAAGAAGTAAGTCAGGCCCACCATCATCAGGAAAGTTCCGCCGAAGGCTGCGATCGGCAGATGCGCGTCGTTCATGATGCGCGCATATTCTTCAGGCCTACTTGCGGCGAGAACGATCGCTTCGATCGGGCCGATCTTCGCCGCGATAACGACGATTAGCAGCGGGAACACGATGCGCATGCCGAAGACGGCGATGATGATGCCCCAGGTCAGGAAGCGATGCTGCCACTCGGGCGTCATGTCCTTGAGCTTGTTGGCATTAACGATCGCGTTATCGAACGACAGCGAGATCTCGAGCACCGCAAGCACGGTGCAGATGAAGAAGACCGAGGCCATACCGCCGATGGTTCCGGTCGATTGCCAACCGAGCCAGGCGCCGAGCACCAGGCCCACCACTGTGACAATGAAGGCCCATTTGAAATAGCCGAGTGCGCTCGTATGCGATTGAGGCTGTGTCATCGACGGGCCTCCTTCGCGCGAACGACGCCGGATTCGGTGAAGAAATGTGGCTTTAAAACGGAAATGCGCACGGCCGAAGGGGCACATGCGTGAGGCATGAGATCAGTTTTCATTGGAGCTAATCCGCCGGCTAATTTGCTGGCGGTACCGACATCACGAGAGCGCCGTAAAAACTCTCGCCAGAGGGGCCCGGCACCAGTGTTCATCCCGCGTGCGATGTCTTAAGGGCGGGACCGCTTTCTAATTAGCAGCGTGCGGTGGAACGTCAAGAGGGCGCCTCTTGCTTTGGTGCGCTGTTCGCGCAACGGCGAAATGTCCCGGCTCCTCCAAGGCAGCAAAGTGCCCGCGCCTCAAGGCGCGAAACGTTCTCGGGCGGAGGTGCGGCGTCAGCTTGTCTTGGCCAAGGTGGTTGGACCCGCGCACCACGCAGCGCCGCCGATACCGGTCTTGATGAACCCCTCTTGCTGCTGCGTCTCTCAGATCACAATGCCCTTTGCCATTATAGCGCGAATTATCCGTTGCCGACCCATTGGACGATGCATAAGCTCTGAAGGCGGCGCGGCGTTCAGCCAATGAGGTTACGGATGCCGCTACAAGCCGCCTCAGAGAAACTCCCAAGGGCCAAGAACAACAACCATGACAGTCGCCATCCCCACCATGACGCGTCCCAAGACGCATCTTGCCGTGCTGGTCATTCTGGGTCTCACCCATCTCCTCAATGACCTGATGCAGTCGCTGATCCCGGCCGCCTATCCAATCCTGAAGGATGCCTATGCACTGGACTTCGTGCAGATCGGCATGATCACCATGACCTTCCAGATCGCCGGGTCGCTGCTGCAGCCGGCAATCGGCATGGTGACAGACAAACATCCGGCGCCCTATTCGCCTGTCGTGGGGATGATGTTTACGCTCTCGGGACTAGTGAGCCTCGCTTTTGCCCACAGCTATGCGGTGATTCTCGTCTCGGTCGCCCTGATCGGCATTGGATCGTCCATCTTTCACCCGGAAGCGACACGCATGGCGCGTTATGCCGCAGGCGGCCGGCAGGGATTGGCACAGGGATTGTTTCAGGTCGGTGGTCAGGCGGGTGGCGCGCTCGGCCCTGTCTTCGCTGCGTTGATCATTGTTCCCTGGGGACAGCCGAGCCTCGCCTGGTTTGCCGTTCTCGCGTTGATGGCCATGGCGCTTCTGGTTTGGATCGGCAGCAAACAGCGCGAGATCAGCGCGGCATTCATGGCGTTGCGGGCAGAAGGCAAGAAGGCGGGTGGCGCCGTCCGTCACGCGCCAGCGACGATCGGGGTAGCGCTCGTGGTCCTGACACTGCTGATGTTTACCAAGAACGCCTATGGCGAAAGCTTCCGCTCATTCTACACCTTCTATCTCATGGAGAAATTCGGTCTCTCCATCCCGTCCGCGCAGATGATGCTGTTCATCTTCCTTTTGGCGTCGACCGCGGGCGCGCTGATCGGGGGCATCGTCGGCGATCGCATCGGGCGCTACCGCATTATCTGGATCTCGGTTCTCGGGCCGCTTCCGCTGACGCTGATCCTGCCCCATGTCGATCTCTTCTGGACCGGCGTACTGACGGTGATGATCAACCTGATCATGGCGAGCGCTTTCGCATCCATCCTGATCTACGCCATCGAGTTGCTGCCGCACCGTATCGGCCTCATCGGCGGTCTGTTCTACGGCTTGAATTTCGGTCTTGGCGGCATTGCCGCAGCTCTTCTTGGAATCCTGGCCGATCGCTACGGCGTCGAAACGGTCTACTACGTCTGCTCGTTCCTCCCGCTTGCGGGGCTTCTCGCATGGTTTCTTCCGAAGATTGAAGAGGGCCACCACTGAAGACAACGCAGCGCTGCGTCTTGTGACGAGCCCCGTCGGATCCGGCTCAAGCTCACGAAAGGCCCCGGGGGCCGGCACCTCCTTCATCGGAAGACGCCTTGATCCCCGACCTCCCCATCCCGGAAGGGGAGGCCGGGGGTTCACGATTGCCAGTCGTGTTCGACCGGCGGGGCGAAGCGCACCCAGACCCATTCATTCGTAAATCTTATGATTCCATATGCACACGGCAATGGATCAACCGGGCGGAATGTGTCATGGCGTGCGCAACTTGCTGAAGGCCCCAACATGACCGTGATCACTGCCCCCCTAACCGCCCCGAACGCTGAGCGAACCGGCGTCCTCATCATGCTGCTCGGCATGCTGATGTTCTCGCTGAACGACGTCATGGGGAAATGGCTGGTCGCAACCTATTCCGTCAGCCAATTGATGGTTATCCGTAGCATTGCAGCACTCCTGTTCCTGTCGCCCTTCATCCTCAAGCGTGGTCTGCGCTCGATGTTCAAGGTGGAGCGGCCGGGTCTGCAGGCGCTTCGCTCGCTGCTTTTTGCCATCGATGCCTCCGCCTTCTATTTCGCCGTCGCCTATATGCCCCTTGCCGATACCATGACCTACTGGCTGGCGGCGCCGATCTATGTGGCTGCCGCCTCGCCGTTCCTGCTGGGCGAAAAGGTTGGCTGGCGGCGCTGGACCGCGATCCTCGTCGGCTTCGCTGGCGTGTTGGTTGCGCTCGAACCCTCCAAGGAGAGCTTCAGCCTGCCGGCGCTGATTGCGCTTGCAGGCAGCACTGCTTTCGCCTTCGCACTGATGCTTGGCCGTACGCTGCGCTCGACGCCAGACACCACTCTCGTCTTCTGGCAGATCGTTGGCGCGTTGATCTTCTCGCTCGTCGGCGTTGCCGCCAACCCTTCCGGCTGGGCGCCTGTCGATGGCGAGGCGCTCGTGCAACTCGGCATGCTCGGGATCGTTGCGATGCTGGCGCACATCCTGGTCAACCGCTCGCTCAAGCTTGCCGATGCCGCCACCGTCGTGCCCTTGCAGTACACACTGCTTTTCTGGGCCGTGGTCTTCGGCTGGTTCTTTTTCGGCGACACCCCCCGCCCGACCGTGATCGTCGGGGCGGCATTGATCGTCGCCTCGGGCCTCTTCATCTTCTTCCGTGAGCAACAACTGAAGAAGCGGCAGGCGAAGGCCTGAGCAATCAGGCGGGGTTTCGTTGAGCATCACACTCTGCTACCCGCCCGCAACAAACGCTGAAAGAGAGGCAGATGGCTAAGGTGATCCATTCGATGATCCGGGTTCTCGACGAGCAGAGGTCGGTCGATTTCTATCGCCTGGCCTTTGGGCTTGAGGTCGCCGAAAGGCTGGACTTTGAGACCTTTACCCTCGTCTATCTCAGCAATGAGGAAAGCGAATTCGAGCTCGAGCTGACGATCAACAAGGATCGAAGCGAGCCCTACGCACTCGGTGATGGCTATGGCCATCTGGCGCTCTCGGTCGACGATCTCGATGCAGAACATCAACGTGCCGCCGATGCGGGGCTCGACCCGGGCAAGATCGTCGCATTCAACCGCGATGGCGCACTGCTCGCGCGTTTCTTCTTCCTGGTCGATCCCGACGGCTACAAGATCGAGGTGCTTCAACGCCACGGGCGTTACAAGTGACACTTCAGCGAAACTGGCAATCAACCAAAACAATACCGGTTATCGCGCCTATCTATTTCGCTTATAGGCCAGAGCGACATAGTCTTCCCCAGAAGCATCAAGAATGATGCAAACAAAGGGGAACGCGAATGAAGAAGCAGATTGCAGCAGCCATCCTGGCCATCATGGCAGCGACCGCGTCGTCGGCTCAGGCCGCAGAAAAGATCAAGATCGGCACGGAAGGCGCCTACCCTCCCTTCAACTTCATTGATCCAGCCGGCAAGATCGGCGGCTTCGACGTGGATATCGGGCTTGCGCTCTGTGAGCACATGAAGGTCGAGTGCGAAGTCGTCGCCCAGGACTGGGACGGCATCATTCCCGGTCTGCTTGCCAAGAAGTACGACCTGATCATCGCCTCGATGTTCATCACCGAAGAACGCAAGAAGCAGGTCGCCTTTACCAATCCCTACTATCTCGCCGCAATGACGCATGCGGCGCCTAAGGGCTCCGGTATCACCGAGTTCACCAATGAGGCCCTCAAGGGCAAGGTGATCGGCGCGCAGTCCGGTACCACCCAGGCCGAGTACATCACCGCCACCTATCCCGATGCCGAGATCAAGCTCTATCCAACTCAGGACGAAGCCAATCTCGATATGGTCAATGGCCGCCTCGACCTGCAGGTCGGTGACATGCTGCCGCTGTTCGACTGGGTGACGAAGAACGCAGATGGCAAGAACTGCTGCGAACTCATCGGCGAACCGATTACCGACAAGAAGTTCGTCGGCGATGGTGTCGGTATCGCCGTTCGCCAGGAGGACAATGACCTGCGCGAAAAGCTCAACAAGGCGCTCGACGAAATCCGTGCCGACGGCACCTACAAGAAGATCAACGACAAATACTTCTCGATCGACGTCTACACGATGAAGTAAGGGCCTGGCCTGGGCCAATTCCTTGAGAAATCCGACCGCGCCCCTCATGGGCGCGGCCGGCATATAGCAATCACGCGTCGCACGTTGGCGCGTGACCACGCCTAGTTCAGGATGGTGACTCCAGAGCACGTCGCCGTCCACACCCTCAGAGCCTGAATGGTAGATGGGATCCGCGGTTGGCGGATAGAAAAACAGGCGCTAAACCTCGTTCCTGAGCGATCTGATTTCACTTCGACCGGGAAACAATAGGGACCGAGGGGTTGGCATGTTTAATCTCACCGGAAAGACGGCGCTGGTCACCGGCGGTGGTCGCGGGCTCGGCCTTGAAATGGCAAAGGCACTCGCCGGAGCCGGCGCTGCGGTTGCGATCAACGGTCGCAACCGCGAGACACTTGAAGCTGTGCGCGGGCAGCTTGCCCAAGATGGCATCGCACTGGATGTCGCTGCGGGCGATGTCGCGACGGATGCGACACAGATCGTCGACGCGGCTGTAGCAGGGAAAAGGCAGCTCGACATTCTGATCCATGCGGTCGGCGAGCGCGACCGGCGTGGTACCGATGCCATGGATCCCCCCTCCTTCGCTGCTCTGATCAACGCGGATCTGACAGCCGCTTACGGGATGGCGAAGGCTGCGCTTCCCTACCTTCGCCGCTCCGTTGCCGGGCGGCTGATCTTCGTTACCTCCATCGCCGCCTTCGCCGCGCGCCCCGGCGACCCAGCCTACACCGCCGCAAAAGGCGGTCTTGAAGCGCTGACCCGTTCGCTTGCAGTCGAACTCGGCTCCGACACATTGACAGTCAACGCGATCGCGCCCGGCTGGTTCGCGACGGAAACCAATGCGGCGCTGGCCGGCGATCCGGCGCTCCAGGCATTCGTTGACATCCGCATCCCGCTGAAACGCTGGGGCCGACCGGAAGAGATTGCGCCAGCGGCCGTGTTCCTGGCTTCGCCCGCTGCAAGTTTCGTCAACGGCATCACACTGACAGTCGATGGTGGCATGACCGTACAAATGTAGCCGGCGTTCGCCCCAAGGCAGCTTTATGGCCCGCTGCCCTCATTCGGCAATCCTTCTGCGAGAAGCATCGCGAGACTGGAGGCAGCCTTGTCTGCCTTCGGCTTCAGCCGCAGGCTGAACTCCGCCTTCGGCAGCGCCGGCAACGAAAGAGCTTGGGGCGCGATTGTGACCCCCTCGCCGACAAATCGCGCAGTCCGCGCCGTGATCGCGATGCCGCTGCGGACCGCGGCACGTAACCCGGAAAGGCTCGGACTCGTCGCAGCGATACGATAGGCACGCCCGGCCTGATCAAGCGCACTGGTGGCCGCAGAGCGGAACCCGCAGGGCGGGTCGAGGACCGCGATCGGCAATTCACCACCGGTGGGAACCGGATCGGCGGATGCTGATAACCACAGCATCGGCTCGCTCAGCACCGCAATCTCGTCTGGTTGCGCCCCTTCCCGCATGACGACGAGGACATCGACCGTTCCCTGGTCGTAAGCTGCAGTCAACTCTCGCGACCGCCCGACCCGGAGATCGAGGCGCACGCGCGGATGCGTGCGCGCAAACAGGCGTAGCAGTTCGGGCAGGTTACTGTCGGCAAAGTCCTGGGTGCAGCCGAGCGTCAGGCGACCGTCGGCCTTGGCGCCCTTGAGGCTGAGCCACGCATCCCGATGGACCTCGAGTATCCGCGTCGCATGAACGCGCAGTTCCTCCCCGGCCGGTGTCAGGACACGTCCTCTTCCCGATTGAGCAAGAAGCGGCTCTCCCACCATCGCCTCCAACCGCTGCATCTGAGCGGTGACCGCCGAAGCGGTGCGGCCCACCGCGCTGGCAGCATGAGATAGCGAACCTCCTTCGGTAAAGGCAAGGAACGTTCGGAGCAGGTCAGGATCGAAGGCTTGCATCACTTCAATATATTTGAAGTGTTCATATAAAACAATTGGATTTTTTCTCATCAATGTAAGTGGCAAATTGAACTCAGCAACGGATCACGATCACCAAAGGGAGCCTTCCATGCCTATCATCAATATCACCGTCAGCGGCAAAGCCGACGCGGCCCTCTCTTCGAAGATCGCAGCCGCGGTCAGCGAATTGACGGCCACACACCTGCGCAAGGACCCGACGATAACCGCGATCGCCGTCGCCTACATCGATCCCGTCCATTGGTTCGCCGGCGGCAAATCGCTGGCAGAACAGGATCTGAACAGCTTCTGGCTCGACATCAAGGTCGTCGACGGCACCAACACGAAGCCCGAAATGGCCGCCTATCTGGAAGCGATATATGGCCGCTTCGAACAACTGCTCGGCAAGCTGCATTCCGAGAGCTACATTCTCGTGCACGAAGTGCCGGCCGCTGCCTACGGCTATGGCGGCAAGACGCAGGAGTTCCGGTACATCAGCGGGAAGCTGAAAGTCACCGCATAGCTGCAGACACCCTCTCATATGGACGCCCTCCGCACAGCCCAGGCTTGCGCGGAGGCGTCGACCCGTTTCAGCACTCAGACAAGCGCAAGCGCAGAGCAACTGTTGGCCGGAAGGAACAATCCTTCGACCAGACCGGTTGACGCTGAACCGATACCAATAGCGCGGGGCCGCGGCGCTGAACCTGACAGTGGCTGCACCTAGGATGAGCGCATCCAACGCGCCTGCTGTGCACGATCAACGAAAGTCCCTACCTATTGCCGCGCATTTGCATTGAAGACTTGGCGGCGTCCTTCTGTGATCTCCAAGTCACGCACAGCCGACTTCGCCGCATCGAGGTCTGCTTGCATCTGCAACACTCTCTTGTTCATGTTGAGTACTGCTGTCGAAACCACGACAATATCGGCGATCACGATGACGCCCGCCCCGGCCAAGCCTCCGATACCAAACAGGATCAATGCGGCAGCGCCGATAAGGACTGCGATCGCGCCGCGTCTGAGACCGCGGCCGCCCCTTAAGAAGAGGAGTGCCGGAAAGGTCGCCAGCAGGACCTCCACGACCCCGGACTTTTCTGCAATCGCCTGCGAAGCAAATTCGATGAGCGTATCCATAGCTACCCGCGGCTCGCTGAGACAATTCAAGTCTGTAGTTTGATCAACCGCGAGTTCCACGTCGAAACACGTCGGTGCTTTCATTGAAGGGCATTCATCAAAGCATCATCGCAAATTGCTAAGGTGCGAGGGCGACGGCCTTTGGCCGCTGGACAAGCCTGCACTGGCTTCACGATTACCATTTTGAGGCGCCGGTCGTCAGCAGTCTCATCCGTGTATGGCCTCAATGCACCTACCACAATAGCGGTACGCGCTATTCGCCTTTTGGCGTTGTCTTCGGCCAAAAGTGCTGACCGCCTCATCCAATGCTTCAACATCGTACGCACTAGTGCTGATGGCACGAATATTAGCGAACCTGATATGTTCTCGGTCGGCCGGCAGTTTGATCGGTCAACGGCGGAGCAAGTTCACTTGGACGTGTAGCAATTTGGGGCCCAAAACCCCAGCTTGCCGCGTGTAAGTGCGACTGACCGTTAGCTCCCTAACGTTCAATACTGCAGGCTTTCCGCTGGTGCAGCACCGGCGGACCTTATCATTGCGGATATTTGAAGGGATTTGAAGATGCAGAGCTCGACCGACCGTGTGATCGTAACACCGGAACCGGCGCTGCTCGATGTGAGGGAAATCATCGATTTTCTTCGCCGGCGTTGGAGGTTCATCTCGTGTACTGCCGCGCTGACGCTTGCAGTATTCGTTGCAATTTCGCTCGTAATCACACCGTCATATACGGCCTTTTCCAGGATTCTGCTCGACGCTCCCAAGGACTACATCTTGTCTCAGGATGCAGGGCCCGAACTGCGCGACAATTCCACCTTCATCGAAAGCGAAATTGCCGTCCTGACGTCCGCCTCACTGCTGGAGAAGGTTGTTGAAAGCGAAGGATTGGCGGAAGAAGACCCCGATCTTGGCGCCGGCGCCCTGGCATGGCTGGAAGGCGCGCTCGAAGTTTCGCGCGTCGGACTGGCCGATGTCATCGAACTGTCCGTCACCTCGCATGATCCGGAAGAGGCAGCCCGTCTCGCCAATGCTCTTGCCGAGGTCTACGTGCAGGACCGCATCGCCTCCCGGTATGAGGGCGCCAAGAAAGCGTCCACCTGGTTGAGCGAGCGGGCCGGAATTCTACGCGAGGAGCTGAGCCGCTCGGAAAACGCTGTCCAAAAATTCCGTGCCGAGCACAATCTCCTGGCAACGCAATCAGGAAGCCTGACCGGGCAGCAATTGTCCGAGTTGAACATAGCTCTCATCAACGCCCGCGCCGAACTGGCAACAAAACGCTCGAAGTTCGAGCAGGCAGAAAAAATCCTTCGCACTGGCGGCGACGCCCAGACCTTGCCGGACGTGCTGCAATCCGATGTCGTGAGCGCGCTTCGCACTCAGGCCAGCGTGATGACGCGCAAAGAGGCAGACCTGCGCCTGCGCTACGGCGAACAGCACCCGGAGGTCATGACGGTTCAGGCGGAACGCCGCGATATTGAACAGCAGATCTCCGCCGAAACTCAGCGTCTTATCGGCAACCTTAGAAACGAGGTGGAAGCCGCGGAAGCGCGCGAAGCTGCGCTTTCTCGGGCGCTCGCATCAGTCTCTGGCCAGTCGGCGGTCGAGGATCAGGTTGGTGTGCAGTTGCGCGATCTGGAGCGGATCGCGGCCGCAAACAAGGAACTGTTCCAGACATTCCTGTCGCGGGCCAAGATCGCCGAGGAAAAATCGACGCTGCTTAGCAGTGGTGTGCGCGTGATTACGCATGCTGGTGTCCCGCTCGCACCGAGCTTTCCAAACAGGCCACTTTTCGCGGCCGTGGGTCTCGTTTTTGGCGCCGCGTTGGGGGGCGCCGGCGCCCTTGTACGCGAGCTGTTTGCTTCCGGCTTTATGGCAAGGCGTCAGGTGGAAGAAACCTTGTCTTTCCCAGTTCTGGCCTCCCTGCCCAGAATGACGGAATGGTCGAGGACGAAGTCGAGGGTGCAGCCGGTTGCATATCTGGAGCACCGTCCGTTGTCGCGCTACAGCGAAGCCGTGAGAAGGCTGCGCCTGGGGCTGGGCGGGATATCCGAAGAGGATCACTCGCGATCAATCACTCTTGTCACCTCGGCCATGCCTGGAGAAGGCAAGACGACCCTTGCCCTGAGCCTCGCTTATTCCGCCGCTGCCGATGGTGAACGCGCGCTGGTAATCGATGCCGATCTTAGGGTTTCGGCGACCACCGCTTTCTTTGGGATGGCGGAGAATGTTGGCCTGGTCGATCTTCTGACGCTCCCCATTGATCCCGCCAAGGCAATCCACCTGGATGAGCGGTCCGGCATTCATGTTCTGCCGGCCGGCGGGAAGACCCTAAATCCACCCGCCCTTCTCGCCTCCGCACGCATGCGGGCGATCCTCGAAGAGTTCCGGAGCACCTATGACACGGTGATCATCGATGCCCCGCCGGTTGGACCCGTGGCCGATGCCGCCATTCTGGCGGGCCATGCCGACAGGGTGGTTTTCGTCGTGAAATGGCGTGACACGTCGCGCGAAGCCGTCGCCGAGGGCATTCGATATCTCGGCAACCGATCCAAGATTTCCGGAATTGCTCTGACGATGGTCGATGGGCCGAAGCTACCCAAATACGGTCGCTACGCGTCTCTCGACGGCAACGGATACGACAGCCGCTACTTAAATTGAGAAATGGGAGCACTGCGATTTAGCGGTGAATATATTTCGCCGCCAACAACATGGTTAACGCTCAAACAACATCGATGAAAAACAAGATAATTGGATAAAAATACAAAGCCTTACTGTCTGTAATTCGAACATTTTCAATAATATACAAAACAGAGGTGTAGAAATGCTGACTGACAACTCACACGGCGGTTCGCCTGTAGCGCTGATGGACGATAAACACGATACTGAGCTTGAACGCTGGTACGTCGTGCAGACACATCAACACTGCGAAAGCCTGGCTGAAAGACATTTGTCATCACAAAACTTGCGGACCTACCTGCCGAAAAGGCATCGAACCGTTCGCCACGCGCGCACCATTAAGACCGTGTGCTCGGCCTATTTCGACGGCTACCTCTTTGTCTCGCTGGACATTCAACGGCAACGATGGTCGCCCATCAATTCGACCGTTGGCGTACGCAAGCTCGTCATGAGCGACCGCAAGCCGATACCCGTCCCTTTCGGGATTGTCGAAGCTTTGATCATGGCAACCGACGAGAACGGCTTCCTGCATCCAAAAGATATATTTGAGACTGGGAAAACAATTAAGGTTTCTAGCGGGCCATTTGCGGACCAACTAGGAATACTCGATTATGTAGGCCGGTCTGGTGCTGTTCGCGTCCTGATGGATATTATGAATCGCGCCGTTCCGATTTATATAGACAGAGATAAATGCGTAGTATTAAATTGAGTTTGGACGTTTGTTCTGCGTACCTGTTTGTTATCCTTCTTATTAAGTAGAATTTATACGTAGGTTATGAGTCCGATCGACTCACCTTCGGTGCGGTAGCCTGCGAAGAATTGGCCGAAGCCAGCGTTGGCTCGAACGTCCCACAACATCACATCATGGATTTTCAATTATGACGCTCCCGACAATCGATTGCGACGGGCTCCCTTGGCCATGCCCAACTGGGCCGAGAGGGTCGAACCACACTTTCTCAAAGGTGTCTGCGGCGCCGAAAGGCCGTCGTGAACCGTTGCGGTGGCTCCCATGAGCTCACAGCCTATGTCCGCTTGGCAAGGAAACATCGTTGCGAGGGATTCGACGCCGTCTACGGCGAACGGCCTGGACCAGGCGACTGTGTTGCGCAGCGACCCAACTTCATGCGCATCGCAGCCTCTGGTTCCGCCGCTGGCGGCTGCTGCTGAACTCTTTGCAGCACTGGATGCAGCTTCCATCCGATATGGACTGATCCAAGACATGGCAAGCCTGCCGGAAGCGCTCGCCGGCCGTGACGATATGGACATGTTGCTCGACAAGCAGGACTATCCGGCCTTTTGCGCGATCATGGCTCGATTGCACGGCCTGCGCAGCGTCAGCCTCTCCTGCTACGACAATTCCTGCGCCGGCCGGGAAGACTGGTTTGTCCCTGACTTTTCACGCAGTGCCTATCTTCATATCGATCTTCATGTTGGCATCCGCGTCGGCTGGGAGTTCCGCAAGCGTTATCTGGCGTTCGATTACGCGACAATCGAGCAATGGGAGCGCCTGTCTATCGCTGGGGTATCCGTACCGGTCGCCTCGCCGGAGGCTGAGATCGGATTGGCGATCGGCCGTTTCGCCTTTCGTCTGCGAGCGTGGCCGTGGACTAAATGGCTGGCTTTACCTGGCGACTGGGGTCAAAAAATCGCGCAACTGCCCTTTCAATCGGGCAAGCCGGGAGAATGCGTCATCGAATATGATGGCGGCCGTAACGGCATAGTAACCTGCAGAATACGGCCGAGCGAAAGCGGCATCGAGGTGCATCGCGCTGATCTGGCGCGGCTGAGGCGCTCGATCCGTCACCGGTGCGGGTTTTCGAGCGCAAGCGGTCTGGCGGATGCAACAATCCACGGGATCCGCAAGGCTTCCTATCTTTCGTTGAGGGTCCTTGGACGCCTGTTGCCGGGTAGCGTTCCGGCCAAAAGGCGCGCATTGACCGGAGGGCTCGTGGTGGCTCTCGTCGCACCGGACGGACTTGGCAAGAGCACTCAGACCAATCTTTTGGCGCGGACCTTCGCTTGGAAGTTCGGCTGTGCGCAGGTTTATGTTGGCACCGGAGAGGGAAATGGATGGTGGTTCCGCAAAGGACTGCAGAGCCTGCTTGCCCCCCGCAGACGCCATTTCAAGGCGATGATCCAGCGTGATCGGAAGGAGCCACGCGGCGGGGCGAAGAGCAAGGCACTCGCGGCCGGCCTGGCTCTGTGGGGCGTGCTCATTGCGATCGAAAGATACGGGGTCGTCAAGCGCGCGCATCGGTGGGCGACACGCGGCCTCATCGTCGTCTGCGATCGGTGGCCACAGACGCTTCAAAAGGGCTATCTGGACGGGCCGATGATCCCGTCGAACCTGCCCGCCGTTCCAGGCCTTGCCGCCCTCGCCCGGTTCGAAGAAATGCTTTACCAGAAGATGAACGAGTGCAAGCCAGACCTGACCCTTCACCTCGTATCGGATTTCGCGGTCTCGCAGAGCCGAAAGCCTGGCGAAATCAGCAAGGAAGGTTTTGAGGCGCGGATGTCGTTGATGGCCGAGCTTCGCGCGCTCGACAAGGACATCAGGGTGGTCGACGCAAGCGCCAATACCGAGACCATCAATCGAAACCTTTTCAAGCAAATCTGGCTGTCCCTGTAGCCGCCCTCTTCCTCCCGACAACCCCGGACAGACCAAAACGCGTATCACGCCTCCGGCGGGGACCCACTCCATGTTCCCTTGGATCGTCACAAGGACCCTACGCGGGCAAACGCCGCCGTTTCCCAGACCATGACCCCCGTCTGCAGGATCAGCCAGCAGTCATTCATGTCGCGGAGATACACAAAGATGAAGATCGTTCACGTGTTAACCCGCCTGTATCGCGCAGGTTCGGAGGAAAATACGCTGGCCTGCTGCCACGCTCAGGTGAAACACGGCCATGAGGTCTTGCTCGTTCATGGCAACGAATACGATCCCAGCCTGCAGGCGTCGGTCGCCAAGACCATGCGCGTCGTTGGCCTTGACGCGCTTGTCCATCCGATATCCCCCTCCAACGATTTCGCGGCCCTGAGGCAGCTCAGCCGTTTCTTCCAGGAATTGCGCCCCGATGTCGTCCATACCCACCAGAGCAAGGCCGGCATCATCGGTCGGCTCGCCGCCAGGCAGGCGAATGTTTCAGGCATCATCCATGGCGTCCACATCATACCTTTCGTGCAGGTCGGCAGCGCGCAGAAGATGACGTTCCTGGCGGCCGAACGGCTGACGGCCAGGTACACCCGTGCCTTTATCGATGTCAGCCAGTCGATGCGCGATATCTGCATTTCCCACCGTATCGGCAATCCCGCCCAGCACCATGTCGTTCATTCTGGCTTCGACCTTGCCCGCTTCTCCCACGCAAAGTGGCCAAAGGAGGCGCCGCGGCTTCTTGGCATTGCCCCCGGCGAACCCAAGCCACCGGTCGTCTTGATGCTGGCGGCGCTCGAGCCCAGAAAGCGCCATATCGAGTTCATTGAAGAATTCCCGCAGGTTGTCCAACGCGTTCCCGACGTGCGGTTGATCCTCGCTGGCGAAGGGTCGGCACGTCCTGATATCGAAGCTGCCATTGCGCGATCGCCGGTGGCGAAGAGTATCCACCTGATCGGATATCATTCCGAGCCGGAGCAACTGATCAGCTTGGCCGATGTCTGCGTGCTAACGTCGATGCGTGAAGGACTGCCGCGCGTTGTCATGCAATACCTGGCCGGCGGCCGGCCCTGTGTCGTGTCAGAGCTGCCAGGGCTCGGCGAAGTCGTCAAGCACGGGGTTAACGGCGTCGTGACGCCGGCGGGTGATGTGGGCGCAGCGGCAGCAGCCGTTGCCGATCTTCTCCAATACAAACCGCTTCGCGCCCATCTGGCCGAAGGAGCAAGACGCACCGATCTCACATCCTGGGGGATTGAGGCGATGTGCGACAGCGTCGAGACGGTCTACCAATCCGTTCTCGCGACACCCCTTAAGCACCGGCCTGCCGGCGCGCAGGCTTACCACTAGCGACCGCAACAGCGCAGAAAGCGCTCGCAGACTTGATGCAACGACCACGACGCCGCCGTCTCTGCCAGGTCCGGCGTCCACTCCTTTCTTTCAAAGGCAATAGGTGCGTCCCGTTTCCCCTGGGGAGAGATATCGTGACTCAAATACCCGCCTCATCCACCCGTCCCTGGCACAGGGCAATTTCGCTCCCGATGGAGCAAGTCAAGAACCGCTACGTGCTCAGATGCCTGTTGTGTTCCTTGGCGATGCTCAGCGACCTATGCATGATCGTTGCAGCAGCGATCGCGGCCGACCTCGCCACCGTCGAGCTGACCGGCTTCGCCCACGGCCCGAAGCTTGCCTATGTCGTCTTGCCCACCTACCTGGTCGCGGCCTGGAACCTTGGCGCCTACCATTTGCCGACCTTGCGTTCGGCCGAGAACTCTATCAAGAGCTGCCTCGCCTCGCTGGCTGCGGCAACCGGCTTCTCGCTGTTGGCTGCGCACGCCTTCAATGTCATCGGCAACTTTTTGTCGCGAGAAACGCTTCTCTTTCTCGGCCTTGCAGCCGTTGGCCTCACAGTCCTTCATTACGGCATAGCGGCGGGATTACGTCGGCGAGAGGATCAGACGGAGACAAAGGTCGTTTTGCTCGGCGACGACAGTGTGCGTTCAAATCGCCAGCGTAAAGTCGCAGCGACGATCAACGTGAGGACATGCGACTGGCATCCGGTGGAAACCGACCCGAATTTCCTCAATGATCTGGCGCTGGCCGTCGCCGACGCGGACCGGATCGTGCTGTCGTTCAAGGCTTTCAAGGAACAGTTGAAATGGGCGAAGCTGCTCGGCGAACTCGGATTTGAAACCGAGTTGCTCGAACCAGGTCTCGCTGGCCTGAAGCCATTGGCACTGCGCTATCTCGACTCTACTCCAACGCTGGTTGTTTCCACGGGACCGCTGACACTGCACAAGCGCGCCTTCAAACGGGCGTTTGACCTGATGCTCGTGCTCCTGGCCGCGCCGGTGATGGTACCCCTCGTCGCCGTTATCTCCATTCTCGTGCGCGCGGACTCGCCCGGTCCAGTGTTCTTCGTGCAGAAGCGCATCGGCACCAACAACAGATACTTCAATTGCATCAAGTTCAGGACCATGCGTACCGACGTGACAGATGCAGCCGGCAATCACCTTACCGAGCGGGACGACCCCCGGATAACACGGCTCGGGCATTTGCTGCGCCATACCAGCCTTGACGAGCTGCCGCAGCTTTGGAACGTTTTCCTGGGGCAGATGAGTCTCGTCGGTCCGCGGCCGCACGCGCTTGGCGCCTCCGCCGAGGGCGCGCTTTATTGGGAAGTGGTGCCGGATTACTGGCATCGTCATTCAATGAAGCCAGGCCTGACGGGTCTTGCCCAGATCAGGGGCTATCGGGGCCCAACCGAAAAGCGATGCGACATCGAAGGCCGGGTCGCAGCCGATCTCGAATACATCCACACCTGGTCGCCATGGCTGGATGTGAAGATCCTGTTCAGGACGATGCGCGTCCTTGTGCACAGCAATGCATTTTGAAGTGTTTCGAGTATCGTCACGCCGAGAGCGTTGACGAAGGAGGAGGCGATGAAACGGTGTGTCGATCCAACCTATGTCTCAGTTCCATTCGGACCCGAGGACCGGGTCTTCCGTCGAGCTGTCAACGGGATTGATTGCGGCCGCCTTCTGCTGCAAATCCTCGCGCTCGCAATCAGTTTATTCGCCGCGAACGTCGCCCGCGCAGACGGGTATCTCCTCGACACCGGCGATGTGGTGCGTGTCTTGGTCTTCGGGGAGCCGGCCTATCCTTTGGAGGTTGTCGTCGACGATCGCGGCTCGATCGCGCTTCCGCTACTCGGAGACGTTCGGGCGCGTGGCCTGACGGCCGCCGCCCTATCCCAGGATATCCGTAGCGCCTACCAGCAACGGAAGTTGATCCTCGATCCCTACGTCAAAGTCGAGATCGGGCAATACCGGCCGTTCTTCATATCCGGCGCCGTCGCCCATCCCGGCTCCTATCCGTTCCAGCCGGGAATAACCGTCCGGCACGCCTTGGCTCTCGCCGGCGGCTTCCGTCCAACGACTGCCGGGGAGACCGTGCCGGCGTTGCAGATCGCGGACCTGCGCAGCGAGCGGGCAAACCTGATGATCGAGGAGTATCGCCTGAAGGTTCGCCTTGCCCGGCTTCACGCCGAGAGCAAACTCGTCGACAGCATTCCTGTCCCGACCGATCCTCCGGCTGAACTTGGCCAGAGCTTGATCAACGAGATCGTAGCAACCGAGCAGGCACAGCTGACGGCTCGGCTAACCGCATTCCGCGACGACATATCGTATCTTCAAGCCTCTCTTGCACGTTTGAAGAAGGAAGCCGAAATGTTGGCCGGCGCCAAGGGCGAACGGCAGCAGACGGTGAAGAGCCAGCTCGACGAACTGGAATCGGTCAGGACCCTGCGCCAGAAAGGTCTGATCACCAACTCGAATGTGATGGCATTGGAGCGCGCTCACAACAACTACCGTCTCGACCTCGCCCAATTCGAAATGCAGCAGACGCGACTGCAGCAGGATCTTCTCAACATGGAAAGCGAGCTGCGCAAGAAGCACCAGGAGCACGAGTTCCAGTTGATTTCGGATACGCAGGAAACACAGGTTCAACTGGCGAAGCTGGCAAGCCAGCTACGATACCTGTCGGATAAACTGCTTTTCGTCTTCGAATATGGCGAGCATCGGACACTCGAAGACCTGCAGGGCTCCGTAAAGATCCTGATCTTCCGGCGCGGCCAAAAGACGGGCCAGGAAGTTGCCGCAGACGAGAACACGGACGTCAATGCCGGTGACGTCATCGAGGTCTCGGTGGTGGCGAGCAAGGGCTTCTATTCGTCGGCGGCGTCCCGTCCAGACCCGGCGGCCGACATGGAGAAGAAAGCCTTCTGAGGTGAAGCTGAGCCAGTATCCACCGTTTCAGCGGCCGATTCACGCGTTTTGCGCCTTGGGGGCAGCACCAGAAAACCGGTCAAGGAACCCAGCTGCACGGTCATAATGGCGAGCAACGTCAGCAAAATCACAGGGAGAACACTGACGATTTCCCGATATTGCACCAAGTAAATCGGTGCGCTCAGCAATACGACCACGGACGAAAGGAAGATCCAGGCAACCCGCCTGAAGCATCCTCCGAAGAAACCAACCGTCAGAAGGATTGCGAGCTCTAACACCGGTCACTCCTCACGCTGAGCTCTTCATCGAAAGCCACAGTCTGAGTCTGGCGCAAATATCGCAGCAACGATCGACGAACACAATGACAGTATTACAACAGTCTCACAAGTTTCGGCATGCCGATCGTTGCTTTCCAGCCCTTTGTGCGGCCGGGATGGGCTAGACATGGTTTTCAGCGGGCCAAATATTGCCGGCATTCTGACCCTCCTTTCCGGTGCGGCCGTCGTCTTTGGGGGAAGTCGCATGCGTGCAGCTCCTCGCCGCCAAGCCGCACCGGCGAAACAGGCGCATCTCTTGCGCGGGCAGCGGCGCCAAACACGCCCAAGCCCCGCCCCGATCACAAGCTTGCAGGTGCTCGGCGCGTTTCTGTTCGCGCTCGCACTTGGCCGGTTCGCGTTCGAATTCTTGCCGACCAGCAGCGCGTGGAAGACGGCACGGACCGAGCTCTCCGTCGTTCCGTGGCGCGCCTGGATGGAGAGCCTCAACGCAAGCGCCTTCATCATACGAGATCAGCTGACCAAGCTGACCGGTATTGCCGTGGATGGCACTCTACTTTGGATGGCGATCACGGCACTTGGCCTGCTGCTGATGATTGTCCCACGGCGGCGAAGGGTCAAACTGGCCGTTGCCAACACGTCGCGGGCCATGCTTTTGGCCGCTCAGCGTCCCGCGCCTGGTACGGAACTAGCGAGCGGTTTGCGTTCCTGCCGTAGCGCACTTGTAGGTGTCGCGATCTTCAGCGGCGTCAGCAACATCCTCATGCTGAATGGCGCGATTTTCATGCTGCAAGTCTACGACCGCGTCCTGCCGAGCCGGAGCGTGCCAACACTTGTCGGCCTGTCAATGCTGGCCGCTGCACTCTTCCTTGGACAAGCGATCATCGATCTCCTGCGCGGCCGGATAATGACGCGGATCGGCGCTGAGCTGGACGAAGCAGTCTCTGGACGGGTGTTCAGCGCTATTGCGCGCCTGCCTCTCCTCGTCGGACAACAAGGCGAAGGTCTGCAGCCCCAGCGCGACCTCGACAGCATTCGCACCTTCCTCGCCAGCCCGGGTCCCAATGCGCTTTTCGAGTTGCCGTGGCTGCCCTTCTACATCGCGATCATCTGGGGTTTTCACCCGATCCTCGGATTGACCGCGATCGGCGGCGCGATCGTCCTGGTAACACTGACAATCACGACCGAGATGCTGACGCGAAAGCCTGCGAGCGCGGCGACATCTTCGGGAATCCGCCGCAACAACCTGGCGGAAGCCAGCCGCCGCAATGCCGAGGTATTGGCGGCCATGGGCATGCGTCGGCACATGCACGACCAATGGCGGGAAACGAGCCGCGAACATATCGTTCAACAGCAACGCGTCAGTGACGTCGTTGGAGGGCTTGGCAGCCTGTCGAGGGCGTTGCGACTGATGCTGCAATCGGCGATGCTGGGCATCGGGGCGTGGTTGGTGATCCATGGTGAAGCGACGGCCGGGGTCATTATCGCGGGGTCGATCCTCGCAGGGCGGGCCCTTGCACCTGTCGATCTTGCAATTGCCCATTGGCGCAACTTCATCTCGGCGCGCCAAAGTTGGCGCAGACTGAGCCAGTTGCTCGCGCGGCTGCCTGAGGAAGTCGCACCGATGGCTCTTCCCGCACCGCGCTCCAACCTCACGGTAGATAGGGTCGCCGTTAGCGCGCCCGGCACGCAACGGCTGATCGTCCAGGGCATTGAGTTCGATCTCAATGCCGGGGTCGGGCTTGGGGTTATCGGCGCCAGCGGCTCCGGAAAATCAAGCTTCGTGCGCGCCCTCGTCGGCGCCTGGCGACCGACCATCGGCCGCATAAAGCTTGACGGTGCGGCACTCGAACAATGGCCGCAGGGATATCTCGGGCGCTACATCGGTTACCTGCCGCAGGACGTTGAGCTTTTCGCAGGAACGGTGGCGGCCAACATCGCGCGCTTCGAACCGGATGCCGATGCCGATGCCGTTGTCGCTGCCGCCCGTGCTGCAGGTGTTCATGACCTGGTCGTCAGCCTGCCCAACGGATACGAGACCCAGATTGGCGAGGGCGGGGCAGCGCTGTCGGCCGGACAACGTCAGCGCATCGCACTTGCCCGCGCGCTCTATCGCGATCCATTCCTGATCGTCCTCGATGAGCCGAACTCCAACCTTGACGCAGATGGCGAGATTGCCCTTGGCGATGCCATTAGAAAGATCAAGGCCCGCGGCGGAATCGTCGTCATCGTCACGCATCGGCCGAACATCCTCGCCGCCGTCGACCTGGTGATGGAAATGAAAGAAGGGCAGATGCTGATGTTGGGCCCGCGAGAACGGGTGCTTTCCAAGCTGGTCCCGTTGCAACCGGCCAACAATGACGGCGTGAAACGCGTCGCCGCCCTGCCCAAACCATCGAATTGAAAGCCGAAGACAACTGTCGACTGTCAGATGAACGCGACACACTCCCACCGACGTTCCATTCGCCGCAACCTTCTGGGCGGGGTGACTGTCATCGCCCTGCTCTTCGGCGTCGTCGGTGGCTTTGCTGCAACCATTGAAATTTCAGGCGCAATCATCGCCCACGGCGTGGTGGTCGTCGCGTCCAATGGCAAGAAGGTCCAGCACCCGACTGGCGGCATCGTCAGCAAGATCCTTGTGCACGACGGTGCGCATGTTGAAGCCGACGATCTCCTCGTGCAGCTGAGCGACGTGGTGCCCCGCGCCAATCTGGCCTTCGTGACCAAGAGCCTGGACGAGCTCTACGCTCGAAAATCACGCCTTGAGGCCGAGCGCGATGGCGACCAGCAATTGAAACTCGCCCCGACACTCACCGCACGGATAAGCGAACCGGAGGTCGCGGCGCTGGTCGCAAGCGAGCGGCGATTGTTCGAGATACGTCGCCTCGAGCGGTCCGGAAACAAGGCGCGGCTTCGCGAGCGCATCGAGCAACTGCAAAAGCAGATCGAGGGCTACCTGGCCCAGGGCCGGGCCAAGAGACAGGAGATCGAGCTGATCAGCCAAGAACTTGCGGGTATTCGCGATCTTGTCGAGAAGAAACTGACGCCGCTGTCGAAGCTGACGGCCTACGAACGCGATGCGACGCGGATCGAGGGCGAGCGGGCGCAGTTGGTCGCCAGTACTGCCCAGGCGCGAGGCGCAATCGCCGAGGTGCTTCTCCAGATCCTGCAACTGGACAAGGAGTTTTCGAGCTCGACCGGCAGCGAGTTGCGTGACGTCGACGCCAAGATCGCCGAATTCGAGGAACGCGAGGTAACGGCCAGGGATCAACTGCTGCGCATCGATATACGCGCGCCAGCAAGCGGCACCGTCCATCAGTCTACCGTGCACACCATTGGCGGCGTGATCGGCGCAGGCGAGCCGATCATGATGATCATTCCGAATCACGATGTTTTGGCGATCGAGGCAAAAGTTGCCCCGCAGGACATCGACCAGGTTCGGGTTGGCCAAAGCGCCCTCCTTAGGTTTACCGCCTTCAATCAGCGCATTACGCCGGAGTTCCAAGGCGTCGTATCGCTGGTTGCGGCCGACGTCACGCACGACCAGCGTACGAACGAGAGCTTTTACGTCGCGCGGATCACGCCGACGCTCGATAGTCCGGCACACGCAAGTCGCCTGGCCCTCGTCCCCGGAATGCCCGCCGAAGTGTTCATCACGATCGGGGATCGGACCATGATGTCCTATCTGATGAAGCCCTTGTCGGACCAGATGATGCGCGCTTTCCGGGACCAATAGGCGCACCCCAGGCTGGGCCATCATTGCCGTTTTTAAAGTCCGGTATCTCCAGAGAACGAGGTTTGCCGTGATCGCGACCAAACTCAGGCCCCCGATTTTCCTGATCGGCAACTATCGGTCGGGAACGACCATCACACAGAAATTGATCGGCCTGCATCCGGACGTAGTGACCTGGTATGAGCCACGGACGCTCTGGCTCTACGCGGATCCCGGGCGTCAGAACGACGTGTTCACCGAGCGCGATGCGACGGAAAAGGTTATCCGCTACATCCGCGGCCGCTTCCTCGAATTTCAGGTGAAGAACGGCGGCCGGCAGATCATGGAAAACACCCCGTCCAACGTCCTTCGCACATCCTATGTGCACGAGATTTTCCCGGAAGCGACTTTCCTTTTCATCACGAGAAATCCGTTCTCCTACATCAGTTCCATGGAACTGAAGTGGCAACGAACGAAGACGATGAAGGGCATAAGGCGAACGCTTTCAACCACTCCGATAACGCAGCTTCACCACTATGCCGGCGTGTTCATCCGACAAATGTTCGCGAAGAAGATCCTGAGGAAGAAGTATGCGCCGATCTACGGACCGAAATACGAGGGGATCGATCAGGATCTGAAGGCACACAACAAGCTGACGGTGATTGCACGCCAGTGGGCACGCGGCAACCGCCGGGCCAGGGAAGATCTGGCCAGGCTCGGAGACGACCGGGTGCTGACCTGTCGTTACGAGGACCTGATGCAGGACACGGAAACGACCTTGCGCCGCATCTACGCCCACTGCGGCCTCGCCTTGAGCGACGACATCCTTCGTGCCGCCAAGGAAATGGTCGATCCAACCCGCCAGGAGAAATGGCTTCGCTTCGATCGCGAGCAATTGCGGTCGATCCTGCCGGAGGTCGAAGAAGAGATGCAGGTATACGGCTACGATATCCCTCTACCGCTTCGATGAGGGACGACCGTAGCAATATCGAGAGTTCGGTTCGTTCGCCTGGGGAGAGCAAGGCGTGAGTAACATCCGACAGGGACTGGCAAAGCGTAGTGTCGTGGGCATGTTTTGGACGGGGCTGTCCATGGGGGCGCTCGCTTTGGCGGAAGCTGCCGCGCTGCTTGTGCTCGCCCGACTGCTGTCTCCCAACGAATTTGGGCTTTATGCCGCCGCCCTCGTCATCATCAAGCTGGCAACCATCTTCGAAAACCTCGGCGTCGCGCCGGCAATCGTGCAGCGGCCCGAGCTTGACGAGCGTCATCTGCGGGTCGGTTTTACCCTGTCGCTGATCCTCAGCCTGCTGATTGCCGGGCTGGTCTGGGTTATCGCACCGGCGATCGCACATGCCATGCGGTTGGCCGAGCTCGCACCCGTCGTCCGCGCCACCAGCGTGGTGTTCCTGTGCCAGGGCGTGGCGCTGGTGGCGCAGGCCGTCGCCCAGCGATCGCTACGGTTCGAATGGCTGGCCGCCGTCGATGCGGCCACCTTTGCGGTCGGCTTCGTGATCGCAGCACCGGTCTTTGCGCTCGCCGGTTTCGGCATCTGGGCGCTCGTTGGCGCGCTGATGACCCAAAACCTGCTGCGCACGATCGTGCTGCTCATCGGCCAGCCGCATCCCAAACGGCTGTTGCTGGAGCGGCGTGCGATTGGCGAATTGCTCTATTTCGGTGGCGGTTTCACAGTAGCGCGCGTGTGCAACTACCTCGCAACCCAAGTCGACAAGCTCATCGTCGGGCGCACGCTCGGAGCGGGAGCGCTCGGTATCTATTCGCTTGCCTCACAGCTCATGACCACGCCGGCGGTCATCATCGGCCAGATTCTCGACCGGGTTCTGTTTCCAACAATGGCGCTCGTGCAGCAGGAGCCTGCCCGTCTCGCCCGCGCCTATCGCAGCGCGGTTGCCGCCTGCGCTCTTGTGGTGCTGCCGGCAAGCGTCGTCGTCGCGATCACGGCGCCCGAACTTGTTTTGGTCCTGCTCGGCCGGGGGTGGGACGCGGTCGTCGCTCCCCTCCAGATTCTGGCCGTCGGCATGTTGTTCCGTACAAGCTACAAACTCAGCGACTCCATCTCGCGTGCGACCGGTGTCGTCTACGCAAGGGCATGGCGGCAAGCGATCTTCGTGGTTGCCGTGGCGACAGGCGCGTTCTTCGGACAATTCTGGGGCGTGACGGGCGTGGCGGCTGGCGTCGTTGCGGCAGTCGCGACCAATTTCATGCTGATGGCGCATCTGAGCCTGCGCGTTACCGGCATCAGTTGGTCCGAGTTCATCGGGGCACATGCGCCAGCGTTTGCCTTGGCGAGCGTGGTCGGCGTCTGTTCCTGGATCACGGTGGATCAACTGCGCCAGGTTCACGTGACGCCGCTTATCCTCCTTCTCAATGTCGTGATTGCCGCCGGTGTGACAGGCCTGGTGTCATGCTGGCTGCTACCGTCACTGTTTCTTGGACGGGACGGGCAGTCGTTGCTTCGCCTGGTCGCCGGGCTCGCACCCGCTTGGCTGCGGCGAAGTCGACCAGGATAGGGAGGCACCCCTCCCACTATTCGGCGGCATGTGCCGACCGACGATGCATCAGCATTCTGAATTCCATCCCGCGAACTGATCGGGCGACGCCGCCTCCAACGACGTCGCTCCTTCGGGCGCGGGCTTCGGCATTCCCCATGGGTGCCCGCTTTGACAAGCACCCGCACGATCGTGGACCTGCAAAGGCCGGCTGAAACAGCCGCCTCGATAAAGGAGATACGACATGACCAGCTTGGCTCGGTTTCCTAGCGTCAAACAGCTCTTGGCAGATATCGACATTGACTACGGCCTCAAGGGCGATGGATTGACCGATGACGGATCTATGGCACTGACCGGCATCCCCACTCCAGATTCATTGGCTTCATTTCTGCAGAACATTCTGCGGGCGACGGTCTCGTTCGAGGGGATCGGCGACTGGGAGCTCCGGCCCATGGGCCCCAACGACGGCGCTGGAGGCGCGACGGCCCCTGCCGAAAGCGGAGTGACGAACCAGGCTGAAACCAGCGCATCACCAACCCTGACGTCCGACGGAGACGGCGAAGCCGCCAAGACGATGAGCGGTGAGAGTTTTGCGCTTTCGAGCAGCAGCACGCCGACGACTTTCGAGACCCGCGTGTCGGGCGCCGCCGATGACGCCGAGGAAAAGAGCTCGGGATCGATCTCCGGCAACATCAACGATCTGGAACTCGGCTTCGACGACAGCACGCGCCAGACGGTCGGATTGCGCTTTGCCGGCATCAACATTCCCAAGGGCGCGATCATCACCAACGCCTATATACAGTTCACCACCGACGAGGTGAGCACCGGGTTGGCTTCGCTGGTGATCCGTGGTCAGGATTCGGACGACGCCGCCGAGTTCACGACCGCAAAGTTCAATATCTCCTCGCGACCGATAACGGACGCATTGGTCAACTGGTCACCGGCGGACTGGACGACACGTGGCGAGGCCGGCACCGGGCAACGTACGCCGGACCTGAAGGCGATCATCCAGGAGATTATTGATCGTGGCGGCTGGGCGGCATTGAATGACATAGCCTTCCTGGTCACAGGGACCGGCACCCGCACCGCCAAGTCTTTCGATGGCAATGCTGGGGCCGCGCCGTTCCTGCACATCGAATATTACATCCCAACGGCAAGCGCCCCGGTCGCCTTCAATTCTCCGGTCGATGCCAACCCGTTAACCAACCAGATCGCGGAACTGGCGGCCGCCGGAACGGCCATCGGCATCACCGCTTCGGCAAGCGATCCCGACGCTGGCGATACGGTGAGCTATAGCGTAGACGATGCACGTTTCACCATCAACGCTTCGACCGGCGTCATTACCCGATCGGGCGTCGGTAGCCTCGACTTCGAGACCCAGACTTCCATCACTCTGACGGTGACCGCGACCTCATCCGATCAGAGTACCGCCACCCAGACTTACACTCTCAATATTCTCAACAGCCAGGAGCCTGTCGCCTTCAGCAACCCGGCCGATGCCGATACGGCCACAAATCAGATCGTTCAGAATGCAGCCGCGGGCACCAAGATCGGTATCACTGCTTCAGCGGCGGACCCGGATGCCGGCTCGACCATCTCTTACAGCCTGAACGACACCCGCTTCGCCATCGATGCGAACGGCGTCATCACCCGCTCGGGCACGGGTACACTCAATGCCCAGTCCCAGCCGTCGATCACCTTAACCGTCACCGCCACGTCGTCGGACGGCAGCACCGCCAACCATGACTACAGCGTCAATGTCACCTCAGGCACCCCCAGCCCACCCACGTCGGCAACGCTCGTGCATACCGTTCTGACCTCGCAGTGGTCACCGGCGAGCCCTGACCCGTCGGGCATCACCTACATCTCCCATCTCGGAACCTTGATGATTTCCGACGGTGAAGTCGATGAAATGTCGATATTCCAGGGCAAGAACCTCTTCGAAATGAGCCTAAACGGCAGCTTGGTCAGATCGCTTACCACCACCAGTTTTTCAGACGAGCCGAGTGGTGTTGCATACAACCCGACCAACCGGCACCTCTACTTCTCCGATGATACCGGCACGAAGAGCATCTACGAACTCAACCCGGGAGCGGACGGACTTTACAACACGGCCGATGACACCGTGACCTCGTTGAAGACGTCCGCCTTCGGCAGCTCCGACCCTGAAGGCATCGCCTACGACACCAAGCGAGGTGTCCTCTATCTCGCGGACGGGGCGGCAAAGATCTACACGATCAACCCGGGCGCAAACGGCAAATTCGACGGCGTGGCCTCGACCGGAGGCGATGACGTGGTGACGAGTTTTTCGATCGGGACCCTATCCAACGGGGATCCTTGCGTAGAGTACGACCCCGTTCACGACCTGCTTTATGTCGTCAAGTCGCGCACCCAGGTGGTGATGATGTCAACGACCGGGCAGCAGTTGGGCACACTCGATATTTCTTCGGCTAATGCCCGCAAGGTTGCGGGTCTGGCGCTGGCGCCGAGCAGCGACGATGCAAACCAGATGAGCCTCTACATCGTTGACCGCGGCACCGACAACGATTCCAACCCGAACGAGAACGACGGCAAGCTTTACGAGTTCCGGCTCGACCACTGGCTGCTCGCCTGACCGGGAAGAAAATTGCAGGATCGGCCACTCGGTCGAAACCTGAAACGACATCGCCTCGCAACCGTCGTTGCGAGGCGGCGTAGGGGCGACCGCGTCCACCGGCTAGCTCCGACTATCCGCAAGCCGCGGAAAGGAGGTTGGACATGTCGAAGTTGTCCCGCATTCCATTTGGGCTAGACGACCCAAAACTGCTCTCGATCGAGTTCGGATTGAGTTTTGGCGTCCACGGCTACCTGTTCGATAATGATGCCGAAGGTCCGATCTGGGCTGTTCATTCCGTCGGGATCGATCCACGATCGGCGACCCATCTTGGCTGGAGCTGGGACGAGGACGGGGCCGCCAAACGCGGTAGCCACGCCTCCGTTGGCAGCGCCGTTGAGAACCAGGGCTCTCCTCCGGACACCACCGGCAACACGGCGGCCTCCAGCAACGACGCGCCGGCAGATACGCTGCGCTCATCCAACGCAGCCACCCTGAACAGCGCTGCCGCCAGCACGCTTGCGGTCGGCCCGATTTTCGAGGCAAGGGTTTCCACAGCCGCCGATGACATCGAAGAAAAGAGCTCTGGCTCGATATCCGCCAACATCAACGATCTGGACATGGGCTATGACGGAACCACGCGCCAGACCGTTGGGCTTCGCTTCACGGGGATCGACGTTCCCCGAGGTGCGGTGATTACCAACGCCTATATCCAGTTCACCTCCGACGAGATTAGCAGTGGATTGGCGTCGTTCCTGATCCGCGGCGAGGACGCAGACGAGTCGGCCGCATTTACCGCGATCAAGTTCAACGTCTCCTCGCGCCCGACCACGGACGCATCCGTTACCTGGGACGTAGCAAGCTGGACGGTCCGCGGTGAAGCCGGCGCTGCGGAGCGAACGCCGGACCTCAAGGCGATCGTTCAGGAGATCATAGATCGCGGAGGCTGGGCGGCGCTCAATGACATGGCGTTCATGCTCACCGGCACCGGCACGCGCACAGCGAAATCTTATGAAGGCAGCGCCGCCGGCGCACCCCTGCTCCACATCGAATACTACGTTCCCGTCGCCGGCAGCCCGGTCGCCTTCAACACCCAGGCCGATGCGGATCCGGCCAACAACCAGATTGCCGAACTTGCCGCAGCAGGAACCGCGGTCGGCATCACCGCTTCGGCCAGTGACCCCGATGCCGGCTCGACCGTCACCTACAGTGTCAACGATCAACGGTTCGCCATCGACAGCAACGGCGTCATCACCCGGTCGGGCACAGGCACACTGGACTTCGAGACCCAGACTTCGATCACGCTGACGGTAACAGCAACCTCCTCCGACCAGAGCACCGCCACGCAGACCTACACCGTCAGCATCCTCAACAGCCAGGAACCGATCGCCTTCAAGACGCCGGCCGATGCGGATGCGGCCACCAACCAGATCGCCGAACTTGCCGCTGCAGGAACCGCGGTCGGTATCACCGCTTCGGCTGGCGACCCGGACGCCGGCTCGACTGTCACCTACAGCCTCAGCGATAACCGCTTTGCCATAGACGCCAACGGCGTTGTTACGCGCTCGGGCACCGGCACCTTGAATGCCCAGGCCGAGCCTTCGATCACGCTGACGGTGACGGCCACGTCCTCCGATGGCAGCACGGCAACTCA
The DNA here is from genome assembly GCF_028993555.1 of Ensifer adhaerens. Lineage (NCBI taxonomy): Bacteria > Pseudomonadati > Pseudomonadota > Alphaproteobacteria > Hyphomicrobiales > Rhizobiaceae > Ensifer > Ensifer adhaerens. Next base: position 787,689 of record NZ_CP118611.1, on the reverse strand, counting down.
GGCGTTCACCCTCGGCGTGCTCGGGAGCCAGCAGCCCGTCGCCTTCAACGCGCCAGCCGACGCCGATGCGACCACCAACCAGATCACCGAACTCGCAGCAGCGGGCACGGCCGTCGGTATCACCGCATCGGCCAGGGATCCCAATCCAGGCGATACGATCACCTACAGCATTGACGACCCGCGCTTTACCATCGACACCAATGGTGCGATCAAGCGCTCCAACGTCGGTACGCTCGACTTCGAAACCCAGACTTCGATCTTGCTGACGGTAACGGCGACCTCGTCCGACCAGAGCACCGCCACCCAGAGCTACACCCTTAACATTCTCAACAGCCCGGAACCGGTCGCCTTCAAGACGCCGGCCGATGCAGATCCCACGACCAACCAGATTGTCGAACTCGCCGCAGCCGGGACCAAGGTCGGTATCACCGCTTCGGCCGGTGACCCCGACGCCGGTTCGACCGTCACCTACAGCCTCAACGATACGCGCTTTGCCATCGACAGCAACGGCGTCATCACCCGCTCCGGCGTCGGTGCGCTCGACTTTGAAACCCAGACCTCGATCACGCTGACGGTAACGGCAACCTCGTCCGACCAGACCACGGCCACCCAGGCCTACACGCTCAGCATTCTCAACAGTCAGGAACCGGTCAGCTTCAGAACGCCGGCTGACGCCGATACGGCCGCAGATCGGATCGCCCAGAATGCTGCCGCTGGAACCAGGGTCGGGATTACAGCCTCGGCAAGCGACCCTGACGCCGGTTCGACCGTGACCTACAGCCTTACCGACACCCGCTTTGCCATCGATGCAAACGGCGTGATTACCCGTTCGGCCACCGGCACGCTCAACGCCCAAACCGAACCGTCGATCACCCTTCACGTGACGGCGACATCGTCGGACGGCAGCACGGCGACGCATGACTACGCCCTCAATGTTGCCGCTCAAACAGGGCCGCAAACCCTCTACCGCTTTGCCATCTTCGGCGACTACGGTGATACCAACCTCAACGGAGAAAAGGCGGTTGCGGCGCTCATTCACAGTTGGAACGTCGATTTCGCCCTCACCGTCGGCGACAACGTCTATGCGCCGCAGACAATGGATGCGGCCATAGGTCAGCAATACCACGACTACATCGGCAACTATCAGGGCGCCTATGGCGCCGGCAGCGCCATCAACCGCTTCTTCCCGGTCCTGGGCAATCACGAATATGACGACGGAAACCTGACCAACTACCTGAATTACTTCACCCTGCCCGACAACGAGCGGTATTACGACTTCCAGATCGGACCGGTGCATTTCTTCGCGCTGAACAGCAACAAGCAGGATCCCGACGGCCGCAGTTCGACGTCGGTTCAGGGCCAGTGGATGCACGCCACACTTGATGCCTCGAACGCGAGCTTCAATGTCGCCTACTTCCACCACACGCCCTACAATCCAAGCGGCAGCACGACGACCATGCAGTGGCCCTTCGAGCCTTGGGGCGTGAACGCGGTGTTCGCCGGCCATCAGCACAACTACTACCGCGAAAACCGCGACGATAACGGCGACGGCGTCCAGCTTCCCTATACCACCACCGGGCTTGGCGGTTCGGGCCGCGATGTTCCCAATGTCGGCACCAGCCTCGTGACGGTCACCGATCAGGGCATGCTGATCGAATTCTACAAGGTCACCAGCTTCAACGGGACCACAGTGACCAGTTCGCTGACGGACTCATACTTCATCTCGACGCCCGTGGGCCGCGCCCCGACAATCGCCAATGGCGCTTATGTGCTGAACGGCACCACCGGTGCTGATTACCTCTGGGGGCTCGGAAGCAACGCGACGCTGACAGGCGGGCGCGGCAACGACACGCTGGTCGGCGGCAAGAACAGCAACCTCTTCGTCTTCCACACCGGCGATGGCAACGACACGATCTTGAACTTCCGGGCCGGCGCCAGCACCGGAGACGTGCTGGACCTGCGTGACTACGGTATCGACAGTGCCAGCAAATTCCAGCAGGTGGCCACAAACCAGGGCGCCAACGTCGTGGCGAACCTGAGCGGGACGGACCACCTGACGCTCGTCGGCCTCCACGCAGATCAGCTCCATGACGACAACTTCGTCCGCACAGGACTTCTTGTCTGAGTGACTGGATTTCATCGGCCGTCTGCGGCTGGTGAAATCCGCCCTCCAACGGAGGCAATTTCTTCCAAGGAAATCCCGTCCCCGACCGTCTCCCGCAATGGGCGCCGCGGCGGGTGTAGAAGCACCGGCTTTCACCGGCCGGTCCCACTTGTCCGCAAGCCGCGGAAAGGAGATTGGACATGTCCAAGCTGTCCCGCATCCCGTCCGGCCTCGACGACCCGAAACTCCTCGCAATCGAGTTTGCGTTGAGTTTTGACGTCGACGGCAATTACCTGTTTGACGATCTCGCCGCGGATCCGATCGTCTCCATCCGGTTGACGGCGGCTCACCCGCGTTCATTGAGTGACATGTATGGGAACTGGGGCTCTTCCACCTCCACCGATCGCAGCGACCATCTCTTCCCCATTGCAAGCAACGATGACCAAGGTTCTGTTGTCGACACGAACAGCGCAGCTACGCCTGTCGGCGGGGCCGGGCTGAAGGGAGACGCGCAAGAGAACACGCTGCGGCCATCCGGCGCGTTGGCAACGGGGCCGACGTCGGACGCCGCCGATCCCGGCACGGCGACAGCCAACAGCGCCACATTCGCCGCACTTGCAGCCGATCCAGTCTTCGAAACCCGGGTGGCCTCGAGCGCAGACGATGCGGAGGAACGGTCAAGCGGTTCGACGTCCCTGACCAGTAGCGACCTCGAATTGACGGTTGACGACGGTGTCGGCCAAACTGTCGGAATCCGCTTTACCGGCATCGATATCCCCAAGGGCGCAATCATCACCAATGCCTACATCCAGTTTACCGTCGATGAGGTAAGCACGGGGACGATCTCGCTCTTGATCCGCGGCCAGGACGTGGACGACGCTGCGGCCTTCACGACGGCCAAGTTCAACGTCACTTCGCGCCTGACAACCGACGCGTCCGTGGCCTGGGCACCTGTGGACTGGTCAACGCGCGGTGCGGCAGGCGCTGCGCAACGTACGCCCGACCTCAGTGCAATCATCCAGGAGATCGTCAGCCGTGACGGTTGGGCGGCGCTCAACGACATGGTGTTCTTGATCACCGGCACCGGCACGCGTACGGCAAGAGCCTATGACGGCAGCCCGACGGCTGCGCCCCTCCTGCACATTGAATACAGCGTACCGCCGACCGGCGATCCGGTTGTCTTCAATTCGCCTACCGACGCCGATCCCATCACAAACCAGATCGCCGAGCTCGCAGCCGCCGGCACGGCCATCGGCATTACGGCGTCGGCGACCGATCCCACCCCCGGCGACACCGTCACCTACAGCATCGACGACGCACGCTTTGCCATCGACGCAAATGGCGTCATCACACGGTCAGGCGTCGGCACGCTCGACTTCGAAACCCAGACCTCGATCACGCTGACGGTGACGGCCACGTCTTCGGACCTCAGCAAGGCAAACCAGACGTTCACAGTCAGCGTCCTCAACAGCCAGGAACCGGTCGCCTTCGCCAACCCGGCCGATAGTGACCCGACGGCCGACCGGATCGCCCAGAATGCCGCCGCCGGGACCAGGGTCGGCATCACAGCTTCGGCCGGCGATCCCGATGCGGGCTCGACCGTGACCTACAGTGTCAATGATCCGCGTTTCGCCATCGACGGTAACGGCGTCATCACCCGTTCCGCGATCGGAACACTCAATTCACAAAGCGAGCCGACGATTACGCTCCAGGTGACCGCGACTTCGTCCGATGGCAGCACCGCCATGCGCGACTACACCATCATCAACAGTCCGCCCGCCACCAACAGCATGATCTTCGAGAAGAGGGTTCTCGCCAGCCTCGACGATGTCGAGGAAGCGGCCTCCGGCGCGGTCTCGGCCAATAGCAGCGACCTGGAACTGACGGTCGACGGCGCCAAGGTGCAGACGGTCGGCATGCGCTTTACCGGCATCGACATCCCCAAGGGGGCGATCATCACCAACGCCTATATCCAGTTCACCGTCGACCAGGTGAGCACGGGGGCGATATCGTTGCTGATCCGCGGCCAGGATGTCGATGACGCCGCCGCCTTCACGACCGCTCAGTTCAATGTGTCTACCCGTGCCATAACGGATGCATCGGTCGCCTGGGCCCCGGCGGACTGGACGACGCGCGGTGCGGCGGGGCTTGCGCAGCGCACACCGGACTTGAAGGCGATCGTCCAGGAGATCATCGACCGGGGCGGCTGGGCAGCGCTCAATGACATGGTGCTCCTTGTCACCGGCACCGGCACCCGCACCGCACGAGCCTTTGACAGCAACGCCGCGGCAGCGCCGCTACTGCACATCGAGTATTACGTGCCGCCGGCAAGCGCTCCGGTCGTCTTCAACACGCCCACCGACGCAGATCCGGCCCTCAATCAGATTGCAGAACTGGCTGCCGCCGGCACAGCCATCGGCATCACCGCTTCGGCGGCCGATCCGGATGCCGGTTCGACCGTGACCTACAGCATCGACGATCAGCGCTTCTCCATCGGTTCGAACGGCGTCATCACCCGCTCCGGCGTCGGCACACTCGACTTCGAAACCCAGACCTCGATCACGCTGACGGTCACGGCAACATCGTCCGACCGAAGCACCGCCATGCAGACCTACACCCTGAACATTCTCAACAGCCAGGAACCGGTCAATTTCAGAACGCCGGCTGACACCGATACGGCCACAGACCGGATCGCCCAGACAGCTGCCGCCGGCACCAGGGTCGGCATCACCGCCTCAGCGAGCGACCCCGACGCCGGCTCGACCGTCACCTACAGTCTTGCCGACACACGATTTGCCATCGATGCCAACGGTGTCATCACCAGATCCGCCACCGGCACGCTCAATGCGCAAACCGAACCGTCGATCACCCTTCACGTAACGGCAACATCGTCGGACGGCAGCACGGCCACACACGACTACACCGTCAACGTTGCTGCCCAAGCGGGACCACAGACGCTGTACCGCTTCGCAGTCTTCGGCGATTTCGGCGATACCAGCCTCAATGGAGAAAAGGCGGTCGCAGCGCTCATTCATAGCTGGAACGTCGATTTCGCCCTCACCGTCGGTGACAACGTCTATGCGCCGCAGACAATGGATGGCGCCATAGGTCAGCAGTATCACGACTATATCGGCAACTATCAGGGCGCCTATGGCGCCGGGAGCGCCATCAACCGCTTCTTTCCTGTGCTTGGAAACCACGAATACAACGAGAACAATTTCACCAACTACTTGAATTACTTCACCTTGCCCGACAACGAACGGTATTACGACTTCCAGATCGGGCCGGTGCATTTCTTCGCGCTGAACAGCAACAGCCAAGAGACGGACGGCCGCAGTGCGACGTCGGTCCAGGGCCAATGGATGCACGCAACGCTCGATGCGTCGAACGCGAGCTTCAACATCGCCTACTTCCACCACACGGCCTACAATCCAAGCGGCAGCACCAGCACAATGCGTTGGCCCTACGAGCCATGGGGCGTAAACGCAGTCTTCGCCGGCCACGAGCACAACTACTACCGCGAAAACCGCGACGATAACGGCGACGGCCTTCAGCTTCCGTACACCACCACCGGTCTCGGTGGCGCGGGGCGTGACGTTCCCAATGTCGGCGCCAGCCTTGTGACGATCACCGATCAGGGCATGCTGATCGAATTCTACCACGTCACCAGTTTCAACGGGACCACCACTACCAGCTCGCTGACGGACTCCTACTTCATCTCGACTCCCATGGGTCGCGCTCCGACGATCACCAATGGTGGTTATGTGCTGAACGGTACGACCGGTGCCGATTACCTCTGGGGGCTCGGAAGCAATGCGACGCTGACTGGCGGGCGCGGCAACGATACGCTGGTCGGCGGCAAGAACAGCAACCTCTTCGTCTTCCAGACTGGTGATGGCAACGACACGATCCTGAACTTCCGCGCCGGTGCCAGCACAGGTGACGTCCTTGACCTGCGCGCGTTTGGCATCGACAGCGCCAGCGAATTCCGGCAGGTGGCAACAAACCAGGGCGCCAACGTGGTTGCCAATCTGAGCGGCACGGACCACCTGACATTGCTCGGCGTCAGGGCGGAGCAACTCCATGACGACAACTTCGTCCGGTCAGGCCTGCTTGTCTGAAAGAACTGACCTCTGCGACGTTCCGGCCGGTAAAGTCGCCCTCCGTTGCCAGCGAAACAATGATGAAACGAAAGAAGCCGGCATTTCTGCCGGCTTTTTTTCGATAACGAAGAGATTACCGCGTCGTATTAAGGCGCCCGCCTTCGCTCGTTGCGGGTCATTTCTTGTGCTTGCCAAGATCCAGGCTGGCGAGTTTCTTCACTTGGCCGCGCGGCCCCGAGTGGGCGTGCTTCTTGTCTCCCCATCCCTTTCCCGAGTGCGCCTTCTGTTTAGGGCGCGATCCACAGGACTTGGCAATGGCACGCGAGCTCAGGCTCGTACCAAGCAATAATGTTATTGCAGGCGGCGTTATTGAAGCAAATTTTCCCGCCTTCAAAAGAAAATTCCGACGCGCCTCAGATTCAGTGTTAAGCTGTTCCGGCATTTTTTCTACATCTTGGTGAGAATTTACAGACATGAAACTCCCCTTGTCGGCGCTTTTGGATTATTTTAATATATTATCATTTTACAAAAGACAACGCAACCGCCTGTTATTACGAAGAGATACTTCAGACCTTCGAGCGAAGATTTTTGTTTAGAAGAACGATCGCGATCCGGTGAGCAAGATGAACTGGATCGTGGCGCGCGAGGTCACGCACGCGGGAAAACCGCCTTGCGCCCCACAACAGGTTGCCAGCGAGGCGCAACGGCCAGCCCAGGATCGGATGAGACGAAGCAAACACCCGCCTCCAATGCTGAAACCGGATCAGCGCCCGCTCTCCGCATTCGCGCGGTATGCTCGTCCCGAAGAAGCGATAAAGGGCTAGCAACTGTGTATCGACGGCATTGCGCGCGCTCTTGTCCGGCAGGGACGCTCGAAGCCCAGCCCAGTCGACTGGTTCGCTTTCGGCAAGCTGCGCCAGGTCAAAAATGTGCCGGAGATCGATCCTTCCTCGCCAGTAGTCGCCTTCCTTGAGAAGGTCATGCGCGATCCAGTGCAGGCAGCGAGACTGAGGCGAAGGGATTTTCACCACGTAGTCGCCCTGCCGGACCAACTTGGGACGCGCAAAGCCATCCGCACGATACGATCGCAACTCCAGCACGCCGACGTCGAGATCGCGCACCAAGCCGCGGCCGTCGGTCAAGGGAACGTAGCCAAGCTCTTCCAAACGGGCTTGAGCCAATGCCTCGTCGCGCGCTGCAACCGCCAGGTCGAGATCACTCGTTATCCGGTCGAGCGCAACTTGGGAGCGAAACAGCGGAACGGCACCCTTCAACAGAACCGGAGCAACGCCAATTCCGTTGAGAGCAGCAACGGCTTCATTCAACTGCGACCGCAGCCGCACATTGCGCTCTCGATTGCAATCGCGGATAAACTGAAGATAGTCACGCTCATCACCCGGCACGCGCTCTAGGAGACCTGCCCGCTCAAGTGATGTGAACAAGGCCGGCGTAAGCAAGGTTTGGTTCGCCAGGGCAATCATCCCCTGCCAATCCGGCTGATCAACAATCCTGCCGCGCAGGCCCGCGATCAATGCGTCGAGCGTGTTCGAGGCGGGCTTCATGCGCATGCCCGCTCAATCAGCCCGACCGCTTCATCGAGCCCGGAATAGGTCAGACGATAGGCCTTCACGGCCCCTATGACACGAGCCAGCACGTCGAAGCCGGTGTCGCCAAGTTCCCCGCCGGGTGCGAAGGCGCCGCCAACAAGGCCTCTTAAGACATCCACCGGGTCGATCGCATAAAGGCCCGGCTGCGCAGCGCGATCTCGATGGAGGAGAATGACTGAGCCCACAGGCCAGGATTCAGTTGTCACGGAGGTGGATGCGTTCGGGGCGAGATAGCGCACACGCCGGTTGTCCGGGCGGCGGAAGGTCGGCGCGGCGTCGAGGTCCGGAAAGTAATCCGCAAGCAGCGGCCACGCGCCCGACTTGACGGCAGGTGCAAACGGGAGGCCGACACAGCGCCCATCAGCATGCAGCAGCGCGACATCGTCCGACGCGAAACCGAACCCGGCATGGACCAACGCCAAAGTCAGGGTTGTCTTGCCAGCCCCCGGCTCGCCGCAGAGAAGGACCAGGCGCTCGTTTTTAAGGAGCGCGGCCGCGTGAAGCGCCAGTTCGTAGGTGGCGGCCCTGAGGACATCGTTCAGCATTTCCCCCTTCAGGATTGTCGCCATCTCGTTTGGAGCAGACGCCACGATCCATTCGCCATTGCGAAACAGGTGGAGCCGGCCACCGTGCGCCACCAGCTGGAACACGACGTCGGCATCGCCCTCCCCGACCTCGAGATGCCTGAATGTAGCCATCGTCGGAAGGGCGTGGGCTTTGGGATAGAGGATGCGCGTGCTGCGACCGGCAACGCGCAGCGTCTGGCTCACATGCCCCTGTGCCGCAACATCGCGCGGCGAGATGTCGGGCCTGATCAATCCCAGACGCTGCCAATCCCCCAGCGCTGCCCTGACCTGTCCTTGCGCATCGCGGGCGCCGAAGCTGTCGCGCGCAATGCCGCGCGCGACAGCTTCGGCGGGCTTTCCTTCCTCCAGGAGCCGCCAGATATCGGCGGCGGTATCGTTGAGGGCGAAGATCGCGTGCTGCGAAGCACTGAACAGAACATTCTGCCCCCTAATGCGCACGAGCCGCGCCTGGGTAACGAAGCGCGCCGACGCACCGTCGCCCGGCGCTCGCAAATGGCCCTGCATCGGCATCCCCCCTCAACCCGCGGCACTGGCGGCCGCACACCCTCACTCGGCCGGCGCCCCGGCCAATCCGGCAAATACCTTGGGATCACGCACCATTCGCCAACGCAACCAGAGCCCAGTGCCAAACGAGGTCAGGATCGACGCCAGCACGAGGGCCGTGAACATCCGGCCGTCGATGATGCCAGCGGCGTGCGCCACGCTGGCAAGCACGATGCCTGGCCCGCCGCGCGTGTTCATGGCGACGCCATAGTCGAATGCCCTCGCCCAGTCGCAGTCGGCCGTTCTCGCGGCAAGCGTGCAACTCAAGAGCTTGATTGCCGTACTCATGCTGATGAACAGAACAGTCAAACCGGCATCGAACTCCTGCGCCAGGTTTAGCCGTTGCCCGACAAGTGCGAAGTAGATCGGGACGAAAAACCAAATCGCGATGTCGGCGATGTGCTGTTTGACAGGAGCGAGGTGCCGCGAGGGAAACCGGGCCATAACAAGGCCCGCAACAAGCGCTGCAAAAACGATGTTCACATTCAACAGGCTCGCCACGGCGACAAAGATCAAGCACAGCAACATGGTGTAGCCGGTAAAAGGTGCCTCGCTGAATTTGCCGATGATCCAGCGGCGGAGCGCCCTGACGACTGCGGGCGCGAAGAAGAGAGAGGCGAGCACGAAACCGAGCGTGATGGCGACCACTCGCCCAATGCCGACGGCATTCGCCGCCTCGCCATGCTGGACGGCGGTGGCGACGGCGAGGATCGTCCAGAGGATGAGATCCTGGATCGTGGCGGCACCGATGACGTTGCGTGCGAAAGGCGTTCCCATCAAGCCCAGATCGAGGAATATCCGCGAAATGACCGGGATCGACGTGACGGCGGCAGCTATGCCCATAACCAGTTTGAAGGCGAAGGGATCGCCAAGCTGGGTATCCGCGAAGAGCGAAGCGCCCGCATAACCGAACGCAAACGGGATCATCAGCGCGCCGACCACCAGCGCGACAACAATCCGGCCAGCTCCACCCACTCCCTCTGCCTGTACTTTGAAGCCGGCCGTGAACATCAGAAGGACGAGGCCGAACCAATAGAACGCAGTCAGCAGCGCGGTCTGCGCCGGGAAAGCCGCAAACAGCGACTTGTGTGCCTCGGGCGAAATCGCGCCGAGCACAGACGGGCCAAGCACGATGCCCCCGGCTATCTCGCCGATAACGCGCGGCATCTTCAGCCGCTCGAACAGTTGACCGCCAGCCAGCGCTGCAACGAGCAGCAACACCAGGGACAGGAAGAAACGAGCAGTTTCGGCATCGCTCATGACGCAGCCTCGGATATCGGCGCGACCGGACGGTCAACGATGGAGCCGCGCATGTCACGCACGACCGTCAATCCTGGTGTAGGTGGCGACGACACGGGCGGCCAGTTCATCGAGCGAGTGGAGTTCCGTATCGAGAACGAAGTCGGGGTTTTCCGGCGGCCGGTAGGTAGTGTTGTAGCCGATCAGGGTATCGATCTCGCCACGCATGGCCTTGCCGTAGAGGCCCTTCGGGTCTCTCTCTGCGCAACCCTGAATGGAGCAGGCAACATAGCCCGTCGTCAGGTTCCTTACATTCTTGCGCACATATTCGCGTGCATCCTCACCCGCGGTGAGCGCCGCGACGACCACGTTCAGGCCGGCCTCGGCCGCTTTGTTCGCCAGATGCGCCAGCACCGATACGACAAGGAGCCGGCTTTCTGCACCGAAGCCGAGCTGAGTACCGAAGAAGCCGCGTACCTCATCACCGTCGAAGAGAATGGCGGGAATCCCGGCCGTCCTCAGATCGGCGACCACGCGTGTTGCCAGCGTGGTCTTGCCGGCCGATGTTGGTCCAAGCAGCCATAGGACCGTTCCGGCCTGCGGAAGAGAGCGCACGTGCCGGTTTTCGGGCTGTAGATGTGTCCTTGTTTGCACAGTCTATCCTCCCCTTCCTGGCGCTATTCCTGGAACAGCGCGTGTTTCATCATCAGCTCTGCCCGAACGACATCCTGCACCTCGGAGCGCATCATCCAGTTCGGCAATGCTTCGCCCGCCTTCAGCGCGCGCCTGATCTCGGTACCGCTGATCGGGCTTGCTGTTCCGCAGGCACTCAAGTCGACATAGCGTTCGGATTGGGTGTCGTAACCAACCGCGTCGAAGAAGATCGGTTCGATGCCGATATCACCGAGTTCGTCGAAAAGCTCGCGACCGGCATTTGCTCCGTAGAAGTCGCCGACGCCGGAGTGATCGCGTCCGACAATGATGTGGCTACAGCCCATGTTCTTGCGGCAGAGCGCCGTGAAAACGGCCTCGCGGGGGCCAGCAAATCGCGGATAGGTGATGAAGCTTGACAGCACCACCTTGCCCGCCGGGTAAATGCCGTAGTCCAGCATGGCCTGATAGCCATCGAGGATCAGATGCGGCAGGAAGTCTCCGCGGCTGGTATGCCCGACAATGGGGTTGATCAACAGGCCATCGGCATAGGTGCGTTCCAGGGCCTCGAGCTGGATCATCTCGTGACCGCGATGAACGAGGTTGCGGCCGTGGAATGCGACCACCCGGTTCCAGCCCTTGTGAGCAAAAACCGTCCGGAGTTGCGACGGGGTCAGGTCATAACGCCGGCAGGGCAATTGCAGCGGCTGCACGAGCGTGACGTGGCCGGCGAGAAAATGACCACCGCGCGCGAGGACGCGAGCGACGCCGGGATGCTCGCTTGATGCCGTGCCGAACCATTTGCGCGCGAGATGCTCAGGTTGGAATTCGTAGGTTTCGGACACATCGAGTACGGAATGTGGCGATCCGCCTTGCGCGGACAACAGGATGCGGTCGCCCTTAGCGTAGCGGGTCGCTGTTTCTTTCGGCACGGCCAAAAGAACCGGCATTGTCCAGATTGGCCCGCCAGGCAGCCGCTTTTCCTCCAGAACGCTCTCCAGGCAGGCCCTGTCCATGAAACCGCGCAGTGGTGAGAAGGTGCCGCGAGCAATTTGCTCTACGTCGGTCAATTCTTCGTCAGCGACCATGATCGCCGGCAAATGCTTGATGTCGCGAATTTCGGCCGGGCCCACCGCCTGATAGACGAGGCGCCCGCCATGGGGCTCCACCCCCGGAGTGAGCGCCGATGGTCGCACGCGGATGGGCCGCCCGCCATTATTGGCGTTCCGCAGGAATTGCTGGGCGACCTTTGTCACCATCCGCGCGCAATTGACCGGATACTGACCGATCGCAGTCTCTGCCGCCAGAACAAGACCATCGGCGCCATCGGCCAACGTGTTATAGATATCGTTGACTTCGGCGCGTGTGGGAGTGGGCGCGCTGGTCATCGACTCGAGCAGGTTCGTTGCCACATAGGCCTTGGCGCCATGCGCCTTCGCCTGGCTGATGATCATTTTCTGTATTGCCGGGATCTGTTCGATCGGAACTTCGCGCGAAAGGTCGCCGCGATCGATGAGGATCGCCTGAGACCTTTCGGCAATGGCTGACAGATGACGCAGTCCACTGAGGCACTCTATCTTGGATATAATCGTCGCGTCGCTACCGGCATGGGAGCGGATGATATCCACGTCGGAGGCACGGTGGGCGAAGGAAAGCGCAAAGTGGCGGATTCCCATTCGCCGGCCGATAGCAATCGCGGCAATGTCCTTTTCCGTTAGCGGCGGCATCTCGATGGTACGCTGAACCGTCACGGCCTTGTTCTGCCCGATCTCTCCGCCGTTCAGGACCCGAAGAACAACCTCTTCGTCGCGCTTCTCAACAACCTGGGACAGAACCGCATTGAAGTCGATGCTGACGAAGTCGCCGACTTCGAGCTTGCTGACGATGTAGGCCGGGTAGAGGCTGATGGCGGACTGGTCACCCGAGACCGGCCGGGCATGCGCCGTCAAAAATCGATTTTCCCGCACGGTCACCTTGCCGTCGGCAAATGGCCCCGTGCGGACCTGGGCGCCTTCTGTGTCCAGACAAAGCGGTACGGATGTACGCTGCTTGATGAAGCCGATAATGCGCTCGATATCTTCGACCTTGGTGTGCGACAGGTTGAGACGCAGGAGCGATGTGCCTGTCCGCTCAAGCCAATGGATCACCCGGTCGTTGAGCGACGCCGGACCCAGAGTGCACAGCAGCTCGACTTGTCTTGCTTTCATGGCTTTCACCTCTGATCGGGTTCGATGCATTTAAGGATCATGAGCGCGCTTGTCAGATGCCCTGCCCGGCACATCTCGCGCATTCGGTTTGGAGCCGTCACAGTTCGTCATCGAAAAATCGGGGAACTTCCGGATGCGCGGTGATCCATTGCCGCCGGGACTTGTTCCAATAGTCGCGGGCGTCATTGCCCGTCAGCAACTCAAAGCCTGCGGATGGAAGCGGCAGTTCTGGCGGGATCGGTTCATCAGGTAGCCACAAAAGCATGTTGCCGTGGCTTTCAGACACTCTTTGCCAGGTTCGTTCCAAACGCCGAAATCCGCGCATCTTTGGCGAAGTAAGCGCGAACACCGAGTTCGTAATTTTCAGCTGTGGGGATACGTCGGAGGCTTTGACAGGCGCTTGGTGGACTATATCGCCTTTGGCAAGGTAAGCCTGCATGCGGATCAGTGATCGATCTACCGTCACGATCCCTTTGCTGCCATCGCGATCATTTGATGCCGGGTCGAGACTTATGCCCGAAAAGCAGCCGTCGAACAGGCAATCTTGAATGACACCGCCGAGAAGATAGTCATCTTCCACTGCATCGTCCCTGATCTCGCTCAGCCAGCAGCTCTTGAGGAGAAAGCCGTTCGCTTGGTCTGTCAGGCGAATGCCATCCCAACAACGGCGCGCCCGCAGGCCCTCGATTGTCGGCCGTGTCGTTCCGTCTTTGACGAGCAGGCCGGCACTGTTGCAGTAGGTGTGCGCCCAGTCCGTATCAAGCGGCACTTCGCCATTGATGCGCCCGCCGACGAAATGAACCTCGGGGCAATCGCGAAGGACAACCGGATAGGGGTTGACCGGCTGCATACCGATATCGCAGCCAAGGATTGCATTCGGAGCCGTGTTCCGGCTGTTGGCGACAGTGAAAAGTGCCCGCGTGGCATCAACGGTGGTTTCGGGCGGAAGATTGCGCAACGTCTTCTGCGCGTAGCCGAATTCGCCGCTTAGCACGACGCGTGTGCCTTCCAGATCGTCTTCGTCGACTGGTGCCCGCCGGTCGTCGCTCACGGCAGATCCGGTCAACAGTGCGAGGGCGGGACCAACGCCAGCAAGGCGCATGAATGAGCGGCGATCGAGGTTCATGTTTGGCCTCCCGGTTCGATGGCGCTATGCCGACGCTGGTAGGTCAGAAGCACTGCTTGCAACGTCTTGTCCGCCACCTCGTCCGGCGAGGCAGAGGCCATCATGTCCACGACTGCAAACATCGGCATGCCGCGCGCTGCGGCCTGTGTCTTCCAAAGGTCGGCCGCGATCGCACAATAGGCGCGTTCCGCCTTGGTCCAGAGCGACAGCTGGCCCGTTGAAGGCTCGCGTTGCAGCCTGGAGGCGCGATCATCCCTGCCTCGAACCCGATTGAGAGCAAGATCGGTGCTACCGCGCAAATCGACGAAGACGATATCGTCCAGCCCGATTGCAGACATGATATCCAGCCAGTGCTCTGAAGTACCCCTATGTCGGCTCTTCAGCAGAACGGACCAGAAGCCTTGCAGCAGGCCCTGATCAAGGATCGTGACGTCCACATCCTTCGATCGCTCTTCGGCAAGGTAGGCGGCGACCGACCACAGATTCCAAGTCCAGCGCATCAGGTCCGCAGGCGCCTCCTGTCCATCCTCGGCGACATACCTGGCAGTTCGCAACGCGATCGAGCGAAAGTCATGATTGCGCAATCTTGGTAGGACAAGGCTCAACCTGTTTAGCTGGCGCGCGACGAGCGGCTTGTCTTCCCACGTCATCCTCTTTTCATCGACGCGTGAACCGGTGCGCCGCAGCCTTTCAGCCAACAGATGGGATGCGGTTGTCTTCCCGATTCCCGGAAGACCGAAGAACTCGATGAAACGAATACCCGCTGGCAGCGGTCGAGTGCCGATAGCCTGCCGTTCGCCTCCAGACATCGCTTCCAGCCGCGGCGACCCCGTACGGTCCGTATCCAAGGCGGCCGCCCTCACGTTCCCAACGTCTGCGCAGCGCCCGGGATGGCCTCGTAGTAAGTCAAGCGGCGCTCACCGATCTCTGGCGTCGGCGATCGCTGCATGCTGCGATAGGCGATCAGCAGTGCCAGCGGGATCCAGAAGAACGGCGCCGTCGACGGGCCGAAGGAGTCGCTCATCTGGTTCGCCACAAGATAGTTCCAAACACAGACTGCAGACCCAAGCAGCATGGCGTTGGTGCTGGCGTACTTGCTCTTGCCTTGGCCCAACAGGGTGGGAACAACAGCACCGACGAGGATGACAACGACCAGCAACACCATGATGGTGATCAGTCCGACACCGGGAACACCCAGCGTGCGAAAATACTCGATGAACAGGTTGTGGCTGTGGGGGGCGATATCGCCGATCGGCTGGCCCGCGCCGACACCCGTGAACGGATGCGCAAGGCCCAGGTCAATCGAGATAGACCACAGCCGCTCGCGCGAGATCATCGAATGCGCCTCGCCGCCCGACAATTGGGTCATCAGCAGCCTGTGCGCACGTGGATTGAGGGATTGCAGGATGAACAGGGCCGCCTGGAGCACCAAGGGTGCCGCAATCACCCCCGCGATGACCGTCAACGGACGCTGTCTCCTGACTGCGAGATAGACAGCATACAAGGCAAAGAAAAGCCCGAGGCCACTGACGCCGACGACGAAATTCGTCTTGGAACCGGACTTCACCAATCCAAGCAGTACCGCAACCAGGCAGCCGGCGAGCAACATCCGGTGTTTTCGCGCGGTGACCAGCCGGGCGCCGACAAGTGGCAGGCCAGCCGAAAGTGCTATTCCCAACTGGTTTGCATGCTTGAAATAGCCTTCTGCCCTATCCGCGAACTTGGCGCCGCCGAGCCCGGCGATAACGATGCACGCAGTTGCGACGCTCATGATGATCATCGCCGAAACCAGCCGATCGATCAGAAGGCTGCCGTCCGGCCTGGCCGAGAGTGCAGCAATCGCAGGGATCGTGGCAAAACCGAAGATCTGCGCGAAGATCGCGCGCATGGTTCGCATCGGATTGTCGGCGTGGAGCATCGACAACAGGGACAGAATGATGATCAGGCCCGCTGTCGTAAGCAATGCCGTTGCCAAGGTCGCCTCGGTTCGGTGGATCCGCTTTCCGAGCGCGCCATACGATGCAATGCCCACCACAGCGCAAAACAGAGCCAACAGGAAGGAAAGCGAGCCATCCGTCCCGGCAATCCGCGTGGCGCCCGGAAACCAGATCGACCCAATCAACAACAGGAGGGAGACTTGCAGCAAAGTTCACCTGGGCGAAACAGGGGCACGGTAAAGTCAAACGACAGGGTGACGGGGTTCTGTTTGAACGACGGGAGGGCAGCGTCTCAGATAGCCGACCTTCTCAACAGCCGACGTCTAGCAGGAACTAGATTGTCATTCGATCGCTGTTCGGAAAATCTAAATACGCTACCGCACTGCAGGTGAGTATCCCCTGCATTTCCGGTGCGTTTTCGCTTTCGGCGCCAGCAGGATAACATTACCGCCAATGGCGCAACTGCTGAATTGCCAGAACCCTTAGAATAGGCGGTAGCCTTTACTTATGCAAGAGAACTACGTGCGAAACAGGTTCACAGATTGAAACGCAGCAAGTACGCATCTTGGTATCGTGCAGCGCACGCCGCGCCCGCGAATGTCTCGTCAGCGATGCCGACCGCTTGTGTCGTCTGTCAGACGGTCACCAGGAAACAGATCGTTTATCTTGTAAGCAACTTCGGTCCTGTTCGTGGCCTTGATCTTTTTCATGATGTTGCGGATATGAACCTTGACGGTGCTCTCGCGGAGGTTGAGTTCATAGGCGATGATCTTGTTGGCCTTTCCGCGCCTGAGGGCTTCCGCCACTTCAGCCTGGCGGGCTGTGAACATGCCAGCAAGCGGCCGCGCGGCCGTGCCGCTCGTCTCCAGCAACTGCCGCATGGCAAGCACGCTGCTGGCAGGAACGAATATGCCTCCCGCCAAAGCAAGGTAGACCGCCTCTATGCATACGTCGATGTTCACGGAAGAAGGAATATAGCCCTTCGCCCCACATTCGAGCGCCTTCATGATCTGACCAAGTTCGTCCGTGTCGGCCAATACGATGACCGGCGCTGGCTCGAATTCCGACGATAGCCTACGAACTTCTTCAGCGACGGCGAGCTCCGAGACCTTTCTGCTTCCTATGTTCAACAGTATCGCGGACAATCTGGGCCGTTGACCGCGTTGCTGCCGCCATTCCTCGATTGATCCAAGAGCCAGCACACGCATGTCCGATTTTTGAGCAACGATGCTCTGCGCCAGGCATTGCCGGTCAAGCGCACGTCCATCGATGATCACGAGCAAGCGTTCTTGCTGTGTTGACGGCGCTGGCGGATTGACGGCTTCGAAGTGTTCGCTGGACAAAGGTTGCGTGGTATTGCCAGCGAATTGCTTTGCGTTCGATGCCTTTGAGATCATAATTTCAATGCTCCCCGACCCGAAAATATTAAGACCACGCGCTGCAATGAAACCCTCAGGTTGCGCTACTCGGCCATACGATATACTTCGGAAATACTTGGAGAGCAAACTCGCGCATTAACTTGACTGCGGCTCTCCACTGTCGCGAAACACGCATACTCTACAGCGGTCGACAAATTGCAGCCTACTACAAAGGTCGTCTCTGGAATACGATCAAATTGGGCTGTTGCGAATGAAAATGGAAGTACGCCATCCGTATATGCTACGATGATTTAGGTATCGAATATCCCACCTACGTGGTATGCGGCGACAGGATGAGATGACCACCGAGGTGTGTCCATCTCAGCGACGCGCATTGCGTTTCGGAGCAAATTTTGACGTACCCCACGACGGGCCCCAAAGGCGCGTTTTTTTTGGAATCGCCTGCGTTTTGCTTGATTTTTTCGTGCTACACGGACGCTGTGCGACGTTTTTGAAAGTGGTTCACGCTTTCTCTATTCGCGTATGTCGCGGTCGTCTTCGCCAGCGATGTTCCCTCGATGGAGGCGACGCTTAGTGTTTTCATTCCTTCGTTCACCTTCGGCAGCAGCCATGGCGCTCGTCGCTGTCATAACGGTGTGCTCGCGGATCCCCTCATCGCCATTATGACGATAATGGCCGTTCACCGCGAAGTCCTCGTCGCCGGTTATAGCTTGAGCGATAAGGAGGCCGCCGATATCTGCGACCGCGCCGTCCAGGCTGATTGCGCGCACCGCAGACCGGCTACGGTTCATCGGTCGCTGTTGCTGCGTGGTAGGGTTCCAGGAAGCGATCGGCTGGCCCAGCCAGCCGCCATTTTAGCATTCCGTCGCCACAGGCGACGTCGACCGTCGCGCTCAGCGCCTGCGCCACACTGCGCCGCAGCACCACGGCTCCGAAACCGGATTGCGGAATGCTCGGACCTTTGCTTCCCGGCAAGACGTGTTCGTCCCAGGTGATCGAGAAGCCGCGGATCGGCCCCCTTTCTGAGAGCGTCCACCGCACGGAAATCAACCCGGCACCCTCTTTCAGCACGCCGCCGCGCAGCGAATTCAGCGCCAGTTCGTGGATCGCCATACCGAGATTCTCGATCGCGACGGGCACCAAAGCCAGAGACGGCCCGTTGACCTGATAGATGTCGCCCGGATGAAAGGGGGCCATCTGCGTCTCGACTAGATCACTGAGATCGGCCCCCTTCCAGTCGGCTGACGCAATCAGATCGTGAGAGGCTGCCAATGCCCAGATGCGCTCTTCGATACGTTTCTGGAAAGTTGCGGCATTGGATGCCTCGACGCGACTCTGCCTGATCATTGCAAGGATGATCGCATACTGGTTGCGAACCCGATGGTTGACCTCACGTAGAAGAAGGCGAATGCGGCGCTCCTTTTCTTTGGTAGACGTAATGTCGCGCGCAACCACCGACGCACCCACGATCTTGGCCACGCCGTTGCGAATAGGCGAGACCGTCAGCGAAACCGTCACATATCTTCCGTCCTTGCGTTGGCGCACCGTCTCGAACGGTTCAATCCGCTCCCCCTGCCTCAGGCGGCTGAGCAGTCTCATCTCTTCTTCGTGAAGATGCGCCGGGATGATGGTGAGGATGGAGCGGCCCATCATTTCGTCGGCCGGATAGCCGAAGAGCCGTTCCGCGGCACCGTTCCAGGTACGGACGGTGCCGTCCAGATCCTTGCTGACGATGGCATCGAAAGACGATTCCACGATCGCCGCGAAACGCGCCCGAAGGACATCGTCGGCGACTGCGTCCTCATCGAATGGCCGTGACGTCATCGGTTCTGCTCGCTTCCGTCCGGGCATTCATTTGCGGATTCATGTGCCCCGGCCCAACTAGTACGTCCGACCTCCCAAAATGTTCCGCTGGTGGCAACTCGAAGCCCGAACTCAGGGGCGTCAAACCTGGAAGTACGGAGTGTGGGCGAATACGACCGGCACACAGACAGGTGCCCCGGGGGCGGTGCTCCGCATTTTGCGGCTCACCGAGATCGGGCGGTTTTCTGTTCATTGCCGAAACCAGTGCCGCTCGCATCTTTCGAGACAGCCACCTATTGCCGGGGGCGCACCACCCCGGGAGGGCAATTTCCTCGCATCCCGCCTTGCCAAGCACGGCAATCCATCGTCACTGGCTTAATTTCATGAAGAGGTATAGATTGACCGGCCGGTCGCCGACCGATGGCCGACGATCAGGAACGACTGCGTGGGAGATAGGACAATTGAAGCTTGTCTTCCCGAAGAGGCTCCGCGGGTTGAAGCGAACATCAGCGATACCCCGCGTGAAACTGAAAGCGTCAACTGGAAGATGGGCCGGAACCACGGCCGCCAGGGAGGTTTCAATGCAGTGGGCAGGTAATGATCTCAATGGCCAATGGAATGCAACCGAGCTTGAAATGCTCCAGCGCACCTTCGACCGGGTCTGCCTGTGGCAGAACATCCCTGCGAACAGCCAGCGCGCCGGACGCCTGGTTCGGTATCTGACAGACCAGATTCGCGGCGGAATCTGCGACGAGGGTACCCTGTTTGAAAACGCCATGTTGCTGGAGCGATCGCGCTCGGAGGCGACATCCTTTCCGCGACGCGGTGCGCCGATGCGCGTGCTCAACTAGCTCTGCACAGTGGATGGACCCGTGCGAACTGGGGAATGATCTGCTTCGGCGGGAGCAGAAGGGTTAAGGCGTTTGGTCAGTTTGTCGATTTTGAAGGAACCTGAACGTCGGGTCGTCGTTGGTTGCCGACCTTTCAG
This sequence comes from Ensifer adhaerens, assembly GCF_028993555.1. Lineage (NCBI taxonomy): Bacteria > Pseudomonadati > Pseudomonadota > Alphaproteobacteria > Hyphomicrobiales > Rhizobiaceae > Ensifer > Ensifer adhaerens. Next base: position 767,415 of record NZ_CP118611.1, on the reverse strand, counting down.
TTCTCAGCAGACCATCATACCCGAACGATGGTGCGCCGCCCCGCCAAACAGTGGAGTGAGAGTAGGCTCGGACAGCAGGAACCCCTGAACGTGGGTTGCGCCGGCGGCCTGTGCAGCTTCGAACTGCGCGTAGGTTTCAACACCTTCGATGACCACTGTCCGGGCGACACAAGATGCCAGGCCGACCATGTGCGAAAGAAAGCGCTCCGCGGCCCCCGGGCCGCGGCGTAGGAAGAACCCGTCAATCTTCACGATGTCCACCGGCAAGGACAGCAGCGCCTCCGGCGTCGAGAACCCCGTGCCGAAGTCGTCAACGGCAATCCTGTAACCAAGGGCCTGCACACTTTGAAGAAACCGACCTACGGTCGGAAGAGCGGAGATCGGCACGCTTTCCGTCAACTCGAGGACGAGGCGCGATGCAAACCGCGCGTTTACAAACAACAGGTCGAAGAGAATGTCCCTGTTGCGTTCGTCGGAGATGCTCTGGACCGAGACGTTGCACCCGAGATCACCGGAGGGGTGGCATGCGAGCCAGTCAAACGCAAGGGTGAGCATATGCCTGTCGAGTGCGGCGATACGGCCCGCAGCCTCCAGATAGCCTATAAACTCGCTGGCTGTCGCAATCTCGCCATCCGGTCTGACGAGTCGTCCCAGGCATTCCGAATAGAGGACGCTGCCGACGTCGGCGACAGCATTGATATGTTGAAGTGAGAAGCCGACGCGCCCCTGTTCCACTGCGTCATCGAAGACTTCCGCAACACGATCAAACATTCTCACTCCGCCTGGTTGGCAGCCGGTCCGGCAACAAGGCCGACCGGCCGCCTGCTCTTGGCTTTACTGGGCGAGTTCTGCGTCCGGATCCGTCTCGTCCGCCGGCGCTGGCGGGAGTGTTTCGCGGATTTCATCGATCTTTCCGACCGCCGGGCCAACGCCGAGTATTCCCTTGGCTTCATCGACCATGTCGTCAGTCACCACCCCGTCCTTGGTGAACCCGGCGAGCGCATCGCGCAGCGCCTCGTCGCTCAGCGCCGGGTCCGTGGGAACGACATCCTCGCCGTTTTCAGCCTCGAACTCGGCGTACGCGATCGCATAGGCCCTAATCCCGGCCATCTTCGGATCGTTTGAATTGAGGTAAGCGTGGTAGTTGCGGTTGAGCGAGCGGAAGCCCGGAGTACCCCCGGGTGTCACAGGTTCGACCACCGGCACAGGTTCGACCACTGGAACAGGCTCGACCACCGGATCCGAAACCAGCGGCTCAGACTTGACCACCTTTTCAGCCTTCTTCGGTTTATGCGCCTTTTCCTTACCGCTCGAAACGTGGGATTTCTGCTGCGACTTCTCGCCGGACTTGCCCTTCGTCTCCGTGTTGCTGCCACGCGCGTTATCGGATTTGCCGTGGCCGGAGTTGCCATCGCGGTCATTACCGTGGCCACCGCCATGGTCGCTGCCACCACCATTGCCACCACCGTTGCCGCCACCATTGCCTCCCTTGGCATAGGCGGCGTCGACGAGACCAAAAGCAACGCCAGTCACAGGCGCGACAGCCAGCGTAAGTGCCATGATGCTTCGGGCGACGAGATGAGTCATAGCCATGATATTCTCCTTATTCCAACGTGCCGTTCACTTCCTTCTCGTGGACTCAAGCGAGCGGCGTTTGATGCCAAGACGATATCTGCGCCCTCGATACGGCGCCACCGGGCCCCGACCATTGCCTCCGCGCCCGGGACTTAGGTCTGAGCCGGGAGCATCAAAGGTCCGATCAAAACGTCCGAGGTGACCGCACCATTGACCGCACCTCCAGAGTGGATAGGTTGGACCAGCCTTGCTACAATCGTCGCGCCGTACGAGCCGGCGGCCGATCCGAGAGACCTGGTGCGCGTCAACAAACTCATCACCCGCTGGAATTCTCAATCTCTTGCCCGGCAGTTTCTGCTGATCGGGGGATTGGTCGCTGCTTGCGCCATGGTGTTGGTTGGCGCCTTCGTTTCGAACAGGATCGAGGATGCGGTCACCCGAAACTCAGCCGCGACTACGGCTCTCTATGTCGATAGCGTGATCGCGCCGCTGCTGCCCGACATGCAGAAGAACGAGGTGCTCGACGAAACCGTGGCTCGCGCGTTGGACGAGACGCTCGGCCAGGGTGCGCTGGGCGTTCGGCTTCTTTCGTTTCGCCTTTGGCGGTCGGACGGCACACTTCTCTATTCGAGTGATCGGGCCACTGTCGGCACAAAGGTTGAACTCAGCGGCGAGCTACAAACGGCATTTTCCGGAAAGATGGCCGCACGTTTCGATGAACAAGGCGATGTAGCGACTGACGAGGGTCGGAGCGTGCCTACGCTTGCAATCTACAATCCCGTTCTGCAGCCTTGGTCCGGGCAGGTCGTTGCCGTATCGGAGTTCCATGAGGTCGCCAACGACTTCCAACAAAGCCTCAATCAAGCGCGCATGCATACCTGGTTGGCGGTCGCAGCCTTCACTCTTGCCTTCTTTGTCGTGCTGTCGGCCATCGTACTTCGCGGAAGCAAGACGATCGAGAGCCAACGTCATGCCCTCAAACAACGCGTCGACGAGCTTTCGGCATCGCTCACACAAAATGAGACATTGCGTGGTCGCCTTCAGCGCGCTTCACAGCGTGCCACCGCTTTGAACGAGAGCTATTTGAGGCGCATCAGTGCGGACCTGCACGACGGCCCGGCTCAACTTGTTGCCTATGCCTCCCTAAGGCTGGACAGTGAAACGTTGAAGCGAGCCACCACGCCGGCCAGCACCCGGGAACGTGAGATTGGCACCATAAAGGCCAGCTTGGACGAGGCAATGCAGGAGATCCGCACGATCTGCGGCGGTCTGGTCCTGCCGCAGATAGAGACGGCGGACCTGGCCGATATCCTGCGACGATGTGTGAAGGCCCATCAGCAACGGACGGGTTGTCCGGTCGAGCTGCGCCTGACGAAGCCTCCGGAGCGCCTCTCGCAGGCCGCGAAGATATGTATCTACCGCTTTGTGCAGGAGACCCTCAACAATGGCTTTCGCCATGCAGGCGGCGTCGGCCAACGGGTGTCGCAGTGGATGGACGGCGACCGTGTCACGATCGAGGTCGTCGACAGTGGACCGGGCTTCGACCCTGACACAGTTCTGCCCACAAGTCTTGGTCTTGCCGGCTTGAGAGAACGGATCGAAAGTCTCGGCGGGACGTTCGAACTTAGAGCTGCGGCGACCGGTACCACCGTTCGCATGACGACCAGCGTCAAGGAGATTTGACAGTCATGGTGTTTCCAATTCGCGTTGCCGTGGTGGACGATCACCCCCTTTTTCGGGAGGGCGTGACCCGCAGCTTGTCGGAGATCGAAGGCTTTGAGATCGTCGCCGAGGGAAGCTCGAAGGACGACGCGACCCAAATTGTGAAGAGCCTCGGACCAGACGTCATGCTCATGGATATCTCCATGCCCGGTGGCGGCCTGGAGGCGATACCGGCGGTCTTGGAGATTGCCCCATCACAGAAGATCATCATGCTCACCGTTTCGGAAGACGGCGACGACGTGACCACGGCGCTCGACCGAGGTGCCACCGGCTATGTGCTGAAGGGCGTCGGTGCAAGGACGCTCGCCGATGTCATTCGCACGGTCGCATCGGGAGAAAAATACGTAGCGCCGACCTTGTCGGCGAAGCTCCTGTCCAGCCGGGCACCGGCGACATCAGGCAAGTCAGCCCTGGTCGCCAGCTTGACGCCTCGCGAAAAGGAAGTTCTGCAATTGGTGGCAGCCGGCATGAGCAACAAGCATGTTGCGATAGAGCTGGACCTGCAGGAAAAGACGGTCAAACATCATATGACGCAGATCATGACGAAGCTGGGGGTCGCGAACCGAACCGAAGCGGCCATGGTACTGCGCGATGCGCGCAAAGCGTGATCGGCGCTCGACGAGGACAGTACATCGGGACTTGTGTGCCCTTTTTGCCTAAAGCAGGGCCGACCACTGCTTAATGCAGGAACGAATCTATGCGCTTTCTATCGTTTGCAGTGGCGCGGCGATTGACGATGATACGTCCGCGGGCATCCTTCATGATGTAACGGCCATTCGCAATTTCTTCGGTAATGCCGCCTTCGTGGCGAATACCGACATCGTTCGCATTGGATTTTGCCTTCCCGCGGTCGGAACTGTTGGAACGCTCACTGCTGGAATTGGAGCGACCGCCGCCGCTTCCGCCGCCGTTGCCACCACCGTTCCCACCGCCTCCGCCGCCGCCGTTTCCGCCGCCATTGCCACCACCGTTCCCACCGCCGCCGCCACCGTTGCCATTGTTGGCGAAAGCGGCCGTCTTGACGAGCGAAAGCCCCGCGTCCGTCAAGACGGGGCTGTAGGGCAATGCGATGGAAACCGTGCAGACTGCGGGCCAGAAGGCCGTCAGAAAAATCCGACGCGTGATCATAATATCTCCTGGCGCTGTTTTCGTGCGCACTGCGCGCACGGCGCGACCGGTAACCAACTGACTGTGCCCTCGATCGAGACGCTCGGTCAACTCGCGTTAACAGAGATCGCCCAGCCGCAGGACCTTTTCCTCAGAGCGGTCGGACATTTGTCTTACCTGCACCAGACCAAGGTCCGAGAAGGCGATATGGCTGATGGCGGGTGCAGCGGCTCGGTTGTCCGGGACCTTTACAGCTACATCATTGACAACCACTGGGTCGGAACAAAAAGACGGCTCCAACGAGGGAGCCGGTGAGGTGAGGAATAAGGTCGAAGGCGCCTTCGACAATTGTTTCTGCGACAAAACACTCGGGCTCCGGCCCCCTCAATGAGCGCCGGCACCGCCAGCTGCGCCAAATCGAAGAGTGCCTTAAAGTTTAATGCAGCGTGAAAGTTTCGGCCATCGGACCTCAGTCCCACGCCTTCCGGCAAAGGTCTTAGTTGCGATGTCGTCCATCGCTTTCGTTCTCTTATTCGTTTCGGGGATCCCGACCTGGTCAGGAGCGCTTAAATAACAGCGCCATGGCGTTTTACGAGCCAGCGGCCGGTGCCAGTTGCACAAGACATATCTCTTGGCCCCGTTGTCGGGAACTCTGCCTCCATAGGACCTTAGTCTGACTTAAGCCGGCAAAGGTCTTACTTGGCTTGTCGCACGATTAAATCTCAGAATATCCTAATGCAACCATGGCGTCATCCACCGCCACGGCCGCAAAAGTGGTCCCAGAGTTGCCCGTGACGCCCTTCCGGGCCACTCTGGGCCACAATTAGCTGCTCGCAGGCGCATCAATTAAGAAGCGAACCTGCCCTTGTCATCTCTGCTTCCCGCAGGAGCATTTACGACCAAGGATTCAACCACTATCATGCACCTGCAACACTATCGATAAACCTAAGTGCAGCCGATCCGACTTTGAAGATCAACACCGCGTTTCCGATAAGTTCCGTCGTCTCGTAGAACCAGTACGTCGCATGCGAAGTCAAAGTCTACATCCAAAAAGCGTTTTGAACGAAGAGAGCGGGCGCGGGCCGGCTCATCCTGCGTGTGTTTGTGGTCATGGACCAGGAAGCGAGCCCAAATGAGCGAAGTCCGTTCGCTCGAACGCGCAGACATCCCGGCGATCGCGGGCATGTTTCAGCGGGTGTTCCGCAACGACCAGCGCACGCCGCCTCCCACGCTTGCCCCCTATATGCAGCATCTCTACCTCGATGCACCCGGCTGCGATCCGGAGATCCGCCCGCTGGTGCACGTCAACGACAGGGGTGTCATTTCCGGCTTTGTCGGCGTCAACGTCCTGCCGATGGTCCTGAATGGCCGCCGCCTGCGCGCGGCCATTTGCGGCTCTCTGATGGTGGAAGATCACGAGAACGACCCCCTGGCCGGCGCCCGCATCCTCAAGGCCTTTCTGGCCGGCCCTCAGGATCTCTCTTTCAGCGAGACCGCAAGCGACGTCTCCGCGCAGATGTGGACGCGTCTTCGCGGCGTCGTCCTGCCGCAATACAGTCTCGATTGGGTGCGGGTCATCCGACCGGCGTCCTTCAGCCTGAGCGTCGCGTCGAGCCGCATCAAGCTTGCGCGGCTTGCCGCACCCTTCGCGCAAGCCGCTGACAGCGTCTACCGCAAGTGGATGGCGCCTGGTGAGCAACGCTGGTCCGCAGTGTCGGCGACCGGCACCAACCAGACCGGTTTAACGACGCAGGAGACCGACCGCAACGGCTTTGCCGCTGTGGTCGATCGCTTCATCGCACAGTTTCCGCTTCGCCCCGAATGGGCCGAAGGGCAACTCGACTACATCCTCGGCGATGCGGAGCAAAAGCCCGAACAGGGCGAGCTCGTCTATGCCCTGGTCACCGCTCGCACCGGCGCGCTCGTCGGTACGTTTGCCTACTACGCCAAGGCGGGTGGAATCGGGCGGGTGCTACAGTTGCTGGCACTGCCGGGCCAAGCCGGCCCGGTCATCGACTGTCTCATCGATCACGCATCCAGGCGCGGGCTTCCCGGTCTGCGCGGTCGGACGCAGCCGGCACTCATGGAGGCAATGCTCGGACGCCGGATCGCCTTCCTGCACGTAGCCTCGGCCGTGCTCCACTCCCGCGACCCGGCAATCGTCCAGGCCTGCCGCGACGGACAGGGCTTCTTCAACGGAATTGCCGGAGAGCATTGGTGCCGACTGATCGCTGGCCACTTCGGCTGAAGAGCCGGCTCTCGCACCAAGTTGAAATCTTTCGTGCATAACGGTCTTGCCCGGTTAGTTCTGGATAGACCGGCGCCAAGCCGCGGAATTCTTGGCGCTCCGAAACCGGATCACGCCGATGCGTTGAGCTCTGACATGCGAGATTACTCGCAGCGACGGGTTAGCTTGGCGACAGATCACCGAACGCAAAGCGACAACGCGCGCGGAACGATCGTTCCGCCCCGTTAAAGTCCTTTTTCAAGCGTTCAGCGTATGCGCGTCTGAACGCGGACAATATTTATCTGTAGTTCGTGGCTCGTCGCATATCGGCCAAGGACCTTTATCAGACGCTGTTCCTCGGTCTTGTGAATGCCGGTGCGCCGACAATAATCCGCCACATCCCAGATATGCTTTGCCTGGGAATTATCGACTGTACGAACATCCGTGTGTTTCATTCTGCGCCTCCCCTTATCAGAGCAAAACGTTGCAAGGCTGGTTTGGTTCCGAAGGAAGCGATGAAATCCAGCAGCTGTTTCCGGCTATGCCCTAGTCGATTTTCTGCAGGATACGCCTGGCACGCTCGACGATCGGCGCATCTACCATCCTGTCGCCGACCAGGAAGGAGCCCCTGCCTTCAGCGGCAGCGACTGCCGCAGCGTCCAGCACGGAGCGGGCCCAGGCGACCTTTTCTTCGCTGGGCGAGAATGCTGCATTCATGATCGGCACTGCAGAGGGATGGACACAGGTTGCGCCGTCGAAGCCGTGGCGGCTTGCCTCGCGGGCAGCAGCTTCAAGGGTATCGCGCTGCTGATAGTCGGCAACGGTCGTCAAAGTGCCGAAGGACAACTTGCCTTCAGCCTTTGCCGCAAGGTGCACGAGCAGCTTCGGCAGTCTCAACACCTCGGGGAGCGGTTCGGCCCCCATGCTCGTAGCGATATCCTCGCCGCCGGCTATCAGCCCCAAAATACGATGACAGGCGGCAATTGATCTCGCGTCCAACACCGCGCCGGCATCTTCCAACAGCGCGACGAAGACAAGCGGTTCGCGCCCGAGTTCGCGTTCGGTCGCTTCCAATTGTTCGGTAAGCGCGTGCACCTGCTCCGGCGAACGAGCCTTTGCGATGAAAAGGCCGAAGGCTCCCGCGCGGCAAGCGGCCTCGGCATCAGCCTTCTGCATTTCCGGTTCTGCATTGATCCGTACGAACACCTTTGCGCCGCTTCGACCAGCCATGGGGACCGACTGCGCAAGTCCGGCACGTGCCGCCTGCTTTTCACCGTCGGCGACGGAATCTTCGAGATCGAGGACGATCGCGTCGGCACCACGTTCATGCGCCTTGGCGATGAAGCGTTCGGACGCGGCCGGGACATAGAGGAAAGACCGCAACCTCATGACGCCTCGCCCTTCAAAATGAGGGTGATTGCGCTTGCATCCAGCCCGGCTTCGCTCAGAACCTCGGCGGTATGTTCTCCAAGTGCGGGCGCCGGTCTTCGCCAGACACCCGGCGTTTCTGAAAGCCGCGGCACGATGTTGTGCATGGGCAGGCTGCCGAACTCCGCATCCTCCACGTCGACGATGATTTCGCGTTCGGCGAAATGTGGATCGGCAGCGGCATCGGCGATGTTGTAAATCGGCCCAACCGTCGCGCCGGCGTCGCGCATGATCTTCAGCGCCTCGTCGTGATCGTGCCCGGCAAACCAGCCGCCAACGGCCGCATCGACCAGGTCCCGGTTCTTGACGCGCTCCGAATTGGTCGCGAAGCGCGGGTCCCCGTTCATGTCGGCGCGACCGATGATCTCGAAAATCCGCCGGGCAACCTGGGGTGTCGACCCGGACAGCGCCACATACTTGCCGTCGCGGCAGCGGTAGACATTGCGCGGCGCCGCAGTGTTGGAGGCGCTGCCGACGCGTTCCTTGATCCTGCCGGTCGTCTGATAGATCGCTGCCTCCGGGCCGAGCACGGAAAACATCGGTTCCAGCAACGACAGGTCGATCACCTGCCCCTTCGCGTATCCGCGGTCGCGTGCAAGCAGCGCTGTCACAGTGGCGGAACTTCCGTAGACGCCGGCGATCATATCGGCGAGCGCCAGTGGCGGCAGCACCGGTTCGCGGTCGGCAAAGCCTGTGCGGTAGGCAAATCCGCTCATGCCTTCGACGATCGTCCCGAAGCCTGGGAATTGCGCGTAGGGCCCGGTCTGACCGAAGCCCGAGATGCGCACGATGATCAGGTTGGGGTTGCGGGCATGCAACTGTTCCGGCGACAGTCCCATGCGCTCCAGCGTTCCGGGCCGGAAATTCTCGATGAAGACGTCAGCCGTCTCGATCAACGCCCAGAGGGCGGCCATGGCCGCCTCCTGGCGAAGGTTCAGGACGACGGAACGCTTGTTGCGGCTATAGGTCTTCCAATAGAGCGACTGACCATCGTCCTTCCAGTCCCGAAGCGGGTCACCGGCCGGCGGCTCGATCTTGATGACATCGGCGCCGTGATCGGCAAGCTGCAGCGACAGCATGTTGCCGGCGACAAGGCGGGAAAGATCCAGCACCCTGGTACCGGCAAGCGGCCCCCGGGCAGCGGGATCGAACTGTCGCTTGGCAAATCCGCTCATCGAATGCGCTCCCCGGTGTCCTTGTCGAAGAGCAGAACCTTGTCGGCATCGATCGTAAGCATCACATCGTCCCCTGCCGAAAGCAGCCTGCCGCCGTGGACGACGACCGAGATATCTTCCCCACCCATGGCAACGACGATTTCCTGATCCTCGCCGGTCGGCTCGACCAGGCTGATGCGGCCCGGCACGCCCGCTGCTCCAAGCGTGACATGTTGCGGGCGGATGCCGCAGACGACCCGGGTCCCCGGCTGCACCTTCCTTCCAAGCGGCAGCGAGACGCCGCCGCGGGTCAATGCCGTCGAGCCTTCGGAGATCGCCTCGATGAGGTTGATCTCTGGCGAGCCGATGAAGCCGGCAACGAAGAGGTTGGCGGGGTCGTTGTAGAGTTCGAGAGGCGCGCCCGTCTGCTCTATTCTGCCGCCGTTCATCACCACGATCTTGTCGGCCATGGTCATGGCCTCGGTCTGGTCGTGGGTGACGTAAACCATCGTCCGGCGCAGCCGCTGGTGCAGTTTCTTGATCTCGCCGCGCATCTTCACGCGCAGCTTGGCATCAAGGTTGGAGAGCGGCTCGTCGAAGAGGAAGGCGCGCGGGTCGCGCACGATGGCACGGCCCATGGCGACACGCTGGCGCTGGCCGCCGGAGAGTTCCCGCGGCAGGCGGTCGAGCAGCTTTTCCAGGCCGAGGATTTCGGCTGCCTCGGTCACACGTTTCTGGATCTCCGCGTTCGGCGCACCGGCAAGCTTCAGCGCGAAGCTCATGTTTTCGGCGACCTTCATGTGCGGATAGAGCGCGTAGGACTGGAAGACCATGGCGATGTCACGCTCTTTGGCCGGCATGTCGTTGACGACCTTGCCGCCGATGGTGATCTCGCCGGCTGAAATATCCTCCAGCCCGGCGATCATGCGCAACAACGTGGACTTGCCGCAGCCCGAAGGGCCGACGAGCACGACGAATTCGCCGTCGCTCATATCCAGCGAGATGTTGTTGAGCACGGCGACACTACCATAGCTCTTGGCGACACTTCTGAGCTCTATCTCGGACATGTTTCCTCCCTTCCTTTCCGCGTCGCGCGCTCAGCGCTCGGCGACCTCGAGCCGACCGATCGACATGCGTCCGGCCGAGGCCATGCGCAGGCCGGCCATGCCGTAGCGCAACGTTGCATCCTCCGCCTTGAGCACCTGCTCGCCGTTAACGGCAAGCGTCAGTCTGCCGCCTTCGACAGTGAGGTCGACCGCGTAGCTCCGGCCGTATTCGATGCGGAACGGGCTGCGAGCGAGGATCTTCGTGTCGTGGTCTTCCAGAAGGATCACAGCTTCGCCATTCTCAAACCCGGCCGCATAGAAGCGGCTTGTTCCCTGAGCGCGCGCCACCACCAGATGCGAGGCTCCGGAGAGCGGCTGAACCTCCGCTTTTACGCTCACGTCACGGAGATAGGCATTGCCGGTCCAGGCATCCGCGTCGGTGGCGGTATGGGCATGGATGCGCCCCTGCTGCAGGCTCCAATGGCCGCGGTTCCAGGTGAAGCGGGTGATGCCGCCCCATTCATGGGCTTCCTTGGTCGGGTCGATGACGACGCGGCCTGTGCCAGACACGGAGAAATCGGCAAGGAACAGCCGGCCGAGGAACTTCAAGCGACCGAAATATTCGACCAGGATGCCGATCTCGTCGACCGCCTCGCCACTGCCATCGGGGATGGTGAACGCATAGTCCTGCCAGCCACTTGCCGAAGGGACGAGCCACGCGCCGGTTTCCTGGATGGCGCCGCTCATGGCGCGACGAACATAGGGTGCCACGCGCAGATTGCCGTCGCCGTTCCACGGGTCAAGCCAGAGCTTGAACTTCACGGTCTGGCCGTCGTCGGCGAGCGGCGTGAACATCGGACGGTAGCGCTCGTCGTCGAAGTCGGAGCGGCGATAGAAAGGCTTCCAGAAGATCCGGCCGCCCTGGCCACGTTCAAGCCGGTCGAGCAGGATTTCCAGCGCCCCCTTGGCATTCTCAGTATGGCGCTCCGATGATGCCTTGACGGCGATCTGATTGAACGGCTCGGTGCGGAAGCCATGGGTGGCGCCGGGAGCGTCGAAGTCAAAGCGCACGCCGCGGCGCTCGAAATCCTCGACCCACAGCGCCGGAACCTCCCGCCCCTGGAGACGGAGCGCCAGCACGGTCAGTTCGCGCGCAAAGGAAGGTATGTCGACGACGTTGATCGAACCGGTAACACCGGAAGCGACGACGAAATCGTTGATCGGCTTGCGGTACTTGTCCCAACCCGCTTGCACCTGCTGCAGGGTGCCGACGATTGCACCGGCATTGCCTGCATTGCAGTCGGTGTCCCAGCCCGCCATGGTCGCGATCTCGACGGTGCGCGGCAGGTCGCCCTGGCCATAGATCAGCGCCATGACGAGAACGCCGGCGTTCGGAATGATGTGGCAGACGCCCGGATAGCGGTCATAGCCCCATTTGGCGGTCAGCATGTCGCGGCAGGCGCGCCAATCATTCGGGGTGTGGTCGTGGAAACGGAGTACAGCGCGAGAAACCTTGGCATAGAGGGAATCCGCCGGGATCGTCGCCAGGCCCGTCTCGATGACGTCCTCGATGCTCTTGGCGATAAAGGCCTCAGCAATCGCCGCGGCGCAGAAACGGGCGCCATGCAGCCCCTCGCCGTCATGGGCAACGCTTGCGGCACGCGCGGACGCTTCGGCCGCCGCCTTCGGGTCGGCCGGATGCACCCAGCCCCAACTGTCGATGAAGATCTGACCGCCGATCTGCTCGGCAACCGTGGTGCCGTTCTGGGCGATCGAGCCGGACTGCGGCGCCGGGATGCCGGCCCGAAGGTTCTGGTAGGCGGTATGCTCGGTCGAGTTGCCGAAGCCGCCCCACCAATACATGCCGTGTTCCTCGGCCGCGTAGTTCAGCCAGGTCTTGCCGACCTCTTCGGCTGTCGCGCCGAGGCCATAATCGCGCAGCGCCCGGATGAAGTAGACCGGACCGTTGGTGTCGTCGTCGGCAGCGAAATTCTTGAAATCGCGCAGATATTCCGTCACCTCCCCATAGGTGTCCCGGATGCGTTCGTAGCTCCAGATCGTCGGCTCGACGGGCGCGCCCAAGCGCACGCCGATCGCCTTGCCAATGAAGCCGGAATAGATACGCTCGAAGATTTCTGTGGTGCTGAGCATCGGATACTTTCGAAAACTAGAGACTGGAAACCTGGGTGAGTTCGCAGGCAGCAAAGAGCCCCGCGCGCGCCTGCGCCCGCACTGTTTCTCGGCTGCGATCGGCCGTCTGCATTTTGGTCACCGTTTCGGTGAAGGCATCGGCCGATCGGAAGAGATCGAGCCTGTTGACGCGGTCGAGCTGGGAGGCCATCGCCAGGTCAATGATGCGCTCGCCATGCATGGCGCCGAGGATCGCACCGGCCATGACGCCGATCGAATCCGTATCGCGGCCGGAATTGATGCCGTCGACAATCGTCTTGTAGAAGTCCCCGTCATTGACGACGGCGAAGCCGAGCGCCAGCGGCAACTCTTCGATCGAATGCAGGCGCGACGGCTGGTAGGCGTCCGTGGCAAGGCCTGCCTTCTGCGGCGTATGCTGCACGTTGTCGCCCATCGGCGAATAGCGGGCGATGATCCGATGGAACTCGGCAACGACCGTCTGGTGCTCTGCGCCCCTCAATGAGCGCGCGGCGGCCACGATATCGGCGATCGCATTGCGCGTACCGTCCTTGGCAACGGCAAGCGTTTCCTCGATGACTGTGTCGAGCGAGGTTCCCGGTACGAAGGCGGCGGCAACGGCAGCTGCGAGCACGCCGGCGGCTTCGAGGCCGAAACTCTGCTGATGTCCGGAGGCAAAAGCGATTGCCTCGTCATAGGCAGCCTTCGGATCGCAGGCATTCGCCACGCCGACCGGCGCGATGTACATGGCTGCGCCGCAGTTCACCATGTTGCCGACCCCACCCTGTCGCGGGTCGCAACCGGAGAGCTGGTGGCGCTGGAAGATCCATTTTTCCGGATAGAACAGACGCTCGATCAGCATCGTTTCGCGCTGCAATTCCGGCACCCAACGCGGCGTCCAGGCGATCTCGCGCACCATGCCGGAAGCCATGTCCCAGGCATCGAGGTGACGCTTTACGTCGTCGTATATCGACATGACGCAGAGCGTCATCAGCGTGTCGTCGGTGACGATGCCGCCACCACGGACACGGCCGTTGCGGGCTGCTTCGCTCTGCTTCATCCGGTGCCACTCGGTATCGAGCGACGTGACCCGGCCATAGCGCTCGCGAATTTCCGCGGCGGAGAGTTTTTCGACCGGCGCCCCGATGGCGTCGCCGTAAGCGACGCCAAAGAGAAGCGCCCGGACCCGTCCCTTGAGGGAGAGCCCTGCAGCATCATTTGTCATTGAGAACCGTCCTTGCATATTCGGTCATTTTCTCGCCGCCGGCAGCGTTCCACTCCGAAACGAACTGGTCCCATTGGTCCATTTTCGCTTCGCCGGAGACAAACTTGTACACCCAGGCCCGGTAGACGTTTTCCGTAGCATCGATGTCGGTGGCGTATTCGGCAGGCCAGACGAAGGCGTTGTCCGGCTTGAAGTCGACCGAGATCGTCTTCAGCGATTGCTGCGCGGCCTCGCTCAGCCACTGCACCGGCGGCTGCCAGTTTGCGGCAACGAGGAAGCGGGCATACCAGGTGGCGAGCTTGTCGGTCGGTTTGATGGTCTCGCCGTCCTTGGTGTACTGCTCGCCTTCAAACCCGAGACGTTCGATCGCCTGGCCCTCGGGGCTGGCGATGAAATCGAGGAGCTTGACCACCTCTTCCTTGTGCTCGGAGGTCGTCGCAATGGCGAGGCCACGGGATTCCTTCGAAACGTCGAGTGCCATCAGGCCCTGGCCGGCTGGTCCCTTCGGCGGCGACAGCAGGCTCAGCGTCACGTCGGGGTGAGCCTGGCGCATCTTGCCGCCATAGATGTCGATGACCTCTGCGGAGGAGCCGAAGATCACGCCGGCGCGGCCGGAGTAGAACTTGTCTTCCTTCACGTCCCACTTGGTGGTGATGAACTCCGGGTCATAGAGCCCCTGCTCGCGCAGCGATGCGTAGAAGGCGATCTTTTCCTTTTCCGCTGCCGAGACGCGTGCATGGATCCATTCGCCGGCATCGTTCTTCAGCCAGGTGCCGGTCACGCCGAAGGCCTGGTTGAAAATCGCATCGAGCTCCTGGGTATTGTCGGCAGTGGTGACGCCGTAGCTGTCGGCCTTGCCGTTACCGTCGAGATCACCGTCCTTGATCGCCTTGAAGAGGGTGACGTAGTCGTCGGTGGTCTTCGGCGCCGCTACGCCCGCGTTCTCGAGCCAGTCTTTGCGAATGACCGGCTGTGGCATGCGTGGCGGGTAGACATAGAGCAGGTAGGGATAGTTCTTCAGCCGCTCGACATTGTGCGGGAAGAGTGCGTCCTTGAGATAGGTCGTCTTCGGCAGCCAGTTGTTCCAGTCTTCGAGAACGCCCTGTTCGGCCATCTTTGCGTCGCCGCCCTGGAAATAGATGAGATCGGGGATATCGCCTGACAGAAGCATGGCGCTGAGCTTGTCGGCGTAGCCCGAAGACGGCAGGTCAACGACCTGAATATGGATGTCGGTGCCCTTGGCCTTCAGCGCCTCCTCATAGGCCTTCATCAGCTTCACGTCGTCCGGATTGCTGGTTGTAAGGTCCTTCGAGACGACACGGATTGTCACCGGATCGGCGAAGGCGGGCATCGCCACACTCGCCATCAGCGCCACGGCGGTCGTTGCGCCAAGGATCAGTTTTCCAAGCATGTTTGTTCCTCCCAATATGCTTTGGCCATTTATGTTTCGGTTCGACATCGTCAGCCCTTCAGCGCACCGCTCATGGTGCCCTTGGTGAAGAACTTCAGGATGAGTGGGTAGATCGCCAGGATCGGCGCAATGGTGAGCAGGATCATGCCGGCCTTCAGCGCGCGAATGTTGATCTGGCTCGCGCCGGTGTAGTTATTGCTGTCGACCACGCCGACCATGGCGAGCTTGTCGCCCTCGACCACGAACTGGCGCAGCACCACCTGCAGCGGCCATTTCGATTGGTCGTTGAGGTAGATCATCGCCCGGAAGAACTCGTTCCAGTGGAAGACGAAGTAGAAGAGCGCAATGGTCGCGAGCGCCGATTTGGCGAGCGGCAGCGCCACGTACCAGAAGATCTGGAACGGATTGGCACCGTCGAGTTCGGAGGCCTCGATCAGCTCCTTCGGCACTTCCTCGAAGAAACGTACCAGGATGATCAGGTACCAGGCGTTGACGACCTTGAAGAGGATCAGCGACCAGTAGCTGTCGAGCAGGCCGAGGCGCTTGTTGATGAAGTAATCCGGGATGATGCCGGGCTCAAAGACGATCGTGACGAGCACGAAGACGAAGATGATACGCCGGCCCGGCAGACCGGGACGAGAAAGCGCCCAGGCCATCAGCGCCGTCAGCACGACACCGAGCACGGTGCTGACGAGCGTGATGAAGATCGAATTCAGGAGGCCCCGCTGAACGGCGGAATTGTTGATCAGCAGGTCCCAGACCTCGGTCGAGAACCCATTGGGGATCACCGTCAGACCGCTCATTCCCGCGACCTTGCCAGGGTCGGAGAACGAAATGGCGAGCAGGTTGAGGAGCGGCTGTACCGTAAGGACAACGAGGAACATGAGCGTCGAGACGATGATCGCATATTCGAGCCGCTCAAGCGGCGTTCTGCGGACGTTGTGGGCGGCCATCACCATACCCCCTTGCCGGTAAGACGTTTGGAAAGAAGGTGCGCTGCGACAATCATCAGCATGCCGAGCACAGCCTTGAAGAGGCCGGCCGCTGTCGCCAGCGAGTATTCGCCGGTCTGCAGGCCGATGCGGTAGACATAGGTGTCGATGATATCGATCTTGCTGCGAACGACATCGTTGGAGAAGTTGATCACCTGGTTGAGATCGGCATTCAGGAACATGCCGGCATTCAGGATGAAGAGCGTCGCGATCGTCGGCACAATGCCGGGAATGGTGACGTAGCGGATCTTCTGCCAGCGGTTCGCCCCGTCGATCTCGGCCGCATCATAAAGCTCCTGGTCGATGGCAATGATGGCGGCGAGATAGAGCAGGCTATCCCAGCCGGCCGACCGCCAGATCTCCGAGAACACCAGCACCCAGCGGATCGAGCCGGTGTCCGTCATGAAGGAGACGGGCTGCATGCCGAAGAAACCAATGATGTCGTTGACCGCGCCGTCGCTCGGCGAGAGCACTGCAATGAACACGCCAGCTATGACCACCCAAGACAGGAAGTGCGGCAGGTAGATTGCCGACTGGATGAATTTGCGGAAGGCGCCTCCGCGGATCTCGTTCAGCAAAAGCGCGACGATGATCGGCACCGGGAAGAAGAAGACGATCTTCATCGTCGATAAGATCAGCGTGTTCGCCAGCACCTGCCAGAAGATCGGCGACGAGAAGAGCGTCTGGAAATGCTTGATACCGACCCAGATATTCGGCGGGATGATGCGCAACTGCTCGAAAGCAATCTTGGCTTCCCAGATCGGGAAATAGTGAAAGATCACAAAGAAGATCAGGCCGGGCGCCATCATCAGGTAATAGGGCCACCATTGCCGCACACCCTTCGAGAGGCCCTGTCGAATTTTGGGAACGTTCCCATTTCGTGACATAGTTGCGTTCACCACAAGTTCGTTGCTTACCGCCATTGTTTACCTCCCTGCCGCCACGCGCACGGGTGCCAAGGCCGAAACGTCGGCAAGCGAGCCGCGCTCCACCAATCGGCACGGCAGATAGATCCGTTCGCGCTGACGCCCGCCGGCGATCTGGTCGATCAGGCATTCGACAGCACGAATGCCGATCTGCCGGCCGGGCTTTTCGATGGTCGTCAGGCCCGGCCAGGAAAAGGCGCCCGCCGGAATACCGTCGAAGCCCAGGATCGAGATGTCCTCCGGGCATCTCAGCCCCGCTTCACGAACGGCGATCATGGCCCCAAGTGCCATGAGGTCGTTGGCGACGAACACGGCGCGGTTTCCCCTCCACTGCTTCGTCAGCAACCGGGCCATCGCGCTGCGGCCGCCCTCGACCGTATAGTCGGACTCTTCGACGAGCAGCACTTCGGGATCGACATCGCGGGCGATGCAGTGCTCGTGAACCGAGCGCAAGAAGCGGGCGCGCGCGAGGCGCGACCGCGGGCCGAGCATCAAGGCCGGCGCCGGGTGTCCGCGCTCAACAAGAATATCCATGCCGAGCCGGACCGCCTGAGCGATATCAGAGCCGACGCTCAACGTATCGGGAAAGCGCTCGGCGCTGGAACCGATGAAGACGAAGGGCATGCCGAAACGGTCGAGATCGTCGAAATTGTCGGCAACTGGATTGATGATCGCTCCGTCGACACGGGCCCGGCGCAGGGCGCGCAGGTGCGTCGCCTCCTTGTGCGCATCCCAATCGGACGAGAAGATCAGAAGTGAAATATCATCCTTTGCCGCACGATCCTGCGCGCCGCGCGCAACTTCGGCCCAGAACGGGTTGGTGATATCAGGAATGACGATGCCGAGCAGGCCGCTCCGGCCCGAGCGCATGCCGACCGCAAGCTGATTGGGCTCGTAGCCGGTGGCGGCGACCGCCTTCAACACGCGATCGCGCGCTTCCTCGGAAATATTGGCGGAGCCGCCGAGAACACGCGCGACGGTGCTCTTCGAAACGCCTGCGCGTTTGGCAACGTCGATAATGGTCGCCCTTCGACCCGTCGTGTTGTTCATAAAGCTTCCTCCCAAAGATCAGGCAATGTCTCTCACACCATCACCCGAACTCCATGGGAACGTTACCATGATAAAAAACGCTTTGGCAAGACGCGGAAGAAAATATCCCGATCTTTGCGGCTGGCTCGCCAACTCCCGTGCGGGAAGGCCGACCATGGGCCGAAATCCCCATCGCCCGTTCACACACTGTCGAGGCGGAAGTCACGGCCCTAGCTTTGCAGCCTCTGACGGACATTGAGGACACTCGATGCTCCCTTCATGTCCTCAGGGCGTCTCAAGCTCCGACCGGGAGATGTGGCGGGCCTTCGTTGAGAGATAGACAGCGAGCAAATACCCTACGCCGCCAAACGCTCGGTTCGGCGGCGTATGACCACTCGTAGCGGCAAACTAGGCTGCCAGATGCTCGAACAGCCGGGCGACAGCCTCGGCGCCGGGGTCGACATGGCCCTCAAGCTGCTTCGCATTGATATAGGCGGCGCGACCGGCCTTGGCGCGTGTCAGGGTGGAGGTGAAATTCGCCCCCGTACGCGCGGCAGTCGCTGCGGCGACCACGCTGTCGCCGAGCGCATCGAGCGCCGGAGACAGCGCATCGATCATCGTTCGGTCACCGATCTTCGCGCCGCCGATCTCCTGCATGCGCGCAAGCCCGGTTCGAAGCGCTTCGCGCATCGGTAGACCACTGGATGCTCCGTCGCCGGCGGCTGCGAAGAAAATGGCAAGCAGGACGCCGGAGGAACCACCCATGGTCTGGCTCAGTTCCTGGCCGATCGCCCGCAGAAGCTGGGTATGATCGGAAAGTGGCAGCCGATCGATGGCGTTGATCAGCGCGCGTGCGGCTCCCGCGAGCGTCGAGCCCGTATCGCCGTCGCCGGACTTTGCATCGAGCGCATTGAGATCCTGCTCGGCGGCGATCAGGACCCGGCAGCAATCGATCAGGAACGCGCGCGTGGCGCCATGGTCGGATGCCATCGGCGTGATCGGCGTCAGGCCATCCGGCAAGGCGTTGATGGCGATCGGCCGAACCTCTGACACACCTGGCCAGGCTGCAATCGCCACCGGCGCTTTCAGGAGTTCAAGTTCTGCCTGATCGGCTGCAAAGACCGAGACCGAGAATCCTTGCATGTCGAGCGATGTCATCAGCGGCGCCGGACCGATCGCGTGAGTGATCTTATTGCCGACCGGCAGATTGATAAGGTCGTGGGCAAGCACCGACATTTCGAGCACCGACGTGCCGCCCAGATTGTTGATCAGTGCGACGTGCGGACCTTCACCCATGACCGCCGCCAGCCGTTCCGCCATGGTCGCAACCGACGAGCGGGCGCCTGCAAAGTCGATCTGCTCGACACCGGCTTCGCCATGAATGCCGAGGCCTAGTTCCGCCTTGCCCTCCGGTATCCGCTCTTCCTTTGGCGAACCCGGAACCCGGCAAGTGTCCAGCGACATGCCAATGCTGCGCGTGCCGGCAATGACCTTCTTGGCGGCGGCGGTCACCGTGTCGAGATCGGCACCGCGTTCGGCAAGTGCGCCGGCGATCTTGTGTACGAACAAGGTACCGGCAACGCCGCGCGCCTGCGGCAGGTCCGGTAGAGCTATATCGTCACCGACGATCACCATGCTCACCTTCAACCCGAAGGCACGGGCACGCTCGGCCGCAAGACCGAAGTTCAGCCGGTCGCCGGTGTAATTCTTGACCACGAGCAGGCACCCGGCCGGGCCCGTCACGGCGAGAATGCCGGCCAGCACGGCGTCGACGCTCGGCGAGGCGAAGACGTCGCCGCAGACCGCGGCCGTCAGCATGCCGCGTCCGACAAAGCCGACATGAGCGGGTTCATGACCGGAGCCGCCGCCCGACACGATCGCGACCTTCGATTTGTCCCAGTCGCTGCGCAACACGACCCGGATATGCGGATAGCCGTCAAGGCGAGTGAGCGCGCCGCCGGACAGGGCCAGAACGCCGTCGATCGCTTCGGTAACGACATCTTCCCGCTTGTTGATGAATTGCGCCATTTCGAGCTCCTTAAGCCAAACGCATGCCTGCCGCATCGAAGTAGAGCGGCTTCGAAGGTTGAATTTTGATCGTTTCACCGCCCTTGAGCGGCGTGTGGGCGTCCGTGACGGTGATGAGATCGTGTCTCCTGAAGGTCAGGTGCAGACGCGTCTGGTCGCCGAGATGTTCGACACGCTTGACCAGCGCATCCTCCCCCTCACCCTGCTGGATGTGCTCCGGCCTGAGGCCTATGCTGGCCGCGCCTGAGGGAGCGCCGGCGAAAATGTCGGCCGGAAGCACGTTGATCCGTGGCTGTCCGAGGCGCGTCGCTGCGTAAACGCTGACCGGCTGCTCGTAGACCTCGCGCGGCGAGCCGAACTGAACGAGCCTGCCCGCATTCAGCACGCCGACATGGGTCGCCATCGTCATTGCCTCGATCTGGTCGTGGGTGACATAGAGCAGGGTTGCGCCCGACCTTGCCTGAATACGCTTGAGTTCGATGCGAAGATCGGCCCTGAGCTTGGCGTCGAGCGAACTCAAGGGTTCGTCCATGAGGAATATCTGCGGGTCTCGGACGAGGGCACGCCCGATGGAGACACGCTGCATCTCGCCGCCCGATAGCGCGGTCGCCTTGTTGTCGAGCTTGTGCGCGATCTGGAGAACCTCGGCAACCTCCCTCACCTTTCGGTCGATCTCTTCCCTCGGCGTTCTCAACAGCGGAGATTTCAGCGGAAACTCCAGATTCTGACGAACCGTGAGATGCGGATAGAGCGAATACTGCTGAAAGACCATGGCGACGTTGCGTTCGGCAGGCGCCAGCCCTCTCACTGGTTGTCCATCGATATAGACCTCACCGCGATCGGGGGTGTCGAGGCCGGAAACCATCCTCAAGGTCGTCGTCTTTCCGGCACCAGTCGGCCCGAGCAGCACAACGAAAGAACCATCGGGGACCGTCAACGAAACATTGTCGAGAGCAACGGTGCCGGCGAACGTCTTCGTCACGTTTTCCAAGACGACTTCAGCCATGTCCCAGCACTCCTTGATTGCTGTCGGATAAAAGCACCTTGCCGGTTTCCGCGTCGAAAACCGAAAGCGTCCTCGCATCGAATTCGAGGCCGACCTGCTCGCCCTCATGCACCTGGTAGCCCGACGGAATGCGCGCCTTCAGGTCGCCGTGGCTCGTTGCGAGCGTCACGATCTGGGTGGTGCCGAGATATTCGACAGCACTCACGCGACCCCGATAGGCGCCCTCGCTGACGAACTTCACATGTTCGGGGCGGACGCCGAGCGTCAGCTTTCCGGCTCGTCCTTCGCGCGACGTCGGTACCTTGACCTCGATGCCGCCGAGATCGATGGCACCGCCGCCGACGCCGATCATCCCCTCGAATTCGAGAAAATTCATTGGCGGTGAACCGATGAACTGAGCCACGAATTTCGTTGCGGGCCAGTCGTAGATTTGCTGCGGCTTGCCGAACTGTTCAACGACGCCGTGGTTCATGACGACGATCTTGTCGCCCATCTGCATCGCTTCGAGCTGGTCATGGGTGACATAAACGGTGGTTGCGCCCATGCGGTCGTGCAGCGCGCGCAATTCTTCGGCCATGTGTTCACGGAACTCGGCGTCGAGCGCGCCGAGCGGTTCATCCATGAAGAAGGCCTTCGGGCGCCGCACGATCGCGCGCCCCAGCGCAACACGCTGGCGGTCGCCGCCCGAAAGGCCGCCGACCGGCTTGTCGAGAATGTTCTCGATCTTGAGAATGCGGGCGACTTCGGCGACACGCGATTTCACCTCTTCGCCGCGCAGGCCCTGACTGACCAGCGGATAGGATATGTTCTTGCGCACGTTCATATGCGGATAGAGCGCAAACATCTGGAAGACGAAGGCGATGTCGCGCTTGCTCGCCGGTTTCATCCCGACCTCTTCGCCATCGATGAAGATCTCACCGCTCGTCGGCAGTTCCAGGCCCGCCATCATGCGCAAGGTCGTCGTCTTGCCGCAGCCGGACGGGCCGAGCAGCATGAAGAATTCGCCATCCTCGATGGTGAAGCTCGAGGAGCGCACCGCGGTGAACGCCCCGAACTCCTTGCGCACGTTCTGAATTCTGATCTGGGCCATCGGCCTACTCCGGAAAATGGCTGACGATGATGAACATCACCGTGCCCAGCAAGGTTATGACGAAGGACCAGGAGTAGAGCACGAGAGCGAAGGGCTGCATCAGCATGAAGACGCCCGCCGCAATCAGGACCGATGCCAGCATTTCCCAGGCGCCACGGCGCAAGTGCAGCAATCCGTTGAAAAATCGTGTCATTTGCGTACAGCTCCGAAGGTGATGCCGCGCAGCAGGTGTTTGCGCAGAAGAATGGTGAAGACCATGACCGGCACGAGGAACAGCGTTGCCCCGGCGGCAACCGCCGGCCAGTCCTGGCCGCTGACGCCGATGATGGTCGGAATGAAGGGTGGCGCCGTCTGGGCGTTGCCCGAGGTCAACAGCACCGCGAAGGCGTATTCGTTCCAGGCAAAGATCAGGCAGAAGATGGCCGTCGAGGCGATGCCTGTGGCCGCCTGTGGCAGTACGACCTTGTAGAATGCCTGGAAGCGGGTGTAGCCATCGATGAGAGCTGCCTCTTCATACTCGACCGGGATCTCGTCGATGAAACCCTTGAGCAGCCAGACCGACAACGACAAATTGACCGCCGTATAGAGCAGGATCATGCCCGCATGGGTGTCGTTCAGCCCCAGCGACCGGAACATCAGGAAGATCGGGATGGCGACGGCGATCGGCGGCATCATGCGCGTCGAGAGAATGAAGAACAGCAGATCGTCCTTCAACGGAACCTTGAAGCGCGAGAAGGCGTAGGCAGCGGCCGTGCCGAGCACGATACAGAGCACGGTCGAGCCGAAGCCGATGATCACCGAATTGGTGAAGCGCTCGGCAAAGCGCGACGGACCGGAGATCACGAGGCCGTCCTTGCGAACCAGTTTGTCATACCAGGTCTGCGGCTCGCCCACCGCCTGCAATTGCTCCTCGGTAAGCCGGGTCCGCGTTGTGAAGACGTTGACATAGCCTTCCACCGTCGGCGTGAAGAAGGTCTTCGGCGGATAGGCGATCGCGTCGGATGGCGATTTGAAGCTCGTCGCAATGATCCAGACAAGCGGAAGGATGGTGATCAGCGCGTAGCCAACGACCAGGATCCCGGCGAACCACTTTTGCCGCCGCGACGGCTCGGTAACGGAATAGCTCATCGTTGTTTGACCTTGTTCAGGGCTTTGACGTAGATCGACGCCAGGCCGAAGACGGTGACAAAGAGGATGACGGCATAGGCAGAGGCGTAGCCGGTGCGCCACTTCTCGAAAGCTTCACGCTTCAGGTTGATCGAGGTGAGTTCGGTGATCGATCCCGGGCCGCCGCCGGTCAGCTGTACGACGAGGTCGAACATCTTGAAGTTCTCGATGCCGCGGAAAAGCACGGCGAGCATCAGGAACGGCAGCACCAGCGGGATGGTGATCGTCCAGAACTGCCGCCATTTGCTGGCGCGGTCGCATTCTGCCGCCTCGTAGATGCTGCTCGGAATGGAACGAAGGCCCGCAAGGCAGATCAGCATCACGAAGGGTGTCCACATCCAGGTGTCGACGATGATGATCGCCCATGGCGCAAGCGACACGTCGCCGATCATCGAGAAACTCGACGGATCAGCCCCCGTCAGGAAGCCAACTGCGTAGTTGAAGAGGCCGATTTGCGGCTGATAGAGGAACGTCCAGAAATTGCCGACCACCGCCGGGCTCAGCATCATCGGCAACACGATGATCGTGGTCCACAGATCGTTGCCGCGGAACTTCTTGTTGATCAGGTAGGCAAGAGAAAAGCCGATCAGCACCTGAAGAACGATCGTCCAGATCAGGAAATGGGCCGTTGCCTGCATGGTCAGCCAGATGTCCTTGTCGGACAGGATGCTCAGGTAGTTCTTGAGCCCGACGAACTCGACCTCGGCATTGGGGCGGTTGACGCGAAAGTTCGTAAAGCTAAGCCGGACCGTCCAGATCAACGGAAAGATGTTGACTGCGAGAAGCAGGACGATGGACGGGGCGACGAACAGCCAGGCCAGCGAGCGGTCAGACAGTCCTCGCACGCGCTTGGCAATGGCGTGCGGCGTCGCTCCGGCGACCCGGTCCACTGTTGATTTCAGCATGGATAATCCCTCATTTGACCGCAGCAACGGGCGTCGCGCCGGTCACGCAAAGGTCGCTGCAGCACTTTGAATTCCTGCATGTTTTCGCCCTTCGATCGGCTAGGCTCAAAGGTAACATGCGGTAGGCGGCGACAGAACCGGGGAAAATCCCCGGCTCCTTGTCGCGCCATGGCACACTGGGAGGTGCGCGGCCACGGCCTTGATGACGGTCAGTACTTGCCTTCGTCGTCGAAGATCTGCGTCCAATCCTTGACGAGACCGTCGAGCGCATCCTGCGCAGAGCCCTGGCCCGCAACCACATAGTCGTGGAAGCGCTTCTGTGTGGCCTGGAGCAGTGAGGCATAGGAGGGCTCCGCCCAGAAGTCCTTCACGATCGCCATGGAGTCGAGGAAGGTCTGGGCATAGGGCTGGCTTGTTGCAAAACCAGGATCTTCGACCACCTTGCGCAGCGCCGAATAGCCGCCCATCTGCCACCATTTCTGCTGGATTTCCGGCTGGGCGAACCACTTGATGTAGGAGAGCGCATCGCTCTGCTTCTCGGACGAAGAGACAACGGAAATGCCCTGGCCGCCGAGCTGTGCGAAGGCAACACCGTCGGGACCAGCCGGGTTCGGGAAGTAGCCAGATTTGTCGCCGCCGACATTGGCGTCGGCATTGATGCCGGGCCAGGTAAAGGCGAAGTTCATGTGGAGCGCGACCTGGCCTGACTTGTAGGCGTCGATGTCCTCGGACATGTAGGCGTCGGAATGACCCGGCGGAGTGCAGCAATCATAGAGCGCCTTGTAGAACTCCAGGCCCTTCACCGCCTTGGCTGAATTCACATACCCTTCGAGCTCGTACGGCTTGTCGGGGTTTTGATACTCGAAACCGAAGCTGTAGAGTACGTCCATGGCACCCATGGTGATGCCTTCGGATCCGCGCTCGGTGTAGATTGCGGCACCATAGACCGTCTTTCCGTCGATCTCGCGTTTCTGGAAGAATTCGGCGATATCCTTGAGCTCGGCAAAGGTCTTCGGCACGGCGAGATCGCGGCCGTACTTGCTCTTGAACTCTGCCTGCAACTCGGGGCGAGCGAACCAGTCCTTGCGGTAGCTCCAGCCGACGACGTCGCCGAATGCCGGCAGCGCCCAGTAATTCGGCGAGTTCTTCGGCCATTCGGCATAGCCGACAACAGTTGCCGGGATGAAGTCGCTCATCTTTATTCCTTCCTTGTCGAAGAAATCGTTGAGCTTGACGTACTGGCCGTTTTCCGCAGCGCCACCGATCCACTGGCTGTCGCCGATCATCAGGTCGCACAGCTTGCCGCCGGAGTTGAGTTCGTTCAGCATGCGGTCGGCAAAGTTCGGCCACGGCACGAACTCATATTTCATCTTGATGCCGCTCTTGGCTTCGAAATCCTTGCTCAGTTCGACAAGGGCGTTTGCCGGATCCCAGGCCGCCCAGCAGAGCGTCAACTCGGTGGCCTTTGCGTGGCCGGTGCTTGCAACGCTGGCGGCCAGCAGGGCGCCGAATGCGGCCAATGATTTGAAATGACGAAGTTCCATAGCTGGGGCCTCCTCCCCTTGCCTTCCGACCTCCATCGGAAGCTGAAAACGCCTGTGGCGATTAGCGGACGCAAATCGGCGGACCTGTGCGGGCGACTCCTTCGCATCGCTCTGTGGCCTCACGCATTCCTCTGGATGGCCACGCTATTATTCATATTGAGGTGCGCACCTCAATGCAAGCAAATTTTGAGGTGCGCACATCAATTCTTGCTTTTTGATTGCTTTTGTTGGAGGAATCGCCCTGAAGGATCGAGAGCAAAGAGAAGCGATAGAATGCGCCCTACCGCGAAAGACCTCGCAGAAGCCGCTGGCGTGAGCCTGGCCACCGTCGACCGCGTGCTGAACGACCGGCCGAATGTCAGCAAAAAGGCTTTCCGCAAGGTCAACGACGCCATCGAGCGCATCGGCTTCGTCAGGAACCCGGCGGCCGTCGCGCTCGCGCGCAACAAGACCTACCGGTTTCGCTTCGTCCTCCCCGTCTCGGGCGACCAGTATCTGAGCGAGCTGATCGGGCGCGTCACCGAAGCACGCGATGCGCTTCGCGCCGATTCCACCGAGGTTGAGGTGGTGCAGATCCCGATGGCTGACCCTCACCACGTTGCCAAGTATCTGAGCCTCATCGATCACGAGGCGGTCGACGGTGTCGCGGTGATGGCGCCGGAATCGCCGCAGGTGCGCGACGCACTCGTGCGGCTCGTCGAACGGGACGTAAGGGTTGTGCAGTTCCTGTCCGGCCAGGAACGGCTGGAAAGGGCCGACTATGTCGGTATCGACAACTTCGCGGCGGGCGCAACGGCCGGCAAGATTACAGGACGCTTCATCGGCAACCGGCCCGGCAAGATCATGGTCGTAGCGGAAACCATGATGGCGCTCGATAGCATCCAGCGTCGTTTGGGATTCGACAGCATCATCAACACGCAATTTCCGCATCTCCAGTGCCTGCCCTCGCTCGAAACCTATGCCGACGAGCAGCGCGCGGAGCTGATCATTCACCGAACGCTGCAGCACAACCCGGATACCCTGGCCGTCTACGTGCTGAGTTCCGAGGCGCGGGCGCCGTTAACAGCGATCTGGAATGCGCAGGGCTCGCGTCAACTCACCGTCGTTGCCCACGAGCGCACGCCCTTCAGCGAGCGGGCGCTGATGGACGAACGCATCGATGCCCTGATCGCACAGGATCCCGGCCATGCGGTGCGCAGCGCGCTGCGCATCATGCGCGCCCGCGCCGACCACCGTGAGCTTCTGGCCTCGCAAGAGAAGATCCGCATCGAGATCCTGCTCAAGGAAAATCTTCAGTTGCAGCCCCCTTAATAGGGGCGGCAGCCGAAGTGGTTTTCTGACACACACGCGTGGCAAGGGCCGGCCACGACCTCAAGAGAGAGCGCAATCCAGCCGATAGCGAATTGCTTCAGAACAGTTGAGCCAGCGTTTCGATGACCCGCGGCGTCGATACCCCCTGATTGCACTGGCGCGCCGGAAGCAGTGTACGGCATTGGCGGACCATTGCCGCTTGGGCGGCCTTGTTGAGCCGACCGTCAAGCGGACCGACCTTCACACCGCTTTGGCGCAGCCGTGTCTCCATGAGATAGGCGAAAAGTCGTGGGTTCGTTCTCGCCAGGTCCCGCACGACCCTTTGGCGCTCCGGCTGTGTAAGCGATGTGAACCTGCTGCTGAGTGCCTCAAACGCGTTTGCATTTGCCGTCGAGGCATCAAGCAGGAAGGTTTGAATGCTCTTTTCCGGACCGGACAGCAGATCTGCCGACGCAAGCAAGACCGACTTTGCCTTCGCGGTGTCCTTGCGTACGAGTTGCGTCCGACCGTCGCGCTTGCCATCACGATAGGTCTCGATCAAATCAATCGTCGCTATTCGATCGCCCTCTTTCGCGGCTTTCTGCAGGACGGCGATGGCTTGCTTGCTGCTGCGCGCGACGCCCTGACCGTAGAAGAGGGCCTCCGCGACGACGGACGATGCACCGACAACTTTCTCGTCGGCTGAGCGTTGCAGCAGGGCCATGCCCGCCGCGGCGTTCTTGCGGGCCTTTGTCGTCGCCTTGAAGCGACCGAGTGCCACAGCGGCGCCCGGGTCGCCCGTTTCGAAAGCCATCTGGTAGTACCTCTCGGCCTCCTTCGCATTGCGCGGAGCAAGGCGACCATTGTTATACGTGTCGCCGAGCCTCAGCATTGCCGAAACGCTGCCTTGCGCCGCTGCATCCCGATAATATTTCAGGGCCAGTTTCGGATCGAGCGCGGTCACCTGCCCGCCGCCGTAAAGATCACCAAGCGAGAGCAGGGCGGAGGCCGACCCGTCTGCCGCCAGCGCCGTCAACGCATTGACCGCCGAGGCGACGTCCTTCTTCTTGCCTTGGCCGCGAGCCTCCATCTCAGCAAGGCGTATCTTGGCATCCACATCGCCCTGCTCTGCCGCCAGGCGGTAATGCTCGAGCGCTGCGCCATAGTCCGCCTTGACATCCTCCCCCTCGACATAGAGGTCACCGAGGCGCAGATGCGCGCGGACCGATCCGAACTGCGTCGCCTTTTCGAGTGCCGAGACGGCGAGCGTCGGCTGCAAGGCGATGCGGCCGGAGAGGTAGAGTTCGGCGAGCGCCACCAGGAGATCCGGGCTCTCGCTCGCCTCGAGCGCGCGAAGCTCCGCCATGCCGGCGTTGACGTCGCGACCTGTGCCCTCGCCCCGAATTGTTAGTTCGGCGACGCGCAGCCGACCCTCCAGGTTCCCCTGGCCCGCCGCTGCACCGTAGGCCGTAAACGCCTTGGCCGGGTCTTTCGCCCGATAGCCGTCGCCAAGCCTCAACATGGCCCTCACGCTGCCCTGATCTGCGGCCTGCTGGTAATATTGTCGCGCCCGCGCAGGGTCGGCCGGCACCGTTTGGCCTTTCGTGTAGAGGTCACCCAAAGAGTATGCAGCGCCCGCTTCCCCCTGGGCGGCAAGCATCGCCAACTCACCGGCAGCCGTCCCCGCATCCGGAGCCATGCCCCGACCAAGCGCCTTCATTTCCGCCAGGCGCACCTTTGCCTCCAGGTTCCCTTGATCAGCTGCCTGGCGGTAGTGGTCGAGCGCAAGAGCATAGTTGACCGTTACCGCGTCCCCGGCAGAATAGAGGTCGCCGAGCCGTAAATGCGCTGGCACCGACCCCAGGCGCGCAGCGCGCTCCAGGGCTGCCATGCCAAGTTCCGGCTGCATCGGCACGCGACCGGACAGGCAGATGTCCGCCAGCGATTCCAGCACATTCGGATTGTCACTCTCGGCGAGCGAATGCAGCGTCGCAACACCTTGCGGGACATCGCGTACCGTTCCTTCACCACGGATCGTCAGCTCCGCAACACGCAGGCTGCCGTCCAGACTGCCCTTTTTCGCCGCGGCGCTGTAGGCGGCGAAAGCCTTGCCTGGTTCACGGCCCCGATAGGCGTCGCCGAGGCGCAGCAGTGCCGTCAAGCTTCCCTGTTTTGCGGCTTGCTCGTAATAGCGGGCCGCCTGAGCCGTATCGGTGGGCATTGCGCCCGCCCGCCCATAAAGGTCGCCAAGCGCGAGCGCGGCGCTGGCTTCGCCTCTGTCAGCAAGTGCTGCCAACTTTGTCCTGGCGGCCTCCGTGTTCTGTGCACCGCCCTGGCCTCTGGCCTGCATTTCCGCCAACCGGATCTTCCCCTCGACATTTCCCTGTTCTGCAGCACGGCCATAGTAGCTTTGCGCCAGCGGAAAGTCGGTTGAGGCAGCCTCGCCTTGCGAATAGAAGTCCCCGAGCCGCAGCAGTGCGGCGACATTGCCTTGTGCGGCCGCCTGTCGATAATAATCCGCAGCACGGGCGCGATCGGCAGGCACCGCCTCTCCCTTGCTATAAAGGTCGCCAACGGCAAGGGACGCCTCGGCCCCACCACTGGCGGCAAGGTCTTCAAGCTCCGTCTGCGCAGCGGAAAGATCCTGGGGAATGCCCTTGCCCTGCGCCCTCATCTCAGCAAGGCGAACCTTGGCCTCCAAATTCCCCCGCTCGGCCGCACGACGATAATGATCGAAGGCTGCCGCAAAGTCCGTCCCCACCCCTTTGCCTGCGTAATAGAGGTCGCCCAATCGAACATTGGCCGTCGTGCTGCCCTGCGACGCCGCCTGTTGGAAATACTGCAATGCTTGCGCGGCATCAGCAGGGAAGACCTTTCCATCGCCGTACAGATCGCCCAACGCCAGCGAAGCCTCCTGTCGGCCGGCAGCAGCCAGGCTTTTGAGCTCGGACTGGGCCGATACGATATCCTGCGGAACGCCAAGGCCCCGGGCCTGCATTTCTGCAAGCCGGACCTTCGCCTCGACGTTGCCCTGCCTTGCCGCCTGACGGTAAAAGTCCTGCGCGCGGGTGTAGTCAGTCATGGCCGTCTCGGTTCTGGAATAGAGCTCGCCGAGCCGTAGCATCGCCGTCACGCTGCCTCGCCCGGCCGCCTGTCGATAGTACTCAACCGTGCGCGCAGGATCGGCTTGCACCACATCTCCCTGGCGATAGAGCTCGCCGAGAGAAAGTGCGGCCACAGTCTCTCCCCGCTCGGCCAAGGCTGCCAATTCTTGCGTGGCCGATGTCACGTCCCTTGCCATGCCCTGTCCGCGGGCCTTCATTTCCGCAAGGCGGACCGTAGCCTCGATGTTCCCACGCCCGGCAGCCTGTCGATAATAGTTTTGCGCGAGAGCGAAGTCGGCCACTGGCGACCCGCTTTCGGAATAATATCCACCCAATCGGAGCAGCGCGCTAACACTGCCCTCCTGGGCCGCCTGCCGATAGTAGTGCAGCGCCCGCACCGGATCGGCCGGGACAATCTCTCCCGCGGCATAAAGATCTCCGAGCGAGATCGCTGCAGCCGTCTCCCCCCTGTCGGCCAGCGCCGTCAATTCACGCGTGGCGGTTGCCACATCGCGGTTGGTCCCCTGGCCCCGCGCCTTCATCTCGGCCAGCCGGATCTTCGCTTCGCTGCTGCCGCGCTCGGCCGCATGGCGATACTGTTCAAATGCTCCGGCGTAGTCCGTGGCCACGAGGCCACCGCCGGAATAGAGGTTGGCCAAACGAAGATGGGCAGTCGCGCTGCCCTGCGAGACCGCCTGCTGATAGTAATTCAGGGCGGCTGATGGATCGGGAGGGACGATCTTTCCCTCGGCATAGAAATCGCCAAGGGCGAGTGACGCACTGGCCTCTCCTCCCTTGGCAAGCGCGGCGAGTTCTGCGGTGGCTGCGGCCACGTCTTGCAGAAGGCCCTGTCCTCTTGCTTCCATCTCCGCAAGCCGGACCTTTGCCTCGACACTGCCAAGCTGGACGGCGTGGCGATAATAGCCGGCCGCGCGGGCAGGATCCGCGGGCACGACCGCGCCATTGCTGTAGAGTTCGCCGAGGGCGACGGCGGCGGCTTTCTCTCCGCCATCCGCCAAGGCGGTCAATTCGCTTGTGGCAGCGGCGAGGTCCTGTGTGATGCCTTGGCCCCGCGCCTTCATCTCCGCCAGCCGGACCTTAGCCACCAAATTTCCTCGGCTGGCAGCGCGGCGGTAGTGGTCAAGCGCTGCCGCGTAGTCCGTGGCCGAAGTGCTACCGGCAGAATAGAGGTCGCCCAGACGCAAATACGCGGTCATGCTGCCCTGGGTGGCTGCTTGGCGATAGTATTGCAATCCTTGGATCGGATTGACCGGCACGGCCTCCCCCCTGCCGTAAAGGTCGCCCAAGGCGAGAGCCGCAGCCGTCTCACCCCGCTGCGCGAGCTCGGTCAGTTCTCGTGTCGCGGCCTCCACGTCCCGAGCAACACCCTGCCCACGCGCCAGCATTTCAGCCAGCCGGATCTTGGCGTTCACGTTCCCCCGGCCGACCGCCTGACGGTAAAAGTCCTGCGCAAGTCCGAAGTTGATCATCGTCGGCTGACCTTGGGAATAAAAATCACCAAGCCGCAACAAGGCGGTCACGCTGCCCCCGTCGGCGGCCCGCCGATACTGGCGCAGCGCTTGCTCTGGATCGAACGTGACGACGCCGCCCCTGCCATAGAGATCGCCGAGGGCCAGTGACGCATCGGCCTCGCCCTCGGCCGCAAGCCGCTCGAGTTCCGCTTTCGCGGCGGCGATGTCCTGGTTGGACCCGCGCCCTCGCGACTTCATCTCAGCGACCCGTATCTTCGCGCCGACATTTCCTTTATCTGCGGCCTTGCGATAGAACTCCATCGCGTGGGCGTAGTCGGCAGCGGACCGATCACCTTCGGAGTAAAAGTCGCCGAGCCGAAGAAGCGCCGTGACGCTGCCTTGTGCAACTGCCTTCTGATAATAGACGACCGCTTGAGCCTGCTCGGCCGGCATCGCCTGTCCATCGCTATACAGATTGCCAAGCGACAGAGACGCGCCAGCGTCCCCCGCCGACGACAGAGCATCCAGCTCGGCTTTCGCGGCGGCCACGTCTTGCACGGTGCCGCGTCCCCTTGCCTTCATTTCCGCAAGCCGCACCTTCGCGCCAGCATTTCCTCTGGCGGCCGCCTGTTCGTAGCTTACTATTGCCGCCCGATAGTCGCCCGTTAGCGCGCCCTGCGTGGTGTATAGATCACCCAGCCGAAGCAGGGCCGTTATGCTTCCGAGCGCGGCAGCTTGTTGGTAATACGTGGTTGCGCGTGCCGGATCCGCCCTTGCGACCTCTCCGACGTAGTAGAGGTCGCCCAGGCTAAGGGCAGCGGCCGGTTCCCCACGTTCGGCAAGCGCCATCAAGGTACGAGTTGCCGACGAGACGTTCTGAACGGCGCCCTGTCCGTGAGCCAGCATTTCTGCAAGCCGCACTTGCGCGCCGACACTCCCCCGGCTGACGGAGCGGCGGTAATAATCCTGGGCGAGTGCATAATCTGGCTTGGCCGCCCCGCCCGCGGAGTAAAAATCCCCAAGTCGCGTCAACGCCGCAACGCTACCCTGATCGGCCGCGCGCCGGTAGTGGAGCCAGGCTTGGGCAGCGTCGCCAGGCATGACATCCCCTTGCGCGTAGAAATCACCCAGAAGAAGTGATGCCTCCCCCTCACCGTGGGCCGCAAGGTCTTCCAGTTCGACCTTTGCGGCGGCAACATCGCGCGTCATCCCTCGGCCCATCGCCTTCATCTCGGCCAACCGTACCTTCGCGCTGACGCTCCCCCTGGCGATCGCCGTACGATAGTATTCCACCGCCCGCCCGTATTCTGGTCGGGACAAATCGCCTTCCGAATGGAATTCGCCAAGCCGGAGCAAAGCCGTGACGCTGCCTTGAGCGGCCGCCTGGCGGTAATAGATCAGGGCCCTTGCAGGCTCGATCGCCAGCGCCCGCCCCTCGCCAAAGAGGTCGCCGAGCGCCAGAGAGGCACCAGCTTCTCCCGCACTTGCAAGCGTCATCAGCTCCGTTGTCGCCGCGGCCAGATCCCGCGGCATCCCGCGCCCCCTCGCCTTCATCTCCGCAAGCCGCACTCTTGCTCCGACATTACCGACCGCTGCAGCCTGTTCATAGCTTCTGACCGCTGGACCATAGTCGCCGTTCACCGCTCCCTGGTCCGCGTAGAGGTCTCCAAGCTGCATCAGCGCCGTCCCACTGCCTTGGGCGGCGGCCTGACGGTAATATTGCGCCGCACGAACCGGGTCGGCCGGCACGACATCGCCTTTCAGATAGAGACTTCCAAGGGAGAGGTCGGCAAATGGCGCGCCGAGATCAGCCAGAGCCTGCAGTTCGCTGATCGCCTTCGTCACATCGCGGCCCATGCCCTGACCGCGCGCCTGCATTTCGGCAAGCCGAACCTTGGCCTCCACATTTCCCTGTTCCGCAGCCAGGCGATAGTGAACGAGCGCGGCGGCGTAGTCCGAAGCAAGGACCGTTCCGGCGTAGTAAAGCTCGCCAAGCCTGAAGTGCGCCCTCGCGGAACCCAGGCCTGCGGCCTTGTGAAGCGCCGAAACCGCGAGATCCGTCTGTTCCGGTATGCGCCCGGAAAGGCAAAGCTCCGCCAATTGCTCGAGCACGCCGGGATTATCAGAATCAGAGAGCACGCGAAGGCTGGCCTCGCCTGCCGTTGCGTCGTGTTTTGTGCCCTCTCCACGGATCATCAGTTCCGCAACCCGCAACTGCGCCGCAGGGATTCCCTGTTTTGCTGCTTCGACATAAGCAGCAAATGCCTTCTCGAGATTGCGAGGCACGAGTTCGCCACGACTGTAGAGATCCGCGAGACCGATGAGCGCCCCTCTGTAGCCGTAAGTGGCCGCGCGCTCGTAAAGCTTAAGAACGCGGGAGCCGTCGGGATCTTCCTTGACGACTTCACTTGAGGCCTTCGGCTGCGATACTGCGACAATCGCATCCGGTCCGGCGTTGCGCAGCATGCTCTCGTATTCGCCAAGCAGCCGATCCACGGTTGCGGTGTCGACCCGGCGGGCCATATAGAGATCAGCCAGTTGCGCCAATGCTCGACCGAGGTTGGGTTGGAAAACACCCGACTGCGCTGCGTCTGTGCCGTCGCTTTGCGGTCGAAGACTGTTCGCGGAGGTTTCCGGCTCGGCGGCCGACGCCGACCCGGCCCAGAGAAGACCAACGGCGACAAGGCCGATCCAGCCCGGGGAACTCATCATGCCCCACTTTCTGACCCGGCCACGTCGCGTCTTGGAAACACCGACCGATGCAGGGCGCGCATGCGCCTTGCAGCACGCCAACCGGTGGCAATCAGCCGATCGACTGGCGGCGCAACGGGAAGCTGCGGCGTCTCGATCATATCCAAGAGCGAGTCCGGCGTCACTTCACTGGTGACAACAATGCGAGACAGCGCGAAGAGATTTTCCGTCTCATCGCTGAGCGCATGACGAACACGGCAGGCCGCAAGGTATCCAGCCTCTTTAGCAATCCTGCGCGTCTCTCGCGATGCGTAGCCATGAGGGTATGCAAACGTGGTAACCGCTGCGCCCAAACCGTCTTCCAGAGCCCTTTTGCTATCACGAAGCTCGCTCGTGGCCCTTGCGAAGGGCAGCGTATCGAGTTCGGGATGGCTCACGGAATGCGCGCCAATCTCGACACCTGCATCGTGCAGGTCACGCAACGCGCTCCAGTCGAGCATCGGGCGGTTGCCCTCACCGAGATCGGCAAGCCATCCTGCGGTCGCACCGACGAAACCGGTGGCCACGTAGAGTGTGGCGGCGAACCTGCGGTCGGCCAGAACAGGCATTGCGCCTTCTGCAAAGTCGCGAAGGCCATCGTCGAAGGTAATAACGCAGGTCCGCGGAGGGATCGGCTGTCCGCTGCAACGCAACAGCGCGAGGTCGCAAACCGTCATCGAGCGGTAACCGCGCTGCGTCAGGGCCTGGAGATGTGCATCCAACTCCGGCTCCGTCACCAGCCAGCGTCGGTAGGCCGAAGCGCAATCGCGACCGACACTGTGATAGACCAGGATCGGGATAGTTTGCATGTCAAACCTCTCTTTCGGCTGGTCGCCTCGCGTCAATGCCGGTTTGCGGCCGGTCGTCGCGCCGCCGTTTCGCGAGGCTGCGCAAATAGCCCGGTACACCCGCAAGGATGCCGAGGCGCTCCATCCAGACGAGCCGCAGCGGATAGTCGCTGGGTAGCCGCGCAGTCTTCTGCGACGTCGGCCCGGCCATGTGGAGGATGCCGGCTGGAAATGCGGCGGCAAGCCGAAGAGCCCGGCGCGGTTCGTCGACAACGATCTTCGTCAGATAGGCGCCGAGCCCCATGCCATAACAATAGGCCTGCCGACGCATGCCTTCTTCGCCACGGCGGTGGTGGTGCCAGATGATGCCCTGAGGCTGGTAGACAAGTCGGAAGCCGCCGTTGACGATGGCGAAGAACGCGGCAAGGTCATCGCCGCCGCGCGCCACCGTTCCAGCGCCAAGCGCCGCGTCGAAACCGCCGACCCGACGCAACGCACTCGCCCGGAAAGCCATGTTCGCACCCGAGCCGAACTGGCCGGCGGTGAAGGGAAAGAGCATGCTTCTGGGCCGGTTCGCTTCCAGATCGAAAACGCGGCGTTGCAGACCTTTCCCGAAGCCTCCGTGCCGTTCCGTCCAGACTTGCGCCCGAGTTTCGAGTTCAGCCGGCAGGATCAGACCCGTCACGCAACCGACTGCCTTATCCTCTTCCATCGGTGCTGCCATCGCCTCGACCCAATGCTGGTCGAGCACCACGTCGTCATCGGTAAAGAGAACGATGTCGCTCGACACGTAGCGCAGGCCGGTATTGTGCGCGCGTCCGAGCCCCGGGGTCGGCTCAAGCACATAGTGCACCCGTCCACGGTAACGCGTCGAAATCAGATCCACCGTTGCCGTCGAGGCCGGTGCGTTGTCTACCACAAGCACTTCGTCGGGCGCACGGGTCTGGTCAAAGAGCGACGCGAGGCAGCGATCCAGGCTCTCCGCGCGATCGCGCGTCGCAATCACCACTGCCACCCTTTCAAGCGCGGCCGTGCGGCAGGCCGCAACCGACGGCAAGGAGCGCGCGGCGCCGATCTCCAAGAGCAGATCTGCGGGTTCGATCACGGGGCCAGAATGCTGCAATTCGACAATTGCGAGCGGCTGGGCCCCAGAGCGGACCAGACAGAAGATGCCGCCATAGGACACGTCACCCGGCCGCGTGAGATCGATCGCCGGAAGCGGCTTAGTATAATCGACGTCGACAATCTTGACGGGGCGGAAGGGGCTTACGTGTCTGGAGAATTTTGCGGCGAGATAAGCTGCCGTCGTAAACATGAACCCCGCGACGATCGTGAACGCCCGCATCGGCCCCGAAGGATCAAGCCGCGTCACCATATCCGTCAGGCCGCGAACCACGCCGGCCGGCAAGGTGCGGGTGACATAGGCACGCTCGGCGCCAAGCTTCTCCTCCGCTCCTGCGATCTCGACCACCGCATTCTTCGAACGTCCTTCAGCCTGGCATCGTCTGCGGAAGTAGGCCCACCGCGTTCTTTCCGCGGTAACGTTGTGATGAACCACCGCTTGCGGATCGCAAAGAATGACTGCTGTGGGGAAGTGCCGGCGCGCGCGAATGCAAAACTCTGTTTCCTCGCACCCGGCGGCATCCTGGCCACTGCGACCGAGACCCTCGCGAAAGCCGCCAACGGCATCGAAGACCGTCCGCCGAAACGACATATTGCAACCGATCGGATTGCGAACCGGGCTCAGCGCGTTCGGGAGACCCTTGTAACTGCAGCCAACCACCCACTGGAACTCTTCGGGGAACCAGCGCGGTCGCTTGCCTGGCCAAAGCGGCAGCACCTTGCCGCCGACGCCGATAACCTGCGGGACGGCATAGTGTAGCGCAAGCCGTTCCAGCCAGTTGGCCTCGGCGACAGCGTCATCGTCGAGAAACGCAATGATGTCGCAGGACGCGGCGGTACGCACGCCGGTGTTTCGAGCGCCCGATAGGCCTCGCGCCCCATCATTGGCGACAACCTCGATACCGGCGTACGACCTACGCATCTCCCGCAGCAAGTCGTCGTTGTGGTCGATGACGACGATGAGCCGGTCGGCTCGCAGGGTCTGTTTCAATACCGAGTCGATAGCGTCGCCCAGTTGCGGGCGGCGCTCATTGGAATAAGCGCAAATCACAACCGCAATCGAAGACATGGCAGGCCTCAACCTGCCCGCTGAGTACGGTTTCTAACGACGGCACCAGCGCGACTGCGTTGGCTGAGGCCTAGCCGGGCAATTGTTTTCAGCACCCGCCAGCCATCGGGAATCGTGCGCAGGTTGCTGACACCATGGATCCGCGCATATTCTCGGCTTGGAAGTTCCGCAATAGCGAGGCCTGCCTGCAGTGCGCGGATGTTCATCTGCGTTTCGATCTCGAAACCGGTCGCGGATTCGACCCGCAAATGGGGTAGAACGTCACGCCAGAAGGCATTGTAGCCGTAGCAAAGATCGCTATAGCGGCCGCCGAAGCGCAGGCGCACCAGTTGCAGCAAACCCCAGTTCCCGAGGCGCCGGTACCACTCCATGTCACGCGTGTCGCCGCCCTGCAGGAAACGCGACCCCTTGACGAAATCGGCCCCCGCAAGCAACGCTCCCACAAAACCAGCCATCTCCTCCGGGTCCGCTGAACCATCGGCATCAAGAGTAATGAGGATGTCGCCGCGGGCCGCCGCGAAACCAGCGGCAAGTGCGACCCCTTTTCCGAGGCGCGGCTGTTCAATCACGACGATGTCGGGCATGAGTTCACGTGCAATGGCAACAGTTCCATCAGAAGAGTTGCCATCGACAAGGATGACCTCGTCTATCCAGGCGGGAATGCGTGGAAGGACGTGCGGTAGGTTTTTCGCCTCATTTACCGTTGGAACAATGACGCTGACCCTGGGGACGATGATGGCCCTGTCCATGCCGGACGGACGCAGGGCCGCTCTTAACGAATTGGGAAAATGCTCGCCCATTTTGCTTAAAAATCCTCCAACTAAAAAAAATGAAAACAATAAGCTTCCGGCCCCGGTCACACACAAGGCTTTGGAAGGGAAAAAGTTTGTATTTACTTGTACGTATTCAGTTTTATTACAATATTCTAACTTTGTAAACTACCACATGCTTTTCTTGAAAAAGAGCATTCTAGAGAACAAGTCGTTATTTTTTTTGAATTATTGGAAGAATGGCGGCACCATGCCCTTTTATTGCAGAATTATGTCATAGTATAACGCGCTGAATATGCCCACTCATGAAAATTTATGGGAAACATATTCTCTTGTTGGCTTAATTTCTCCGGCGATTTTATATTTGCACCCTATATTTTTTTCTGAAAAGCGACGCATTTTCCGTAAATCAAAACACAAATCACAATATCATGGATAACTTAAATACAGAGGCTCTCCGACGCTCCATGAGAAGCAAAACCACTTCGCGAAGGGCATCTGGGTGGGTCCGTCGACGCACGTTACCGTGATCGTAATATCTGCGTCACTCTTGCACTAGAGGATAGCTTGCGACGCATTCTGCGCCGTTCTGGCGCGAATGGACCGCATGCAGCACCTTGCGGCGCTGCGTAGAGACGCCTGACTAACTCATTGAAATTCCGTAATCGTGCGCACGTAACGGCTGTTCGCGATCGACAAAGACTGCAAGATTGATGGCGCATGAACCGGGAATCGCGTATGTTGCAAAACAACACATGATGTTGAGATCACGATGCAAATCAAAGGCAAGAGAGGCTGATGCAATCGGAAGAACATATCGCTAAGGCCGCATCAACGGATCCGGTTAAGCGGTGGATGAAACTGATGGCAGAATGGAACGCCCTCACCGCGGAGCTGAAAGAAGTGCGGCGTGCCATCGCGACATCGACCGACGAGGACCATGCCGCTTTGATCCGGGCCGAAGCTGCCCTCGTCACCAGAGGCCAATCACTTAAAGAAGAAATTGACGCGGCTCTGGGCGAGGCTGCCAGTCAGCGCCAGCCGGTCAATGGCCCGCTGATTGTCGGGACCCTTATCTCCCCGTCCAAAGGCGACCTATAGGTCGTGATGTTCGCCCCACGCACGCTCGCTGGTCAAGCAAGAAAGCTGACCAGTCGAAGGGTGGCCAAAATGGCGAATATCACCACGCAGACGCTGGTGATCCAGATGATGGGGCGCAGCCTGGATCGTGGGGTGCCGGCCTGCATCCCCACCTGAACGAGCAGAAGGCCGGCCATCGCGACGAGGCCGCTTCCAACGTCGAGCGGATTCGTATGGCGGAGCGTTTCGAGATTTGCAGGCGCTTCACGTATCCGAACATCAATCGGAAGCAGCCCTTCCTCATCCTTTCCGACGGCGACATTTACAGACTTCACCGTCTCAAGAGCCTCGATGTTACGGCGCAGTTGTTCGACCAGAGCGGCGCTGTATCGTTCGCCTGAGCGGAAGGGAACGAGGTCCTGGAGCTCGGACTCCATCCGGAGCGCGCCGCTAAACTGGACGGCACCGAAACGGGTGCGGGGACCCAGGTCGATATCGATAACCGCAGTCACGATCCCCTCGCCCTTGCGGACCCAGTCCGTTGCCCGCCGTCGTGCATGCGCGAAATCCTCCGCGCTGACCGTTTGCAGGATGCGCCGCGTGAATGACTCAGCAACGAAAGTCGTCGCAGGCTGCCCGACAAAGTCGTTGATGATCGAGGCCAGTCTGTCGACGACTTCGCGGCCCAGTTCCGACGGTCGGATTCCTTTCAGTTCGACGGATGTCACCCTGTAGAGATGACCAAGCGTCGGCCGAAGCACTATTCGCGTTCCCTGCTTCTCCTCAGTCATGTCCCCATCCAGATAGCCGAAACCAGCGATCAC
This sequence comes from Ensifer adhaerens, assembly GCF_028993555.1. NCBI lineage: Bacteria > Pseudomonadati > Pseudomonadota > Alphaproteobacteria > Hyphomicrobiales > Rhizobiaceae > Ensifer > Ensifer adhaerens. The sequence continues at coordinate 727,436 of NZ_CP118611.1, read as the reverse complement.
GCCTTGCAGTCGCGCCTTCTCGGTCGAAAGCGCCTCTTCTCGTTCGGACGGAGTGGCCTCTAGGTCGGCCAGTAGCGGCAGCTGGTATGCTTGTTTGAGGGCGTCGGCGAGATAGGGTACGTGAATTTCGTCGGTATCCAGAACGACAGACTGGGCCGCCGCCGGCAGGACGGCGGCCAACCATAACAAAGCAGCGCTCAGAAACCTGGTCATGCGCAATCTCGTTCCTTCGAGTTTGCGTCTCGCATCATACCTTCGCGATCGGTGCTGCATTCGCGGGCTCCAAGCATGGCCTGCCACATTCACACTTTCTGTATCAGTAAAGCACAAAATTGTGAGGATGTACGCCCCTCCACAGACCAATCTCAGGCATTTCATTTCCTGCTTATTCGTCTTATGCTTGCGAAAGCTATCAATGACGGACAAGAGGGAAGCGCTGGATCGGCTGTATGAGTTCAGAGACAGCATTGACGCAACCGATCGGCCCAAACGCCTTTGGCCACCTCATTGAATCCAGTGGGCCGGCTCCCGAAGCCATGTGGCTCAATCTCTACCAACGCGACCAGACGGCGGTCGCCAGCCAATCACCACAGTGGGCACAGGCAATCGCGGCCACCGGCAACTACCGGTGTAATCCGCTGTACTTCCAATTTGCCGACGGCAGTCATTCCGTGCTCCCACTGTTTGCCAGGGGCGTCGCCTCGCTGCGTTACGGTTGGTCGCCGCCGCCGGCCTGGGGGTTCGGCGGCCTGCTTTCCGACGAAGAGATCACGGCGGACAAGCTGCGTTCCGTGCTCGGTCAGCTTGAGACGCTGCCGTTTGTCGGGCTCAAAATCCGGCCGAACCCTCTCTCAGCGCGCCTTTGGGCAGAGGCTGCGCGACCGGGTTGGGTGGCCATTCCGCGTTCGGCACATGTCATCGACCTGTCAGGCGGCCTTGAGGCCGTACGAAGTCGCTTCCGTTCCAATGCAGGAACCAACATCCGACGCGCACAAAAATATGGCGTGGAGGTGGAAACGGGTAACAGTGCTCGGTTGATCGACGAGTTTTACGACCTGCTCGAACTTTCCTTGCTGCGTTGGGCGCGCAGGCAGCATGAACCGGCAGCACTTGCGCGCTTCCGCGGTCTGCGCCGCGACCCTCGTTCGAAGTTCGCGGCAATGGCCACCCACCTCGGCGAGGGCTTTCGCCTCTATGTCGCGCGCATCAAGGGCCGGCCCGTTGCCGGAATTTTGGTTCTCCTGCATCATCAGGCCCATTATACGCGCGGCGCGATCGACGAGGGGCTCGCCGGCGAAAGCCGCGCCACGTACCTGCTTCAGGCTACCGCTATTGAAGAGGCTTGCGCGCTTGGCAGCACGTATTATCACATGGGTGAGACGGGGAATTCTGCCTCTCTCGCGCAATTCAAATCTCGCTTCGGTGCGGTTGCCGTTCCCTATGCGGAATATCGATACGAGCGTCTTCCGCTCGCAGGAATCGGTAGCTTCGCTCGAAGTACCGTTAAACGCGTGGTGGGGTTTCGTGATGCATCTTAGGCAATCGGTCACCATCGCAGCCGTCCTTCTGTCCCTCTTTCTTCCATTACCTGCGGCACGTGCTGACGGACCGGCTCCGGTCGCTGACAAAGGTTCGTGGCGGCTGATATTCGAGGATAACTTCGACGGCCCCAAACTGGACCGGGGAAAATGGACCACCTGTTATTGGTGGAACAAGGACGGCTGTACCAATCTCGGCAACGCCGAACTGCAATGGTACCGGCCGGAAAATGTCTCGATTTCCAAAGGGCTCCTGCGGCTGACCGCTCGGCGACAAAAGGTCAAGGGCATCGAGGGGCGCACTTTCGACTATACGTCCGGCATCGTCACCACGGGACGCGACTACGACGAATTGCCAAGACCATCGCGAACGCGGTTCCGCTATGGCCACATCGAGGTCAAGGCGAAAGTTCCCGCGGGTAAAGGGTTCTGGGCTGCGATCTGGCTCCTGCCGGAGACACGGGAATCCCGGCCGGAGATTGATCTCATGGAGGTACTTGGCGATTCCGCCTCCACGTTGCGGATGCACTACCACTACGTCGATGCAGCCTCTGAGAAGAAGAGCGTCGGAAAGGATATCGAGACATCAGACTTGACGGCGAACTGGCACGTCTACAGTCTGACCTGGGACGCAGATAAAATCATTTGGTACCTCGACGGCAAGGAGGTCTGGCGCCACACGGATGCCGCAACGATTTCCAGCGAAGAGATGTATCTGCTCCTCAATCTGGCGGTTGGAGGAGAGTGGGCGGGCTCTCCGCCCAAGTCTACGAAGTTTCCCTCCACCTATCTCATTGACTACGTAAGAATCTGGCAGCGGGACGACGGCTGATGTTGCAGCGTAAAAACCAAGAGACCGCCGACTTCATATCACGTATATCGCGGGCGTATCCGGCGTTAGCGGCCCTTGCCCATTCGTCGCTTCTGAAAAACGGCTATGCCCTGGTCGCGAGTGCTGGTCTTACCTCGGTACTCGGGCTCGTTTTCTGGGGACTGGCGTCCCGCTTCTACTCGCCCGAACAAGTAGGACTTGGCGCTGCGCTGATCTCCACCATGCTGGCGCTTGGGAACATCTCCCAGCTCAACATGGGCAACTTTCTGAACCGCTATCTGCCGGCGAGCGAAAAGGACAGCGCGGTTCGTCTGGTGCTTTGGGCCTATGCGTTGGCGGTCGCGGCGGCCGCCTTTCTTTCCACGCTGGCCATCATCTTCATCTCCAGCGTCACACCCGAACTGAGTTTCCTAAGGGAACAACCCGTTTCTGCCGCCGCATTCGTGGTCGCGACGATCGCCTGGACGCTCTTTGCCCTGCAGGACAGCGTATTGGCCGGCTTGCGGCGCGCAACGGTCGTCCCGATTGAAAACGCCGTATTCGCCGTTGCCAAGCTGCTGTTGCTGGCACTCTTTGCAGGCTCATCCATCCTGGGCGCGGGACTGTATGCGGCGTGGATCTTGCCGCTTCCGCTCTTGTTGGCCGGCATCAATTGGCTGATTTTTATTCGCTTTCTTCCGCGGCACCGCACAAGCGGCGACGCCCAGAAACCCGACCGCCAGGCACTCACCCGCTATTTTGGCTGGGACTACCTGGGAACTCTCGCTTCGATGACGGCAATGGGGATCGCGCCACTCATTGTGCTCCACTACGGCGGCTCCGCCAATCTGGCTGTCTACTATATCAGCTGGGAAATCGTCTACGGCGTCTACCTCATCAGCCGTTCGATGGGCGTCTCTCTCCTGGCCGAGATCGCGTTCGACAAGACGAAGCTACATCGTCTCGCCGTCGATGCCCTCATCTACACCGTCGCGCCGTTGGCGGGCGTAGTATTCGTATTGCTCATTGCTGCGCCGCTGCTCCTGTCGGTGCTCGGCATGAATGCTTCAGGAACGAATTCGACGCTGCTGCGATTATTCGCCATTTCGTGCCTGCCTTGGAGCGTCGTGACGCTTATACTCGCCGTCGCGCGTGCGACGGGCCGGACACAGGTCGTCGCACTGGCACAAGTGGTAACGCTAGCCGTCGTGCTTGGGATTGGCACTCCGCTTGTCGTCGTCCATGGCGCAGTCGGGATGGCGGCAGCCTGGTTTATTGCCCACAGCATAACTGCTGTCGGCCTGCTGACAGACCTGTCGCGACGTCTCGGACCATCCGGCCGGATCGATCTGACACTGCGCTTGCTATCTTCGCTGGCGCGGATCTGGAGCAACATCGCACCTCGTCGGCATTCCTCACCGCCCCTCGATGCTTCGATTGCCAGCTTCTGCGCCGCGACGGGGCTTGAGGCACCGGATCCGCAAACCGTGCGCGAGTTCTACCGTGAGAGCGATGTGCGAACCGGCATGTTCCGGACGGCCGGCCCTCCCGCAGAATTGCTGGTCTTCAAGGCGTCGACTTCTCCAGAGGGACACCGCGCCGTCACCCGCCACATCAAAAGCAGCCAGGAGCTCGCCGCCAACGCCGCGCTTGGTCAGCTAGACTTCGCGGTTTCCACGATCGTCGCGAGTTCCATCGACGCATCCGGGGCAAGGCTCGCAGAACGCGCGCTGCCGGGCGAGGATGGTCGTTCGATTTTCGCCAAGTCCGAACAGTATCTTGCCGCGCTCACCCAAGCGGTAGACGCCATCCACACGATGCATTCGCGCACAGCAACGAAGCGGGTCATCAATGAGGGCTGGCTGGACGGCTGGCTCCACTTTGGATCCGACACCGTGTGCGCGTCGCACTCGCCACTGTTGGGCGAGCCTGGCCGCGCTGAGGCGCTCGCGGTCTTTCAAGCGCAGCAATCCCATTTTTGGAACGGCCGCTCGCTGCCCCTCGGCCTCGGGCATGGTGATTTCGCGCCAGGAAATTTGCTTTATACAATTGGTCCTGATGAAACAGATGTCCGGCTGAGCGCCATTATTGACTGGGAGACTGCCACCGAGGACACCCCACCAGGCCTGGATGCAATGTTCCTGCTGCTGACCGCACGCGCGGCGCGCAGCGGTGAGGACCTCGGTTTTGTCATTCGCCGCCTCCTTGAAGCGCCACTTCTCACTCCTGAGGAAATGACAGCTATGGAACCAATGCGTGCCACGCTGGAGGAGAGCTACGGCGCACTCTCGGATCCTGCCGTATTGCGCGCACTGTGTGGATTCGCCTGGTGGCACCACATCGCTACCAATCTGACCAAATCATCTTGCTTTGCAGACAAGGCGCTGTGGCTGGCGGTCAACATCGACCTCGTCCTAGCCTGGTACGGCGGCAAGGTGTCCGTAGCGCCGCACACGCTTGCAGTCGGCTGCCTCCGTCGGCAAAAAGGCAGTGCGAGTGCGACGTCACCCCACCCGGTCCCCGTCGGATCCACGAGGAAGGCCTAGAAAGCATGACCGTCCTTTCCCGCGTTGAAGACATTGCCTTGGATACAGAAGGGGAAGCGGTCTCCCAACGCCGGGCGCGGCGATTTGATCTGGCCCTTGCCGTCATACTCTCCGCTTCCGTCCTGCTCTGGGCCTTATCGCTGCCGGCGATCGACCCCGACCGCATGACCGACATCGGGTTGATTTCGGTCTTGCCTCGAAGCTTTTTTCTGTCACTGGCGCTACTGGCGGCTGGATTTGCGTGGCTGGTCTGCGGGGGGCGGACTACCGGCCCGCTTCCAATCCTCTATCTGGTCGCACTCGTGATCCTCCTGCACGGGACGCCACCGATCGTCTATGGAACATTGCGCTATTCCTGGGCTTGGAAACATCTCGGCGTTATCGATTACATCCAACGGTATGACGCGGTTGATCGGAATGCGTCCTTCCTCGCAGCCTATCACAATTGGCCCGGGCTCTTTGCGGCCACGGCTTGGCTTGCGGACCGCTTCGACCTGAGATCGGTCGACCTCGCGCCGATCGTCAGTTTTACCCCACCTGTGCTCACGCTTGCCCTGATCGGGGCGTTCTTGGGAATTGTCAAACGGCTCTCTGCGGACCGTCGCCTTCAACTGACGGCTTGCTGGATATTCGTCGTGGCCAACTGGGTCGGCCAGGAATATTTCTCGCCGCAAGGCGTCACGTTTCTCTGTTACCTCATCCTGATCGGGCTGTTTCTCGGGCCGTTGCGAAAACGGGAAACGACATGGGCGGCGCGAAGGCCTGGCTTTCTGCGTTTCATTGGTCCAGAAGCACTTCCAGCCGGTCTGCCTTCGTGGACGGGTGGCCGGTTTGCTCGTCCCCTTGCGGCCCTGCTCGCTATGACGCTGATTTCCGTGGTGGTGGTCACTCATCAGTTGACCCCGCTCATGATTATTCTCGCCACAGCAGGATTGGCGGTGCTCGGATGGCTTTCCCCGGCCTATCTGCTCTTTGCGATCATCGCCGAAATTGTCTGGCTTCTCTGGCCAGCGGCGCCCTTCGTCTACGAGCAGATTTTGAGCGAATTGGCCTCGATGGGTACGCTCTCTGAAGCGACGAGCAAGCTTGCAAATGTTGCCGACGTGAGCGCCGACCGCGCCTGGGTCGTCTTGCTCGGGCGCGGCCTTTCGGCCGCCGTCATTGTCGGCGCGCTCCTAGGCGGATCGCGGCGGATCTTAAATGGGCACTGGGACCTCACCGCCGCGGCACTCTTGCTTTCACCGATGCCACTCATAGCTGTTGCGTATGGCGGAGAGTCGATTTTCCGCGTCTACCTTTTCGCATCTCCCTTCCTTGCTTTCTTTGCTGCCACCGCGTTCTTCCCCTCAGTGCATGCTGGCAAGCCAGCCTACGTCTTTACGCCACTTGCAGCGGCCTTTTTCCTTTCGGCAATCGGCTTCCTTTTCGCCAACAATGGCAAGGATCGCGAATATCGTTTCGCGCCCGACGAGGTGGCCGTGGCTGAGTGGCTCTATAGCATAGCCCCCGAGGATACCCTCCTCATCGAAGGTTCGCGCAGCTACCCTTCACAGTTCATGAACTACGAAAATTTCTACTATTTGGCGATCTCGCTAGAGTCGGAGGCCACCAGAGCAGAAATCGTCGCCAACTCATCCGGCGTCTTTTTGCGATGGATGGACAACCCGCGCTGGCGCGACGCCTACGTGATCCTGACGCGCAGCCAGAAAGCGTCTCTCGAAGCCAACGGCCAAATGCGGCCGGGCGACTTCGACCGGATCGAGCACAACTTGCTTGTCTCACCGCGATTCAAGCTTGTGCGGGCATCGGCCAATGCGAAAGTGTTTCGTATGCTGCCCGCGACGTCGGACGGCAGCGCCCTTGGCAACCGGTACCATTGAGCCGGCTCAGCCAACATCTTAGCGACGGTTGCACCGAACTGCCTGTCTTGTGGTGAGGTCGCCCCAAAAAGACCGTGTCGCGCTATTGCCGCCCCGCCAGCAACTGTGCCAGCCCAACGCGAAGATCCGTGCGGCATCGATGATCGAGCTCCGCTTCAAGTGCGTGCGTGCACCCCTGGGAACGCCTGACTTCGCCGAGCAATCCATCCACGTGCGCGATGCCGCAACCAGACTTGGTCTCCTCGATCATAATTCGCGCGAGGTCATTGATCGATGTCTCGACGCCGCTGCAAACGTTCAAGACCCTTGCGCCATTCGCAGCCCGATCCGCCGACCGGATAAGCGCTTCGACCACGTCGCCGACGTAAACGAAATCGCGGGTCTGCGTGCCATCGCCATAGATCACGATGTCTTCGTTGTTTTTCAACCGCTGCACGAACTTGGTGATCACACCGGAATAGGGTGACTGCGGATCCTGGCCCGGTCCGAAGACGTTGAAGAAGCGAAGACCCGTCGTCGAGAGGCCGTAGACTTCATAGGCGGCCCGGGCATGCAATTCGCACGAGAGCTTGTCGGCACCGTAGGGCGAAAGTGGCACGCACTTGCCCTCCTCTGAAAGCGGGAGGTCCTGACTGGCCCCGTAAACGGCGGCTGAAGAGGCATAGACTATTGTCCGCTTGTTGCCGGAGTTCACAATCTCCTCAACCAGGTTCAGGAACCCGGTAATATTGATGGCGTGAGAATGCGTCAGCTGCCGATTGCATTTTTCGACCGAAGCGACCGCGGCCAGGTGAATGCAGGCATCGACGCCGGGAAGCGCGCTGCGAACCACCTGTCGATCCAGGATAGAGCCATTGATGAACTTGGCTGCGTTGGGCACATTGTCGCGCTTTCCTGAACTCAGGTCATCCAGCACCACAACGTCGCGTCCGGTTTCCAACAATCGTCGCGTCAGATGCGAGCCAATGAAACCGGCTCCCCCGGTCACCAAGATCGTCCTCAAACCGTTTCTCCCCATGACATCTGGTCTCGGCGAACTTTGTCGCGACATATTGCCAGAAAGAGCCCGCACTCACGAGCCGATTGCAAACGAACCAGCACCTCGTTGTCAACCGTGAGCTGACCGGCACTCTCCGTGTCTCAACTCAATCCTCCATTCTCGCTGCCAAGCAGTCAAGCCTCCGAAGCCCACGCGTCTATTCGCGCACAAGTAGCGGACGCTCCGGTTCGGTTCTCTGCCAAATGTGCACCTGTCCTGCCGCCGCCGGAGCGCGCCTCCTCTGCCCCACCAAACTTCACATCCGCTCCCGTGCTTAGGCTCGCTTTGTATCAACGAGGGGGAATCATTTTTGCTGGATATTGGGCCGCGGAGCCGCGAGATTGTTGCCAGGGCCCCCTTTCCTTAAATTAAAACATACGTAATATATACTATGGCGTAGTTTGTTCTGACGAAGTGATTTCTGGACTGTTAGTTTTTACGCGGCCGTCGCTTAAGTGTCGGATCCCGCACGAGTAATTTGCACGAGATGAGTTGCTTGTTCTTGCGTGTCCACTCTTTTTGCGTACTGGGCCAATGCAATACATTTACAACGACCGGATCACATCCACCATTTGCTATCGAGTTACGAGCCCCGCGCCACGTGATGCGTGGAAGCAATTGATGATTCACGACCCCGACGCGATGCCATATCAATCGCCGGAGTGGAACAATGCCATATGCGCTGAGGGTCGGCTCAAGGACATCAGCCGCTACTACCAGTTCGAAGACGGATGCCAGATTTTGGTTCCGCTCGTGACCATGACTGCCATCGGACCTGTGGACCTTGTTGCGGGATCGTATCCTGATGGTTGCGGAATGGGCGGGGCCGTGTGTTGCGACAACACAACCAGCCGCCACCTCAGGGAAGTCCTGAAAGACCTCATTGCGTTGCGTTTCCTCAGCATTCGTATCAGGCCCAACCCCTTACAGGGTAGCCGATGGTCCGAAGCGGCGGCCGGCCTGGGTCTGATGACGAAACCGCGCCGCGCCCACGTTATCGATCTGAAAGATGGATTCGATCACGTCTACAACAAGCTCTTCACCAAGGCGACAAGGGTGAGTATCCGCAAGGCCGAGCGGGAGGCCGTCATCGTCAAGAGCAGCAGCAGCGGCGAGTTGATCCCCCTCCTTCACAACTTGCTTAAGACCTCAGTCAAGAGGTGGGCCGAACAGCAAAACGAACCACTCTGGCTGGCGAAGTTCCGCTTCGGGAGACGCGATCCCATCAAAAAACTCTATCAGATCCAGGAAGCGCTCGGAGCGTCTTGCAAAGTCTGGGCAGCGTGGGTGAATGGACAGCCCGTCGCGGCGTCCCTGGTCCTGATGGGGAAGAATGTGAACGACTCCCGCGGCGCAATCGACCGGGTTGCACTGGGAACGTCGCGCGCCAACGACCTCTTACAAAAACTCTCCATCGAAGATGCGTGCCGGGCAGGCTGCCGTTTCTATCACCTCGGAGAGAGCGGCAATTCGGCTTCGCTTTCACATTTCAAAGAGCGTTTCGGAGCAGTGCACTACGATTATTCTGAGATATTCATCGAGCGGCTCCCAATTTCCCGGGCCGAATATCTGTTCAAGTCGGGCGTCAAGCGAGCAATTGGCTTCAAAGACTGAGGGGGCGCTCTTCTCGTTTCCACAGGGCCCCGCACGCTTGGCGAGATCGAGTGCGCTGGGGCTTAGATCGGCGGTGAAGTTTTGCGTCCGTGGTCAACATTGCCTGCCTGACCGCGAGCATGCCGAAAAGACCGGCATTTGGCCGACGCGTGGGTCCAGGTACCCCGAAGTGTTTTCCGAGGACCCGGAAGTCGTTGGCAGCCGGAAGATCTTGAGGGCTTGGTCAGCTTATATTCCGGGAAAAGCGACCTCGATATCGTCGCAAAGGGCGAGAACGCGGTCGACGCTCTGAAAATAGTCGCAGAATACTCACCCTAGGTGCTCGTGCTCGACCTAAGCATGCCGGGTGATACCGTTGCCGCCATCGAACTGATTGCCCAGAAATATCAGGGGACCCGGATCATCGTCTTCACGGCGAATACGAGCATCGAAACAGCGATCCAGGTACTGAACTATGGCGCCGGTTACGTGCTCAAGGGCAGCACCGCCAGCGATCTGCATCAGGCGATACGCACAGTCTGTGATGGCGAGACCTTCATAGTTCCTTCAGAGCGCATTGAACTTCGAAGACTCAATCTCCCTTCGTGGTAGCTCCAGAACTCGCTCACGAAGCGTTCGGCGCGAACGCTATCGAAACCTTCGCTGCGACGCCTAGGGATGATCACGCAAGCAGGCCGATTTGCGGCATTGTCCATTTGGGTGGTCCATGAGACGCTTCGCCGCTGCGGATGAGGCACCGTCCGTTATCGGGCGCGTCAGCAACCGATAACGCGTGCCCGCCGCGCTTGCGCGGATAGGAATGACGCGCATGGAATCTGCGCCCAACGCCTCGTCGTTTCTACTGGCGCGTTGAACGCTTCGTCCCGGTTCGCGTCGCGAGCACGTTGCGGATCGCAAAGCTCGAATGGATGCGTGAAACACCAGGGAGAGCTGAGAGGATTTCCTTGTGAATGCGCTCGAACTCGCCGGCATTGGCGACTTCGACGCGCAACAGATAGTCCGATCCGCCGGTCATCAGGAAACATTCCTTTATTTCGGGGTGCCTGCGGATCGCGGCCTCGAAGCGGTCGAGATAATCCTCCGTCTGACGGTCGAGCGTGATGTTGATGATCACCGCGATGGTGGCCTCGACGTTCGATGTATCCACCAGCGCGGTGTAGCCCCGGATAACGCCGGCCTGCTCCATCAGCTTTATCCGCCGGAGGCAGGCCGATGGCGAAAGGCCGACTTCGGCAGCCAGGCTCGCATTGCTGCGCCGGGCGTCGAGCCGAAGCAGGCGAAGAATATTGCGGTCTTTCGCGTCAAGTGCGGCCATGGCAGATTATTCCAATTTGTCTTTGTTTGTTTCAATGCTCACGATTTCTCACAACGATCAATCATTCTTTCCTCAGAAATTTCGCGATCGTTTCACTAATCTCCCGCCAACATGGGGAGGCTGGAATGGACGGGGCAATACAGGCAAGAAGGCAAGGGATGACGACCGCCGCGGGCGGCGCATCGGGCTACCTGACCATCGATCTAGCAGCCATTGCTCGCAACTATGAAAAGCTGGCGGCCGAGGTAGCGCCTGCGCGCGCAGCTGGTGTCGTCAAGGCGGACGCCTACGGGCTCGGCGCCAACCGGGTCGCCGCCAGGCTCTACCAGCATGGATGCCGTCACTTCTTCGTTGCCCAGTTCGTTGAAGCCCTGCGGCTGCAGCCAACTCTCGCAACTGACGCCACCGTCTATGTGTTGAACGGCCTACAGCCCGGCAATGAAACTGCCTGCGTCGAGCATGGCATCGTGCCGGTCATCAATTCGCTGGAGCAGTTGCAGCGCTGGAGCGAGACTGCGACGGCGCTCGGCCGCAGGCTGCCGGCGGTCCTGCAATTCGATACCGGCATGTCGCGCCTCGGCGTTCCGCCGGAGGAGCGCGCCGCCATTGCCAGCCTGCTGAAAGCGAGCGGCAGTATTGATGTCCAGTTCATCATGAGCCACCTCGCCTCGGCCGATGAGGCCGAGAGCGAGCAGAACGGAAGCCAGCTCTCCGAAATGAACCGCATCGCGGCCGAGTTCCCCGAGTTCGACCGTTGCTTTGCCAATTCGGGCGGCATCTTCCTCGGCAGACCCTATCACGGCGTCCTTGCCCGCCCCGGGATTGCTCTCTACGGTGGCGCACCGACCGCCAAACAGCCCAATCCGATGGAGCCCGTCCTGCGCCTCGATGTGGCCGTCGTGCAGACCCGCACCGTGCCCGCCGGCGCGCGCGTCGGCTACAGCGGCACCCACATCGCCGCGGGAGAAACCCGCCTTGCCACCATTGCCGCCGGCTATGCCGATGGCCTGCCGCGCAGCCTGAGCGACCGGGGCGCCGTCTATTGCGACGGCATTCGCCTGCCAATCGTCGGCCGTGTCTCGATGGACAGCATCACCATCGACATCTCCGCCCTGCCGGACGGCCGCCTGCAGCTTGGCAGCCTCGTGGAAGTGTTCGGCCCCAATCAAACGCTTGAAGACATTGCACGCGACGCCGGTACCATTTCCTATGAGATCCTGACCGGCCTCGGCCAGCGCTACGAGCGGCAATACCGCTGATCCTTTCTCTTCTTCCGTGGGGACATCATGAAAGTTATCGTTCTCGGCGCCGGCATCATCGGCGTGACCTCGGCCTACCAGCTTGCCAAGGCAGGACACGAGGTGACGGTCATCGACCGTCAGCCCGGCCCTGCACTGGAGACGAGCTTCGCCAATGCCGGCGAAGTCTCCTTCGGCTACTGCTCGCCCTGGGCCGCGCCCGGCATTCCGATGAAGGCGATGAAGTGGCTGTTCATGGAGCATGCGCCTCTGATCCTGCGCCCGAAGGTCGACACCGCCATGCTGTCGTGGATGGTGAAGATGCTCTCCAACTGCACGTCCAAGCGCTACGCCATCAACAAGAGCCGCATGTTGCGCCTCGCCGACTACAGCCGCATCTCGCTCGCCACGCTGCGCGCAGAGACCGGTATTGCCTATGACGAGCGAATGCAGGGCACGCTGCAATTGTTCCGCACGCAGCAGCAGCTTGATGCGTGCGGAAAGGACGTCAAGGCGCTCGCCGCCGACGGCATTCCCTACGAGGTGCTGGACCGCGACGGCTGCATCCGCGTCGAGCCGGCACTAAAGCACGTGCGCGAAAAAATCGTCGGCGGCCTGCTGACGCCGAAGGATGAGACCGGCGACTGCTTCAAGTTCAGCAACGCGCTTGCGAACAAGGCCGAAGAACTCGGCGTGCGCTTCAACTACGGCAGCATCATCCGTGGCCTCGACGTCGAGGGTGGCCGCACACGCGGCGTCGTGACCGCGCACGGAACGCTGCGGGCAGATGCCGTTGTCGTGGCGCTTGGCAGTTTCTCGCCGCTGCTGGTCAGGCCGCACGGCATCCGTCTGCCGGTCTATCCGGTCAAGGGTTATTCGCTGACGATCCCGATCACCGACGCCTCGCGCGCGCCGGAATCGACGGTGATGGACGAGACCTTCAAGATCGCCATCACGAGGCTCGGCGACCGCATCCGCGTCGGCGGCATGGCCGAAATTTCAGGCTACACCAACGATCTCGGCGAGCCGCGCCGCCTGACGCTTCAGCATTCCGTCACCGACCTCTTCCCCGGCGGCGACGTCTCGAAGGCCAGCTTCTGGTCGGGCCTTCGCCCGATGACGCCGGATGGCACGCCGGTGATCGGTGCGACGAAGGTCGAAGGCCTCTATCTCAACACCGGTCACGGTACGCTCGGCTGGACGATGAGCTCCGGTTCGGCCCGTGTGATCGCCGATCTCATCAGCGGCAGCAAGCCTGAGATCGACGCGACCGATCTCGCAATAGCTCGTTACACTTAAGCGGCTCCGTTCAACCACTTTCAAGGAAACAGATCATGATCCAGGAAATCCATACGAACGACGCGCCAGGCGCCGTCGGCCCCTTCTCGCAGGCGATCAAGGTCGGCAACCTGCTGTTCGTTTCCGGCCAGCTGCCGATCGATCCGGCAACCGGGGAATTCAACTCGGATGACGCAATCGCGCAGGCCGATCAGTGCCTCAAGAACCTTGCTGCGATCGCGGCAGCAGCCGGCACAAGCCTCGCCAACGCCGTCAAGACGACCGTGCTTTTGACCGACCTCGGCAACTTCGCCGAAATCAACAAGGTCTATGCCGGTTTCTTTGCTAAGCCATTCCCCGCACGCGCCTGCTACGAAGTCAGCGCGCTTCCAAAGGGTGCAAAGGTCGAGATCGAGGCAGTCATTGCACTCTAGGCGCCCCGCGTAGAAGACCTCGAGATTGGGTGGCTAACACCGCCCAGTCTCTCCAAGCGGCGTGGCTTGGGATCACGCCAATAGCGCTTGTCAGCACCCGGCGCGTTGTTGTTCGAGCCATTCCCCCATGACTTCGGCGAGACGCTGTGGCGCTTCCATGGGGACCATATGTCCGGTGTTTTCGATAATTTCAAAGCTTGAACCGATGATACCCTGGTCAAGCTCAAGCGCCTCGGTTCGAGACCTCAATCGGTCCAACTCTCCCGCAACGACGAGAGTTGGACACCGGATCGATTTCCGATCATCCCGTTCGTCTCGTCGATCGATCAGCGACTGACTGCGAAAGACGTCGCCTCCCAATCGCTGCCCTGCCGCCTGGATGCGCGCAACGATATCCGCCCGGTCGGCATTGTCAGAGTGCAGCGATGAGAGCACGGCGGTTCTGCTCAGCCCCTTGAAGACCGCACTGCCGGTCTGTTCGGCGATTGCCTTCTTCCGCTGAAGCTCGACATTGCTGTCGCCGCGTGCGGATGTTGCGATCAGGACAAGGGCTGTTACCCGGTCGGCCGCCTGCCGGACGATTTCCCGAGCCACGTAGCCGCCCATGGAAAAGCCGACCAACACAAACTCCGGCGGAGCCTGCGAGAGGGCACGGTGGGCCATCGCCGTTATCGAGCTGTCCTGCGAAAGATCAGCGTATGTGGCGGGGCCATATTCACTCAACGCCGGCACCACCTCGCCCCAGAGATCGGCGTCGAGCATGAAACCCGGTACCAGAAGCATCGCCACGTTCGTCACCTCGCCGTGCACGTCGGGTGACGGTATCGGAACGAAGAGGCGAGTCGTCAAGGAAGGACCTCGCTTCGAGCCGCAAGCCCAAGTCAAAGTCTGCTGCTTCTCCGGCAACAGGATCTTGCGCAGTTCCGGTCTTGAAAGACTTGCCGCTCGTATTGCAGACCACCCCATGGATTGGGCACAAGCCGGAGATCCAGCGGTGTTTTCAACCTGGTCGCAGGTGTATTCACAAGCCGGCATTGACGCTTAAACTGTGGGAATGCGACCCGGTCCGGACACTTGATGCGAAGGCGCCTTCCCCTCGCGAAGCTCAATCGCGTCCAGCGGCAGACTGATCCATGCGCATCTGGCGCAGCATGTTCCGCCCGGCGATGAGCATCTCAAACAGGAACGCCAACAGCGAGACGATGAGCGAGACGATCGCACCACCGAAGTACCAGAACAGATTCTCCTCGCGGAACCCGAACGCGAGCGCGCCGGCAAGCAGGTTGAGGATCGCGCAGCCGGTACAGATCGCGGCCAAGGTTCCCAAGACGACCGCTATCTCCAACGCAAGCGTCCGCCGGCGCAGATAGTCCAGCTGCATGCGCCGCGCCTCACCGTCCCCGTCCTTTTCCCCTACCTCGTTAACCCGGTCCGAGACCCTGCCGAGACGTGTCGCATAGACGTTTACAAAACCGGCTGTACCGGCAAGCAGGAAGACAGGTGCCAGCGACGTCTGGATGATCGAGGCCAAGTCGTTGACGATTGCTGGCGGTTCCATGAGTGTTCTTAATGACTTCCGTACAAGAGTAGTCGACTTGATGCGAGTAGCGCTCGGTCAACCTACAGCAGCGGCAAAAATAGACAATTTTCCGGCCCACAGCGCAGACGACGGTCTGCAGTTCCTTTGCCGAGAGCCGACTGCGTGCCTGCATATCCCGGCAGGCTTGTCATTTCATTTGGTGCGATGGCGAGCCGAACGGACGCTCTTGATGATCGCCACATGAGCGCTAAGGCACGCCAAAAATATCAGAACGAACAAGGCGAAAGCAGCAGACGAGCCGTCGACGACGGGCCAGCCGACCGGCGGAAGTTGAGCAAACGAACTACTGGCGAAACCCGCGCTGCTTTGCGATATCTGGAGCACAGCCAGCCCCGAGGCTACAAGAGCTGCATGCGCATGAATGAAGCGCAACTGCAAATATCGCTCAGGCCGAACCGCCAGATAACCGCCAATGGCCGCGGCGACTAAGAGCGTCAAGGTCACGCCCCAAAAGACTACATCGGAAGCGTTTACCAACGTGAGTATCAGCGTACGCGTCATCGGCAACATGGTCGTGTACAGGGCCCAGGCGAATGAGCTGGACGGCGCGTTGCAAAGCAGTGCAACGCTCAGTAGCGCGATGGCTGCGACCATGTAGGCGCCGCAGGGGCCAAGTCGAATGATGGTCAGCACGAACGCTCGCATGGCTCAAATCCTTCATCCCCGCCCACCCGATATGGGCGTGTCAGACAAAAAATATAAGATGATGCTTAATTGAGGCTTACGCGATTTGCGGAGTCGACCGGAATATCTCGCGGCTTCGCGCGACCGTCCTGGCCGGCGTCTGGCGGCTCTAACCCCTTGATTAGCAGAACTGAAAGGCGGAATTGTGGATACACACAGGAGCGGTCGTCAGGCATGTGTCTCTTTATTGCGACTCTTAAATTCAATTCTCTCTTTATTAGTTATTTTTCAGCAAGATTTCCGATGAGCTCATCCGTCGGCGAGGCTAGGATACCCGCAATTGGGGGAACGCAATGGAAATGTCTCGGAGCAAAACAAGCCGCATGACGATACTGTTCGCAGGGGCGCTGATGCTCGTCGGGTGCCAAACGGACGCACTCGACGATGTCGCTGCCTTTGGCGATAGCGCAAAAACGCTCAATGATGATTCGTCGGTTGCCTTCTACAAGGACGATGAGCTGGTGACCACGGGCAAGCTCCAGTTCCAGGAGAAGAACTACGGAAAGTCCTACGCGATCTACAAGCGGGCTGTCGAAGTCTTTCCGCGAGACCCGGCCGCATGGCTGGGGTTTGCGGCCTCTTCCGACATGGTCGGTCGCTTCGATACTTCGGATCGCGCCTATGCGCAGCTCTCCAAAATGATCGGCGGTACGGCCCTCTACTACAACAATATCGGCTATTCCCACCTGCTACGCGGTGACCTGCCCGGAGCGCGCACCTACTTCCTGAAAGCATATGAGATCGATCCCTCGAATGAGACCACGGCGAAGAATCTCGAGCTGATGAAGAACAGCGTCAAATACGCTCAGCGGTAACTTGCTCTCGCCCCCTCGCTTGGAGCCCCCGGCGGCTAACCGCATGAGGGCGACCACGCTTACGCATATTCTTCTGAGAATTCGAAACGCGAGGGCGCCGCCTCCCTGCACATAGCAAGAATCTGTTCGAGGCGCGCTCGACTTACCGCACCTTTCTTAGAACAAGCTTGCCATCCGCTGAAACAGTTCGCTCGTAGCGCGGTAGGTTGGAGATGGCCCCGCCCTGCGGATCAGCTGCGGCAAGCACCTCGTCAACGGCGGATTCAGGAGCGGAAACGGAATAGGAGGATGGCGATAGACGCTGGGTCACTTCCTTGCCTGGCGCGCTGATGATCATGCTGCCGCCGTCGGATGCGAACATGCTAGGTGTCATGCGACCATCGAGATCTGCGACATTTCTTTGGAGCTCTTCAACGGATTTGCGGACGGCTTCCATTTCGTCGGCCTTCGCCCCGCTGGCGATGTTTACTGCCTGCTTGCTGATCTGCTGCTTCAGTCCGTCGATCGAGCGTTTGAGCGCGGACAGGGTCTCGCGGCTTTCGCGGACGTCCGCGGCATTCTTTGCCGTGTAAAGCAGGATGCCGGCATTGAGTGGCAGCAGCATGAGCGCCAGCGCGATGATCGGCATGCTCCTCGTTCGGCTTGGCTCCTCCGCACGGCGCTCCTTATTCCGCGATTCGATGTCTGGCTCGATTTCGACATCGATATTCGAAATATGTGTCATCGAATTCCCTCCGTCACCAAACTGAGCCGCCCTGATCTTTATGTATCCCCGAAACCGAACCAGCCCCACCGGACCGCGCTCGCTTCCTTTGCGTGCTCTTCCTTTTGGGTGCGCTTGGCTTTCGTGCCGATCGACACCCAATAAGATTATTTCAGGCATTCCTTAACAAGACTGCGCCGCCCCAGCCGAGGCCGGCTTAATGTCCGGCCTCAATCCAATGTGAACACCCCTCCCCAAGCCCGGTCCAGCATCTCCAGCGACGCGATCTTCGGCAGGTCGTTGAACTCGCAATAGGAGGAAATGAAATCCAGGAGGTATTTGGGATGATAACAGGACGCCAAGGTATCCCCTCGGTACTTTCGGTCATAGAACAAGTGCAAATCAGCACCGATCAACTGTATCGCGGCCACGCGCGCGTAGGACTCGAAGATGCGAACATATTCATCCCGCGACGGGTTATTCACAAATATCTTATATTTGAGGCGCCGCAGGCCGGCTTCATCGGAAAGCTCCCGCGGGGGAATGTTGGTAGAAAAGACGACGAGCTCATCGAACGGCACTTTGAATTTCTTGCCGGTGTGCAATGTGAGGAAATCGTAGCCACGCTCGAGCGGAACAATCCAGCGGTTGATGAGCGCTTGTGGTCGGTCCTGCTGGCGTCCAAAATCGTCGATGATGAAGACACCGCCCGACGCCTTTAGGTGTACCGGCGCTTCGTAGACGTTGGCTCCCGGGTTGTGCGTCAGGTCCAGCAGCTCGAGTGTGAGTTCGCCACCGGTCTTGATGACCGGCCGACGGCATTCCACCCATCGCCGGTCGGATTTCGGATGCGGCCTTGTGGCCGGCCCATGCGCAGGCTGGTGCGTGGCTTCGTCGTAGAAGCTAATGACGTATCCGCCGACTTCTATGGCGTAGGGGACCCAGATCGTCTGGGTGAACAGCTCGGAAGTCCGCTCGGCAATGCTGGTCTTGCCGTTGCCGGGCGGACCATAAAGAAGGATGGAACGGCCCGAATTGACCGCCGGTCCCAGCTTTTCAACCAGAGCCGGTGACAGAACCAACCCGTCCAGGCTTCGGATCAGTCGTTCATGGGTAACGCGTTCATGATGGATGGACTGCAAGCCGATCTGGCGACAAAAAGCGTCGAGCGACACCGGGGTCGGGCCGATATACTCCGACTGCCGCAGGGCCACCTGCGCATAATCCAGCCCCTTGATCGAGAGCGCATAGCGAATGTCGGATTTGACATCTTCGCCGGCAAGGCCTCTCGCCTCGAGATAGGACAGCTTTACCAGCTCCTTGATGAGACTGTTCGTCAGCACCTTCGAAAGCTTCATTCGGTCGGAAAGATACGAAGCCGTAACCGTATCCTGCTCGGTTGCGCATTTCGCGGCAAGCCGCAATAGGAACGACAGATCCAACCCGGTGTCTTCGTGACTCAGCGGTGCCACCGGCATGCGCGGATCAAGAACGAGGGCGAAATCTTCCCGGTCCTGGCTGGGCGAATACTGCATGGCGGCCTTACTCCTACCTAGCCACCGGGCTTCAAACCGGTGAGAATGCCAAGAACGCGAAGTACGATCGGGGCGAGTACGATGATGAGACTGACGGGAAACAGAAAGGCACCGAGTGGCAACAGCATCTTGATCGGCAGAGCATTGGCCTTCTCCTCGGCCCGCACGATCCTGAGATCACGCATTTCCTTGCTGTAGACACGTAGCGCCTGGGTAACGCTCGTTCCAAGCTCCTCCGACTGACGGAAGAGTACGGCAAGAGCGCGCGCTTCATCAATTCGCAAGCGTGTTGCCAGATTGATCAGGGCTTCGCGCAGACGGCGGCCGCCGCGCACCTCCAGCATCATAATCGAGAGGTGCAGGCCAAAATCCTGACGCTTCTGGACGAATTCCCGGGCGACACGGTTCGCCGCCGCCTCGATGCTCATGCCTGCGTCAAGGCATACGATCAGCATGTCCATGAAATCGGGAAAGAGCCGTCGGTATTCCCGTTCCTTGGCGTCGCCACGCCGGTCGATGTAGATATTGACGAGTACGAACGCGACCCCCGTCACGATCATCGCCGCGAGCAAAACCGCAAGCCCCGACATCTCGGGGACGAAGCGGTTTAGGGTCCACGCACCGCCCACCATCACCACACCGCAGAGGATTGCACGCACCGCTTGAAACACGGTAACCGCTGTGGCACCGAAATATCCCGCCCGGATCAGCCGGTTCTGTGTTGAATTGGCATTTTGGTCTCGACGGGTGATTTCGAAGTAACGGCGGATGAGGCGGTTCTCCGCCTCCCCGAGGTCGCCAAAGGTGCCATCTCCGAGCTGGAAATCGTCGCCACCTCCCTTTGCAGCCGTCTCCGACAATCGGGCGCCGACAGCGCGTCGGCGTAATACCATCTCCGAAATAACGACGGAGAATATCATAACCGCGACGAAGACGACGATGTAGATTTCCAACTCGCCCATGGCGGCCTCAGTATTCGAAATTGACCATCTTGTAGAGAATGACGTTGCCCACCGCCATGATGGCAACGAGGACGGCGACGATGGTCGTGCCGTGGCCACTTGCCCAGACGGGATCAAAGTAAGTCGGTGCGAGCGCCTTGATCAGCGCGTAGAGAAGGAACGGATAGACCGACATGAAAATCGCGGTGATACGCCCTTCGGAGGAAATCGCTTTGACCTTGGCCTTCAGCATAGTGCGATCACGCAGGGTCTTCGAGAGATTTTGAAGGATTTCGACCAAATTGCCGCCCGTGCCCGCCTGGACGCTCAAGGCGATCGCCAGCAGGTTCAAATCTTCCGCCCCAACGCGTTGACTGAGATTGATGAGGGCGTGATCCAAGGTGGTGCCATAAGTCAACTCATCCGAGAGCAGGCCAAATTCCGTTCCAACCGGATCGGGTATTTCGCGCGCTACGAGCGAGATTGCCGCCGGCAGCGGATGACCCGCAGATAGGCTGCGATTGGCAACGTCGAGCGCTTCCGGAAGCTTGAGGGTAAATTTGCGGATCCGGTTCGCACGTTTGCGCCAAACGACAACAATCGGAATGGCGAGACAAACCAGCAGAAAAACCGGTATGCGGACGAGCGTGGTCGGGACCAGGAACTGAACAGCGAGCCAAACCAGTACTGCACCGGTGATCCCATAGAGGGCGAAGCGCTGGGCGTCGAACTTGACACCGGACTGCGCATAGTACTGCCGAAGACGTTGAACAAAAGGCAATGATCGCCAGTCTTCGTCGGCGCCGCGTGCCTTCAGCATCGCATGATAGGTCTTGAGGTGGTCCTCGCTTACATCAAGCAGGCTCAGCCGATCATTGACGGCACGCTGGCGTTCAGACTTGCGGAAGTAGCTGCGCAATACTGCCTCGACCGAAATCAGCGCGGCGATGAAAACGGCGGCGTAGAGGAGCAGAAGCGTCATGATTCAACCACCCCCGCATGAAGCGGTTTTCCCGGATCAAAGATCGCCGAGGGTATAGTGATCCCGAGTTCGGCAAACTCTTCCACGAAGCGGGGACGAAGGCCAGTTGCTCGGAATTCGCCGTGGATGCGGCCGCTTTCGTTCGTGGCAATGCGCCTGAACCGCATGATCTCCTGCATCTGCACCACCTCGCCCTCCATGCCGGTGATCTCGGAAATCGACACTACTTTCCGGCTCCCGTCGCTCAGACGCTGGACCTGAACAATGATGGTGATCGCCGAGGCGATCTGGGAGCGGATGCTGAGCTGCGACATGGGCATGCCGGCCATCCCAACCATCTGCTCGAGCCGGCCGACGGCGTCGCGAGGTGTGTTTGCATGAATTGTTGTCATCGAGCCTTCATGGCCGGTGTTCATCGCCTGCAACATGTCGAAGGCCTCTTCGCCGCGCACCTCCCCGACGATGATGCGATCTGGCCGCATACGCAGGGCATTCTTGAGGAGTTCGCGCTGACGCACTTCGTTACGGCCATCGAGCGTTGGCGGCCTCGTTTCCAGCCGTCCGACGTGCGGTTGCTGCAGCTGTAATTCGGCCGCGTCTTCGATGGTAATAAGGCGCTCCTCGACGGAAATCTGCGACGAAAGGGCATTGAGCAGTGTTGTCTTTCCCGAACCCGTACCACCGGAGATGATCATCGACACTCGGCCCTTGACCGCGGCGCTCAAGAGAATTCGCATCGCATTCGCCATTGCGCCGTGTTCGACGAGGCGCTCCAACGTCAATGGCTTGCGCGTGAACTTGCGGATCGACACCAGCGGTCCGTCGACCGAGATCGGCCGGATGGCGACGTTGACGCGCGATCCATCTTTCAACCGCGCATCGACGAGCGGCGTCGACTCGTCCACGCGGCGACCGACGGCAGAGACGATCTTGTTGATGACACGGAGCAGGTGATCTTCGTCTTTAAAGCGTACGGCCGTGTTTTCTAGTTTGCCACGCCGTTCGACATAGACGCTGTTGTAGCCGTTGATCAGGATATCGGCGACGGAGTCGTCGGCCAGCAGGGGCTCAATTGGGCCGAGGCCGAGCATCTCGTCGGTGATGTCACGGATCAGGTCGTTGATTTCCTTAGCATTCAGCGGGAAACTGTTGCGCCGAATATAGTCTTTGACGAGCGGCCTGATTTCGGTGGCGATTTCCTCGTCGTCCATCGTGTCGAGAATGCCGAGGTTGATGCGATCGAGCAAGTAGCGATGCAGATTGACACGCTCCGCCACCATGTCGAGGCCGAGCGACTCTTCCAGCCTGGCACTTGCCGCAGCACCTGCCGCCTCTGGACTGGGTATGGACGCGGTCTCCGCCACTGGCATCAAGGCAGGCTCAGGCGCTTTTCCAACGTTCTCGTCATCCGCCGGCTGCTGCTTGTAGAAACGACCAATGAACCCGGTTGCCATTGCTTGCTACCTTCTTCGACTATTTGACGATCACCGTTGCTCCGACCTTCACCCGCTCGTATAGATCGATGATGTCGGCATTGCTCATGCGGAAACAGCCTGACGACGCGAACCGCCCGACCGTGGACTGTTCGTTCGTTCCGTGAATGCGATAAAGCGTGTCGGCGCTCCCCCGGTATAAATAAATGCCGCGGGCGCCCAGCGGGTTGAACGGACCAGGAGGCACAAGCGCCGGCAGTTCCGGTGCGCGCGCCTTCATCTCAGCCGGCGGCCGCCAGTCGGGCCATTCCGCCTTTCGCCCGACCTTCACCACCCCGCTCCAACGAAAACCGTCGCGGCCGACGCCGATCCGATAACGGATCGCCCGGTTGCTTGAGATGACGAGATCGAGCGTCCGCTCTTTACTGCCGACGACAATCGTGCCGGTGGGATATCTTTTCTCGATCGCTACGACCGTGCTCGTTTTCGGCCCGAGATTGCGCGGCACCGTCCCGCCCGCCGATGTTCCGGTCGCAGCCGGCGTGAGCGCCAGCACACTCAGGAGCAAAACGGCCCACGTCGGCCGACCGCGACCGAAGCCAGCGCTGCTCCGGTCCATCGATCTGCTGCTGCGCAAGCTTTTCCTCATCTGACGAGGGCTCCAAGCTTGCCGATGGCACCGCAGAAGGGCGAGCGCGAATTGACCTCGTTGGGCAGAACGCCGCGGTTCACCGCCTCGCTCAGCGTGTCCCAGTCATATGGGATAATGTGCGCATGCGTATCCTTGAACACTTTGTCTACCTGTTCGCGACGCACCCCGAGGCTGAAGAGCTTGGTATGATACTTGTTGATGACCACCTGGATCGAGTCGGCATTGCCGCGCTGCCGCACGAGATCCACGAAAAGATCCTTAGCCTGATGGAGTGCCGGAATCGTCATTTCGGTGACGATAGAAACGCTGTTGACTGAGGCCAGCACCTCGCCCTTCCAGGGGGTTTCGTAGTAGGGAACGTCGATCACCAAGTGATCGCTCTCGAAGGCGGCGACATCCAGCATGCGCAGCACTAGCTCGGCTCCTTTGGCTTCGAGCAGAACGGACGGTTGCTTGAACGACAGCAGCGTGAAACCACCGGCGTGACGCTTGCGTACGAGATCGATGAATTCAAGATCGACACGCGCTGGATTGGCGATGACGGTCTTCAGATCGTAGTCGTTGAGAAGGTTGAGGTAGTACCCGAGCGATCCGGACGAGAAATCCAGATCGAACAGACCAACACGTGGCGCGACGCCTTTCCTCGGCTGCGCCAGCAGATGGGCAAGCGACGAGGAAATGACGCTCGCACCAGCACCGCCTACGGCAGCAACGATGGCATGAACGCGACTTTCGTTCCCGTCGACGCCTGGCGCATGGGTCGAGATCATCTCGATCAGTGCACGGCGTTCGAGCGGCTTTTTCAGCCAGTCGTCACCATTCAGCCGAAATAGCGGCCGCATTAGTTCGTCTGACAGAACCTCGGAAACGATCACCATCGGAATATTGCGATGGCTGGCACGAAACGCAAAAATCTCCGGCCGACAGAGCATGTCGCCGCAGTCGACGTCGAGCACGATCAGGTTAAACTGCGTCGGATCCACCCGCCCCGCCTCGGCAAGCGTGCTTAGTGCCAAGTGGTGCGCTTCATAACGCGATAGCGACCCGAACGTGTCAAGCATCAGGCTGGCCGCCGCCGCGTCGTCGGAAAGAACGAGGATTTTGTTGGTGGTTGCAAAGCTCATATGTGCGGTCATCTCGCTCCCCCACGCAATATTGAAGGACTCAGCAGCTTGAACATGTCTCGAGGTCTTCCGTGGTCAGTGTTACCGCGTGAGCGGGTACCTCGATCTGATCCAATCCCAGCAAAGCGCCGAGAAGTGGCAAGTCGAATGTCACGTCGCGCACTTCCAGCCGCATGGTCAGCACCGGTCCGTTCGGCCGCCCCCAGTAACCGAGCCCCGAACGCTGATAGGTCACCACCAGGTTTGCCGGCTGGATCCGCCAATTGAGATCGCAGATTCCCGGATTCGGGTCTCCCACCACCCCGCAGATACCGTCGCTTCCCATGACAATTCGGGTCAATGCGCCGCTGCAATTGGCAAGGTTCGGGCCGCAAGTGGATGATATCCCCGCGTCGTTCGGGGTCGCGTCGCCGTTGTTTAGAGGATTGTCGGCATCGGTCGGAAAAACCTCGGTGAAGTCGCTAGTAAGAGGATCGGACACAGCGGCAAGACGGGCACCAAATTGCAGCGCCTTCACGGTCTGGTTCCATTGCGACATCGCGTAACCGAACTCGACGAAGGCCGCAAACACTAGAAGTACAAGCGGTAGCGTTATTAGCCCTTCGGTGAGTGTCACACCGTTCTGATCCTTCCAGAAGTTGACGGGCGGTCGATGGGCTACCATCCGATAAACCTCTCTTCGTGGGAGGAGCTGATCGTGATTTGATCGATACCGAGCCAGGAAAAGATCGGCGAGTTCTGATAGACATGTGAGGTTTGCACCCTGATCGTGCCATCGGCATCGACGGGAACGATCGTGATATCGGCGAGGTCGGGACCCCAGCCGCTGACGCGTAAGGTAGCGCCGGCGGCGGGGCTCTGCGTCCCATAGAACGCGATCATCTTTGCAGTTGCCGCATCGCATGTCGGGTCGTAGGTCCCAGAATCCGGCCGACACCTCGCGAGGTAGCGGCCCGCATCTCTAAGCCCGGCGTCAATCTGCATTCGCTCCCAGAAAATGTTGCCGAACTCGAGAATACCGGCCGCGAATATCGTAATGAAGGGCACCGCAATCAGCGCTTCGGTCAACACGGCCCCGTCATCGCTCTGCCAGAAGCTGTGACGGAATCTATCAGAGATGAGTTTTCGCAGAGCGATAATCATCGGACAAGCTCCGCTTCTTCGCGCAGGAACTCGTCAAGCGTGCCGCGCCCACCCTTCCCAGTGATGTCGATCATCTCCAAAGAGAGATAACGTTCGCTATTTGCCTTAACCGCGGGCTTCGTCAAGAACATGCGTGCGAAGGCAACAGCTTGCGTGGCTTTGTGGCCGTTGAGGTGGCCTTGAGACGCTTCATAGCCGCAGTTAACGATTGCTGCGAAGATCTCGCGGCGATCGCCGTACTCGTCCGCGGTATAATTCGAGAGCGCTGGCCCCGTGTAGCATTGTCCGCCCGTGAGTGGTGTACCTTTTTCCCCGCTCGCTGAAGCATGGCTGATCAGCGACGGGTTATTGAGTTCGTAGCGATAGACGTCGTAGGCGGACGGTCGGCTCGGTGTCGAGGCACCGCCACTCGGATAGCTCGAATAGTTGCTAAGGACGGCTGTAACAGACGGTGCCGCGCCGCCCTGTGCGACATTCCAGTAGGTAGTGTAGTTCCAATTGTTGCCGCTGCTGATTTTGCCGCCTCCCATTGCCGTCATGGTTGCACCATAGCCAAGCGGCACCGCCTTCGTGACGTCCCCAATCGTGCCTCCCGACACTATCGGGTTGTAGGTATCGCACTGCTTATTGGCGTTGCCCGTTTGGCTCTGCGCTGATCGCACGTTTTGTGCCGGGCGATAGCGAGAGTCGTCCCGCACCTTGTTGAACGACGAGGAGTAGAAACCAAAGCGCGTATTCACGCCGTCCTCAACCGGCCCGGCCTTAGCACCCGTCTCGGTGTCGAGATTATCTTTTGTGTAACACGTACCTGGATTGCCTGTCGCAAGAGCCTCTGCCAATACAGATGCGCCATTACCCAATGGAGTTCTCAAAAAACCGAAATTGCCAGGTCCGGGATTGGAGGAGGCCGTGCTGTGAAGTTCGATCTGTACACCATAGAGATCGCCGGCGGAGAACTTATTGTGCAACTGCTCGGCCGCCTGTTCCCCGACGGCCGAACTGTTGTTACCTCCTGGCTCATAAGGATTGCAGATAAAAATCGGCGTAACATCGCAGGCACTGACACGATAGGCTGCCACCGCGTCGGCAGACACATTGATGGTACCGCGATTAAGTCCAACGGGCAGCGGGAAGATCGTCTGCATCGCCTGGTCCTTGGATCTCACCCAAGCATACCCTGCCTCGTTTGAGTCCGTCGTCACCATCGCCTCGGTGATCGGATCGTCGTCGTCTCCCCCGAAAGAGCCGTCACCGGGAATGCCTTTCAGAAACGTGACCGTTACCGTGCTGGCGGCATCATTTGCCGCGTCATAGGACACGGTGATATAAGAGCCGAGCGAGAAGTCGGCCCCGCCGCCACCAAAGGCCGCGGTGTTGGCCAGCTTTTCGATCGCTTCTTGCGCGCGCTCGATCGCATTGTCGCGGCCGTCGAGTTCGCGCGCTCCCGCCAGTGCCATGGCATCGACCGCATTCTGAAGGTCGGTATGAAGATTGGCATTGCGGCCGACATCGATGACGATAAGTGACATGCCGAGCAGCAGCGGCATAGCAATGAGCGTCAACGCGATGACGTAACCTCGTCGGTCTTCCCAGAACCTGTTGATTGCCCTGTTTAGCATAGATATGCCTCTCCGATCGCGGCGGTTCACCGACGTGTCGCGCTGTTCTATTTGCATTCCTTTCCGGCACTTCCGCCGTATCAATTTCCCACGCCCGTCAGTTGACGGACGCCGCCCCATTGCCGCCCATCTGCGCAGGCGCCGGAATGATCATCGCGGGCGGCCCCCCGCCCCCCTGATAACCGCGTATGGCTCTGCTCACCACCTTGCCGTCAGTCGCGATCCGCGTGTTCTGCGCCACCCGCGGGAACGGATCCTGAATGTGAATTGCTTTGTTGGCCTCAACGGCGTTTCCAAGCCCGAAGGTGATCGTATCCCTGTGGTTCATGTAGTCCGCGCAGCCGGACATAAGGCTTGCCGCCGCTAAAACCAGGATTGCGCGCTTACCTCTTAACAACAGCAAGGGCACCTCCCGTATCGAGATCCAGTCTATGGCCATAGGGCCCGGTGACGCCTTCGCCATTGCGGAATCGGCGAAGCATGTCTTTGTCGACCTCCAAAACACCGAGCGCAAAAAGCTCAGCGTCATTCGATGAACGCGTCTGATCAAGCGGAGTATAGAGCGCCTCGCCCGGTGCCGCCGGCCGCACGATGTGCGGAGTCACGACAATCACGAGATCGGATTCACGCTTCAGGAAGCTCGTGGAGCGGAAGAGCGCCCCGATCACCGGCAACTGCCCCAAGCCCGGAAGCTGCTGAATATCTTTCGAATTAATCGATTGCAGTAGACCGGCCATGGCAAAACTCTGCCCGTCGCGCAACGCTACAGTGGTCTTCGCGGCGCGTGAAATAAAGCCGGGATTGCCATTAACGTTGATCGATGTGTCGAGTTCGGAAACTTCCGGCTCAACCCTCAGGCTAATGAGCCCGCCGTCAAGGACTACGGGTGTAAATGTCAACCGCACACCGAAAGGACGATAGTCGGTCTGCGTCGCTACCGTCGCGCCGTTGGCCACGGTCGTCTGGATCGGCACTTCACCACCGGCATGAAAGCTTGCGGTTTCACCGCTCATCGCTATCAGGTTTGGTTGTGCGAGGCGTCGCACCAGACCCTTTTGTTCGAGGGCGTTGATGACGACGTCGATCTGGCCGCCGGAGATCTCGAGAACCTTCGCAATCAGTTGACCAAAGGGTTGCATGCCGGTCGCAGCGCCGGCCGCATCTGTCAGAGTACGGACCAGCGTGCCGTCCTTGACCCCGATGCCCTGGCTGGTCGTCGCCTTCCCGATGCCATTCCTGCCCGCCCCTGCCCAACCGATGCCGAGGTCGCGACCGGTTTGACGCGACGCCTCGATCACCCGAACTTCCAGCATAACCTGCTGGGAGTCGTTCACACGCAACTGGTTGAGAACGGGTTGGTCCGAATAGGACTGGGCGATTTCAAGCACGCGCTGCAGTTCCGTAGCATCGCGCACGATTCCAGTCAGACGGATACGATCATTGGAGTTGATCACCCGGACCTGTGACCCCGGCGAGGCCGAGCGGATCGCCGATGCCACCTCGCTGAAATCGCTGGCGACGCGGATGTCGATGACGCCCAGGAGCTTCTTGTCGTCGCCATAGACAGAGATGTTTGTCGCCCCGGTCTTCTTTCCGCGGATGAAAAGCGACTTGTCAGAGAGTGGCACCACATCAATGAGATCAGCACTTCCGATCACGAGATCTCCGAAAGGCTTGCCAGTCGCGATCGTTATCGTGTCGTTTGGTGGCAGCACCACCTGCTGAACCGACCCGCCAAGATTGATGAACTTCTCCTGCGCGTCCGCCGAACCAATTAGACCTGGAGCCCAAAAGCTGCAGGCCGAAACAAGCGCAACAGTGGCCGCCAAGGCCCTGCGTCTTGCCTTATTTTTTATGCTTCCCCTCAACATTTCGGCGTACGTCCCCCTCTCCTCGAAGTTGGCCCTACCCAGCAGGTAGGTTGAATTTCCCGTTACTGGATCTGCCCCACCCGGTATTCTTCCCGTTTGTTCGTGCTCCAGACACCGACGGTCGCCCACTTCGGCTCTGCCGGCAAGACCGGCTCGACATTTCGCTCGACAATTTGCACCTGTTTTTCGCGCACTGGCGTATTCATCTTGCTTTCGACGGAATTGATCCGGCCTCCGAGGTCCTCGCCGACCTTGCGGACCATGCGCTCAATCAGATCGAATCGCCCGTCGTCTGAATTTTGCGCGAGTTCAGCGGCGATGGGGCCACCGCCGAGATCCGCTACTGTAATCGGCCGGGTCTGCTCGACGGAAGCCGAGGCAATGTTACGAAGTGTGAGCGAGAGCGTGCCAATATTGGCACCAAGCGTCAGGCGCTGCGCCTCGTCGGTCGTCACCTCGAAGGTGACGGTTTTGACAACCGAAGGCTCGTCCTTACGCTCGTCAGCCGTCTGGTCGACGGCGAGCACCTTCACTCCCTGCAACAGAACGTCCACGGAAGTCTGCTCGCTGCCGCTCTTGGTGTTGCGGATCACGCGAGTCAGGAGTACGTCGACCCGATCCGAGGGGCGCACGAAACCGGCAACACCGAGCACGTCGTTGACACGGATAGAAACGGCCTTCATCCCCTGATCGAGGGCGGCCGAAAGGGTGGCGCGTTCGCCAGCGCCAGTGATCTTCGACGCCAACACAGGTTCGCCTGGATCTATCGCCTCCATGGCATAACGCGGCTCGTCCTTGTCGCCGAGAACCGCTTCGATCGCCAGGAAGGAACCCTCAGGCCTTTCCTCCGAGGGCCACGGAATGGCCTTGAGATTTTCTGGACGCACCCGATCGCCGAAGCGCATGCCCTTAGCGGCAACAACAAGCATCTTTTCCGAGGATTTCGCACCGCCGTTTGCCGCAAGCCGCGCCCTTTGATCAGCGAGATACGTGCGCGTGGCGAAAACCGCAGCGCCAGCTAGTAGAAGAGCGACAACGAGACTGATAATCGTCGAGGAGCGCATCGCCGATACTCCATACTTTATCAAAATAGCCTTATCGACAATTACTAAAATACGAGAGAGGGGTTAACAAACCCCCCTCTCTCGAACTCAGCATTACGGCGCGCCCATATCATTATTGGTAAAATACGTCGCCCACTCACCCCAGTAAGTATCAAGTTGGGTTCCGATGGTGCCTACCGAAAAAATTACCCCACCAACGAGAAGGCCGAGCAGAATAAGGTATTCAGTCAGCGCTACGCCGTCTTCTTCCCGCGCGAAAGCGCGGACTTTATTCAAAAGTGCTTTCATCGAGAATTACCTCCTACACAGTATACCTTTCGCGTGACCGCTTATGTTCCCCGGCCCCCGCCTGTCATCGAGACCGCCTCTTTGACTGAGATAATTAATAATCCCTTAATTACTATATCGTCAACTTCTAATACGATCGAGTCTGAAACATCTCCGGGGTATGGTTAAAATCGTAATCCCTCACATTTTAAGGGTATTTGAGACAAAGTTTACGGGATCGTGACATCACGCAATATTTCTTGAGTTTTTCCCTTCGT
This sequence comes from Ensifer adhaerens, assembly GCF_028993555.1. NCBI lineage: Bacteria > Pseudomonadati > Pseudomonadota > Alphaproteobacteria > Hyphomicrobiales > Rhizobiaceae > Ensifer > Ensifer adhaerens. The sequence continues at coordinate 697,032 of NZ_CP118611.1, read as the reverse complement.
GACTTCTTAAACTAATCAGCGGAAGATCTGGGCAATCACTCGCGACATCAGGAATCGTCTGGAGCCAACGAAACATGAGCGATGCGATCAACATAATCCCATTGGTTGCTACGCTGGTTTTCTTCTACGCGGCTTGGAGCGACTTCCAACGCTGGCGTATTCCGAACGGAGCGATCCTCGCGCTCATCACCATCTACGCGCTCGGCGCAATCGTCCGGCTCACGACAACGCAGGACATCGGTGCGACGCTCTTCTCGCTTGACGGCATCGGCGGGGAGGTCGGCGCCGGTCTTTTGCTCTTCACCCTTGGCGTAGCCCTTTGGGCCTTTCGGCTGTTCGGCGCGGGTGACGCCAAGCTATTCCTGCCGATTGGCCTCTTCGTCGGCTGGCACGGCATGCTCCCGTTCGCCGTTTTCCTGCTGATCGGCGGGATCCTGACGATGGTGGCTCTGAGACTGCCGGTGCCACTGGCATTCGCGCACTATGCTGTGGCCATGCGCATCGAGGAGATCCGCACGAGCCGCAAGATTCCCTACGGCGTCATCATGGTCTTTGGCACGCTCGTCACGATGGCCCTCCGACACCGCCAGACCTAGAGGAGCTTGCCGAACCACTCCGGCTCGGTACGAGAAGTTCGCCAAGCACTCCAAACAACAGGCCGCCCCTCTCGGTTGATCGACCTATCGGCATCACCACAGCTTGGATAAGACACCACGGACGAGCACCAATCGGGCAAACGTCTGATACAGGGTCCGGCTGATTTCGCGGATCTGGTGCGCTGGCAGCGCCCGATCGGCTGATCGGTCGGCGGGTCGGTTGCCATCGAGTTCCCCGCTCCCTTCCTTGCCAGCGTTCCTTCAGACATGCCATCTAGACCTGATCAAATCGCGGAAAGACCGATTTGGATCGCGGGCAGCATCGCAGGCCCCACCGTCAGGCAGGATCACGCACTTCAGGAGAACTCATGTTTGACCATGTCAAATTCGGCGTCACCGACTTTGAAGCCAGCAAGGCCTTCTACCTTCGAGCACTCGAACCGCTCGGCGTAGCCATCATAGCCGAGGGCGAACCTTCGTACGGTGTCGAACTCAGTTCGAAGGGCAAGGCTTCATTGTGCCTGCACCAGACCGATGAGAAGCCTGCGCATCTTCATCTGGCATTCGCGGCCGAGACTCGCGAGCAAGTCGACGCTTTCTACCGTGCCGCTTTGGATGCAGGCGGCAAAGACAATGGTGCGCCGGGTCTGCGCCCGCGCTACCACGCGAACTATTATGCGGCCTTCGTGCTTTGCCCGGACGGGCATAACATCGAAGCGGTCTGCCACGAACGAGAAGCCTAACCAACGGAGCGGACGGCCCCGAACAGGCCGGAGTATCATCGGCTCCGCATGACCTGCGCCCGCAGGAGATGACGTAGGCGCCCTCCATGCTGACGGCACTGAGGGCCGACCATGAGATCGGCGGCGTAATGCCGCCGATCGTCAAGTTGGCGATGAAAACGACGCCGAAATGCGCGCGGTCGATGCCAACGCCGGGTTAATCTCTTGCGCTAGCCGGTAAACGTGTAATCGGCGATCGATTGAGGCTTCATCTCGATCGAGAACCCGGGCCGCTGCGGTGGCATGTAGGCGGCGTTTTCGATCACGCAGGGATCGAGGAAGTGCTCGTGCAGATGGTCGACATATTCGATCACACGGCCTTCCTTGGTGCCGGAGACGGCAACATAGTCGATCATCGACAGGTGCTGGACATATTCGCAAAGGCCGACGCCGCCGGCATGTGGCCAGACCGGCAGTCCGTATTTGGCAGCAACGAGCAGAACCGCCAGCACCTCGTTCAAGCCTCCCATGCGGCACGAGTCGATCTGGACGATATCGATCGCGCCCTCGGCGATGAACTGCTTGAACATGATGCGGTTCTGGCACATCTCGCCAGTTGCGACCTTCACCGGTCCGATCGCCTCGCGAATCTTGCGGTGCCCGGCGACGTCGTCGGGGCTCGTCGGCTCCTCGATGAAGAAGGGCTTGGCAAAGGCGAGTTGCTTGACCCAGTCGATCGCCTCGCCGACCTCCCAGACCTGGTTGGCGTCGATCATCAGGTAGCGGTCGGGCCCGATCACCTCGCGCGCGATCGTCAACCGCCGGATATCATCGGCAAGATCGCGGCCGACCTTCATCTTGATGTGGTTGAAGCCCTCGTCGATCGCCTCCTGAGCGAGGCGCCTGAGCTTTTCGTCGTCATAACCGAGCCAACCGGCCGACGTCGTGTAGCAAGCGTAGCCTTCCCTCTCCAGTGTCGCGATACGCTTAGCCTTGCCGGGCTCGGCCTTGCGCAAGATCGCGACCGCTTCGTCACGCGTCAGCACATCCGTCATGTACCGGTAGTCGACGATGTCGGCGATCTCTTCCGGCGACATGTCGGCGACCAGCCGCCAGACGGGCTTGCCCGCTTCCTTGGCGAGCAGATCCCAGACGGCGTTGACCACGGCGCCGGTCGCCAGGTGCATCGCCCCCTTCTCCGGGCCGATCCAGCGCAACTGGCTGTCACCCGTCAGGTGCCGCCAGAAGCGGCCGGGGTGGGCGAGGATGTCGGCGGTATCCTGGCCGACGATCAGGTGCCGCATGGCCTTGATCGCCATGCAGCAGATGTCGTTGCCCCGGCCGATGGTGAAGGTGAGACCATGGCCCGCAACACCCTCCCTGTCCGTGTCGAGGATGACATAGGCCGCGGAATAATCCGGGTCCGGGTTCATCGCATCGGAACCGTCAAGGCTCTGTGAGGTCGGAAAGCGCAGGTCGAAGACGCGCAGATCAGTGATGCGGGTCATGGTCACTCCAGTCTATGTATCAATCGTCCGCGCGAACGGACTGCTTCTGGCTGCCGAGACCCTCGATGCCGAGTTCGACGACGTCGCCGGCCTTGAGGTAACGCGGCGGCTTCATGCCCATGCCGACGCCGGGCGGCGTCCCGGTGGAGATGATGTCGCCAGGCTGCAGCGACATGAACTGCGACAGGTACGAAACGAGATGGGCGACGCCGTAGACCATGGTCTTCGTCGAACCGTTCTGCATGGTCTCGCCGTTGACCTTCAGCCACATCGGCAGTTTCTGCGGATCCGGCACTTCGTCCTTGGTCACAAGCCACGGGCCGGTGGGACCAAAGGTGTCGCAGGACTTGCCCTTGGTCCACTGGCCCTGGCGCTCGATCTGAAACGCGCGCTCGGAGACGTCGTGAACGACGCAGTAGCCGGCGACGTAGTCGAGGGCTTCCGCTTCGCTGACGTACTTCGCCTTGCGGCCGATGACGACACCGAGCTCCACTTCCCAGTCGGTCTTGGTCGAACCGCGCGGGATGAGCAGGTCATCGTTCGGGCCGACGATCGCCGAGGTCGCCTTCATGAAGATGATCGGCTCGGACGGCACCTTGGCGCCGGTCTCGGCGGCATGGTCGGAATAGTTGAGGCCGATGCAGATGAACTTTCCGGTACCGGCGACGCAGTGCCCGAGCCGCTGATTGCCGTCGACGGCCGGCAGGCCGGCGAGATCGAGCGCCTTGAGTTCGGCGAGCCTGTCGGGATCAAGCGCCGCGCCAGAGAAATCGGCGACGTGGCCCGAGAGGTCGCGCAAGGTGCCGTTTGCGTCGAGGATACCAGGCTTTTCCTGGCCCGGGAGGCCATAACGAAGGAGTTTCATGGATTTCTTTCCTGCTTCCTGTGTTGTCAGATGGTCCAACCGCCATCGATGGCATAGGCCTGGCCCGTCGTATAGGTCGCGCCGGCAAGATGGACCGCAAGGTCAGCGATCTCTTCCGGGGTGCCGAGGCGCCCCATCGGCTGGCGGGCGATGAAGGCGGCGCGCGCCGTCTCATAGTCACCCTGCGCGCGCATGCGGTCCTGCAGGGACGGGCTCTCGACCGTACCCGGGCAGATGGCGTTGCAGCGAATACCCTGCGACACATAGTCGGCGGCAACAGCCTTGGTGAGGCCAATGACGGCCGCCTTGGTGACGCCATAGGCGAAGCGGTTGGGCACGCCCTTGATGCTGGATGCGACCGAAGCCATGTTGATGATCGCGCCATCCTTGCGCGCCAGCATGCCAGGAAGCACCGCACGAATGGTGCGGATCATCGCCTTGACGTTGAGGTCGAGGGCGAACTCCAGATCCGAATCCTCCATCTCCAGGATCGAGCCGGCGTGAACGAAGCCGGCGCAGTTGAAGAGCACATCGACGGCGCCGATCTTCGCCACCAGCGTTTCGACGGCTTGTGTGTCGAGCACGTCGAGCCGGTGCGTTTCGACATCCGCCTCCTTGGCAAGCGCTGCAAGCGCGTCAACGTTGATATCGGTCGCGTGTACCTTGGCTCCTGCCCTGACGAAGGCGAGCGCCGAAGCGCGGCCGATTCCTTGGGCGGCGGCCGTAATCAGGACGACCTTGCCTTTAAGATCCGCTGTCATTCTCGATCCCTCATGCTTTGCGTTCGACGACCAGGATATGGTCGGCGGCGAGGACGACCTCGCCACGCTGGTTGATGACTTCTAACCGTTCCACCACGCGACCTGCGTTCGGCCGCTTCGGATCGTCCTCCTTGGCCGAGATCGTCACGCGGGTGCGGATCGTATCGCCGATATGGACCGGACGCACGAAGCGCAGACGATCATAGCCGTAGGAAAAGGCAACCGGATTGATCAGCGATGCGGTGAGACCGACGCCAATCGAAAAGATCATGGTGCCATGGGCGATGCGCTGGCCGCCCGGCAGGGTCCTGGCAAATTCCGCATCCATGTGGTGCGGAAAGAAATCGCCGGTGTGGCCGGCGTGAACGACGAAGTCGGTCTCGGTGATGGTGCGGCCTGTCGTCAGGCGCTCATGCCCCAATTCGTAGTCTTCGAAGTGGATGATCTGCTCTGACATGTCAGCGTCCCGGAAGTGGCGCGATCGCCGTTGCCGGCGCAGCACTTGATTGATAGGCGGCCTCGACGAGGGCCATCGTCTGCCAGGCGTCTTCGGCCGAGCCGATCAGTGCTTCGTCCTCGCCGGCTGCGAACCGCTGCAGGTTGGCCATGCGGTTGGCGAAGGCGTCGGGGAACCAGGCACCTTCAAGCGGCACGGCAACCCAGTCGGCAGCACCCGCCGGCCGGATCCAGAGTTCGTCGGGCTCGCCGCGCGGATAGTCGAGGTTGACGCCGAGCTTGACGTAGGCCGCACCCGAGGTGCCGGATATGCGGAATTCGCAGGCCTGGAACTTGCGGCCGAAATCATGGTCGTGATTGACCGAGAGCACGCAGCGCACGCGATCGCCGTAGTCGAGGATCGCCGCCGTGCGCGTCTGCGCGACCTCGTGGTTCGGATGGCCGATCGTCTTGGCATGCACGCCCAACGGATTGCCGAGCAGGCCGCGCACCAGATCCAGATAGTGGATCGAGTGCATGGCGATCTCGATCCGCGGCAGGCCTTTCAGGAACGGCCAAAGACCCCACGGGGTCGCAAGCGCCAGCCAGGCGTCGAAATCCACGACCTCGCCGAGATATCCCCTGGCGATCGCATCCTTCAGCGCCAGCATCATCGGCGCGAAGCGGAGCTGGAAGTTGACAGCGGCCTTAAGCTTGCGCGCGCGGCAGATTTCCAGAATTTCAGTTGCGGCTGTGAGATCCGACCCCATGGGCTTCTGGATCAGTGCGGCAGCCCCCACCGGCAACCGGCCAAGGATCGTGGCATGGGCGGCGGGCGGCGTCGCGAGGTCGAAGATGGCGCCCGGCACCGCAAGCGCTTCGTCTTCGGTCCGATAGGCGCGAATACCCCAGCTTTCAGCAAGCTGAAACGCCTTGGCATGGTCCGGATCATAAATCCCGGCAACCGGGAAACCGGCCTTGCGATAGGCTGGCAGATGCGCGTCGCCGACGATGCTGCCAGCGCCGAAGATGACGATCGGCCGCGGATTGCTCGGCTTCGGCCACCACTGCCTGAGTGTACCAGGATCGAAGTCATCAGCCATGATGGAAAACCTCTTCCATCATCGCCCACCACTCGCCTTCTTGTCTCGTCTCAAGCGGCTTCTGGCAAGGCATGCAGACCGACCACCATTTTTGGTTCTTCGGGTGCGCCGCCATCTTTGCCATGTCGGCTGCGAAGTCCGAGCCGACATATTCCCAGTAGCCGAACAGCAGGTTCTCGGGCTCCTTCAGGAAGATCGAATAGTTGGTGACGTTGCATTCGGAGATCAGCGCGAGGATCTCCGGCCAGACGGCGGCATGCAAGGCCTTGTATTCGGCGACCTTCGACGCTTCGAGGCCGATCACCATTCCCATGCGTTGCATGATGACCTCCCCTACTTGCGAAACTCGCGGGTGAATTCGTCGATCGAGCGGGCGCCAACGGCATCCCAGTCCCAGGAAATGCCGATGCCCGGTTCCGATGGCGCCATGGCGCGGCCGTTCTTGATCTCCATGCCCTTAGTCGTCAGGTCGTCGAGCTGCGGAATGTACTCGACATACTTGCCGTTGGGCACGGCGCAGACGAGGCTGACATGCAGCTCCATCAGGAAGTGCGGGCAGACCGGAATGTCGAAGGCTTCGGCCGCATGCGCAACCTTCAGCCAGGGCGTGATGCCGCCGATGCGGGCGACATCGACCTGCACGATCGAGCAGGCGCCCTTTTGCATGTATTCACGGAAATGGCGGATCGAGTACATGGATTCACCAACCGCAATCGGCGTCGGCGTCGAGCGCGTCAGCCGGATATGGCCGTCGAGATCGTCGGCTGGCAGCGGCTCCTCGATCCAGGCAAGGTCGAGCTCCTTCAACCGTGACGCCCGGCGGATCGCCTCGTCGACGGTGAAGCCCTGGTTGCAGTCGGTCATGATCTCGAAGCCGTCGCCGAGCGCCTTGCGCATCGCCGACAGACGATCATAGTCCTCCGAGCCGTGCGGCTTGCCGATCTTCACCTTCGAGCCGGAGAACCCCTTGGCCTTGGCGGCCAGCGCATCCTCGACCAGCGCTTCCTTCTCGATATGCAGCCAGCCTCCCTCGGTGGTGTAGAGCGGGCAACTGTCCTTGGCGCCGCCGGCGAGCTTCCAGAGCGGCAGCTTCTGCTTCCTGGCGCGCAGGTCCCAAAGGGCTGTGTCGACGGCCGCCAGCGCCAGCGCGGTAATCGCGCCGATGGTCGTCGCGTGCGTCGCAAACTCCATTTTGTGCCAGATCGCCTCGATGCAATCGGCATCCTCGCCAATCAAATAAGGCACCAGGTGATCGGAGAGAAGCCGCATCACCGACGAACCGCCGGTGCCGATCGTGTAGCTGTAGCCCGTGCCGGTCGCGCCATCGCTGTCGGTGATGGTGACGATGGGTGTTTCCTGGCTGACGAAGCTCTGGATCGCATCGGTCCGCTTCACCTTTGGCGGCAGGTCGACCATGCGCAGTTCGATTTTCTCAATTCTTGCCATGTCAGCCTTCCAGAGCCTTGCCGGTATCGATGTCGAAGAGATGGGCGCGTGAGAGGTCGAAACTCATGCGCACCTTTTCGCCCGAGCCAAGCGGACGCGGATTGAGCATGCGCGACACCCAGTCTCGACCGTTGAACTGGATGAAGACCAGTGTCTCGTTGCCGAGCGGTTCGGTGATCGACACCGGCAGTTCGACCTCGTGCACGGCCGCCGGGTCGCCGGCATGCAGGCCGTGGCCACTCGGATAGATATCGTCGGGCCTGAGGCCGAACGTCACCTTCTGGCCGGGGCGCAACGCCTTGGCGAAGCGCGGCGGGATCGGCAGGCGCGCGCCGCTTGCAAAGGTGAGTGCGCCGTTGTCGACGATCGCCTCGTCCATGTTCATCGGCGGCGAGCCGATGAAGCCGGCGACGAACTTGGTGGCCGGGCGCTGGAACACCTCTTCCGGTGTGCCCACCTGCTCGATGTAGCCGTCGCGCATGATGACGATGCGATCGGAAAGCGTCATCGCCTCGACCTGGTCGTGGGTGACGTAGATCATCGTTGCCTGCATACGGGCATGCAGCTTCTTGATCTCGGTGCGCACCTGCGTCCTGAGCTTGGCGTCGAGGTTCGACAGCGGCTCGTCGAAGAGGAAGACGTCCGGTTGGCGCACGATCGCGCGGCCCATGGCGACGCGCTGGCGCTGGCCGCCGGAGAGCTGCGACGGCCGGCGTTCGAGCAGGTGGCCGAGGTCGAGGATGGCCGCCGCCTCGTCGACCCGCGCCTTGATGTCCTCGGCCGATCGCCCGGCGATCTTGAGCGAGAAGCCCATGTTCTCGGCGACCGTCATATGCGGATAAAGCGCATAGGACTGGAACACCATGGAAATGTTGCGGGCGCGCGGCGGCAGGTCGTTGACCTTGCGGCCGCCGATCTCGATCGCGCCGTCGCTGACGTCCTCGAGGCCGGCGATCATGCGCAGCGTCGTCGACTTGCCGCAGCCGGACGGGCCGACGAGTGCGATGAACTCGCGGTCCTTCACTTCGAGATCGATGCCGTGGACGACCTCGAGCGCGCCGTAGCGCTTGACCAGTTTCCTGAGGGTGACAGGAGCCATGAACGATTATCCTTTCACCGCGCCGAAGGTGAGACCCGAGACGAGGTGCTTCTGAATGATGAAGGTAAGGGTCAGCGCCGGAATGATCATGACCACGGCCAGTGCGCACATGCCGCGCCAGTCGATGGTGAATTCGGCGGTGTAGTCGAGAAGACCGACCGGCAGGGTCTTGGAGTTGACCGAGCGGGTGATCTGCGAGGCGAGCGCGTACTCGTTCCAGGACGTCAGGAACGCAAAGATGCCGGCGGACGCAATGCCGGGACCGGCCAGCGGAAACTCCACTTGCCAGAAGGCCTGCCACGGCGTGCAGCCATCGATCTGGGCCGCTTCGGCCAGATCCTTCGGCACCTGGCGGAAAAAGCCGTCGATCAGCCAGATGGTGAAGGGCACGTTGAGCGCCACATAGGTCAGGATCAGCGAAAAGTGCGTGTCGATGATGCCGGTGCGGGCGTAGAGCATGAAGAGCGGCAGCGACAGCGCTATGCCCGGCACGGCCCGCGTCAGCATGAAGCCGAGGAAGATCGCCGATTTCGCCTTGAAGCGATAGCGGGCAAAGGCGTAGCCACCGGCCATGCCGATCGCGAGCGCGATTACCGTCGACGTCACCGAGATGATCAGAGAGTTCCGGAAATAATCCCAGACGGGAACGCCACCCTGCCCCGCGCCCGAGAACATGGCGCGATAGGCATCGAGCGAGATGCTCTCGGGGATCCAGACCGGCGGTTTTGCCATGATCTCGACGGTCGGTCGCAGCGACGACAGCACGATCCACAGACCCGGCAGGCAGATCACGGCCATGGCGAGAAACAGGCCGATCAGGTGCGCGACTTTCAGGAAGCGGCGGCGCAGGCGGTGCGAAGCGTTGATATCCATTACCACTCGGCTCCGATCTGCTGGCGCGCCGCGGCGAGCTTGCGGAAGAAATAGACGGTGAAGACGATCGAAAGCAGGATCGCGACATAGGCCATGGCGTTGGCAAGCCCCATGCGCGCGTCGGCATAGGCCGTGCGGCCGACGAGCGTCCAGAGAAGCTCGGTGCGCTTGGCCGGGCCGCCGTCGGTCATAATCTTGACGATGTCATAGGCCCGCGCCACGTCGAGCGAACGGATCGTCATGGCGATAAAGGCGAACGGCATGAGATAGGGCCAGGTGACGTAGCGGAAGGTCTGCCACGGCGTGCAGCCGTCGACATGGGCGGCCTCGACCGGGTCCTTCGGCATGGCGAGCAGGCCGGCAAGAATGAGGATCGCAAAGACCGCGGTCGAGGACCACACTTCGGCGATGATGATCGAGAGGAGTGCGAGATTGCCGTCGATCAACCAAGGGATCGCCTGGTCTGTGAGCCCCAGCGATTGCAGCGCATTGTTTACGAAGCCGATATTGTCGTTGAACAGGAACTTGAACTGGAAGCCGACCAGCACCGGCGAGAACATCATCGGAAACATCATCGCGGTGCGCAGTAGGCGCTGGCCATGGGTCGCCTTGTTGACGAGCAGAGCCAGGCCGAGACCAAGCAGCATCTCGGCGTTGAGCGCCACCGTGAGCAACAGAACGGTGCGGCCAAAGGCGACCCAGAACTCGGCATTGCCAAGAACAGTCGCGTAGTTGCGCAGGCCGACGAAGACCCACAGCGTCTCGGGCTTCGTCAGGCGAAACGGCGTAAAGCTCGAATAGAAGGAAAACAAGAGCGGCAAGACGATCACCGCCGCGAGCACGACGAAGGCCGGGAGCAGAAGCAAGGCCGGTGCTGACAATTTCTTGAGCTTCATCGGGCAGTCCTGAGGATGGCATGAAATGGCTGAGGCGGCACCGGCGCCTTCAAGGCATCGGCGCCGCCTCTTTGGTCACGTTCAGAGCTTGCCGGCGTCTTCCAGAATGCCGGTCGCCTTTGCGGCGGCGGCATCGAGCGCTTCCTTCGACGTCTTGTCGCCGAGGATGGCGGCCTGCAGTTCCGGATAGACGGCGTTGGAGATTTCGATCCACTCCGCCGTTTTCGGAACCGGGAAGGCGTGCTTGGCGGCTTCCTGGAATGCCTGCAGCACTTCGGTCTTGTAGGCGTCGCCCGCGGCTTCCTTGATGTTGTATTCCCAGACGGCAGTCCGGGTCGGCAGCGGGCCGGCAGCCGATTCCAGTTTCTGGCTGTCCTCGTTGGTCAGCCACCAGACGAGCGAGGCGGCCGCTTCCTTGTTGGCGCAATCTTCGGTCACCGAGAAGCCGTGATGGCCCGACCAGCCGGTGCGCTTGCCGGAAGAACCGGCCGGCTGCACCTTCACGCCGACATTGCCGGCGACCTTGGAGGACTTCGGGTCGTTGAAGAAGCTCGCCCAGCCAGGCCAGTCGAGATTGAGGGCGATCGAGCCCGAGGCGAAGCCCTGGCCGAGGTCATCCCAGAGATAGTTGGTCGTGCCCGGCGGCACCGCCTTGTCCTTGTAGAGCTTGACGAACCAGTCGAGCGCGCGCACGCCCGCTTCCGAATTGAAGGCAGGGCGGCCGTCCTTGTCGAGATACTCGCCGCCTTCAGCTACCAGCATTTCATAGAAGCGACCGTTGATCGCCTCTTCCTTGCCGGCAAACTGCGTGCCGTAGAAATTCGGCGGCGCGGCGAAGAACTCGGCCTGATCGCTGACCTGAGCCCAGGTGTCCGGCGGCGCTAGGTCGTAGCCGTACTTCGCCTTGAAGGCGGTCTTCTTGGCTTCGTCCTGGTAAAGGCTCTTCTGGTAGTAAAGGGCCGAAACGTCGAACTGGGCGCGCGGCAGCATCACCAGCTTGCCGTCGAGTGTCGAGGCATCGATCAGTGCCGGCACGAACTTGGCGATCTCATCCGGCGGCAGAAGCGCGAGCAGGTCGGTGTAGATGTCAGGATATTGCGGAGCGAAAGACGAATGGTTGGAACCCACGCACCAGCTGACGCCGCCGGTCGCGATATCCGACTTGATCTCCTTGTCGAGCTCGAAGTGGTTCTTCTTCGACAGGATGTTGACCTTGGCGCCGGTCGCCTTCTCCCACTCACCGATACGCTCGTAAAGCTTTTCGTATTGCTGTCCGCCGATCAGCTTGGCGTCGATCGTGACGCCTTCAAACTTGCCGGGCAGATCAGCGGCACTGGCCGCCCCCATCGCACAGGCAAGCATGACGACACCGGCAGAGACGCCGGCAAGCAGCCTTTCCATATCCACTCCTCCCTGGTTCATGCCCTCTTCCCGGCATGACGTTCTCATGTATGAGAAACTAATTCATATACAAACAACAAATTCATCGGGCGTCAAGGGAGAACTTTCCTTTGTCGGGGCCTTTGTCTGCGTATATGGATATGAATATTCACCAAGGAGGCTGCATGGACACCGAAGAGTCTGACCGCTATCGCGCACCCGCCCTCGACAAGGGGCTCGACATTCTCGAGTTGCTCGCCAGCGTCGACGGCGGCCTGACGCAGGCGGAGATTTCCAAGCGCCTGAACCGCAGCCCCAACGAGTTCTACCGGATGCTCGACCGGCTCGTGCGGCGCGGCTACGTCACCCGCATCGACGGCGATCGCTATTCCCTGACACTAAAGCTGTTCGGTCTTTCGCAACTGCATGCGCCGGTTCGCAGGCTCGCTTCCTACGCAACACCGTTGATGCGCGACCTGGCGCAGCGCTCGAAGCAGGCAAACCACCTCGCCGTGTTCGACCGCGGTTCGGCCGTGGTCATTGCCCAGCAGGAAGCGCCTGATTATTGGGGCATTTCGATCCGGGTCGGATCGCACATCAGCCTGTTCGATACCGGGTCCGGCCACATCCTTCTTGCCTTCCGCTCGGCCGAAGAGCGCGAGATGATGATCGCCGAACATGCCAAGAGCAAAGATGAGGTCGTACGCGGACCGGAATTTTACGCCCGGCTCGACCAGATCCGCGAGCGCGGCTACGAGATGATGGCAAGCGCACAGACGGCTGGCGTCTATAACCTCTCGGCACCGATCCTGGGCCCTGATGGTCGCGGCATCGCCGCGCTGACCGTGCCCTACATCGCGCTGGTCAACGCGCCCACGGCCCCGGATATCACCGAAACGATCGTCCTGCTCTTGAAAACCGCCGAGCAACTGTCGACGCTGGCCGGCTCGGACGTGGCCCCGACAACCGATTGACGACCGTCGATTGCAGCCTTACTTCTTATTTGAACAGGTCTTTCTTATGTGAGATGCCGTTTGGAGGAGGAGCGCCTTGATCATCGACACCCATCTTCACCTGATCGACAGGTCGAAGCTCACCTATCCCTGGCTCGCCGGCGTGCCGGCGCTTGACCAGGACTTCCTCTACGCCACCTACGAGCGCGAAGCACGGCGGCTCGGCATCGAGGCCTGCCTGCACATGGAGGTCGACGTCTCGCCGTCTGAGATCGAGAAGGAGACGGCAGAGATCGGACGGCTGGCGAGGGAGCCAGGCAGCCTGCTCAAGGGTGCCATCGCTGCCGGCCGCCCCGAAGACGATGGTTTTGCGGCCTACCTCGAACGCCAGGAAGCGAATGCCTTCGTCAAAGGTTTCCGCCGGGTGCTGCATGTCATGCCTGACGATCTGTCGGAACAGCAGACCTTTCGCGACAGCATTCGAAAGCTGGGCGGGCGCCGCTTTACCTTCGACCTCTGCGTCCTGCCGCACCAGATCCCGCGGGCGATTGCGCTTGTCGACCTTGCGCCAGAGGTCCAGTTCATCCTCGACCATTGCGGCGTTCCCGATATTCGCGGCGGCGCCGAGCATCCCTGGCGCGAGCACATGAGCGAGATCGCGCGACGGCCGAACGTCACGGCGAAGATCTCCGGCGTCGTCGCCTATGCCGACGAGGCCTGGCAGATGGAGACATTGCGCCCGTATGTCGAACACACGATCAGCGTCTTCGGATGGGATCGGGTGGTCTGGGGAAGCGACTGGCCGGTCTGCACCCTCGGCGGAAGTCTGTCGACCTGGGTCGGCGCCACCCACGCTCTACTTGAGGGCTGCAGCGCGGACGAAAAGCGCAAGTTGCTCTCCGGCAATGCGCGGCGAATCTGGAAGCTCGCCTAGCGCATGGTTCACATGGATAGTATCCGGCCCGAGACGATCGCCGTCCAGTTCGAACGCGAGTTCGTTGGGTTTTCCTAGGCCGTCGACTGTATGCGCGCCGGCGGAGATCCGGATTTCATCGCGCTCGTCGTGTGCTCGGACGTGCAGGAAGTCGACCCCCTGATCAACGATATGGTGGTCGCCGACATTGGCATCCGCAACATGCGGATGCACGTCATTCTAAGCCGACCCAAATGGTTTGCCGCCTAACCGCTCGAGGCGATGAAATGGAAATCCACGTCTTGAAGCGGGAAGCGAGAGCCTTCAGGACTTAAGCAAGCCAACCTTGCTGCAAAGTTGGGAAAGTATCAGCCGTTCGGCCCGTCTTTAAAGCGGACAGCGCGGAGTGGACGCGGTGGGGTTTCGAAAGCTCGAATTGGAGGTTTACCGGCACGGAATGGATCAGCTATCTCAAGCCCAAGAATAATAATGCTTCGACGATCGGAAGAGTAGACCGACTAAGCGCGTTCCCGACGATACATTATGCGATGCATGGAGCAGGACGCGAACTTGCCTGGCCAATGGGTGCTGATAGTTCACAAGTTGCGGTTAGAAGTTGAGCGCGCTTTTGAGATCATGTAACCCGACCATAAGCATCATTGGGTCCGATGGCGAGGGCAGGAAGCCGACCGCCTCATAGAAGGCCCTCGCGTCCTCGGAAATTGCATGCACCAGCACGCCGCGGATACCCAGGATCTCTGCGGCATTGAGCAGGCGAAAACCTGCGTCGCGCACTAACGCTCTGCCGATACCGCGTCCCTGATAGGCCCCATCGATGGCGAGGCGGCCAAGCACGGCAACCGGAATTGGATCAGGCATGTTGCGCCGAAACCGACCAGGTGCTTCCGGCTGCTTCACTGCGCCGGAGGCGAGTGCATAATAGGCGATGACGCGATTTCCTTCGCACACGACGAATGTTCGCGATGCGCCGCCAATCTGATTGGTACGGGCGCGGCGACGCAGCCAGTCGTCTAGTTCAGGCACACCGGAATTAAAGTCTGCCAGTTCGTGCTGATCGGCCAGTGGTGTCGGTGCGTTAAGACTCACGCCTCATCCCACGGCGCTTTGGTCGACATGGTGCGTTTCAGACGCTCATTTGTTTGCGCGGGCGCATCGAGCCGGGCAAGGTACTCGGCATAGATTTCGGGGCTGACCGTGAATACGGAACGGTCTAGCAGCACTTCCTCGGCGCGGCGCTCGGAAGCCTCAAGCATGAAGTCCGTGCGCGTCTTACCAAGCAACTCGGCGGCTCGGTCGATCAAGTTGCGTGTCGCAGGCTTGATTCGCATATTTAGCGGCACGCTTGCGTCCGGACTTTTACTCGTGTTCGAGGTGGCCATGGAAAACTCCTGTCTGCACTCATTTAGATAGCGTAACGACATCATCTTTACAAGGACCGTAAAGATTATGTCGTTACATATTGGTCGTGGGCTATCTCAGCAGCATGAGGTTCATTGCACGCCTTGATGGGAGTAGAACCGTAGCTTCGCGATTTGCGGCAGCCAACTAAGGGTCCCTGCCCATGGGCCGTGATAGCTGTCGGCGCCGTCGATGCGGTCGAAGCCGTGGGCGCCGAAGCAAGTGCCAAGGGCGAAAGCTTCGGCCTTGTCGGCGAAAGCGGCTCGGGAAAGACGACGCTCACCCGCTCGATCCTGCATCTGGAAACCCCGACCTCCGGCAGCATCGGGGTTCAGGGCTAGGTTCTCGGAAAACTGTCCGACGCCGAGCTGCGGCGCCAGAGTATCGATTGTGACGGTTTTCGCCCCCAAATCACCTCGTTTGGTGCCAAACACAACCAACAGACGCCAAACGCTCCGAAGACGGGACGGTTTGCGACCCTGCCGTCTGAGAACGTTTCTCAGTCATACGCAAGTCCAGGCTCCGACCAAGGTTGGCTGGCTTACGACTTCGTCGCGTGATGGCGTAAACGTGGTCGAAACACCGACCCGTCCATCGATCCGCGACCGAGACAAGGGCTCAGGTGGCGTCCGCTGCTTGAGCCAGTTCGTTCAACCGCTCCTGACAGATCGTCTCGACGAGCCGAAGAAGATGTTCCGTCCGCCCGAGGAGCCACGCGAGCCCTTCCTCGGTGATCTCGAACTGCTTCGAATAGCGTGCTTTCACATAGGCTTCGTTGAGAACGTTGTACCAAGCAGTAAAGCGATGTTGGTCGCGCGGCCAGGCGTCGACGAGCCGCTGATCCCGATCCTCGGCGAGACCTCGGAGAAATTTGAGGTTGTGCGAAGGCGGGCTGTAATTGGTGAGGGTAAGAAGCACCGTCGAATATAGTCGTTCGATAACCTGGTGCAAAGTAAAGGCTGCATCTTTTGCCCATCCCGGATCTCCCTTCAACTTGTGGAGATGGAATCGGGTTGTTTCTAATAGGCGTACCGAAGCGGGCAACATAGCCGAATAATGGTCAGCGGAGGTTCGGTAGCGCTCCACCGGGCTCAGCCGCCTTGGCTCGGCCAGTGGCCGGTCATCGAGTTCGTAGAGCAATATGCCCTCGCGCAGAATGTCGACGAAGAAATATTGCCCGTCCGCAAGGAAGTTGTTCACCTCCCGCGCGCCATGGACAATCAGCCCAACCGGCGTCGAGACGCTCTTGTCCCACATCAGCCGGTCGGTCGCTTTATCCCAGTATTCCGGTTCCGCGAGTTTCTTCGAATTGACGATGACGAGGATATCGTAATCCGAGCGGTAGCCCTTCATTGTGTGCGGCTCGTCGACATAGGTGCCGCGGGCGAAGGAACCAAACAGGATGATCTTTAAGATCCGGCCGCGCTTCTTGAAGTCGGCGGAGCCTCCCTCGAGCGCATCGGCAAACTCCTCGTGGATGATCTCCACAACGCGGGCAAGCTCGCGCTGCTTCTTCTCGGGAAGATGTTCGAGGCTCGTTTTCATATTCAACCGATAGGATAAAGACGACTCGTCGTCTACTACAGGATTTATGAGTAGGTCGCGCCCACACGCGGCGCCGCAGATCTCGATATGAAATCCAGCCGCTACGCGCTGCCCTTCATTTCCCCGGATCGAAGACCCTGCCGCTAAGCTGCGCAGCAGTCGCCGGCTGCTCAAGTGGGAGCAAAGCTCGCACCAAATAGGCGATTGAGATCGTCGACGACCTTTCGCGCCGCGTCCTTGCGCATGAGGCCGTCATTGATCCGATCCGAAGCTGCCTGCTGGAAGGCCATGTAGCCATCGTGCCTTGGGCGAACCCAGGCGGTTTCCAGCGTCTTGCGCGTTGCGCGATAAAAGTCGAACGTCGCGGCATTTACGGCCTCATCGTCCCAGGCGGCCGCGTGGCCGGGCTGTCCGCCACCTGAAGCATAGGGGCCGCGCTGGACTTCGCCACTCGCGACGAAATAGGCGAAATCGATTGCCGCATCGACCGCCTTGGAGAACGCCGAGACCGCAATTCCCGTCCCGCCGAGGGCCGAGCCGGAAGGTCCGTTCCGCCCGGCCACGGGAATATCGCCGAACCTGACGAGAGAAGATCGGAAACCGGGCATGGCGTAGCTGACATAGCCGTAGATCAGCGGCGCGCATACGGCCCTCGACTGTGGCTCGCTCATCGCCTCGAGCACTGCGATCGGATCCATCGAGAAGCAGGCCGGCTCGATCAGGTCCGTCAGCTCCCGCAGACGCTCGAAGGCCTCTACGCCCCCGTCGGTAGCAATCAGTTGCCCCATCCCGTCACTGCGGCAGGGATGACCGAGATTGGCCGAAAGCGTATAGAAGCACATCAGGGAATGCGGCGGGCGCATCGGCAGCGCGACCTTTCCCCGCCGCGCCATGACCAGCATTTCAGACCAATCCGCCGCGCGGTCGGCCCGGTCGGGTCGCCAGGCCTGGACCTGCGTCGCCGCGTCGATCGGGAAGGCCCATTGCCGGCCCTGCCAGGTGTAACTCGGATAGGAGCGACCGACGCTCGCCTGCGCCAGCGCGCGCCGCTCCGCCTCCCGGCCCGCAACATCGAGCGGCGCCAGGCATTTCTCCTTGGTGATCTGGCCGACATGCGGATGGTCGATGACGATGAGGTCATAGGCCCGTGCGAGTTCCTCGACCGGATAGGTCTCGAAATCCTGCAGCGAGCGCTTGTCCCATTCGACCGTAATGCCTGTGCGCTCCTGCCAGAGCCGCGAACAGGCGATCATCGGATCGTAGCCGCGCGGATGGCTCCAGGTCATGCCCTTCAATGTGATGCTCACAGGCCGAACTCCTCGCGGATCGAGACGCTGTGCTCGCCGATGCGCGGTGCGGCACGGTCAACCTGGGCGCGCTTGCCGTTGACCCGCAAAGGTGAGCGCGTCGTCAGGATCGAGACGTCGTCCTCGCGCACGACCGTCTGCAGCATATCGAGCGCCCGGAAGCCTTCGCTTTCGATGAGTTCATTCCAGTTGAGCACACGCGCGCACCAGATGTCGGCGGGCTCCAGCACACCGAGCCAATGGTCAATGGTATTATCGGCGATCCGCTTGGCGATCAGCGCCTTGATGCTGTCGCGCTCGGAAAACCAGGAGGCCGGATTGTCGCGATAGGCGTCGAGTTCGGGCATCTCCAGGAGATCGGCAAGCTTGGGGATCGGCGTCATGGCGATGGCGAGATAGCCGTCCTTGGCCGGATAGACCCCATAGGGCGCAGACAGATAGGCATGCGCACTGCGAAAGCCGGAACGCGTCGGCAGCCGGCGACCATCGTTCAGATGCGTCGTCAGCACTTCGAACTGGAAGTCGACGAGCGCTTCGAGCAGGCTGGTCTCGATCAGGCTGCCCTTGCCGGTAATGCCGCGGCGAACGAGGGCCGCAAGAATCCCTTGAGCAGCGGCGGCGCCGGCAAGCATGTCACCGATCGCAAGGCCGAAGGGAACCGGCCCTTGGCCCTCGTCGCCGTTCAGCCACATGACGCCCGAGCGCGATTGCGCCAGCAGATCCTGGCCGGGGCGCTTCACCCAGGGGCCCTCCTCGCCATAGCCGCTGATAGAGGCATAGACGATCTTCGGATTGATCGCCTTGACGGCCTCGTAGTCGAGCCCGAGACGCTGGATGACGCCGGGGCGGAAGTTCTGGATCAGCACATCAGCCTTGGTGAGCAACGCCTTGAGGGCCGCAAAATCAGCCTCGTTCTTGAGGTCGATTGCAAGGCTCTCCTTGGCGCGGTTGATGGCATGGAAAATCGTCGAGTCGCCGCCGATCTCGGTGTCGCTCAGATAGAGCCGGCGTGACAGGTCGCCCCCGTCGGGTCGTTCGATCTTGATGACCCGCGCGCCGAGATCCATGAGGCGCAAGGAGCAATAGGGGCCGGAGAGAAACTGGCTCATGTCGACGACGACAAGGCCCGAGAGCGGCAGTTCGTTTGGTTCGGTCATCGGTATCTTATTTCTCGGTCTTGCCGACGAAATCGGCGGGGTTCTTGTACTTCACGGTCTGCAGGTGCTCGCAATAGAGCACCAGTTCCCCCTCGCCCTTGAACACCTGGTAGCTGGCGCGGATAAGCCCGAGCTCCTTGTAGCGGGGGGTTTTGTCCATGTTGGTCCGGATCGTGTAGATCGTGTCGCCAATGAAGACCGGCTTGATGAAGCGCAGTTTGTCGTAGCCGTAGGAAAAGGCGTTGACGCAGTTGGTGGCGACCAGTCCGAGGCCGGCCGAGAAGACAAAGGCGCCTGCAACCAGGCGCTTGCCGAAAATGCCCTCCCGCTCGGCAAACATCTGATCCTGAACGTAAGGGTGGATATCAACCACCAACGTATTGAAAAGATTGCTGTCGCTTTCTGCAATCGTGCGACGCAGCGATCGGATGCGCTGGCCAACGGGCCAATCCTCATAAAACCAGTTTTCCGCGTTCCAGACCGGCAAAGCAGCATGGTCCTGCGGCATGTCGGTGGGGTACGTCGAGGAAACCCCGACTGTGGGCGTGAATTCATGCATGAGACGACCCTTGCGCAGTGAAGGCTAATGCAGCCTTTGGTTTCTGCCATCGACGCCCGCAAGCACTCAACTTTAGCAACCAAGACTTTCTTATATAAATACTCTACTCACATATGGATCATGATTTCAAGTGACTCGAGTATTCGACGGGTCCGGAACGCGCCACCGTGGCGCAACGCAATAGTGACGCCACAACGAGCCAATCCTCCCGGGCGTCTTTTCCGATCGCCGTGGCACACCAGTCTAACGGGCTTGCCGAGCGAGGGATTCCCCGAAACGATGTCGAGAACGGATTGCGCGTCCTGGTTCTTACGACCACAAGGATGTGTAGAAGGGGGCGCGAGTCTCGTTTTGAAGCCGGCGGCCGAGCTAAGCGTTTCGAGGATCGACAGTGACTGACCCTATATCATCCACCGCTTCACCGAATGCAGCGCTTCAGACCGCGATCAAGGTCAACATCGTCCTGATCGGCGCGGGCCAAGCTGGGCTGTCATCGGCCTATCACCTGATGAAGCTTGGCCTTCAGCCGGGCCGGAATTTCATTGTCCTCGACAAGAACGATAAACCGGGCGGCGCCTGGCAGCATCGCTGGCCGTCATTGACGCTGAGCACTGTCAACCGTCTCCACGACTTGCCGGGCATGGAGTTTGCGGAAGTTGTTCCCCTTGGAGAAACAGAGGCGCGGGCGTCGACCGCGGTTCCCAGCTACTACGCCGCGTATGAAGAAAAATTCCGGCTGCCGATCTATCGCCCGGTCGCGGTCAAGGTGGTCTGCGACCGTTTCGGACGACTTCGGGTGGAGACCGACCGTGAAACCTTTTCGGCCGAGGGGCTCATCAACGCCACGGGAACATGGGAGAGCCCCTCTATTCCCGCCTATCCTGGCGCCGACCGGTTCGAAGGACTGCAGCTTCACTCTCGTGACTATAAAACGGCGGACGCCTTTGCCGGCAAACATGTGATTGTCCTCGGCGGCGGTATTTCAGCGCTGCAGCACCTTGACGAAATCTCGCAAGTAACGACGACAACGTGGGTCACGCGAAGTGAGCCGCAGTTTCGCGAAAGACCATTCACTCTGGAAGATGGCCGCGCCGCCGTTGCTGCCGTTGAGGAAAGGGTGAGGAATGGCCTGGTGCCGGGCTCGGTGGTGTCCGTCACCGGCATTCCCTGGACCCCGGCGCTGCGAGCCGCCGCAAAACGCGGGGCGCTGGATCGCGTGCCCATCTTCAGCGAAATCCTTCCTCACGGCGTACGCTGGCCTGATGGAACGGAACAAAAGGCTGACGTCATTCTCTGGGCGACGGGTTTTCGCAGTTCACTCGACCATCTCGCTCCGCTGCAACTGCGCGGGGACGACGGCGGCATCGTGATGGGCGGACGCCTCGCGACGCGGGTCGAAAAGGACCCGCGCATCCATCTGGTGGGCTACGGCCCCTCGGCTTCCACGATTGGAGCAAACAGGGCTGGCGGCGCCGCAGCACGGGAATTGGCCACCCATCTCGGTCTGATCTGAAGCGGCAGCGATTGTTCCGGCAGCCCTTCTTGCTTGAAGCAATGCGACAAGCGAGCCGACTTCGCAGACCAACGGAGCCGTCTCGTGAGCTTTGGTTCGGGCGCGCGCGAAAAGACTATGCTAATCAAGCGGCGATCGATTCTGAGTTTGTAGTGTGATGAGCCCCAAGACCCGCGGCTATTTGTATGCCTTCCTCGCCATCTGCATCTTCGCAGGGCAGGATGCGATAACCAAGTATCTGGGCGATCGATATCCGGCGCTCTTCATAACGATGATCCGCTTCTGGGCATTCGCCCTCTTCGTATTTGCTTTTGCCGCATCATCTCCAGGCGGCATTCGCCGGTCCGTTCAAACACGACATCCGTGGCTGCAAGTTGTTCGCGGCCTGCTATTGGTTGCAGAGATCGTCGTCATCGTCTTTTCCTATGTTCACGCCGGGCTCGCCATGAGCCAATCGATCTTCCAGGCAACGCCACTGATCATCACCATCCTGTCGATACCTCTTCTGGGAGAGGTGGTCGGATGGCGGCGCGGAGCCGCGGTACTGATTGGACTTGTCGGCGTGCTGGTGATCATCAATCCGGTGGACGTTCATTTCGACATGTCGCTGCTTCTGCCGCTGGTCGCCTCCGTGCTGTTCGCGCTCTACAGCATCGCCACGCGCGCAGTGAGCCGAGAGGATTCAGCAGTGACGAGCCTCTTTTATGCAGGCGTGGTCGGAGCACTGGCGATTTCGCTGATCGGCCCGTTCTACTGGACCGAAGTCGTTCCCACCGATTGGTTCGCGTTGGCAGCCCTTTGCGTTTGCGGCACGCTCAGCCACTATTTCCTTATCCGAGCCTACGGGCTGCTGCCTGCCGCGGAAGTTCAGCCGGTTACCTATTTTCAGCTGGTTCTCAACGTGATGTTTGCCGTCCTGCTGTTTGGCGAAACGATCACGCACAATATGGTCATCGGGGCGCTGATCGTGGTCGGCGCCGGCCTTTTCACGATCTGGCGCGAACACCAGTTGGCCAAGCGCTCATAGGCCGCCCCTGCACGCGAGAACTCACGCTCTGTGACATTCACGCTGGTTCGCAGGCTCCAGGGACCCACGCGACGGAACAATTTCCACCTTCCCGTGTTGTCGGAGCAGCCCGATCGGATGGCAAGGTTCTCTGCGGATGGAGTATGCGATGAAATGGCTTCTCCCAGTCTTGTGTATTGCGGCGACCCCGGCCTATTCGCAGAGCCCCGACCTCGAGAAGACCTGCATGGCGGTCGCCAAGAATTTCTTCATGATCGACGCCCTCAATGTCGGCGTGGTCCAGTCCTTCCCCGAGATTGAGCCGCCCGGCGCTCGCTTCAAGTATTCCGAAAGGACCGACACCAAAAAGGCCGACATGACGGATACCTTTGAATGCGAATTTGACACTGCGAACGCGCCGAAGAAAATACTTCGCTTCTGCGTTTCGCGCATTTGCTATTCCGCCAATGAGGACGATCCCGAACGCAAGAGACGGTTTCAGGAGATGCAGGTTCTTTTGCAAAGAGCGAAAACCGCAAACTGATTTCCGCCTATGAGGCTGGCAGCGCTACTGTGCCTCGAGTTCAAACCCCGCGCACAGTCCATTTTCTGCAGCCAGAAGCAAAAGCAGTTCACGGAGCTTTGGCTGAGAAACTTCCTGGATCGCGGCTTCGAGAGGGGTCCATTGCAGTCTCCGGCTTTCCCTCTCGGGAAAGTCCCACAGAATTTCCTGGACTTCGAGCAAATGCACGTTGAGATGATAGCTGAGATCAGTGCTATCCTTCGTGTAGACGAACGAGCCTACAGCCTCGTTCGATACGCGCCCCCTAACGCCAGCCTCTTCCATCGCTTCGCGCGCGGCGGCGGCGCAGGCTGTCTCCCCTGCCTCTATACGGCCCTTCGGTATTCCCCAGCGGCCATTGCGGCGGCTGGTGACGAGCAACACTTCAGGCGAGCTATCTGAGGAGGTCCGAAAACAAATCGCGCCAGCCTGCTGGACACATGTCATTGAACGAGCAGCGTTTTGTGGCAGCGTTTCGCATACCAGCGAGAATTGCTCGGACATCGGTCTCTCGGGTTCGATGGATTGCAGCCGAATCTTGTCGCCGTTTATGACAGATATATGACGGCCCGTCTCGCAATGAGCGATTGCAAAATGAAACGGGCAAGACAGTGTAGACATGGCCACAAGGAGAAAGGTCGGGACAAGGGTGGGCAACAGGAACTGGATTGCGGGGCTCTCCGTCGCCGGGCTGATGCTGCCCGAAGCCGTCGCCTATGCCGGCATTGCCGGTCTCGCACCTCAGCACGCGGTCGTCGCCGCCATTGTCGGTTGCCTCACCTACTCCGTCTTCGGCAGAAGCCGTTTCGCCATCGTGTCTCCGACGTCGTCTTCCGCCGCGATTCTTGCGGCCACGATGGCGGCGCTACCCGGTTCGTCGGCTGACAAAATGGCGCTTGTGAGCGTGATCGTGGCGCTGACGGGCCTTTTGTTTGCCACAGCGTCTCTGCTGCGGCTTGGGAACCTCGCCGGCTTCATCTCCCGCCCGGTGCTCCGTGGCTTCGCTTTGGGCTTGGCGATCACCATCATCATCAGACAATTGCCCGCCGTGACCGGGGTTGACATACCGGCCACGGACATCGTCCATCAGCTCGCTGCGCTTTTCGCGGCGTTGCCGCAGTGGAATGCCGCGAGCGTCACAGTCGGGCTTGTAGCCCTCGCCGCCCTCCTGCTCTTGCGGCAGGTGCCGTTTCTGCCCGGGGCCTTCCTGGTGCTCTGTGCCGGCATATTGGCGTCAAGACTCCTCGACCTTTCGAGCCACGGCGTGGCGGTGGTCGGCCCGCTGTCCATAGCGCTGACCTGGCCATCGTGGTCGCTCATTCAATGGAGCCAGCTCAGGCAACTGGTGCCGTACACGCTCCCGCTCGTCCTCATTCTCTTCGCGGAGTCCTGGGGCACCATTCGTTCGTTGTCGCTGCGCCATGGGGAAAGTGTGACGGCCAATCGCGAACTGCTGGCGCTCGGTGCCGCGAACATCGCCAGTGCCGTCGCGCAAGGCATGCCCGTCGGCGCAGGATTTTCGGCCGGGTCCGCAGCAGAAGCTGCCGGCGCTGAAAGCCGGATGACGGCGTTCATCGCCGCGGTCGGTCTTGCCATCCTCGTCATCGTCGGCGCTGGCCTGGTGGAGAGCCTTCCGCAACCCGTTCTGGCGGCGGTGGTCATTGCCGCCTTGGCCCACGCCCTCGATCCCCGTCCGTTCCTGAGGTTGTGGAAGCTGAAGCATGACATCTTTATCGCTCTGGCTGCCGCAGTCGGAGTTATCGCCTTCGGCGTGGTAAACGGCATCACGATTGCCGTCGCGCTCTCCCTGGCCGCTCTGCTGCACAAGCTTTCCACTCCCTATGTTGCCACCCTTGGCCGCCTCGGTCAGGGGCATGACTTCGTCGACATCACCCGCCACGCCGATGCCAGGCCGATTCCAGGAATCTCCATATGGCGGCCGGCCCAGCCGCTTTTCTTTGCCAATGCGGATGCCATTCTCACCGAGACGGCGGCAAGGATCGGCCAGGATCAAACGGTGCGCGCCATCATCGTCAGCCTGGAAGAAAGTTTCGATCTCGACAGCACCGCACTCGACGCGTTGCTCGAATTCGACGCGCTGGCCCGGGCGCAGAACAAACGCGTGCAATACGCACGTGTACATGACCGCGTGCGCGATCTGATCGCATTGGCAGCTCCCGCGCTTCTTTCCTATCTCAGCTACAGTGTCGATGATGCGGTCGCAGCCGTGTCCAACCAGGATCTACCATGCCCTCGCCCGGAGCCGTTCAATGACGACCGTCTATGAGCCGCAGTTGCAACCGGTGGAGATTGCCGAACTTCGTCCGACCCAGATCACCGTTGGCCTGCTCGAGGTCGCCGACAAACGGCAGGAATGGCGCAGGAATGCAAAGAAGCACGGCCCGGAATATCTCGGACATCATATGGTGCCAGTCGTTCTCGGCCCGAAGGAGCGCGCCTATCTGGTCGATCACCACCACCTTGTGCGCGCGCTTTACGAGGAAGGCGTCGCCCATGTACTGACCAGCATCGTCTTCGACCTCAGCCATCTCCCCAAGGAAGAATTCTGGTCGGTCATGGACCACCGCCACTGGATGTACCCCTTCGACGCGCAGGGCCTGCGGCGATCCCATAGAGATCTGCCGAAGGCCATCGCCGGCCTCGTCGACGATCCCTACCGGTCGCTGGCAGGCGCGCTTCGTCGGGCGGGAGCTACGCCAAGGATATCACCCCCTACAGCGAGTTCATGTGGGCAAACTTCCTGCGATCGCGCGTCGACGCGAAGCTGATCGCAAGCGACATCGACAAGGCCGTGCGTGACGTGCTTAGCCTTGCGCATGGCAAGTCAGCCAGTTTTCTGCCGGGCTGGTGCGGTATCTCCGACTGACGGGATCTTCGCCAAAGCCTGGATCGCGATCGCTTCACGATCGGGCGCTTCGGATCCGCGGGGAATCTTCGTTGTAGTATTCCGTTAGTACCTGCTCGCGCGCCTGCCCTGCTAAGCTCCTCCCATTGGTTTTGGGAGGAACAGATGTCAGCTTCGAAAATTCTGATGATTACCGGTGACTTCACCGAGGACTATGAAACGATGGTCCCGTTTCAGACCTTGCTTGCCTGCGGGTACACCGTCCATGCCGCCTGCCCCGGCAAGAAAGCCGGAGAGACGGTCGCGACCGCCATCCATGATTTCGAGGGCGACCAGACCTATTCGGAAAAGCGCGGCCACAATTTCGCGCTCAACGCCACCTTCTCCAGCATTCGCGCCGAAGACTATGATGCGCTTGTCATCCCCGGCGGCCGCGCCCCGGAGTATCTGCGCCTCAACCCCGATGTCATCAAGGCGGTGCAGCATTTCTTCGAAGCCGGAAAGCCGGTGGCGGCCATCTGCCACGGCGCCCAGCTTCTTGCCGCGGCCGGCGTGCTGAAGGGGCGCACGTGCTCGGCCTATCCCGCCTGCCGCCCGGAAGTCGAACTCGCCGGCGGCATCTATGCCGATATCGCGATCGACGATGCGGTCTCGGACGGCAACCTCGTCACCGCACCCGCCTGGCCGGCGCATCCTTCGTGGCTGCGCCAGTTCATGGCTGTGCTCGACGCCTCCGCCCTGCTACAAACGGACGCCGCCTGAGGAAGCGGACAAGGGAGGTTCGCGATGTGCGAGTTGTTCATAAAGGCTGACGCAAGGCTCTGGGAAAGCACGAGCCGTTCGCTTCGCGTCGATGGCATGGTGACAAGCGTCCGGCTGGAGAATTTCTTCTGGACCAAGCTCGAGGAGATCGCCCACCGCGATCGTATGAACGTCACGCAGTTGATAACCAAGCTGCATCACGAGTCCATCGATGCCGGCCATGACCTTGGAAACTTCACGTCGTTCCTGCGGGTCTGCTGCGCGCGCTATCTCGACCTTCAACTGACCGGTGACATCCCGTCGGATGTCAGCCAACCGATCGCCGGCCTGAACGCTCCGGCGATCCTCATTCGCGAGCAGGAGAAATACCACTGAGCCAGCGGCCCTCGTCAGTCGAGGGCCGCAAAACACCACCGCACCCTCCGCCGGCTCGCGAGAAGCGGCTGAGGTCATTGCGGTGCGTCAGCGTTCTCGTTGCGAGTACCAGGCCGGCTGCAACGCTGTAGCTGGTCGCCTTTTAGACATTGGCTTGCCGCTGCGCGGCCTTGGCGTGACGCCGCCGATCTCGTGCCAGGTCCCGCTTGTCGCGACCGTCAGAACCGCCTGGAGGCAGAGCGCCGCCCCTGAAGAGAACTGCCACCAAAGCCGCACTCGGTTCCGCTTACATCGTTACGGAAGCATTCCGTTCGAAACACCGGGCGCTCTTCGGGCGCAAGCTGGTAGCGCAGCAAACCCTGGGCGCAGCCCGTGCCAAGCGGAAATCGGGCACCCCGCCCCTCCCGGTCGGCCGTTTCGGCAACCTCTCACCACCTCTTCAATTTCCGATTCGGCAACTTCTGGAAGAATTCGCGCCTAAAACAGGACATTTTAGACAAAAATTTCCATAGACGACTGAAATATTCTTGACACAATTCCGTTTCGGAAATTTACTCGGTTCACGAAGGCCGAAATGGAAACGGTGATGACCCAACGCTACCTCGTCGATGATCTGGACCGAGAGATTATCCGTTATCTTTCCGAAGACGGGCGCCTTTCGGCCGCCGAGATCGCCGGCCGGATCGGCAGCGTCTCGGAGCGCACGATCCGCAACCGCATCGCCGGCTTGCTGCAGGAAAAGATGATCGTCATTGGCGCCATTCCTGATCCAGTCGCGCTCGGACGCGACGTACAGGTCGAGCTTCTGATCGAGGTCGAGCCCGGCAAGCAGGAGGCGGTCGCCATCCTGCTCGCCGAGTATGACGAGATCGGCTACCTCGCCGCCACGAGCGGCACGGCGAACCTCAGCGCTTCGCTGTTCGTTGCCAACCACGCGGCATTGCTCGAATTCATCGATCAGGAGCTGGGCAAACTGCCAGGCGTCAAGCGCGTTACGAGCTCGGTCGTGCTGCGCCTCTACAAGGTATTCGGCACGAGGACGACCGCGATCAGCCGCGGTACGGACCTCGGCGGCAAGAAAAAGGGATAAACCATGCTTCGTATTGGAGTGGATGTCGGCGGAACCAATACGGACGCGGCGCTGCTGCGCGGCGCCGAGGTTCTGGCCACGGTAAAATCCTCGACCACCGCGGATGTGACGTCGGGCGTCAGCGCGGCGATCCGCACCGTGTTGGCCGAAGCAGGTGTTGCTGCCGGCGCGGTCAATGCGGTGATGATCGGCACCACGCACTTCCTCAATGCCATCGTCGAGGGGCGGCATCTTGAAAAGGTCGGCGTGCTCAGGCTGTGCGGCGCGGCGACGCGTTCGCTGCCGCCCATGATCGACTGGCCGGACACCCTTCGCCCGATTGTCGACGGCGGTGCTGCCCTGGTTGGCGGCGGCGTCAACTATGACGGTTCGGAGATTGCGCCGCTCGACGACCTGGCAATCCGCGCGGCGTGCCGGGATTGGCAGGCGCGAGGCATCTCCGCGATCGCGATCTGCTCGGTCTTCGCCCTGGTCGACCCGAAAATGGAAAACGACGCGGCGGAAATCGTTGCCGAGGAAATGCCGGGCGCGGCAATCAGCCTGTCGCACCGCGTCGGCCGCACCGGCCTCCTGCCCCGCGAAAATGCAACCATTCTCAACGCGAGCCTCCACACGCTCGGACGCGAGACGGTCGGCGCCTTCCGCGCGGCTTTCGCCGCCCTCGGCCTCACCTGCCCGCTTTACCTGACACAGAACGACGGCACGCTGATGGCGGCCGAATTTGCCGAACGTTATCCGGTCTTCACGATCGCGTCCGGACCGACCAACTCCATGCGTGGTGCGGCCTTTCTGACCGGGCTCTCCGATGCTGCGGTCATCGATATCGGCGGCACCACCACCGATATCGGCATGCTGGTCGCCGGCTTCCCGCGCACCCGCAGCGAGGGCGCTGAGATCGGCGGCGTGCCGACCAATTTCCGCGTTCCAGACGTCTACTCTTTCGGCCTTGGTGGCGGCAGCATCGTGCGCCCCGGTCCGTCTTCGACAATCGGCCCGGATTCGGTCGGTTTCCGCCTACCGGAAAAGGCCCTCTGCTTCGGCGGCGACACGCTGACGGCGACCGATATCGCCGTTGCTGCAGGCCTCGTCGACCTTGGCGAGCGCGGCCGCCTCAGCCGCATCACGCCGGAATTTGCGCAGCAGATGCTGGCGCAGATGAAGGCCAGCATCGAGACGGTGCTCGACCGCATGAAGCCAAGCGCCGATCCGATCCCCGCCATTCTTGTCGGTGGCGGTTCGGTGCTGGTCGAGGGGCTGCTCGACGGAACCTCCGTTTCGCTGAAGCCTGATCATTTCGGCTCTGCCAACGCCATCGGCGCGGCAATCGCGCAGGTGTCCGGCGAGGTGGACAGCGTGGTTTCGCTGGAAGGCACCACGCGGGAAATCGCACTGGAATCCATCGTCGCCGAGGCACGGGCACGCGCCGTCGAAGCCGGCGCGGATGCCGATACGACTACCCTTGCCGAAATTGAGGAAACGCCGCTGGCTTACCTGCCCGGCAATGCCGTTCGCGTCGCCGCGAAAGTGATTGGGGAGTTGCGGGCATGAAGTACTGGACGCTCAGCGAAGCGGATATCGATCGCATCGCCATCGGCTGCGGCATTCTGGGAACCGGCGGCGGCGGCAGCACCTATCACGGCCTGCTGCGCGCCAAGGCGCTCCTGCGTGAAGGCAAGCGCATTCGCATGGTGCGCCCGGCCGACATGGCGCCGGATGCCCAGATCCTGGGTCTCGGCGGTATCGGCGCCCCGACGGTGGGTATCGAAAAGATCCCCGAAGGCAGCGAGGGCGTCCGGCTTCTGAACGCGCTCGAGCGGCATCTCGGCCGCAAGGTCGATGCGCTGCTCGGCGACGAAGTCGGCGGCGGCAACGGTATTGCGCCGATGCTGACGGCAGCGATGGTCGACCTGCCTGTGGTGGATGCCGACGGCATGGGCCGGGCCTTCCCGGAAGTGCAGATGACGACCTTCTTCATCCACGGCCAGGCCGTGCAGCCGGCGGCCCTTGCAGACGCCGACGGCAACGTGCTTGTCGTCACCGACGCGACGACGCCGAAGATGCTGGAGAAGCTGCTGCGGGCCAGCACCATTGCCATGGGATGCACGGCGCTGATGACGACGGCGCCGATGTCGGGCGAATTCGTGCGCCGTTTCGGCGTGCCCCACACCACCAGCCAGGCCTGGAGCCTCGGGGATGCGGTGATGAACGCGCGGGCGGCCAAGGAGGACCCGGTCGAAGCCATCCTGAAGCAATCCGGCGGCGTGCGCCTGATGCGTGGCAAGGTGACCGATATCAGCCGCCGCGTCATGGCGGGGTTCACTCGCGGCAAGCTCACCGTTGCGGGCCTCGACGCAGACGCAGGCCGCACGCTCACCGTCGACATCCAGAACGAATACCTGATCGCGCGCGAAGGCGACGAGATCATCACCATGGTTCCGGACCTGATCTGCATCGTGGATTCGGAAACCGGTCGGGCGATCGGCACGGAAGAGCTGCGCTACGGCCTGCGCATCGACGTGCTGTCCATGCCTGCACCGGTGCTGCTGCGCAGCGAGATCGCGCTCGCCTCCGTCGGCCCGCGTGCCTTTGGTTACGATTTCGACTTCGTGCCGATGGGCGTGTCTGCGGATGCGCCTGCCGTACCCCATTACAAAGAAGACGCCTAAGCGTCCGCCCCTCCAGAACTCGATTGGGAGCCCGACATGAACCGCCGCAATTTCTTGAAAACCGCCGCCCTCACTGCTCTCGCTACAGCCGCCGCATCGCATTGGAATTTTGCCATGGCTGAGGGCACCAGCAGCATCTTCACGCTCGCCTATCCGACGAGCTTCCCGGACCTTGATCCGGCCACCTCGTTTTCCAACGATGGTGCAGTGCTCGCCAATGTCTACGAGGGATTGACGCGCTACATTCCCGCGACCGACAAGGCCGAAGCGAGGATCGACCCCCTGCTCGCCACCTCCTGGGAGGTGAGCGCCGACGGCAAGACCTGGACCTTCACGCTTCGTGAAGGCGTGAAGTTCCACGACGGCACGCCGCTGACCTCGCAGGCGGTGAAGGGCTCGATCGAGCGGACGAAGAAGATCGGCGGCGGCGCGTCCTTCATCTGGGGCCCGGTCTCCTCCATCGAAACGCCGGAACCTCTGAAAGTGGTCTTCCTGCTCTCCGAGCCGCAGCCACTGGACCTTATCGCGTCGGCCGGCTTCGCCGCCTGGATCTATGCCCCTTCCTCGCACGACAAGGAAACCACCTGGTTCAACGCCGGCAACGATGCAGGGACCGGGGCGTTCAAGGTTTCGCGCTATGAGCCCGGCCAGCGCGCCGTTCTCGACCGGGCCGAAGGCTATTGGGGCAAGGTGCCAGACGGCGCCTTCCAGACGATCTCGTTCGAGATCGTCGAGGATGCGACGCTCGCTCAAAACATGATCGAGAGCGGCCAGGCCGACTGGACCTACAGCCTCCCTTACGAAAATCTCGAGGCGTTGAAGTCCAATCCCGATCTGAACGTGGTCGTGAACCCTTCGTTCGAAACGCTGTTCGGCCTCTACAATGTCAAGCGGGCGCCGCTCGACAAGGTCAAGGTGCGTCAAGCCCTGTCGCTCGCCTTTCCCTATGACGACGTGATTTCCGCGGGAACGAGCGGGTTTGGCACCCGCGCCAAGGGCGTCGTCCCGGCCGGCATCTGGGGCCACGATGCCAATGCGCCCATCCCGAAGACCGATCTGGAAGCGGCAAAGGCACTGCTTGCCGAAGAGGGCGTCGAGCCCGGCCTGGAACTGGTCATGACCTATTCCACGTCCCAGGCGATCGAGGCAGTTGCAGGCGAACTCTGGAAGGCCAATCTGGAGACGCTCGGCATCACGCTGAAACTCCAGCCGATGGCATGGGAAGCGCAATGGCAGCTCGGCAAATCGAACCCAGAAGCGGCGCAGGACATTTTCGTCATGTTCTGGTGGCCAACCTTCGTCACCCCCTACGACTACCTCTTCAACCTGTTCCACAGCGAAGAGAAGCCGAACTTCAATCTCGGCTACTATTCCAATCCAGAGGTGGACGCCAAGATCGATGAAGCGGCGAAGCTCTCGGGCACGGATCGCCCGCGCGCCGAGGCGCTGTTTATCGAGGCGCAACGCAAGATCATCGAGGATGCTGCAGCCATCTTCATGCTCGACCAACCGAACGTCCACATCATCCGCGCCGACATCAAGGGCTACGCCGACAATCCGGCCTACGGTCACATCGCCTTTGTCAACGATCTGAGCCGGTAGGGCACGCGGGGGGTCTGATGGAACTTCTACGCTACATCCTGCGCCGCACGTTTCTCTCCGCCTTCGTGTTGGTGGGCGTGACCTTCCTGGTCTTCGTGGTGGCACAGGTCGTTCCGTCGGACCCCGCAGCCCTTTATGCGGGCCCGCGTCCCACGGCCGAGCAAATCGAGAAGGCGCGCCAGGAACTCAATCTCGACGCGCCACTTCCTGCCCGCTTCGCAACGTTCGCCGGTGCCATGGCCTCTGCCGATTTCGGCATCTCCTACAAGTCCAGGCGTCTTATCTCAGACGATCTCAGGGCCTATCTTCCGGCCACCCTGGAGCTCGCCATCTTTTCAACCGGCCTTGCGCTGCTGATCGGCATTCCATTTGGCGTCATCGCCGCGGCACGGCAAGGTGGTTGGGCCGACAGGTTCTGCAGTTTCGGCTCGATCGCGGCCGTCGCCATGCCGACCTTTTTCCTGGCCATGATCCTGCAGCTCATCTTTGCGCAATGGCTGGGCATCCTGCCGCTCTCCGGGCGACTTTCGAGAGAAATCGCGATCTCAACACCGCTGCCGATGGTGACCGGTTTCAACTTGATCGACGCGCTCATCGCCGGTCGCCTCGACGCATTCGGCGACGCTATGACGCATTTGATCCTGCCGGCTTTGACGCTCGCGTCCTACCCCGCCGGCGTCGCCATGCGGCTGACCCGCTCGGCGATGATTGAGATCCTCGAGCGCCGGCATATCGTTGCTGCCCGCGCCCTTGGCCTTTCCGAACCGCGTATCCTCTTCGGTCACGCGCTGCCGAATGCGATGGGACCGGCGCTGACGGTCATCGGCCTCTCCTTCGCCTATGCCCTGACCGGCGCGGTACTCATCGAGATCATCTTTGCCTGGCCGGGTCTCGGTCGGTATGTATCGGAAGCGATCCTTGCCAAGGACTTTCCAGTCATCGCTGCCGTCACCATGGTCGTGACCATCTGCTATGTCATGATGAACCTGCTGATCGACATCACCCAGGCCCTGGTAGACCCGCGGGTGGCGCTGTCATGAAGAAGCTCATCCAACGCCTCGGCTGGCCCGGCACCGTCGCACTTTTCATCATCCTCGTCTTCGTGCTCGTTGCGCTTCTGGCGCCATGGATCGCGCCCTACCCCTTGCAGGGGGCCGGCGGCCCCAATGTCGCCGCTAAGCTCTCACCGCCCTCCGCTAACTACTGGCTGGGAACCGACCATCTTGGCCGCGACATTCTGAGCCGCATTATCTACGGGACCCGGGTTTCGCTGACGAACGGCATGCTGATCGTCGCCTTCTCGTTGCTGATCGGCCTGCCGATCGGCCTTGCTGCCGGCTACTTCGGCGGCTGGATCGATGAAGCGCTGATGCGCGGTACCGACGTCTTCCTCGCCTTCCCTGCTCTGTTGCTGGCGGTGCTGATGGCTGCCGCCCTCGGACCGGGATTTCTGAACAGTGTCATCGCCGTGGCTGTCACCTGGTGGCCATGGTATGCGCGGCTCGCCCGAGCGGAGGTTCTGGTGCTGCGCGGGCAGCCCTATGTCGAGGCAGCGCAACTCTCCGGCGTCTCGCATTGGCGCATCATCCTGCGCCACATCCTGCCGGCGACCGGCAGGCCGCTGACGGTGCAGGCGGCACTCGATGTCGGGCCCGCCCTTCTCACGGCGGCCGCCCTCTCCTTCCTCGGCCTCGGCGTGCTGCCGCCGATCGCAGACTGGGGCCAGATGGTCGATGCCGGTCGAAAGTTCTTCCCTGCGCGCTGGTGGTATTCGGCGATGCCGGGCCTCACAATCTTTGTCATCGCGCTCGCCTTCAGCGTGCTCGGCGATGCGTTGCGCGACCGCAAGGGAGGGACTGACCGTGCCTCTGCTTGATATCCGCAATCTCTCGGTCAGCATCCCGACATCAGAGGGCGACGTTCACGCGGTGCGTGCCGTCAGCCTTGAGATCGAGCGCGGCGAGATCCACGGCGTCATCGGCGAGTCCGGCTGTGGCAAGACCATGACCGGGATGGCGGCACTCGGCCTTGCCCCGAAGGGCGCTCGTATCGTCGCCGACCGGTTCCATTTCGACGGCGAGGACCTTCGGGAGCATGCGGTCCGCTTGCGCGGCCGGCGGATCGGAATGATCGCCCAGGATCCGGCCGCCGCCCTCAATCCCGTGCTCAGCATCGCCACGCAGATGGACGATGTGATCCGCGCCCATCGAGACCGGCCGCACCGGTCCCGTCGGCTAGAGGCGATCGATCTGCTCGCCGCAACGGGGCTGCCCGATCCGGAAAAAGTGCTGTGCAGCTATCCGCACCAGCTTTCGGGCGGCATGCAGCAGCGTGTGGTCATTGCCCAGGCGCTGGCGACCGGCGCCGACTTCCTGATCGCCGACGAACCGACCACGGCGCTCGACGTCTCGGTGGGCGCGCAAGTCTTGGCTTTGTTACGCAAGCTGGTGACGGAACGCGGGCTCACCGTGCTGATGATCACCCACGATATGGACGTGATCGCCGAGGCTTGCGATCGCGCGACCGTCCTCTATGCAGGCCGCTCCGTCGAGACCGGCCCGGTCGACGCCGTGTTGCGACGTCCCGGCCATCCCTACACCCGCGCCTTGCTCGCTGCATTGCCCGACGCCGCACCGCACGGCGCACGGCTTGCCGCCATCGAGGGCTCCATACCAGCGCCGCGCTCGGCGATCGCCGGCTGCGCCTTTGCGCCCCGATGTCCCCAGGCGCTTCCGGTTTGCGCAGACACGCCACCGCCGGAGCGCAACCGAGCCGCGCATCGCTGGCTATGCCATCTGCCGGAGCACGCTGCATGACCACGCCCCCGATACTCGACGTCGATAACCTCGTTATCCGCTATCGCGCGGGCCTCTTCGCGGCTCGCCCAAAGCCTGCAGTCGACGGTGCGAGCTTCCGTTTGGCCAAGGGCGAGACCCTCGGCATCGTCGGCGAAAGCGGTTCCGGCAAGACAAGCCTCCTGCGCGCCATCCTTCGGCTCCTCCCGGTGGAAAGCGGTCAGGTCCGGCTTGAAGGCCAGGACTGGTTGGCGCTGAGGGGCAGTGCGTTGCGCCGCGAACGCCAGAAGATCGGGGTCGTGCTGCAGAACCCGTTCCTGTCGCTGAGCCCGAGACTGACGATCGCCGATATCCTTGCCGAGCCGATCCTGGCACAAGGCGGCAGGCAAGGCCCGGCCATGCGCAAGAAGATCGCGAACCTGCTGTCGGACTGCGGGCTGCCGGCTGATTTCCTCGACCGGCGCGCAGGCGAACTCTCCGGTGGCCAGGCGCAGCGCGTGGCGATCGCCCGTGCGTTGGCGCTTGAGCCGAACCTCCTGATCCTCGACGAGCCGACATCCGCGCTCGACGTCTCGGTGCAGGCGCAGATCCTCAATCTGCTCTCGGATCTGAAGGAACGACATGGACTGTCGATGCTCTTCGTCACCCATAACCTGAAGGTCGTGGCGCACGTCTCCGACACGCTTCTGGTCATGCGGCGCGGCAATGTCATCGAGTTCGGAAAAACCAAAGACGTAATCGGTTCGCCGGCCGATCCCTATACACGCGAACTGCTTTCGTTCGGGCGACGTGAAAGGCCTGCCTGAGTTGGGCCAGCTTCGCGCTAACGCCGAAGTGTCCGAGCACGTTTCGTTTCCGGAGATCGGTACAGGCGCCGCAGAACATCCGCCGACCCAATCCTACTGCACGAACGGCGGCCACCCTGCGGTGACCGCCGTTGCTATTGGCTGCCGTGCCGACCGATCGGCTACTTCGTGACCGTCAGCATGGCATGCATACCCGCCTCGAAGTGTCCCTTGATGTTGCAGAGCAAAACATAGGAGCCTGGCGCAAGCTTGGCCCTCATCTGGCCATCGGCACCCGGCTTCAGGTCAGACACCTCACCAAGACTTTTCAGCTGCTTTTCGTTGACGCGATGCTTGGCTGCGACGACATCGATCTTCTGGTCGGCCGATTTCAGCTTGATCAGCACCATCTCGTGCTCTTCTGTCATAGCGTCGTTGTGGACCACAAAGGTCGTCTCACCGGCCTTGATGGTCGATTGGTCAAGTGTCAGGGTCATCGAACCGCCAGCCTCGCCGCTCTCGACAACTCTGACGGTCGTCGCGGCAAACGCAGGCGACGCCAGACAGATCAAAGTAAGCACTGCTAGCTTGTTTCGGGTGAACCGCATTTTCAAGTTTCCCTTTTTGCTGACGTTACTGGCGAAATGCGCCGTGTCGAGGGACTGAGTGGCATCGCTGCCGGTGGATTTTTCCTTGTGCCAGGAGCAATCGCGCGCTCAGACCCAGCCTTCTAGCGGGGACCCGCAACCGGCAAAGCGCTGCGGTCCCGACGCCGTTCTATGCGATGCACCCTGTCCATCAGCTGTCTTGCGGCAGTTCTACGACGTCGACAGGCGCCTGAGCGACGGCGTGACACGTCGTCGGCTGGCTGGACGTCGCTTTCGGCGGCTACCTTCAGGACAAACTGGGCGGGTCGATAGCGCTTGTGACCAGATCTGCCTGATTAGCGCCGGCCACCACCACCACGACCTCCACCGCCGCCGCGCATAGCGCCCCCACCACCACCGCGGCCGCCACCACCGCCGCCGCGGATAGCTGCCCCCCCACCGCCACGCCCGCCACCGCTGTGGAAGCCGCCGCGGTTGCCACCCTGAAAGCCGCCGCCGCGATAGCCGCCGCCACCGTCAAAGCCTTGGAAATTGCGGCCGGACTCCTGATAGAGCCGGCCATAGTTGCGGCTGAGCTCATTCTGGTTGCCGAACTGTCGCCCGGCACGGTCGAAGGAAAGATGATCCGGTGCCCGCTGACGAACCTGCTGGTTGCGGCGTGGCGCTGGCCGCGTCTCGACCCTGTTCTGTATGCGTTGCGTGGCCTGTGGCCTGTTGGATGCTGCACGCTGACCCGCATTTCTGAGGTTCTCTCCCTCCGGTCGCTGAACAGGCTGCCAGCCATCCGGTGTGTGCTTCTGCCACTGCCCGTCCTGGCGGCGATAGACGCTACCGTCGCGGCCGGCATAGACATCGCCGCCCTTGCTGCCGACGATAAAGCCCTTGTTGCCTTCCGTGTTGCGCCAGCGCAGACCGCCGGCGCTGCCCGTTGTTCCGCCGCTGATACGCGCGAATTCTCCACCGTGCTTGACGGCAACGCTGCCCCAGGAACCGTAGACATTCTGCCCGCCGCGCGCGACCGCTGCATTGCCGGTGCGTGGATTGTAGGCGGCGATGAAGCCCCGTTCGCCGCCAGGTCCTGCCACAGCACCAGCACGGAACCGGGTCCCGGTGGCGGGATTATAGGCCGCACCAAACGCCAAACCCCTCTCGGGACCGTAGGCGTAGCCATAGCGGCCGAAGGTTCCGTAGGCCGGGTTGTACGAAGCGCCAAACCCATAGCTGATCGGAGGCGGATAATAGGGCCAATCGTCGTCGTAGTAGTCCCAATAGGGCGGATAATACCAACCCGAACCCCAGACGACGGTATCCCACGCGAGATACGTATAGAGGTAGCCGAGGGTATAGCCGTACCAGACGGCGTCCGGTTCCGTGTCGTAGACGCGGACATAGGTGGCGTTATAGACCGGAGAAGACGACGGAATGCCATAGATCTCATCGGCGACCGCGCGCGCAACCGCGAAAGGCCCGGTCGGCGTATCGCCGACAAACCAGATGCCGTCCTTGAGGACGAAATACTTGTCCGCCACCTTGATCACCTGCTCGTTCGCGTTGACGGCATAGAACAGGGACGTGCCTTCGATCGGCTCGAACTTCGGCTCGCCATTATAGTGTACGTCAACCTTCAACGACCCATCGGTCGAAACCCGCGCAAGCTTCGGAATGCTTGCCCTCAGACGCGCCATTGCGCTTTCGGAGGTGCCGGGGACCGAGGCACGCACTGCTGAGTAGGAGGCGTCTTCGGGCAAATTCAGGAAATCGTCCGGAAGATCGGGAGTGGCAAAACTCCAGGGGCCGTCAAGCGAGGCCGACGAAAACCACCTCCCCGACAGAAGGGTGTACCAATTCTTGCTGGCCCTATGGAAGAAGATCGAGCTGGTCGTATTGGAAACCCAATCAAGGCCAGTACCTGCCACCGGTTCGAGTGCCGGTTTCCCTTCAAAAATCAAGAGCTCCGCTGGCTTCTCCGAATAGAAAACCTTCGGGATCTCGTTCTCGTTGAAACGCGTTGGCGGAAGGGCAGCCTTTACCCCCTTCCAGTTCTCGATGTCAGGCAGTTTGGAAAACAGATCCGGAAGCGTCTCTGCCTCAACCCAACCGGTCTCCAATGTCTTCGAGGTGAGCCAGTTCTTGTCGCTTCGCAGATAGTAGTCGCCCGACTGCTCCACCTTAAACAGATCCCAGTTCGTATTGACCACGAACGACAGGCCCTCAACGCCCTTGACCGGCGCCGATACCGCCTTGCCGTCCGTCTGCAACAGGATTGATGGTGTCTCGCTGACAAAGATCGGCGGCGGATCAGCCTTGATAGCCGGGGCATCTGCAAGCCGCTCGAAATCCGCAAGGCTTGCGGCCAGGCGTTGCTGTGACACGACGATCGGATCGGTAGGAACAAGCTTTCCGATCTCGAGCGCCAGATTTGCAAGCTGCTCGCGGTCCAGCGACGAGAAATCGAGCCGCGTGGTTTTCACATCCGTCAGCGTGACGTTTTCAGTTGCTTCGTCAGCTACGGTCTTGGCTGAAAGCCCGATGATCCCGTAGATGGGCTTCGCATCGGCGGACGATTTGAGTTCGGTGGCAACCAGAGCCTCGAGCTCCTTGAAGTCCTTCCAGGATGTTATCTGCGGCTGAAAGAGCGTGATCGTGGCGCCCTTGTCGGTGTTGAACACCCTTGGCCAGGCTGGCGCGGTGGCGTCTGACTGGTTGAGATATTTGCCCGCAACGAAGCCATTTGCGCCAGAATAGCTCACGGCACACCAGGAGGCTTCTGCATCACACTCCTTGATATCGACTTCCTCGCCCTGAGGAATAACGCGTATTGCGTCAAATCCGGTGCCCGGGCCCACCCTGAAATTCACATTTGCCGTCAAGACGGCGGGATCAGCAAAAGCAAAGGTGGAGAAGAACGAAGCGATAGTTAGGTACGCAAAAATTCTGCGCATGACCACTTTCCCTCACTGGGGACCCGGTGTGTTCGCAGTCCTTGTCAGCTGGAAGTGCCACTGGAAACGGGCGCCGCCACAAGGACGTCTCGAATTCGCAGGCCATTGGTATCGTTCAGTATCAGGATCATTGCACATTCGATGACGAGTGCAACTGATCCGTTGCCAACTTCTAATTAGGCCGCCCATTGAACGACGCGCTCCCGCCACCTGAATGGCTGGCCCCATCAGGGTGGCCGCTGGATATCTTGATCCATGATGAAAGGCACTGTCGCCGGCACCGCGTTTCGCCTGGAGGCGTCGAGCTGCGAGATGTCTTTCCTCATCCCGCAACGCCGCCGTCAGATGGCTGAAACCGTGGGCGGAGCGGAGGCCAGTTCCTGTTGTCTTGCAACTCCGACGAGCCATTTGTGGAACTTCTGCCCAAACGGCTTTTCGAGCGCGGCTCTGTCCCAGGCTAGATAATAGCTTTCCGGTAGCTGCAGGCGAAGGTCGAAGGGCACCAACAGAGCTCCTGACGCAATCTCATCCTTGATCATGGAAACCTGCGCGAGAACAAATCCCCTGCCGTTCACCGCCGCATCGATGGCACTGCTCGACAAGGTGAAGGAAAGGCCAGAGAACGTCTTGCCACCATCTGCGTGCACCAGCGCGGCCCAATCCCGCCATTGCGGGGAAGCCTTATAGTCCGCCTCCCATTCCACATTGAGGAGCGGAAACTTCAGAACATCGTGCGGCGTTTCGAGGATGTGGCCGGCGATCAGCGCGGGCGAGCAAGCCGGCACCATCCAGTCCGTAAACAGCTTGGCCACGTGTTCGTGCACGTGCGATCGCCGCCCGTAAGTGATGCGGAAATCCACCTGCTCGATACCGATACGAGGTTCCTGCTCCTGACCGAGAATGCGTACGCTCGATTCCGGACAGAGCGATTGCCAGTCGAAGATCTTGCGATTGACCCACTTGTTTGCGACCGACGTCAGGGCGCTCAGAACGATGCTGGTCTCGTTCCTGGCGCGGGTAAGAACGTTGGCCGCATGGGAAAGCTGCTGAAATCCTTTCGCGACTTCGCGGTAATACAGCCGCCCCCATGAGGACAGTTCAACCCGCCGCCCGCGCCGCTCCAGCAGCGTCAAGCCAAGACATTGCTCCAGGTTTCGGACCAGTTGGCTGACAGCACCGGGCGAAACGCCGAGGTCTTCCGCGGCGGCACTGACAGAGCCACATCGACCGATTGCCTCAAAGGCCTGCAAGCCCCGCAAGGACGGGTTCGGCATCTCAAAATTCTCCTCAACCTGCCACTCCAATTTAGATTTTCTAAAAAAGAACGCAGGCGCTGGCAACTTGTTGGCACGAAGAAAACGTCGAACATTCGCTTAACAAAACGCAAGGAGAGCGAAATGTTTCTCAAGAATGCCTGGTATGTTGCCGCCTGGGACCACGAGATCGGCCGCGCGCTGAAACCGCTCACGATACTCGGCGAAAACATCGTCCTTTACCGCAAGCAGGACGGTCAGGCCGCAGCGCTTGAGGATGCCTGTCCCCATCGGAAATTGCCGCTCTCCATGGGGCGCATCAAGGGAGACGACGTGGAATGCGGCTACCACGGCCTCACCTTCGACTGTTCTGGGACCTGCACGCGGGTGCCAGGCGCCGAGCGCATCCCGCACGTCGCCAAGGTGCGCTCCTATCCGGTGCATGAACGCTACGGTTTGCTGTGGATCTGGATGGGTGATGCCGACCAGGCGGATCCGAAGGATATCTTCGAAGTCGAGCATTTCGACGACCCCGCCTGGGGCATCAATCGCGGCGAGTCGATGACGCTCAACTGCAACTACCTCTACATGACAGATAACCTGCTCGACCCGTCCCACGTCGCCTGGGTCCACCAGTCGTCCTTTGCAAGTTCGGCCTGCGAGGAGACACCGCTCGAGACGACCGTGAAGGACGATGGCGTCACCGTCTGGCGCTGGATGGTCGACTCCGAACCGGCCCCGTTCTACGCGCCCTTCCTGCAGTTCGAGGGCAACACGGATCGCAAGCAGCACTATGAAGTGCGCTATCCGAGTAACGCGATCATCAAGGCGATTTTCGCGCCAGCCCACACGGGTGGCGAAGGCCGTTCGCTTCCTGAGAACACCTTCCTCATGGACAGCTACAACTTCATGACCCCGGTCGATGAGAACCGGACCAAGTACTACTGGTTCCAGATGCGCAACTTCGCGCCCGATGACGAGAAGGTATCGGCGAGCTTCGCCAAATCCGTACGCGGCGCCTTTGAAGAAGACCGCGTGGTCCTGGAGGCGGTCCACCATGGAATGGCCAGCATGCAGACGCCGAACCTCGACCTGAAGATCGATGTCGGTCCGATGCGCTTCCGGCGCAAATTGGCTCAGCTGATTGCCGCAGAAACACAGGTCGATCCGGCGAGCGCGGCCGCAGAATAGGGTTTGATCCGGATGCTAGATGCCACGGCTTCACGTTTCCGTCCCTTCGAAGTCGTATCGAAGGTGCGCGAAAGCACCACCATCACGTCGTTCCGTCTCACCCCACTCGAACGTCACCATTGGCAGTCGTTCGAGCCGGGACAGTTCCTGACGATCCGTGTTCCCGACGGCAAAGGCGGACATGTCCTGCGCAACTACACGGTCTCCTCCTCCCCGCGCGAGGAGGGAACCTATCGGATCACGGTGAAGCGTGAGGCGGCGCCCGCGCAAGGCGTGCCCGAGGGATTGAGCTCCTGCTGGCTACACGACGAGATCGAGCCCGGCGCCGTTGTCGAGATCGACCCGCCACGCGGTGCATTCAAACTCGACAGCAGGAGTTCCCGCCCCGTCGTTCTCCTCTCTGGTGGCGTCGGACTGACACCAACGGTCTCGATGCTCAATATCCTGGCGCGGGAAAGCGACCGCCCGGTCTGGTTCATCCATGCCTGCGACAGTGCGGCTGTGCATGCGCTGCGCGAAGAGGTCGAAAATCTCGCGGCGTTGCGTTCCGGCATTACCATCCATTTCTGCTACCGCTTTGCCGAAGGCGCAGATCTGGAGGCAGCCCGCTGCCACTCGGCTGGCTTCCTGACGCGCGCCACACTTCAGAGCCTTCTGCCGCTCGACGACTACGACATCTACATGTGCGGGCCGCCACCCTTCATGCAGGCGCTCTTTGGCATTCTCACCGGCATTGGGGTGCGCAAGGAACGCATCGCCTATGAATTTTTCGGGCCAGCGAGCCTGTTGTCGGAGTCTGGGCAGACGACGGCGCGCCCCACGACGACGACCGCCGCGCAGCCAGCGGTCGATGCCGATGGCCCGCGCATCGTTTTAAAGAAATCGGGCCACAGTTTCGCGTGGGATGCAACAAGCGAATCCCTCCTCGCCTTCCTGGAGGCGCAGGGGATCGAGCCCGAATTCTCGTGCCGGGCCGGCGTTTGCAGAACCTGTGAACAGGGTCTCGTCTCAGGCGAGGTCGACTACTTCGAGGACCCTCTCGACGATCTGCCGCCCGACCGGGTGCTGTTGTGCTGCTCCAGACCGAGATCCTCGATCGTTCTCGATCTCTGACCGCTCAAAAGGGTGCCGTTTCAACCAGATGACCAAGCCGTGAAGGAAGATCCGTGACGAAACCGCTTCATACCGAGATCCCGCTCAATCCGCATGTGGCCGGCCTGCCAGCCTACAATGCCGGCATGAACATTGCTGCCGCACGGCAGCACAGCGGTCGGCACGACATCGCGGCCCTCGCCAGCAACGAGAACCCGCATGGCTGTTCGCCGCGCGTCGCAGCAGCGCTGGCGAACCTCGATCCCTCACGCTACTGCGACCCCGCCTGCACAACGCTGCGTGCGGCGCTCAGCCAGAAGCTCGGCATTTCCGTTGATCGCATCGTCGCCGGTAACGGCTCGGAAGAAATGATTGCCGCAGTCTGTCGCGCCGTCCTAAGGCCCGGCGCCGTCGTTGGCACGGTCTGTCCCGGCTTCGGACTTCACGAAATCGAGGCTCTGGCCAACGGCGCCAAAGTGGAGAAGGTTGCCATGCGGGCGGACCTGGACTTCGACATACCGGCGATCCTCGCCATGCTTGAGCGTGCGCCGGCGATCTTCTTCCTTTCCTCCCCTTCCAATCCCGTTGGCCCGGCGCTCGACCGCGCGAGCCTCCAGCGCGTTCTGGCGGCGGTCGGGCCGCAAACGCTCCTTGTACTGGACGAGGCCTACTTCGAATTCACGAACGGCGACATGCCCGACGGTCTCGCCACGCTCTCCGCCACAAACCTTTCCTGGGTAGTGTTGCGAACGTTCTCCAAGGCCTACGGGCTCGCCGGGCTGCGCGTCGGCTACGCGGTACTATCAGATCCACGGCTCGCGAGAGCAGTAACGGCGGCCAAGACACCGTTCAACGTCAACGTTGCCGCACAGGTCGCCGCCGTTGCCGCGCTGGAAGACGAGACATGGATGTCCTCTTCCGTTAACGCGCTGAAACTGGAGCGCGCGCGCGTTGCCGACAAGGTCGCCGCCATGGGACTTTCCGCAGCGAGGTCGCAGACAAACTTCCTGTTTATCGACGTTGGTCGGGACAGCCAGGCGGCCATGGAGCACTTCCTAACGCGCGGCATCATCGTCAAGCCATGGAAAGAGAAGGGCTACGGCACTTTCATCCGCGTAACGATCGGCACGCCGACGGAGAACGACCGCTTTCTCGACGCGCTTCGCGCCTTTGCCAAGGGGTGAAGCCCGCGGCCTCCCCCAACCCTCACACATAACAAAGGGGCGCGCAAAGCCCTGCGGGAACGAACAATGAGCGCAGACGCAAGTCTCTACACGATAAACCGGGAGTCCAGCCGTATGTCCCCATCAACGCCAGCTGGC
This sequence comes from Ensifer adhaerens, assembly GCF_028993555.1. Classification (NCBI taxonomy): domain Bacteria; kingdom Pseudomonadati; phylum Pseudomonadota; class Alphaproteobacteria; order Hyphomicrobiales; family Rhizobiaceae; genus Ensifer; species Ensifer adhaerens. Next base: position 653,065 of record NZ_CP118611.1, on the reverse strand, counting down.
CTTTTTGCCGGCGATTTCCCGGTCCTGCGCGCCCGGTTTCTCTCCGCTGCGCGCACCGCTGGGGCCAGTCTGGTCGAATATCTGCATCCGCTGCATGGCCCGAACGGCGAGCGCCTCGCGACCGACGTCGCCTATCTCGGACGCAACGATGCCAAGAAGCTCCTGGTGCTTGTCTCCGGCACGCATGGCGTCGAAGGCCCCTTCGGTTCGGCCTGCCAGACCGCCTGGCTTTCACAGAATTCGCCCTGGCAGCTTCCCGACGACACCGCCGTCCTGGCGATCCACCTCATCAACCCATGGGGTACCGCCTGGACGCGCCGGGTGAACGAAGACAACGTCGACCTGAACCGCAATTTTATCGACTGGCAGAAGGGCCCACCGAAAAACGAACGCTATGCCGCCCTGCACGGCGCCCTCGTCTGTCGCGCCTGGGAGGGCCCGGAGCGCGATGCCGCAGCACAAGCCTTCGAGGCCGCGAAACAACAGGTCGGTGGCTATGCCGGCATCGCCCCGATCGTGGAAGCCGGGCAATACGACTTCCCGGATGGCCTGTTCTACGGCGGCGACGGTCCCGTCTGGTCCAACCGGACGCTCATCGAGATCCTGTCGACGTTCGCGCAGCAAGCCGCCGAGGTGGTCGTGTTCGACCTGCACACGGGCGCTGGCCCATACGGCTACCCTGCACTCCTCTCCGTTGCAGAGAGTGATCACGCAGGCCTCGATTGGGGACGCCGCATCTTTGGTCCCGCGTTGTCGATCGTCGTTACCGGCGAGAACGCCACGACGGATACCGGCATTGCCGCGACTGCCACCGGCTATGTCTCGGCAGCCGTGCGAGGCGCGCTGCCGAAGGCGCGCGTCCTGCCACTGGTCGTCGAATGTGGCACGCTGGACGGCTCAGCCGTCTCGGATGCTGTCCAGGCAGACAACTGGCTTCACCTGTTCGGCAAGATCGATAGCCCGCATGGCGACAGGATCAAGAAGGACCTGCGCGCCGCCTTCATCCCTGAAGACGCTGACTGGCAGCGCACCTGTCTTGAGGCATCGCTGCGCCACTTCGACCGCGCTTTTGCCGACCTCAAGTCGGTCGGCGGCGCGGGCGCCGAACGGCCCGTCCCTGCAGCACCGGTTGTGACCGTCGTCGCCCACCCGGAAACGGGCGGCCCGAGACTGGCTGAAAGGCCGGCCATAGAAGTGCACGACATCCACAAGCGCTTCGGCCTCCTCTCCGTGCTCAACGGTGTCAGCGTCTCTGCGCAGCCGGGAGAAGTCGTGTCGATGATCGGCTCCTCCGGTTCGGGCAAGAGCACCTTCCTGCGCTGCATCAATCTGCTCGAACAACCGAACGACGGGCGCATCATCATCGACGGTGAAGAAATCCGCATGAAGAAGACGGCGGACGGCAGTGCTGCGCCGGCCGATATGCGGCAGGTCGAGCGCATCCGCTCGCGCGTCGGCATGGTGTTCCAGAGCTTCAACCTCTGGCCACACATGACGGTTCTCGAAAATATCATCGAAGCGCCGCTGCACGTCTTGAAGGACGAGCGCAAGGCCGCCGTCGACCACGCCCATGCGCTCCTGAAGAAAGTTGGGCTCACCGACAAGCACGCGCAGTATCCCGGTCAGCTGTCCGGCGGTCAGCAACAGCGTGCCGCGATTGCCCGCACGCTCGCCATGCGCCCCAAGCTCATCCTTCTGGACGAGCCGACCTCGGCGCTTGATCCCGAGCTCGTCGGTGAGGTGCTGCGCGTCATCCGGCAACTGGCCGAAGAAGGAAATACGATGATCCTCGTCACGCACGAAATGCAGTTCGCGCGCGAGGTCTCACACAAGATCCTCTTCCTCCACCAGGGAAAGGTGGAGGAACAGGGTAGCCCGGCGGATGTCTTCACCAACCCGCGCTCCGAGCGCATGCGTCAGTTCCTGGCCCGAACGCTCTGACATCCCGCCTAAATCACCCGTCCGGGGTCGTCTCCGGACGAGAGCCAACAAGAATGCTCAGCAAGGGGAACCAAAACATGAAGCTGAAAAGTCTATTGCTCGCCACATACTTCGCTGCAGGCCTCACCGCGGCCCAGGCAGCCGATGGCGAATTGTCGATCGGAACGGAGGGTGAGTATCCGCCATGGAGCATGGCTGACGCCGCTGGCAACGTCACCGGTTTCGACGCGGATGTCGGAAACCTGCTCTGCGCCAAGCTGGAAATGAAATGTCATTTCGTCGTGCAGGCCTTCGATGGCCTCATTCCGGCACTGAAGGCCAAGCGTTTCGACATCATCATTTCCGGCATGTCGATCACCGCAGAGCGCAAGAAGCAAATCAACTTCTCGGTCGGCTATGCGGAACTCGCCAACATGTTCGTGGTGAAGAAGGATTCCGATCTGGCCGGTGTCAAGGACATCGAGACGCTGCTGACTTCGCTCGACGGCCGTACGGTCGGCGTCCAGGCCGGAACGACCCATGCGCATTTCATGGAAAAGCGAGCCGCCTCGGCGGTCCTTAAGACCTATGACACGCTCGATCAGATGCAGATCGATCTTGCGAGTGGCCGCGTCGAGGCGGCGTTTGCCGACTCTTCCGCGCTCCAGGACTTCCTGGGACGCCCCGACGGCAAGGACTTCCAGTTCGTCGACGTCAAGGTGCTGAGCACCTTCGACCCGACGCTCGGCGAGGGCATCGGCGTCGGTATCGCGCAGGAGAACACCGAACTGAAGACCCGCATCGACAAGGCGCTTTGCGAACTGGTCGCCGACGGCTCGATCGGCAAGGCAAGCCAGACCTGGTTCAAGACGGACATCTCCCGTCCCTGCCAGTAACGACAACGGCATCCCCGGAGAAGGAGAGGCCCGCAGGTCGCTCCCTTCTCCGGGGGGTATCCGACAGGACAATGCGAAGGTAGGCGGGTTCGATGGCACTTGGATTTTGGCAGGTATGGGAAGGCGGCTGGATCTCCGCGATCCTGCGTGGGGCGGTGATCACAATCGCGCTTGGCATGGCGAGCATGGCCTTTGGCATCGTCATCGGCGTTGCCTGTGGCCTCATCAAATGGGCGCGGGTTTTCCCGCTGACACTTGTCGTGGACTTCTACACGTCGATCGTGCGCGGCGTGCCGGAACTTCTCATCATCTATCTCCTTTTCTTCTCCTCGGTCGAGTTCGTGGCCCAGGTCGCAGCGGCGTTCGGTTATGAAGGACTGGCCGGCAACGGTTACGCCTTCACCATCGCGGTCGTCGCGATTGCTGCCATTTCGGGAGCCTATTCGACGGAGGTGGTGCGCGGGGCGCTCGCGGCTATTCCCAACGGACATATCGAGGCGGCGCGGGCGCTCGGGATTCCGGGCAGACGCATCTTCCGCCGGATCATAGCCCCGCAGATGCTGCGGATTGCTGTGCCGGGCATGAACAATGTCTGGCAGACCACCATCAAGGATACTGCCCTCGTCTCCGTGGTCGGCTTACAGGAACTGATGCGTGCCGCCTTCGTCGGCGCGGGTTCAACCCGCAATCCCTTCATCTTCTATTTCATCGCCGCCCTCGTCTACCTTGCGATCACGCTGGTCAGCCAGGGTGGTTTCGACTGGATCGAACGCCTTCTGCGCCCCCGTACGAGGAAATAGGCCATGGATCTCGAACTCGCTTTCTTCGCAGTTCCGACCCTTGCCAAGGGACTGTGGCTTACCGCCCTCCTGACGGCCTCTTCGGTCGCCATCGGCTTTAGCATCGGCCTGGCGCTAGCGGTCATGCGCCTGTCGAAAAGCAAGGCTCTGAGCAGCTTTGCCAAGGGATACAGCACCGTCTTTCGCGGTACGCCGCTCCTGGTACAGCTCTTCCTCTTCTATTACGGCCTCGGCCAGCTTTCCTTCGTGCGGGACAATCCCGTTCTCTGGTGGATCATCGGCGATGGCGCCCACTGCGCGGTCATGGCGCTCGCGCTCAACACTGCGGCCTATACGTCGGAGATTCTGCGCGGCGGCCTTATGTCCATTCCGGGAGGGCTCGTCGAAGCGGCACAGGCCTGCGGTATGTCGCGGCTGCTGCGCTTTCGCCGGATCACCTTCCCTCTCGCGATCCGGCAGGCGCTACCGGCCTACGGCAACGAACTCGTCCTCGTCGTGAAGGGAACGAGCCTTGCCTCCACCATCACCGTTCTGGAAATCACCGGCCATGCGAAACGGCTGATGAGCCAGACCTATGCGATCCTCGAAATATTCGCCATCGCCGGGGTGCTCTATCTGCTGATCAATCTGGTGCTGATCACGTTCGTTCGGCTCCTGGAAGCGCGTCTCACAAGCTACCTGCCCCGATAGGCCAGACCGCCTGAAGTGGCTGAAAACCTTAAAAGAAAGAGAAATACGATGGATGTACGCGCCGCCGTAGCCGTTCAGGCAGGCAAGCCGCTCGAAGTCATGACGGTTCAGCTCGAAGGCCCAAAGGCCGGCGAAGTGCTGATCGAGGTCAAGGCCACCGGCATCTGCCACACCGACGACTTCACCCTGTCGGGCGCCGACCCGGAAGGCCTGTTCCCGGCGATCCTCGGCCATGAGGGCGCCGGCATCGTCGTCGACGTCGGCCCGGGCGTCACCTCGGTGAAGAAGGGCGATCACGTCATTCCGCTCTATACGCCCGAGTGCCGCTCCTGCCCGTCGTGCCTGTCGCGCAAGACCAACCTGTGCACCGCCATCCGTTCGACCCAGGGGCAAGGCCTGATGCCGGACGGCACCTCGCGTTTTTCGATCGGCAAGGACAAGATCCACCACTACATGGGCTGCTCGACCTTCGCCAACTACACGGTGCTGCCGGAGATCGCGGTTGCCAAGGTCAACCCGGACGCCCCCTTCGACAAGATCTGCTACATCGGCTGCGGCGTCACCACCGGCATCGGCGCGGTGATCAACACCGCCAAGGTCGAGATGGGCGCGACCGCGATCGTCTTCGGTCTCGGCGGCATCGGCCTCAACGTCATCCAGGGCCTGCGTCTGGCCGGCGCCGACATGATCATCGGCGTCGACCTCAACAACGACAAGAAGGCCTGGGGCGAACGCTTCGGCATGACCCATTTCGTCAACCCCAAGGAGGTCGGCGACGACATCGTGCCTTACCTCGTCAACATGACCAAGCGCGGGGCCGACCAGATCGGCGGCGCCGACTACACCTTCGACTGCACCGGCAACACCAAGGTGATGCGCCAGGCGCTCGAAGCCTCGCACCGCGGCTGGGGCAAGTCGGTGGTCATCGGCGTTGCCGGCGCCGGCCAGGAGATCTCCACCCGGCCGTTCCAGCTGGTCACCGGCCGCAGCTGGATGGGCACGGCGTTTGGCGGCGCCCGCGGCCGCACCGACGTGCCGAAGATCGTCGACTGGTACATGGAGGGCAAGATCGAGATCGATCCGATGATCACCCACACCATGCCACTCGAGGACATCAACAGGGGCTTTGAACTGATGCATTCCGGCGAAAGCATCCGCTCGGTGGTGCTATACTGAGCGCGGGTTGAGGACCACCTGCAAACTGCACATGCATTTCTCGCACCGCCGCGCCACCGGCCGGCGGCGCGCCAGTAAGCAGCCGGGCATCAAGCGCCGGTCAAAAAGGAGGAGAAGCCCATGCCAGGCATTGCCATCCATCCATCCCTCGACAGCGGGTTCAAGGCAACGAATGCCGCCTTTTCGGGCGGCACACTCGTCTGCAACTGCACGAGCAATCCCGTGAAGGTCCGCATCAACGGCGATATCGCGCACAACCATGCCTGTGGCTGCACCAAATGCTGGAAACCCGATGGCGCGGTGTTCTCAGTCGTTGCCGTCGCACCGACCGCCAATGTCGAGGTGCTGGAGAACGGCGACAAGCTCGCGGTGGTGGATCCTGATGCGCTGATCCAGCGCCATGCCTGCAAGGCGTGTGGCGTGCACATGTACGGCCCGGTCGAACGCGATCATGCGTTCAAGGGGCTTGCCTTCCTGCATCCCGAACGGTTCCAGGAAACGGGCTGGGCAAAACCCGGCTTTGCCGCCTTCGTCTCCTCGATCATCGAGAGCGGCTACGACCCGGCGAAGATGGATGGCGTGCGCAGTCGGCTGCGCGAACTGGGGCTCGAGCCCTATGACTGCCTCAACCCCGTCCTGATGGACGTGATCGCCACATGGACGGCGAAGAAGAGCGGCGCGCTCAAGTCAGCCTGAACGCCCTACCGCACCCACCTCAACCCTCTCCACATCCACCAGCAGGTCGCATCGCATGGATTGCCTAAAGCCCGAGTTCAAAGCCGAAATTCGCAAGATTGTCGGTGACGGAAATTTCAAGGACGGAGAGGCGATCTCCACGATCGACCACGGTGTCGCGCCCGAAAATCTGGGGGCATGCGCTGTCGCGTTCCCCAGAACAACCGACGAAGTTGCGGCGGTCGTCAAATGTTGCCGCGCCAGCGGCGTTCCGCTCGTAACCCACGGCGGGCGAACGGGGCTCGTCGGCGGCGCCATATCCAGGCCGGGCGAGCTGGTGCTTTCGACCGCACGCCTCAATCGAATTCTTCATATTTCGCCGATCGAGCGCGTTGCGGTCGTCGAGGCGGGCGTAACACTGCAGGCGCTGCAAGCCGCAGTTGCCGAACATAGACTTGAGACGGGGATAGATTTGCCTTCGCGCGGGTCGGCAACGATCGGAGGCATGGCGTCGACCAATGCCGGGGGTATCGCTGCCTTTCGGTTCGGGGTCATGCGGCATCGCATTCTCGGCCTGGAGGCGGTGCTTGCCGATGGTTCCATCTATTCGGACATGACGCGGGTCGTGAAGAACGCCGCGGGCTATGATCTGAAACATCTCTTTGTCGGAGCGGAAGGTACGCTCGGCATCATCACGCGCATTGCCGTCAAGCTTGAACCCCAGCCAGCGGCCACCGCCACAGTTCTGTTCGGTCTACCATCGGTGGCCGCGGCTCTCGCGGTTGTCCGTCGCGGCCTCGATGCCGAGTATGGTCAACTGCGTGCGGCGGAAGCGATCTGGAACGCTTACTTCCGCCTGACGTCCGGCCATCAGTCCTGGTCGGCCATGGACTACAGTCCCGACCATCCGATCAACCTGCTGGTCTCGCTGGGCGGGGCCGAAGAGGGAGCGTTACAGTCGGAACTGGAACGTATCTACGAGAACGTCATCGCGGATCATCCTGACGCCTCGGCGGTGATCGCTTCCTCGGGTGCGCAGGAGGCGGATCTTTGGCGACTGCGGGAAGACACGGATCTGATCTATCGAAAACATCCGAATGCGCCATCCTACGATGTCTCCGTCCCGCTTTCGGAAATCGGCTCCTACCTCGATCGCTGTCTTGCGGGCTTGAGAGAATTGGACCTTTCCCCCTACGTGTTCGGCCATCTCGCCGACGGAAATCTCCACATCGTGCTCAACGCCGCCGGCAGCGATATTTCGGCCGAAAAATCGAAAGCCATCGAGACGATCCTCTATGCGGATATCGGTGCGATCGGCGGAGCGTTCTCCGCAGAACATGGGATTGGTATCAAGCGCGTCGGGCAGTTGCTGGACACTTCAAGTCCAGCGAAACTGGCGCTGATGCATCGTGTGAAGGACACGCTCGACGCAGCCGCTATCCTCAATCCCGGCAAGGTTCTGCGCCTGGGTACCATCTAGCGAAGGTACCTACCTCTCATTCGCCGGAGTTGGCGCCTCTCACCGCCCCTCGCTGAGTTTCGGTTCGAGGCGGGCGAGATCAACGCGCCCGCCTCGAATTGGTCAAGCGCTTACTTGGCGATCGGTGCGTAGGCGCCGTTACTCCAGCGGTTGATGTCGTAGCTGGCATCCTTCAGGTCGCCCTTTGCGTCGAAGGCCACCGAGCCAACCACGGTGTCGATCGGCTGGCCGTTCTTCAGCGCCTCGGCGACCTTTGTCGGATCGTCCGAACCGGCACGCTCGATGCCCTGCGCGAAGGCCTGAATGACCGCATAGGAGAACAGCGTGAAGCCTTCCGGCTTGAAGCCGCCGGCCTGTATCTTTGCCACGGCTTCCTTTGCTTCAGGTTTGGCCTGGGGATCGGACGGGAAGACGAAGAGCGTGCCCTCGCCCGCCGCGCCCGCGACCTGCCAGAATTCCGGCGATGCGATCGAGTCCGGCATGATCAGCTGGAATTGATACTTCTGCTCGGCGGCCTGACGCAGGATCAGGCCGGCTTCCGGATGGTATCCGCCGAAATAGACGACATCGGCCTTGGCGTCCTTCAGTTTCGTCACGAGCGCGTTGTAGTCCTTCTCGCCCGCATTGATGCCCTCATAAAGGACTTCCTTGAGACCGCTCTCGTTCATCGTGGCGCGCACCGCATTGGCAACGCCCTGACCATAGGCCGTCTTGTCATGCAGGACGGCGACGTTCTTGCCGGCATATTCCTTGGCGATCCACGGGCCGATGAAGGCGCCCTGTGCGTCGTCACGGGTGTAGAGGCGCATGATGTTGGTCCAGCCCTTGTCCGCCGCGTCGTCCGTCATGACCGGATTGGACGAGGCAGGGCTCATCATCAGCGTGCCGTTTTCGGCATAGACCGCCGAGGCCGGAATGCTGGAGCCCGAGCAGGCATGCCCATCGACGAAGCCGATGCCACTTGCCGCGATCCGGTTGGCAACCGAGACGGCCTGCTTCGGATCACACTGGTCGTCTTCGAACTGCAGCTTGATCTGGCGGCCAAGCACGCCACCCTTGGCGTTGATGGCGTCCGCAGCCGCCTGAGCACCCTGCCGGAACTGGTCACCAATCGTGGCGAGGGGCCCGGTCAGGGGACCTGCCACGGCAAACGTCAGGTCATCGGCGCGCGCAGCCGTCCCCATAAGCAGGCCAAGGGCCGTGCCGATAATCAGAACTCTTCTCATGGTCTCTCCCTTCAAGTTGCCCGGCCTTATGCGGGGCACTCCTCCAAAATGAAATCTTCACCTTCACGTGCGGCCGCTTCGCTTGAAAAAAGCGGCTGGCATTCGAGCCATTCCCACAGATAGGCGGCAAGTCCCCGTTCGACGTGGACACGCAACGTCTGCGTGTCTCCATGGAAATAGACGCTGCAGGTCAGGCCGCAAAACTGCAAGGCGGCACAGGGGCCGGGATTGCCAGGATCAAGCGCCGTCGCCCGCGCCACGAGGTCCCGCACGCCTTCGCCGTGCGCTTCCAGGACGCGCTGCGCCGAACCGAGCGCCGTGACCCCATAGCCATCATCATGCCAGCCGACAGCACACTCGGTGGCCGGCAATCCGACTGCAAGCAAGCGGTCGCGGCCAACGCGCACGGCATAACGCGCGCCCCTGGCAAGACCCAGGGCGCCGACATCCTCGCCGAGACCATGGCGCTCGCGAAAGCGGTCGATATCGCCGCTGACGAGATGCTGCGTGAGGCCAGGGATGGCGCGCACCTCGATGGCTCGGCCTAAGAGGCGGGCGCAGTTCCAATCCGGTTCCGGCTTCCACTTCACCGAATTATCAAGCATGGAGACGACCTCCATCCGCATCGAAAGCGCAAGGGGCGACAATGCGGGCGCGACGCAGTTCCCGCAGATGCTGAAACTCGACGATCTCTCCCATTCGGGAAAGGCCACGCTCGATAAGCCCAAGTGCGATCGGCCGCTGCAACACAGGACTGAAGTAGCTTGATGTGACAAAACCGGCACTGCGGATCCCGCCCGAATGGCGTTCGATCCCGTGCGCGCCGGTCGGTAGCACACCCTTGCCGTCGACCGTTTCAAGCCCGACGAATTGACGGCGATCCGGACGCTGCGCATCCTCCGTGAGCAGCGAACGGCGGCCGATGAATTCGACCTTTTTCTTCTCAAGTGGCGCCGTCAGGCCGAAATCCATCGGCCGGCTTGTGCCGTCCGTATCCTTGCCTATGACGATGTAACCTTTCTCCGCGCGCAGGATCATCAAGGCTTCGAGGCCGAGCAACGTCGCCCCGAAGGCCGCGCCTTCCCGACGCAATCGCGCCCAGAGCCTGCCAGCATGGTCGGCTGGCACGGAAATCTCATAGGAACGCTCGCCGGTGAAGCTGATGCGCGCGACCCGCACCGGCACGCCTTCGGAGGTGCCGGACGCGACCGCCATATGTGGCAAGGCCATGTCGTCGAGCGAGACCCCAAGGCCTATCGTTTCCAGAAGGGACCGCGCGCGCGGGCCAGTGACAGTGAGCGTTGCCATCTCGGCAGTCGCATCGTGGATGAACACCCGCCGGCGGTCGAAGCGATCCTGTCGCCATTCCTCGAGGAGCGCATGGATCCCGGCGACATGGGACGATGAGCAGGAGACCATGAACCGGTTCGCGTCCAGCCGGACGAGAACCCCGTCATCATAGACATTGCCGGCCTCGGTCAGGATGAAGCCGTAGCGGCACCGCCCGACCCCAAGGGTCGACACGGTGTTGTAATAGATGAAATCAAGGAAGGATGCCGCATCCGGTCCGAGAACCTCGATCTTGCCCAGAGGCGAACCGTCGAAGAGCGCCACGCCGTTGCGAGCCGCACTGGCTTCTGCCTGGATATGTTCCTCCGGAGAACCGGCTCCATAGAAGGCCGGACGGAGCCAGCCGCCATATTCGCGAAACACCGCATCTTCGGCTCGATGTTCCTTTTCAAGCGGCAACCGGCGCAACGGGTTCATCCGTGTGCCCGAACGGGCGCCCGCAAAGGAGGCGAGCGGCACCGGGGTGAACGGCGGGCGATAGGTGGTCGTGCCGACCTCCGGAATACGTCTGCCGGTCAACTCAGCCATCAATGCCAGGCCGTTGACGTTGGAGGTCTTGCCCTGGTCGGTCGCCATGCCGAGCGTGGTGTAGCGCTTCAGGTGCTCGACCGAAACGAAATTCTCCCGGACGGCCAGTTCCACGTCCTTGGCCGTGACATCGTTCTGGAGATCGATCCAGACCCGCTCCTTGGCATCGGGTTTCGGCCAGGCAGCAACGATATCAAGGTCATCCTCGACATCACCAGCAAGCTCCGGTGGAAGCGAAAAATCACCCGCCGCAGCGCCGATCACCTCCACACCTGTGACCGGGCGGCCGGGCACGAAAGCGAGGATGTCGTCGCGCCAGTCGAGCTTGCCCTGCGCCTGGCAATAGAGATGCACGGTCGGCGTAAAACCGCCGGAGACAAGAACTGTATCGGCCTCTAGCGTACTGCCGTCCGAAAGCGCGACGGCGCTGACCGCCCCCTTGCCGCGCGCAGATCGAACCGTGAGCCCCCTCAATACGCGGGAGCCCGCCGGAGTTGGACCGTTCATCCGATAGTCTACGACGGTGACGTCGGCGCCGACGGCAGCGAGCGCCTCCGCCGTCTCATAGGCAAGTCCGTTGTTGGTCGCGACCACCACCTTGCGGCCGGCGGCAACGCCGAAGCGGCGAAGATAGACCAGTGCTGCCTCCGCAGACATGATGCCGGGCAGATCATTGTTGCCGAAGGGCAGCGGCCGCTCGATGGCGCCGGTCGCAAGCACGATCGATTTCGCGCGCACCCGGTAAAGCCGGTCCGGCGTACCGTCAGTGCCCCGTTGGTTCAGGCCAACCAGGCCGTGATCATAGATGCCGAAGGCCGTAGTGCCAGCCAGCACGATCGCACCGGCCCGTTCCAGTTCCAGAACGACATCCGCGGCCCAGTCTGCTCCCGGCTTTCCCTCGATCTCCCCCTTGCGGAAGAGCAGGCTGCCGCCGGCACGCGCACCGTCGTCGCAGAGCACGACGCGTCGCCCGGAGCGCAAGGCGCTACGCGCCGCGGCAAGGCCCCAAGGCCCCGCGCCGATCACCAGCACGTCGCAATGGTGGTTGATTTGCTCGGAAAGCCATGGCCCCTCGGCATTTGTGTCCAGAGTGCCGAGGCCAGCCATCTGCCGGATGCGCGGCTCGAACCGATGCCAGTCGGGAAACATGAAGGTCTTGTAGTAGAAGGCGGCAGGTATGAAGCGCGAGAACGCATCGAGGAAGGCATGACGGTCCTTCTCGGCGCTCGGATCGGCGTTGACGCTGCGGACCACCATGCCATCCTCGGCAAGGATCCGTGTCGCCCGGCTGTTCGGCATGCCCCCGGCAATGTCGACGAGCGCGTTTGGTTCCTCGACACCTGCGCCCCAGAGGCCGCGCGGGCGATGGTACTTGAAACTGCGGCCAACAACGGTCACGCCATTGGCCAGCAGCGCCGAAGCAACCGTATCCCCGGCAAACCCTTCGACCGCCCGACCATCGAAGGTGAAGCGCAACGGTCGTGTCCTGTCGATGGCCGTTCCGTCTTCAGTGCGCCATGCCGTCATCGCCGCCTCCTTCCACCAACGCCATCGACCGCATCACCCGGTGGTGAACGGTGTCGCGCTCCATGCGAAACACTTCGCCGCAGGTCAGGTGCATCCAGATTTCGTTTGCCGGCCCCTTCGGGTTGTTGCGCTCATGCAGATAGGCGGTCCATTGACCGTCGGTCACATCGCGAAAACCTTCCGGGCGCTGATTGCCGGCGTCGCCACCGAAGTGAAATTCGCTCTCGTTCCTTGGGCCACAGAACGGGCATGGAAAAAGCTGCATTCCGTCCTCCTAGTGCGCGATGCCGGAGCCGGCCGCTTCATCGATCAGACGCCCGCGCGCAAAGCGCTCAAGATCAAACGGGCGGCTGACGTCGTGGTGTTTTCCCGTGGCCAGCAGATGGGCAAGCAGCGTGCCGCCGGCGGGGATCGCCTTGAAGCCGCCCGTTCCCCAACCGCAATTCAGAAAGAGGCCCGGCAGCGGGCTCTCCCCAAGGATCGGTGACGAGTCCGGCGTTACATCGACGATGCCCGCCCATTGCCGCATCAACCGGAGCTGCCGGAAGCTCGGAAACATTTCGAGCAGGCCCGAAACGACGTGTTCGAGCACTGGAAGATTGCCACGCTGCCCGTAAGACGGGACCCGGTCGAGGCCGCCGCCGATCACGAGTTCGCCCTTGTCCGACTGGCTCGCATAGGTGCCGGTTGCAGGAGAGAGCACGACCGTGTCGAGCGCCGGCTTGATCGGCTCGGAAACACAGGCCTGCAGCGCGTAGGACGTGATCGGCAGCCGAAACCCTGCCTTGGCGGCGAGATGCGAGGAATTGCCGGCCACGACCATGCCGACGCGGTCTGCCCGGATTTCGCCGCGGCTGGTCCTCACGCCGCGGCAGCGACCGCCCTCCACGAGGAATTCCTCGACCTCACAGGACTGGATGATGTCGACGCCCAGCCGGTCGGCTGCGCGCGCGTATCCCCAGGCGACGGCGTCGTGTCGCGCCGTCCCGGCCCTTCCCTGCCAGACCCCGCCGAAGACCGGATAGCGCGCCTCAGGCGATAGATTGATCAGCGGCAGCACCCGGCGCACGTCCTCGACGTCGAAAAGCTCGGCGTCCGTACCGTTGATCTGCATGGCATTGACCGTGCGCGCGGCCATTTCCATCTCGGCCTCGCTGTGCGCCAAGGTGATGATGCCGCGCTGGGAGAGCATGATGTTGTAGTTGAGGTCGCGCCCCAGCGTCTCATAGAGGCGGAGCGCCATTTCGTAGAGCGCGGTGCTTTCGGGGAAAAAGTAGTTCGACCGGACGACCGTCGTGTTGCGCCCGGTGTTGCCGCCACCAAGCCACCCCTTCTCGATGACCGCAATGTTTCGGATGTTGTGGTTCTTGGCGAGGTAGTAGGCGGTTGCAAGCCCGTGACCGCCGCCACCAATGATCAGGATGTCATAGCGCGGCTTTTGCTCGGGAGAGCGCCAGGCCTTCTGCCAGCCTTTTTGGGCGTTGAGACCTTCCTTGAAGAGCGCAAAAGCGGAATAGCGCCGCGTCATCGGGAGGCACCGCCTCGTGAGCTCGCGGCATATGTCGGACCGGCTGACAAGGCTGACTGCTGCATTGAGATGCCCTCGCGGTGAAGGAACCGGCCCGCCAGAAATCCCGCGTGTTCGATCCACCTGCGCATCATTAGCGGCTCTAGACACAAATGTCTAGACACCTGTAAAATGAACAGCCGCTATATACAGCTCAACTTACGAAATAGGCATGTACATTGCCCCATCTGCACAAAACAATAGGTACAGACATGTCCACTCCAAGTTCAGCTCTCGGGCTGAACACGTCGCATGACGGCGGTGAAGGACTCGACTTCTTCTTCGGCAGGGAGCCGCCCGGTGAAGCTGAGAAGATAGGGGCGGAGCAACCGCAATCGCATTTCGCGGCCATCGCGTATGCCGAGCGTGAAGTGGCCCACTTGCGTGAAGTAGAGCACGCGGGCGCGGATGAACGCCTCTTCGTCGGGGTACCCGTATCGCAGAAACATGCGGGTGATTGCATCGATGCGTTGATCGTCCGCCTGGTCGACCACGCCGCGAACCACAGCGTCCACCTGGCCCCAGGATCTGACGGCCGCATCGAGCCGCGGGTCGAACAGCGACGGGTCGACCCAGCACTCGAAGATGTGGCAAACAGCCTTCGTTACGGTGGCCGCCGGACGCAACGACCGCTCGATAATCGGGCTGGTATTCTTTGTGAGCCAGTATTCCAGTAGTTCCCGATGCAGCGCCTGCAGATCGGCAAAAAACCAGTAGAAACTCGACCGGGAAACATCGAGCTTCTTGGCCATCACCTGGATCTTTACATTGGCGATACCCTCTTCGATCAGAGCGTCAATACCGGCATCGATCCAAGCCTCGCGCGTCATGCGGCCAGCCAGTTTCGCGGTTTCCTCTTTTGCCCCACGGGGCTTTGCTGCACTCACCGTCTCTCCTTACCCGTACTGCTTGGCAGTTTGCGGATCTGGTCGCTGATGTTGCCCAAAGCAGAAGAGATATCAAGTTGGTGGAGCACGCCTCAACTGGCTGAAATTCACCCGCGCGCACTCGGAAGATTCACCAGCAAGAGGCGAGCCTAGTCATACGTCTGTCACCGAAGCCCGCAATATCTCGACACCCTGCTCGCCTTGGTGGAATGAAAGCCAACCCATTGCTTCTGCAGTCGGTTCCGGTATCGAGTTTCAATATCGCAATCCGGCTGCACGGACTGGGCGGGGGCGGGACGGAAATCCGGGAGTTGTTGGTGAAAGCATCGGCGAAAACACTGCATGAACAGGTGACAAGACCTCCCCAAGGTACGCCGGCCGAAGTCTTCGGCGCCTTTTTGAAGCTCGGGCTGACATCGTTTGGCGGGCCGATCGCTCATCTTGGCTATTTCCGCGACGAATTGGTGGTGCGTCGCAAGTGGATCGACGAGGCCGGTTATGCTGATCTCGTCGCGCTTTGCCAGTTTCTGCCCGGTCCCGCCTCAAGTCAGGTCGGCTTTGCTCTCGGCCTCCTGCGCGGTGGCCCGCTCGGCGCACTCGCCGCCTGGGCCGCGTTCACACTACCGTCTGCCCTCCTGCTGGTCATTTTTGCATTGGCGGCCACGTCCTTTGATGGCCCGATTGGAACGGGCCTGCTGCACGGACTGAAGATTGTTGCCGTCGCGGTCGTGGCGCAGGCCGTGTGGGGCATGACAAAGAGCCTCACTCCGGATCGCGAACGCGCCAGCATTGCCGTTGCTTGCGTGTTGATCGTCGTGTTTGCGGCGGGAGCGATCGGGCAAATCGCGGCGATCACATTTGGCGCAATCGCCGGCACCGTGCTGTGTCGCAACGGCCCGGCGGCGGGATCCACACACTTGACTTTCCACGTTGGCCGGCCAGTCGGCATCATTTGCCTCGTAACCTTCTTCGTTTTGCTCGGTGCTCTCCCGATTGCTGCGGGCATCTCAAAGAGTTGGGGGCTGTTCGATGCCTTCTATCGGTCCGGTTCTCTCGTCTTTGGCGGCGGGCATGTGGTGTTGCCGCTGCTCCAGGCGGAAGTGGTCGCTCCGGGTTGGGTTTCCAACGATGCCTTCCTCGCCGGTTATGGCGCGGCGCAGGCAGTCCCAGGGCCGCTTTTTACCTTTGCCGCCTATCTTGGTGCGGTCATGGGGCCGGAACCCAACGGCATTCTCGGCGCAGGCATTTGCCTCGTTGCGGTTTTCCTGCCCGGCTTCCTGCTGCTCGTCGGCGCCCTTCCGTTTTGGGACAACTTTCGCAAACGGCCCATCGCTCAGGCTGCAATGCGCGGCGCGAACGCCGCCGTGGTCGGGATATTGGGAGCGGCACTTTACAGCCCGGTCTTTACAAGCGCCGTATTGAACGCCCACGATTTCGCGCTGGCGCTGACGGCATTCATCCTGCTCGTGGTGTGGAAGGCGCCACCGTGGGTCGTTGTGGCGTTGACGGCCGTAGGTGGCACTCTGCTGCGCTCTTTCTGAGTTTTGCAGGTATCCGGCGCCGCGACTTCCCCTGGCGGTTTCTTCGCCCGGAGGAACAAAGCTTTTTATGCGCGCTTTGCCCTTGACCTTGCCATCGTTGGAAGCACCACATTGGAACATGTCAGATCAAATGGAGTTTCCAGATGCACCATCTCAACATCCCCGACATGACTTGCGGACACTGCGCCGGCGCAGTCGAAAAGGCCGTGAAGTCGGTCGACCCCAACGCCAAAGTCGCTATAGATCTCGAGGCCAAGTCCGCGTCGATCGATTCGCAGATCGCCTCCGACGCCTTCGTTGCTGCGATCGAGGAAGCCGGCTACCAGGCTTCCTTCAAGAAATCCTGCTGCAGCCACGTCGGGTGATCCAAGCTTTGAGACACGCGCCTACTTCCGCCGATTAGTTGTCCTTCGCGCGGAACTTGGCGTGGCAGGAAGTGCAGACCTGCAGCATTGTGTGGAAGGCATGCTCGGCGGGCATGGACATCGGGTCGAGGGCCGCCGACTTTCTCTTGGCGAGCGGCCCTCCCATCTTCGTATCGCCGCCCCGCATCCGCATTTCAGGGGCAAGAACCTCCGGGTTGCGCTCCGCCGCAGCGGAGAGCGCCGCGGCGTAGGCGCCAAGCTCAGCCGCCAACGTGTCGAATGCCGGTCGCTCAGTGTCGATGTTGGCGGTGGCCTTCGAGCCCTCGGCGACGACAGGACTGCTGAACAGTTTCGATAGTCGTTCGCCTGAATGGGCTCGAATGGTTTCGGCAGCGACCTTGAACGCCTTCGCGTCGTAAGGTGATGTGTCTTTGAACATGGCATCGATGTTCTTGGCGGCAGCAGCCATCGCCTTCATATCCTGCTGCCTTTCATGGACGACGTCATCGCCAGCCTGTGCGGAAGCGGCCGAGAAAGCCACAACCGAAATCGCTGTGAAAATGAAACCTGACCATCTAACCGCATTCGGACACATTCGGCTGCAATCCTCCCGTCGCGAGCTGCGCACTTGTCGCCGTTTGATCAAGGTCAAGGCCAGATTTGCAAGCATCACGCACTGTGCTTGAATACAGCACGAGGTGTCGGACGAAAACATGATCGCCGCCAGCCAGACCGCCCGAAAGCACGCAACAGAATGGCTGGCCGTCCTGGTCGCTTTTCTGTTTCTGGTCGTGCCGATGGCTGAGGCGGCTCCCATCAAATGCGGGCCACATGTTGCCGGCAGCGAACATGTCATTTCTCCAAAGGGGCACGCCGATCTCCACACGGAGAAAGAAACAGGTGGCCAGAAAGCGTGCTGCAAACGTATCTGCAGCATGTGCTACGCGTTGTTCCCCGCTCCAGTTATCGGCGAACTCACCTTGAACTCGGACGGTCGCCGGGACATCGCTCCCCAACCGCCCATCGACGGCATCATCTCCCGACCCGCCATCGGCCCTCCTCGATCCATCGGATAAGCCAGGCCAGCCGCGTTCTGCGGCGGTCCTCCGCGGTCGCACCCGCGTGGCGCGACCTTCGCCGGTTTTGGCCGGCATGGAACAAGAGGTCAATGAACATGAAACGCCGTGAATTCCTGGGCGGACTGATGTCGGGCGTCGTGGTCGCCGCATCGGGTGCCATCTTACAACCAAACAAAAGCTGGGCTGATACCAGCAAGGCAACTGCCTCGAGCGCGGGCACCCGCTCGCTTGCGATCACGAAGCGTGTGATCGAGGTGAACGGCAAGGCCGCCGACGTCTTTGGGCTTGTCCAGCCGGATGGCGCTGTCGGACTGACGCTCGACGCCGACGCAACGTTTGACGTCACCCTTTCAATTCAAGGCGGGGAAGCAACGCTCATCCACTGGCATGGGCTCGCGCCGCCATGGAATATGGACGGCGTGCCGGACAACCCCGCAGCGCTTCTGAAGGCAACAGAAACCCGGCACTACGCGTTTCCGGTCGGGCCCGGCGGTACGCACTGGATGCACGCGCATACGCTGCAGGAGCAGAACCTGCTTGCCGCGCCTCTGATCGTGCAGAGCGCCGACGACCGCCAGCGCGTCGAGCAGGAAGTTGTCATCCTGCTGCATGACTTCTCCTTCACGCCTGCCGAAGAATTGCTCGCCAAACTGAAGGGATCGTCACGCGGTCACGGAATGGACCACGGTGCGATGATGCAGGGAATGGCGTCCAATATGCACGGCGGCCACATGTCCGGAATGGCAATGCCAGGTATGGCCGCCATGGATCTGAACGACATCGAATATGACGCCTATCTCGCCAATGACCGGACGCTCGACGACCCTGAAGTCGTCAGGGTCGAGAACGGAGGACGCGTCCGCCTGCGCATCATCAATGGCGCGACGGCCACCGCCTTCACGATCGACACCGGCGCACTCACCGGACAGTTGATCGCCGTCGACGGACAGCCGGTGCAGCCGGTTTCAGGGACGCGCTTCCCGATCTCCATGGGCCAACGGCTCGATATCCGCCTCGAGCTTCCAAAGTCCGCCGAGGCCTATCCGATCCTCGCGCTACGCGAGGGTGCCGAGCATCGCACCGGCATCATCCTTGCGCCGGCCGGCGCCAAGATCTCAAGGATCGCATCGCGTGGAAAGGATCGTGGACCGGTCGTTGGGCTAGAACTCGAACAGCAACTCGTGGCCGCCGTGCCGCTTGCCGTTCGTCCCGCCGATCGAAGGTTCGAGCTAACCCTGACGGGCAGCATGAGCGGCTACGACTGGCGGATCGAGGGCGGCGACAGCCTCAATGTCCGCGAAGGGGAAAGGATCGAGGTCGTCATGCGCAACATGTCGATGATGTCCCACCCAATGCATTTGCACGGGCACCACTTCCAGGTGGTCGACATCGGTGGGAAGGCATTCGCGGGCGCTGTGCGGGACACCGTTCTCGTGCCGCCGATGGGGAGCGTCAGCGTAGTGTTCGACGCCAACAATCCGGGCCGCTGGCCGCTCCACTGCCATCACCTCTATCACATGGCATCGGGAATGATGTCCTTCGTCGCCTACGCGTAACCAGCCTATGCCCGGCTGCCCCCGGGCGCCGGGCATTGGCTCCGTTATCGCGAGTACCAGTATGGAGAAATCCCATGGACGAGCATAAGCACCAGCACCGGCACGAAGGTCATGCGCATCACCACCATGCCAATCAAAACGCGGCGCCTGCCAAAGCCGAGGACAAGCCGGGCTCCCAACAGGATGGAGTGATCTACACCTGCCCCATGCATCCGCAGGTGCGCCAGTTCGGCCCCGGCAACTGCCCGATTTGCGGCATGGCGCTCGAACCGGAAATTATCACAACCGACGCGGGGCCAAGCCGTGAGCTCGTCGACATGCGGCGACGGTTCTGGGTTGGGCTGGTTCTGGTCCTGCCCGTGCTGGCGCTCGAGATGGGTGGCCATCTCACCAATCTGCACATGGTTCTCGGCGCGCAGGCGTCGAACTGGATTCAATTCATCCTGGCGACGCCCGTCGTGCTTTGGGCTGGCGCCCCCTTCTTCGAGCGGGCCTGGCAGTCGATCGTCACCCGGCACCTCAACATGTTCACCCTGATCGCAATGGGTACGGGCGTCGCCTGGGCCTACAGCGTAGTCGCCACGGTTGCACCCGGCCTGTTTCCGGCAACGTTCCGGTCCGGCGATGGGGCAGTTGCGATCTACTTCGAGGCGGCCGCCGTCATCACCGTTCTGGTGCTGCTCGGGCAGGTGCTCGAATTGCAGGCGCGCGAGCAGACGGGCGGTGCGATCAGGGCACTTCTCGACCTTGCGCCAAAAACCGCCCGCCGCATCCGCGGCGACGGCACAGATGAGGATGTGGAACTTGATGCCGTCGCGGTCGGCGACAAGCTGCGGGTGCGCCCGGGCGAGAAGGTCCCGGTCGACGGCACCCTCGTCGAGGGCCGCAGTTCGGTCGATGAGTCCATGATCACCGGGGAATCTATGCCCGTCACCAAGGAGGTCGGGGCCAGACTGATCGGGGGCACGATGAACCGGACGGGCGCCTTTGTCATGGAAGCGGGCAAGGTCGGCCGCGACACCATGTTGTCCCGCATCGTGCACATGGTTGCCGAAGCACAGCGCTCCCGTGCTCCGATCCAGCGGCTCGCCGACGAAGTCTCCGGCTGGTTCGTGCCGGTCGTCATCCTGATTGCCTTCATCGCCTTCACGACATGGATGCTGGTCGGTCCGGAGCCTCGCTTGCCTCACGGGCTGGTCGCCGCAGTCGCGGTGCTCATCATCGCCTGCCCCTGCGCCCTCGGTCTCGCCACGCCGATGTCGATCATGGTCGGTGTCGGCAAGGGCGCGGGTGCCGGTGTGCTGATCAAGAACGCCGAAGCACTGGAACGCTTCGAGAAGGTCGATACCTTGGTTGTCGACAAGACCGGGACCTTGACCGAAGGCAAGCCGAAGGTCACCGAAATCGTCGCCGTGGGCGATATGCCTGAGCACGAATTACTGCGACTGGCTGCCACGATCGAGCGACCGAGCGAACATCCGCTCGCAAGCGCCATCGTCGACGCTGCCAACGAGCGCGCCCTGGAGCTCGGGTCTTCCGAAGACTTCGACAGTCCGGTCGGCAAGGGCGTGACAGGTGTCGTCGACGGTCGCAGGCTCATCATCGGTAGCCACCGGATCATGTCCGAGGAGAAAGTGGATGTCTCCGCGCTCGCGCAGAAAGCAGAAGAACTGCGTGGAGAGGGAGCAACTGTCATATTCGTCGCCATCGACGGCCGCCTGGGCGGGTTATTTGCGATTTCCGACCCAATCAAGGCCACGACACTGGCTGCGGTCGACGCGCTGATCAAGGATGGCGTGCGCGTGGTAATGCTGACTGGGGACAATAGGACCACCGCCAATTCCGTCGCCCGCAAGCTCGGCATCAAGGAGGTCGAGGCGGAAGTTCTCCCGGAGCACAAGAGCGAAATCGTCAACCGCCTGCGCAAGGAAGGCAGGATCGTCGCCATGGCGGGCGACGGCGTCAACGACGCTCCTGCCCTTGCCGCCGCCGACGTCGGCATCGCCATGGGAACCGGCACCGACGTGGCAATCGAAAGCGCAGGCGTGACGCTGCTCAAGGGCGACCTGCAGGGCATCGTGCGGGCGAGACGGCTTAGCCACGCGACGATGGCGAACATCCGGCAGAACCTGTTCTTCGCCTTCATCTACAACGCCGCCGGCGTACCCGTTGCCGCCGGGGCGCTCTATCCCGCTTTCGGGCTGCTGCTGTCGCCGATCATCGCAGCCGCCGCCATGGCGCTTTCCTCCGTCAGTGTGATCGGCAATGCGCTGCGATTGAGGAGCGCGCGAATTTGAGCTCATAGATCGTCACCGGCGCCCCGGTTGGTAGAGCCACTGGACAACGGCTGCGGACGGAGCGCGCCCGCATGCCGTCTCCAGACATATTCCGGTGTCGTGAATGTCCAATTCGACGGGAAACGGCGTGCGTTTCGCACTCTTCTTTTTCAGGTCACAAGAGTTATCCTGTTTTCGAATATCGAGATTGCCAAGCAGGCCGGCACACGTATAGTTTCCATCTCTCCCGGCGGCTTCGTCGTCGCCTCCCACCGATGAAAACATCAATCTCAACGCCAGCCGCGCGTCGATCCGCCCCTCATCGTGCCGTTCTGCGGCGCCCCGATGTATGTGATGCGCGACCGTGATTTTGCCCTTCTCGCGCGCGAATGCGTGGCAGATGCTTTATGAAACCGATGCAAGGATAATGGACATGGAAACGATCTTTTCGCCAGTGCTGACCGTTTGCGGTATCGAGGAACTGCCGGGGCAGAGCGGCCGAAACGTGACCCATGTTCTGTCGATCGTCGATCCGGAACTCCCTGAACTGGAAGCTTTCGGCGCCTACGGCGAGCATCAACGAACGACGCTGCGCTTCCACGATATCATTGCGGCGGCGCCGAACCGGGTGATGCCCCGCCCGGACCACGTGGAAGCCGTCCTTCGCTTCGGCACAGATTTCCTGATGCGGCAGGACCGGGAAGCCGCGAGCCATGTGCTGGTTCATTGCCATATGGGCGTATCGCGCTCGACGGCGGCCATGCTGACGCTCATGGCGCAGGCGAACCCGGATGAGACCGGCGAAAGCCTCTTTGCCCGCCTTGCCGCCATCCGCCCGCAAGCTTGGCCGAATTCGCAGATGATTGGCTTTGCCGACGAACAGCTCGGCCGCCGGGGTGATCTCACTGCGGCGCTCCGCCGTCACTACGGTCGGCAGATCAAGAGCCGCCCGGAGTTTAGCGAGTGGATGACATCCCTCGGCCGCCAGGCTGAACTGCAGATGGCCGTCCACGACTAACCGCTGCGGCATCACCGGCAGCGGGGCTCGGCATCGATGTGTCGAGTTCTTCACTGAGCGTCGCAAACCAAGACACCGCGCGAGACGGCCCGCCGCAAGCCAAGGAAGCAGTTGCAGCGGGCTCTCATGTCCGCGGTCGCGCGATCGCGGATATCTGCAAGATAGGGCCATGGACGACCGACATCAAAAGGGAGCGGCATGATGAGCGAGCATGACGTCGAAGAAATCTCCGCACTGATCATCGCCAGCTTCCGCCAGTTGACAGGCAGAAGCCTGGGAGGTCCTTCCGCGGACGGCAGGTGGCTCTATGAATCCGCGCCGTTCGCCTTGCTCGCACATGACCGATCCGAGGATCCTCGCTTCATTTACGCGAACAAGACCGCCCAGGCCTGCTTCGGATACTCTTGGGAGGAATTCATCGGCATGCCGTCGCGCCTTTCTGCCGAAGCGCCAGACCGCGAGGAAAGGCAGCGCCTTCTAGACGGCGTCTCTGCCAAGGGCTTCATCGACAATTATCGCGGCGTTCGGATCGCGAAGTCCGGCCGCCGATTCTGGATCGAAGAGGCGACCGTTTGGCAGTTGGTGCGCCCCGACGGCGCCTGCGTCGGCCAAGCCGCCGTTATTCGCAGCTGGAAGGATCAGTAGGCGCTTCGGTTCTCATCTCGTGACAGCGGGAGGCACTTCTTCCCGTCTCCGAATAGAGAGATTGTCTACGCTCACCCCTATCTTTGGCCAAAGTCTCTGCCGCCCACCCCGGCAATAGACAATCTGTCGCCTTCCCTCTGGCATGTTTCCTCCACACAACAAGAGGAGGCCGCCATGACCGCCGTATTTGCCCGCACGACCTTTCACGACGCCCTCGCCCGCCTTGCCGATCCGCACCTGCTGCGGGCGCTTTCGTATGTCGGCGGCCGCTGGATCGCCGGCCACACCGGCGCCGGCTTCAAGGTGACGGATCCCGCCTCGTCGGCGACGCTTGCCTGGGTCGCGGCCCTTGATGCCGAGCAGACCGGAGAGGCCATCTCGGCCGCGAGCGACGCGCTGCCCGCCTGGCGCAGCATGCTGCCGCAACAGCGCGCAGCGATTTTGCGCACGTGGCATGACCTGATGCTGGAGGCGCGCGAAGATCTTGCGCTGCTGATGACGCTGGAACAGGGCAAGCCGCTTGCCGAGTCCCGTGGCGAGATCGACTACGCGGCGTCCTTCATCGAGTGGTATGCCGAGGAAGGAAAGCGCCTCAACGCCGAAAGCGTCACCAGCCACCTTCCGGGAGCCGAGATGATCGTGCGCCGCGAGGCCCTCGGCGTCGTTGGCATCGTGACGCCGTGGAATTTCCCCTCCGCCATGATCACCCGCAAGGCCGCAGCCGCCCTTGCTGCCGGATGCACCGTCGTTGCACATCCTTCCAGCGAAACACCGCTTTCAGCACTTGCACTGGCCGAACTCGGCGAGCGGGCCGGTCTGCCGGCCGGGGTCTTCAACGTGGTGACGGGAGACGCCGCCACCATTGTCGGCCGCATGAATGCCGATGCACGCATCCGCGCCATGAGCTTCACCGGGTCGACTGAGATCGGCAAGCTCATCGCGAGCCAGTCCGCATCGACCATGAAGCGGCTGGTCATGGAACTCGGCGGTCATGCGCCGTTGATCGTCTTCGCCGATGCCGACGTGGAGAAGGCAGTCGATATCGCAACCGCCGCAAAATTCGCGACCTCTGGCCAGGATTGTCTCGCTGCCAATCGCATCTATGTCGAGCGGCCGATCCTCAGGGCTTTTGAGGAGGCCTTTGCTGCCCGCATCGCACGCTTGAAGGTCGGCGCCGGGCTCGACCGCGACAGCGAAATCGGTCCGCTGATGCACGAACGAGCGATCGCCAAGGTTGAAGAGCAGGTTGCCGACGCGCTGCGATTGGGCGCCAAGCTCTCAGTCGGCGGACGGCGTCATCACGCTGGGCCGCTTTTCTTTGAGCCCACGCTCCTGACCAATGTGCCCGACGAGGCGCTGATCATGCGCGAGGAGACCTTCGGCCCGGTCGCAGCCGTGACCGCCTTCGACAAAGAGGACCAAGTGATCGCCCGCGCCAACGACACCGGCTATGGCCTCGTCGCCTATGTCGTCACCGAGAACGGCGCGCGCCAGATGCGTCTTGGGCGGGCGCTTGAGTACGGCATGGTCGCCATCAATCGGGTGAAGATCACCGGCGGACCAATCCCTTTCGGTGGCTGGAAGCAGTCTGGCCTTGGCCGCGAAGGCTCCCGCCACGGCATCGAAGCCTTCACGGAACTCAAATATCTCTGCATCGACACCGCCGCCTGAGCGCGGGCGCCACATTTCATCATACGCGAAAGGAAAGGCCATGCTCGATAGAAGCAACCAGCTCAGCGCCTGGGACCGTGATCACTTCTTCCACCCCTCCACGCATATGGGCATGCATGCGCGCGGCGAGACGCCGACCCGGGTCATCGGCGGCGGCGAAGGCGTCTACATTACCGACACCAGCGGCAGGACGAGCCTTGACGCATTCGCCGGCCTCTACTGCGTCAATGTCGGTTACGGCCGACAGAAGATTGCCGACGCGATCGCCGAGCAGGCGAAGAACCTTGCTTACTACCACGCCTATGTCGGTCACGGCACGGAAGCCTCGATCACGCTCTCCAAGATGATCATCGATCGTGCACCAGAGGGCATGAGCCGCGTCTACTTCGGTCTT
Organism: Ensifer adhaerens; assembly: GCF_028993555.1. Taxonomy (NCBI): domain Bacteria; kingdom Pseudomonadati; phylum Pseudomonadota; class Alphaproteobacteria; order Hyphomicrobiales; family Rhizobiaceae; genus Ensifer; species Ensifer adhaerens. The sequence goes on along the minus strand of NZ_CP118611.1, from coordinate 627,798 downwards.
TCGGGCTCGGATGCTAACGAGACCAACATCAAGCTGATCTGGTATTACAACAACGTCCTCGGCCGGCCGGAAAAGAAGAAGATCATCTCGCGCTGGCGCGGTTATCACGGCTCCGGCGTCATGACCGGCTCGCTGACAGGACTGCATCTCTTCCACAACGCCTTCGACCTGCCGCGCGCGCCGATCCTGCACACGGAAGCGCCCTACTTTTTCCGCCGCCCTGACCGCTCGATGGATGAGGAGCAGTTCTCGCAATATTGCGTCGACAAGCTCGAGGAGATGATCCTGGCCGAAGGCCCGGAGACGATTGCCGCCTTCATCGGCGAACCGATCCTCGGCACCGGCGGCATCGTGCCGCCGCCGAAGGGCTACTGGCTGAAGATCCAGGCCGTGCTTGAAAAATACGACATCCTGCTCGTCGCCGACGAGGTGGTGACCGGTTTCGGACGTCTCGGCACGATGTTCGGCTCCGACCACTACGGCATGAAGCCCGACCTCATCACGATTGCGAAAGGTCTCACGTCGGCTTACGCGCCGCTTTCCGGCACGATCGTCTCGGACAAGATGTGGCAGGTGCTGGTGCAGGGCTCGGACGAACTGGGGGCGATCGGCCACGGCTGGACCTATTCCGCCCATCCGATCTGCGCGGCCGCCGGCGTTGCCAATCTCGAACTCATCGACGAGTTGGGCCTCGTCGAAAACGCTGGCAGCACCGGTGCCTATTTCCGCTCCGAACTGATGAAAGCCCTCGGCGATCACAAGCATGTGGGCGAGGTGCGTGGCGACGGATTGATGGCGGCGATCGAGTTCGTCGAGGACAGGGACGACCGGATCTTCTTCGAGCCTGCAAAGAAGGTCGGCCCGCAGGTCGCGGCAGCCCTTCTCGAACGCGGCGTCATCGGCCGCGCCATGCCGCAAGGCGACATTCTTGGTTTCGCACCGCCGCTCTCCCTGACAAAGGAAGAGGCCGACATCGTCGTGAAGGCGGCCGCAGACGCGATCACATCCGTGCTCGGCTCAAAGTAGAGTCCGTCGAGCAGGAAACGTTGTTCAACGTCTATCTGGCGCGATCATGCGTTTCCGTTCCCTGCCTGCCCGGCCGCGCAAGCGGACCGGGCATAGGCTCGAGGAAAGCCCGGGGCCACGCACTCAATGTGGCCTCTGATGTCTCGGAGCGAAATGACCTCCGGTGCTCGCGTAGAAGCGAATTCCGGAACGATGGCGCGCCCGCGCGGACGCTGCAACTCGGTGGCTAGGACTACGACTACTCCTGGCTCTCTCGCTTCAGCAGATATTGAGCTGTGGTTAGATAATAGTTCCGGGCGGTGGCATTGATCTGCCGCTCGCCCAATTCGGTCAGCGTCTGGGCCTTGATCTCCTTGGCCGCCATGTTCACCGGGTCAACGGCCAGCACATGGTCGATCAATTCTGCCGCCCATTGAAATTCCCCGGCCTCGATCGATTCCCTGGCGCGGGCGATGATGTTCTCTACCCCACCTGCCATGTCGAGCATCTTTCGGGCCCGCTCCGCAGCCGGCAGGGGGTTCAAATTCGTGGCATTCCCATCGAACCATCCGACGTAATCGGCGTAAATCCCACGCACAGCCCAGGCGACAGTGCCATAGTACTCCTGCAGGTAAGGGCTGTTTGAGAGCTCCGGAGAGAGTTTCACCTCCTCAACAAGCTCGTCCGGCGTCTTGCCCTGTTTGATACCGGCCAGGGTCTGGTCGAGAACGGTCTTGATGCCGTTCCGGTAATCGGTGAGGGCCGTGCGGACCTCGCCCTTGCCGAGGATCGGGCGCATGTGGCCCTGGACCATATAGGTGGCGTTCAAGGCAAGCATTTTGTCGAGGCTTGCGATCCACGTCTCCGGTGGCCTCAGTTTCAGGCCACGGATCGGCGAGAGGTTCGGGTACGATTTCAGGAAATCGTCGCCGGGGATCAGAACGCCCTTCCCGGCGATCCAGATGGCTATGTTTTCAGGAGACTCTCCTGGCGTATGGATGAGCTGCATCTGCACCCCCGCCAGCTCTATGACCTCGCTCTCCCCTCTGAAAGTGAGGGTCGGCGGCAGGAACCCCTCCCTTGTATGCGGGGTCACGCGACCGTATTCAAGCTGCGTACCGGCGTTGATGAACAGATGGTCAGCGAGCTTGGTGCCGAAGGCATCACCGCCGTCGCGCGGTCCTCTTGCGAACTCCGGCCCGGATTCCACCAGCGTCTGATGGCTGACGATTTCGGGATTGTCGGATCCGGCAAACACGCTCGCACCGCCGGAATGGTCCGGGTGATTGTGCGTGTAGATGATGGCAAGGACCGGACGCACGAAGCGGTTCCCGAAGGCATCCACGATCGCCATCGCGTCAACGGGGTTTGCAGACGTGTCGACGATAACAGAGCCTTTGTCACCCTGGATCAGCGTGACGTTGCTCGCGGAATAGCCGACGGCCGCAAAGACACCGTCCGTGATTTCGATGACCTCCTTTCGGAATTCTGCGGAACTCGCACGCAATTGCTCACGCCCGGGGAATTCATCTGCAGACGCGGGCGACATCTGCCCGGGTGTTGAAGCGGTCATCAAGACTAATCCTAGTTCACGGCTCCACGAGCCTGCTGCTACGTTCAGGAGTGACAGCGACCAGCCGTCCATGGTTGCGGTTATGACTGCAACGCATCGACGTGATATTGGAATAACTGCCGGAAGTCCCGTCCTTCCTTGTGGCCGAGTTCTGCGCGGTAGGCTCAAACCACACTTGCTCGCGGCCGACCGTCCTGGCCAGCGGCGTACCCGTCGAAAGCTATCTTTCTTTGCGCTGGTTCAAACAGCTCGGCCCCACTTGCCTTTAGGCTTGAAATCAAGATGCCGGATGGTGGTTGCGCCGAGGCGGAAGGTGCCGCCCCGCAACTTTGGACGTGCAACATGGCAATGCAAACAGCGGACCCTGCGATGACATCGACATTGGCCCAAACCAAAGAGGACATCGACCGCGCGATCGCGCGCATGCATGGTGCTGTGTTGAGCAGCGCGATCGACTGCGAATGCCGAGACCGCGTTGGCGAGGCGCTGCGCGACCTCGAAAGGCTCGAGAGAGAGCGGATCGAGCGGAGCCTGCTGGCAGCAGCCGGCGAGCAGCGCCTAAGAATCGAGGCTCTTCTCGATCTGTTGAGTGACTTCGACCCGAACGAAAGAGATGCGCTCGACGACGGCACCATGGCGGAGGCGGGTCTGCTCTTTGCCGATATCGCTGCCGCCGCCGAGTTGGGTTCCTATCTGCTACGACAATCGCGCCAGGTTCGCCATTCAGCTGGCGTGGTAGAGGAGGCCACCAATCGTGCCACGGCCGGAGAATGAGCTTCGCACAGTGCGTTTTGGAGACTTGCAGCGAAGTGACAGCGCGCAGCGCAGCCTGTTCAGAGACGCGCTTCTGGACATCGCCATGTCCCAAACCGTTGCGCTCGGGGAAATGAGCTTGCTTCTCGAAACGCTAGAAGATGATAGAGGAACCGGCAGCCCTGACTGGCGCTGATGCGGCGAGCCTTTGTATCCCGGCAATTGGATACCCGGCGCCCGGCTGACTACGACTTCGCGACGGCGCCGAGCGCGTCCGCAAACTTTCTGACGGCACCCTCGATTTCGTTCGGTGTGTAGGCGGCAAAGCCCATCAGGAAGCCGGCCTTGGGTTCGCCATTTGCATGAAGCGCGGACAATCCCATTATCTCGATCCCCGCACGTCGTGCGACGTCAATGGCCGTGCGCTCCGGCATGTTGCAGGTCAGCACACAGGACATCTGCAGTCCGCCGATGGGTACCTGTGCTTCAACAAAATGCGACAGATGCTTGCCGACGAGGCTTGCCAGCACACCGAGCCGATCAGCGTAGGTGCTGCGCATGGTGCGGACATGCGCACCAAAATGCCCACCTTCCATGAACCGGGCGAGCGTCAGTTGCGCCAGCGGGGCGGAGTGCCCGTCAAGCAGCGTGCGCGCGACCGTCATCGGCTGCACCAGTTGGGGAGGCAGCACGACATAGCCGATCCGCAAGCCCGGAAAGAGCGATTTGGTGAAGGTACCGATATAGATGGTCCGGTCGTGCGGATCGAGGCCCTGCACGCAGGCCGTCGGTTTGCCGGCATAGTGGAATTCGCTGTCGTAATCGTCCTCGATGATCCATGCCTGATGGCGGTTGGCCCATTCGATCAACGCCAGACGGCGATCCAGCGTCAACGTCGCGCCGGTCGGGAACTGATGTGACGGCGTCAGGAACACGGCCTTGACCTTGCGTGTCTCCGCGGTGATCTGCTCGACGACGACACCCTGACCATCCACGCGCACGGGCAGACATTCCAGCCCCGCCGCATCGAAAGCCTTGCGCGCACCATAATAAGCGGGGTCCTCGATAAAGATCCGATCGCCGGGATCAAGCAGCATGTTCGCGCACAGGGTTAGCGCCTGTTGCGAACTCGTGAGGATCAGCACTCGATCGGGCGTCGCGCGCGCGCCGCGCTCGAGGTTGACATAATCGGCGATAGCGCTGCGCAGCGCTTCAGTCCCTTGCGGATCACCGTGAAGCAGCACCTGGGTCCCGTGTTCCCTCAAGACCTGTCGTTCCAGACGCTCCCAAAGCTGCAGCGGAAAACTGCGGGTCTCCGGCACGCCATGTGCGAAGGGGCGCGGCGCAAGCAACTCGCGCACGCCGCCGCTGCTGAACATGGCATTGCCGCGCTTGCTGAGGTTCGGCGTCTGGTTGCGCGAAAGCGGGTCTCGCCGGGAAATGCGGCGACCGGTCGCAAATTCCGTCATTTCGGCCACGAAGCTGCCGCTTCCGACATGGCGCTCGATGAAACCTTCGGCATGAAGCTGGCTATAGGCGGTTTCGATCGTGTCGCGCGATACGCCGAGCGACTTGGCGAGCGGGCGCGAGGCCGGCAGCGGCTTTCCCGGCGCGAGCACACCATCGAGGATCATCTGCCGGATCGCTCGCTGAATCCGCGCATGAAGCGGCATCGCAGCATGAGTGGGATGCGCGAGCCACGCCTTCACGGACTCCAGTTGCGAATGCTTGAACAAATGGTCTGAACCTGCCGACAAAAATGGATGGGATATTCAGGCCATTGGGCGGCTAAATGTCAACGCACTTCGTTGGCTATCCGCCCCAGTTTCAGGAGTCCGTCAAGACATGCTGTACCGTCCATCCTCCACCTTCATCCACTTGAATGACTTGACGCACCCCATCGTGGCGGGCCTGATCTCCGTCATCGTCAACTACGGCGGCACATTCATTCTGGTCTTTCATGCTGCCAAGAACGCCGGCCTCAGCCCGGAACTGACGGCGTCCTGGGTATGGTCCGTTTCCATCGGTGTGGGGCTGACCGGACTTTTCCTCAGCTGGCGTTACCGCGAGCCGATCATCACCGCCTGGTCGACTCCGGCTGCAGCTTTCCTCGTGACGGCACTGGCAACGACACCCCATGCCGAAGCGATTGGCGCCTACATGATCTCGGCGGCAGCTTTCATCGCCCTTGGACTTTCCGGTTGTTTCGAGAAGGTGATCCGGCTGATCCCGACCGGCATCTCCTCGGGTCTGCTGGCCGGCATATTGCTGCAGTTCGGGATCGGAGCCTTCGCCGGTGCGAGTGTCGACCCGCTGCTCGTCGGCCTGCTGATCGTCGCCTATCTCTTCCTGAAGCGTTTTTCCGCCCGCTACGCCGTGGTTGGCATTCTCGTTCTCGGACTTTCGTTCCTGCTCGCAGAAGGCCGGGTTGATCTGTCGGGACTGAAACTGGCGTTCGCGGCGCCCGTCTTCACCCTGCCGCATTTCTCGCTGAACGCGCTGCTTTCCATTGCGCTGCCGCTGTTTCTCATCACGCTGACAGGGCAATATATGCCGGGGATGCTGGTACTGCGAAATGACGGTTTCAAGACCAGCGCCAACCCTATTGTCACCGCGACCGGCCTCGGTTCGCTTGTCATGGCGCCCTTCGGCTCGCATGCTTTCAATATCGCCGCCATCACAGCGGCGATCGCCACCGGAAAGGAAGCGCATGAGAACCCTTCTAAGCGCTGGATCGCCGGGATCGCTGCAGGTTGCTTCTATGTGCTTGTGGGTGTCTTCGGCGTCACGCTCGCGGCCGTGTTCATGGCATTTCCCGCGACGTTCATCACCACGCTTGCAGGCCTCGCGCTGCTGGGCACGATCGGCGGAAGCCTCGCGGGAGCGATGGCAGACCCGAAAACCCGGGAGGCAGCGCTCATCACATTCCTGGCGTCTGCCGCCAACATCAAGCTGCTCGGTATCGGCGGGGCCTTCTGGGGCCTGGTGATCGGCCTCGTCGCCTACATCGTGCTGAACGGTCGCCTGCCGCGACGCGCCATGACCGTGAAGGAATGAGCCGCGAATTGACCTCCAGGCCCTTCGGTCATCTTGATCCCCAAAAGGTTTGGCAGGACCGGCCGCTCTGAAGCGGCCGATCCCTTGCTATCCGCTTAGATATCCCAATCCGATCCCAGCGCGTACGCCTCAATGGAGTCGATTTTCATCTCCGCCCCATCGGCAAAGTCGTCATTCGGCGTGTCGGCCATCCCTCCGACCGCGAGATTGACGAGCATGTACATCGGCTCGTGCATATCCGCCGGTGTGTCGGCGCGGGCGATCTCCGTGTCGTCGAAGTACCAGACGATCTCGTCTTCCGTCCAAAGCACGCCATAGTCGTGAAACCCATCGGTATCGGCGACCTGAACCCCGTCTCGGCTCACGGTATGTTCGCCGCCTTCATTGGAATGGGCGGTGGTGATGACGGTATTGCTGTCCTGCCCACGCATCTCGACGACGTCGAGTTCCGGCGGCCAGGAACCGTCGGCGGGTAGCAGCCAGAAGGCGGGCCAGGCGCCTTGATCGTCCGGCATGTCGGCCCGCATCTCGAAATAGCCGTAGGTCTGGGCGAAGGACGAATAGGTCGTCAGCATCCCGGACGTGTAATCATAGCCACCGATTTCGGACTGGATCTCTTCCGAGGCCCGTTCTGCGGTAATCGTCAAGACGCCGTCCTCGACCGAAAACGGGTTGGTCGAAGCGGTCGGCCCGTAGCTCGGATTGACGTACCACTGGAGTTCGCCGTTTTCCGTCAGCGTTGCGCCCTCCTCCGGCGCCCACCAGTATTTCGCATCCCAGACACCGCTCGTATCGCCGCGGAGTTGCAGCGTGTCGAAATCATCCGAGAAAGTCTGCGTCAAAGCGGACCGGTCGAGGCCCAGCTTGAACTGGCTCTCCTGCAATTGGTCGGCTGTCGTATCGGCGAAGACCAGGCTTTCGCCGTCGCCGAGATGAAGGCGGAGATCGTCCCCTTCCTGGGCAGAGTTGGCCAGGACCTCTTCGAACGAGGTGAACCCGTAGCCGCCGAGGCGGACGGTATCGTTGGAGCTGAAATCGGAAATGAGGTCGCTGCCGTTGCCATGCTCGAATGCGAAGGTATCGGCTCCACCGGCGCCGATGAGCACGTCATTGCCTGCTCGTCCGTCGAGGGTCTGGCTGCCTGAGCCGCCGGTGATGATGTTGTCGGCACTGTTGCCGAACGCATGACGGCCGTCGCCGGTGACGGTCAGGTTCTCGAAATTCTCCGGCAGGGCGTAGCTCATCCACGTATCGATCGTGTCTACGCCTTCGCCGGGGGCTTCTTCGGCCCGGTTCGTCGATGAATAGAGGTAGTAGATGTCGTCGCCCCTGCCGCCGATCATCGTCACGTCGACGGAACTGTCTCCCCAGATGGAATCGTTGGCGGGCGTGCCGTAAAGGGTCGGTCCGGATCCGGTTGCGGAAAACCATGCCGTCGAACTTCCGCTGTAATAGACCGGCTGTCCGAGGGCGTTCATGGCAGTTCTGCTCATCGAGAAGTCTCCTACTGGATTGCGTGCCCCTTCCCGATGAACACCCCTAGCATCTCTGACTGTGGCCTGTCGTCCACACCTCCAACTCTTTTGCCCCTGCGTAGTCTTCAGCTGTGAATGCAGCACCTGGCCGTCAACAGGCTGCCGAGGGGGCTCGAGGCGCCACTGGAAAGCAGCGGATGCGTTGGTGACACATCGTTTGGGATGGAGATACGAAACCGCACTGAGCGTGCAGTGTCACGATGACGAGAAATCTGGCCGATACCTCGAAAGGAGCCCTCTCGCTGCTTTGCCGATTGGCAGATATGGATTGTCGACGCGCCGAGAGTGTGTCAGCTTCCCGCTTGGGAGGCCGATCGATGATAACGCCACTATCGCATATGCGTGAGATAGAGCGTGTTGGCTTGGGCGCTGAGAGCCCGCGCGATGCACCGGTGGTCCAATCCTGGCTTCGCTGCCTCAATGATTACAAGCTGGATCCGACGATCGCGCAGGAAGCCTACATCGTTCCGGGGTCGAAGCTGCGCGAGCATCGCGAACAGGCTGAAGAACTGATCCGCATCGGTCGCTCGGGCCTTGAAGGGCTGTTCAACCAGGTCGCCGAACAGAACTACGTCCTGTTGCTGTCCGATGCGCGTGGCGTGACCGTCGATTTCATGGGAGACCCGACCTTCGACAACCAGTTGCGCAAGGCCGGGCTCTATCTCGGCTCGGAATGGTCGGAGAGCCGCGCGGGAACCTGTGCCGTCGGGGCCTGCATCGTCTCCGGCGAGCCGGTCATCATCCATCAGGACGATCATTTCGACGCCAGCCATATCGGGCTGACCTGTACGGCGGCGCCAGTATTCGACACGCTTGGCGACCTTACCGCCGTGCTCGACATCTCCCAGCTCCGGTCGCCCACCGCCAAGGCGAGCCAGCAGTTGGCGCTGCATCTGGTCTCCGCCACGGCGCGACGGATCGAGCTCGCCAACCTCATGACCCGTACCCGCAACGACTGGGTGCTGCGGCTGGCGCGGTCCCCGGAATTCCTTGATGTCGACCCGGACGCCGCCATCGCCCTTGATGGCAGCGGGCGCATCACCGGCATGACCCATGGTGGCTTTGGCGCACTCGCCCGCTCGATGAACATCCGCGGCCTCAGAACACGCGATTTCCTGGGCCTGCCTGTCTCGGAGGTCTTCGATATCGACGTGGACGACCTGCCGAATTTCATGCGCGGCCGGCCGAACGGCGAGCGCCTCCTTCGAGCCAAGAGCGGTCTTGTCCTTTTCGCCAGCGCCATCGCGCCCGTCGTCAGCCTGCGCACGCCTGCCGGGCCGGAGCCGCGCCTACCCCGGGCTTTGCGTGATCTCAGTCGCGGCGACGCCGCAATGGAACGGGTACAGACCCGCGCGGCCAAACTTGCGACCCGCAACATTCCCATTCTCATTCAAGGGGAAACGGGCAGCGGCAAGGAGTATCTTGCGCGCGCGATCCATGACAGTTGCGGCGGCAACGGCAACTTCGTCGCGGTCAATTGCGCGGCAATCCCGGAACATCTCATTGAGTCCGAACTCTTCGGCTACGCGCCCGGCGCGTTCACTGGCGCCAGCCAGAAGGGCAAGCGCGGCCTGATCGAGGACGCAGACGGTGGCACCCTGTTCCTCGACGAGATCGGCGACATGCCGCTCTCGCTGCAAAGCCGGCTGTTGCGCGTCCTCTCGGAAAATGAAGTCCAACCGGTCGGCGCACTCAAGGCCCGCCCGATCCACCTGCGTGTCGTCTCTGCCTCCCACCGCGATCTGGCTGAACTGGTGAAGGAAGGCCGTTTCCGGCAAGACCTTTACTATCGCCTGAACGCTGCGACCCTCGGCCTTCCGCCGTTGCGCGAGCGCCAGGATCTCGGCTGGCTGATCGACCAGTTGCTCGCCCGCATCGAGAAGGACAACAACGAGCCATACCGCATCGACAAGGCCGCGCGGACAGCCTTGCTGGCGCATGAATGGCCGGGAAATCTGCGTGAGCTTTCCAACGTCCTGCGGGTCGCCGCCGCGCTTTCCGAAGGGGGCCGCATCGATACCGAGTGCCTGCCGGAGCATCTCTTTTCCGCCACCGTCCGTTCGCTGCCGGGCGAAGATGATGCACTGCGCCAGGCGCTGAGAGACTGCGGTGACAACGTCTCGGCACTCGCGAGAAAGCTCGGTGTCAACCGCTCCACCGTCCACCGTCGCCTGAAGCGTCTCAACTGACGCAACGCCTGCAACACCTGTTGCGCGCCAACTGTTGCATTCCCCGAGGCTTTCGGCTGTGATCATTTTCAAGGCATTGATATCACTCACAAAATAGGCGACATAGCGATCTGGCATGCTGCTTGCTGCCCCTCCTGTGCAAGAACAACAGGAGGAAACTCAAATGAAAGCTCTGCGCTTTCACGCCGCCAGGGATCTGCGCATTGAAGAGGTCGAGGCCCCGCCTCAGCCCGGGCCGGGCGAGGTGCTGGTGGAAAATCGGTTCTGCGGCATCTGCGGCACCGATCTGCATGAATATGCCTATGGCCCGATCTTCATCCCGAAGGAGCCGCATCCCTTCACAGGTGCCCAAGGACCGCAGATCCTCGGTCATGAATTCGGCGGCGTCGTGAAGGCGATCGGCGAAGGGGTCAGCCATGTGATGCCGGGCGACCGGGTCTCGATCCAGCCACTGATCATGCCGCGCCGCGGCGACTATTATGCCGATCGCGGTCTGTTTCATCTGAGCGCCAACCTCGCACTTGCGGGCCTCTCCTGGCATTCCGGCGGGATGGCAGAAGCAGCCCTTCTCAACGACTACAATGTCCAGCCCATTCCCGATGCGCTCTCCGACGAAGAAGCCGCGTTGATCGAGCCGACCGCAGTCGCCGTTTACGCCTGTGATCGCGGCGGCGTCACGGCAGGAAACAGTGTTTTGGTCACCGGTGCGGGGCCGATCGGCATTCTCGTGGCCATGGCGGCTCGAGCCGCCGGCGCGTCGAAGATCTTCCTCTCCGACCTCAACGACACGCGGCTGTCGCTGGCGAAGGAAGCGCTCGGCGACGTTCGCACGATCAATCCGAAAACGGAGAAGGTCAGCAATGTCGTCCAGGCCGAGACCGAGGGCGGTGTCGGCTGCGACGTCGCGATCGAATGCGTCGGCAACGAACACGCGCTGAAGAACTGCGCGAGCGCCGTGCGCAAACAGGGCGTCGTCGTGCAGACCGGCCTCCATCCCGGCGAGAACCCGCTGAACTGGTTCGACGTGACCTTCAAGGACATCGATATCCGCGGTTCCTGGGCCTATCCGACCCACTACTGGCCGCGCGTGGCGCGCCTGATCGCGAGCGGCCAGATACCGGCCCGCCGCATCGTCACCAAATATGTCTCGCTCGGCGAGGCCGTTTCGGCAGGGTTCGACAAGCTGCTCGATCCCGCCGGTACGCAATTGAAAATTCTGATCGACCTCAAGCGTTAGGCCGATCCGCATTGCGGGGCGGTTGAGGAGCCGTCCCGTTTTTCATCACAGAGCAGGAGGATAAAGGATGCTCGAGAAGACCCCCACCACCCGCGTTCAGGCACTGCTTGATACCCTTGGCGCAGCACTCGAAACCGGCCGTATCGACGATGCGGTCAACCTTTTCGCCGAGGAGTGCTACTGGCGCGACCTCGTCGCCTTCACCTGGAACCTCAAGACCGTCGAAGGACGGGACCAGGTGCGCGACATGCTTGATGCCCAGCTCGCTTCCGCAAAGCCCTCCAATTGGCGCGTCGCCGCCGGCGAGGAAGCGACCGAAGCCGATGGCGTGCTCGAAAGCTGGATCTCGTTCGAGACGGCGACAGGCCGCGGCTATGGCCTCGTGCGCATCAAGAACGGTCTCATCTGGACGCTGTTGACGGCGCTTGCCGAACTCAAGGGCCACGAGGAGAAATCCGGCTTTACCCGCCCGCTCGGTGCCAAGCACGGCCAGAATCTCGGCGCGAAGACCTGGAAAGAGGAACGCGAGCATGAGGAGCGCACGCTCGGCTATGAGACGCAACCCTATGTCGTGATCGTCGGCGGTGGACAGGGCGGCATTGCGCTCGGCGCCCGGCTTCGCCAGCTGGGCGTGCCCACCATCATCCTCGAAAAGAACGATCGGCCAGGCGACAGCTGGCGCAAGCGCTACAAGTCGCTCTGCCTGCATGACCCCGTCTGGTACGACCACCTGCCCTACATCGATTTCCCGAAGAACTGGCCGGTCTTCGCACCGAAGGACAAGATCGGCGACTGGCTGGAATTCTATACCAAGGTGATGGAGCTGAACTACTGGACGCGCTCCACCGCCAAATCGGCGAAATGGGACGAAGCCGCGAAGGAATGGACCATCGTTGTCGACCGCGACGGTGAGGAAGTGGTGCTGCGGCCGAAGCAGCTCGTCTTTGCAACCGGCATGTCCGGCAAGGCGAACATTCCGGATTTCAACGGCCGCGACCGCTTTGAGGGTGACCAGCATCATTCCTCGCAGCACCCGGGACCGGATGGCTACAAGGGCAAGAAGGTCGTCGTGATCGGTTCGAACAATTCGGCCCATGACATCTGCGCCGCGCTCTATGAGGCGGGCGTCGACGTCACGATGATCCAGCGCTCGACAACCCATATCGTCAAGTCAGACACATTGATGGATATCGGCCTCGGCGGGCTTTACTCTGAACAGGCGCTGGCAAATGGCGTGACGACGGGCAAGGCGGACCTCATCTTCGCCTCGCTCCCCTATCGGATCATGCACGCGTTCCAGATCCCGCTTTACGACAAGATGCGCGAACGCGACGCCGACTTCTACGCAGCTCTGGAGAAGGCCGGCTTCCAACTCGATTGGGGCGCCGACGGCTCGGGACTCTTCATGAAGTACCTGCGCCGCGGATCCGGGTATTACATCGATATCGGCGCTTCGCAGCTGATCATCGATGGCAAGGTGAAGCTTGCTGCGGGACAGGTGGAGGAGATCACCGAAACCTCGGTAAAACTGTCCGACGGCAAGGAGATCCCGGCCGACGTCATCGTCTATGCGACGGGCTACGGCTCGATGAACGGCTGGGTCGCCGATCTCATCGACCAGGAGACTGCCGATAGGGTCGGCAAGGTCTGGGGGCTCGGTTCCGACACGCCGAAGGACCCCGGCCCCTGGGAGGGCGAACAGCGCAACATGTGGAAACCGACGCAGCAGGAGGCGCTGTGGTTCCACGGCGGCAACCTGCACCAGTCGCGCCATTACTCCCAGTATCTCTCGCTACAACTGAAGGCCCGATTGGAAGGCCTTCAGACACCGGTCTATGGCCTGCAGAGCGTTCATCACAAACGCTGACGAAAGCGAGCCGACGAGAGGGCAGCGTGCCTGCCCTCTCTCGCCTGGCCCGGCCTGAAGGCGTACGCGTCAGCCGAAAGGCTGCAGCTTCAGACAATCTAGCGGGCGCCGTCGCCGACGGAGGATCGTCGAGTGGGACGATGGCCAGAAACTTCGGCGCCAGCCTCGGGCAACAGCGCCAGAAAGCGCAGCGCCGAAACAAGCCCGATGGCGGCGATAAACAGGAACGCCGCACGGATATCGGGGAGCATGCCCGCGTCGCTTCCCCCTCCAGTCAGATAGGATGCGAAGCGAATGACCGCGGCCGCGACAGCAATGCCGAGCAGTTGCGAAAGTTGCTGGAGCATTGCTGAGATCGCTGTCGCGGCACTTCGCTGGGCGGATGTCACATCCGCGAAGGCGATCGTCGTCAGCGCGGTGAACTGCATCGAACGGGAAAGGCCACAGGCAATCAGCAGCGCCGAGACGAGAAGGCGCGGCGTTTCTCCGTCGACGAAGGCGAAGGCGCCGATCGTCAAGGCGGCGATCACGCCGTTGACGACGAGCAATCTGCGGAAGCCGAAGCGACGCAGAGCCGGCGTCGTCACGCTCTTCATCAGGAGGTTGCCGAGGAAGTAGACAAAAACCAGCGAACCGGTCTCCACGGCATCGAAGCCGAGACCGACCTGGAAGAGCAACGGCAGGAGGAAAGGCGTCGCGTTGACGGCGAGCCGCCCGGCCGTGCCTGCCGAGAGCGTCGCGAAGGCGAAGGTCGGGATCTTCAACACTGCTAAATCGAGCAGACCATGCGGCGCGCGCCGAAGATGGCGGACGGCAAAAAATCCAGCGAGCATGCCGGCAGCCAGAAGGCCAAGCGTGCCGGCGCCACCCGTCGATGAACTGGAGAGCTCCAGGCCAGCAAGGGTCAGTGCAAGTGCGCCGCCGGTCAGCACGAAGCCGATGACATCAAAGGGCCGCGCACCTTCGGCCGGCACGCGCGGCACAAAAAAGGCAACGAGCACAACGCCGAGTATGCCGAGCGGCAGATTGATGAAGAAATTCCACTCCCAGCCGGCGTGAGTGGTGATCCAGGCACCGATCAGCGGACCAATGACGGGCGCAATCAACGCCGGCCAGGTGATGGTGGCAATCGCCCGCACCAATTCCGCCTTGGGCGCATCGCGCAATACCAGCTGACGTCCGACCGGCGTCATCAGCGCGGCGGATGCGCCCTGGAAGAGCCGCGCTGCGGTGAATTCGACAAGCGATCCGGAAAAGCCGCAGGCGACCGAGGCGAGCGTGAACAACCCGATGGCGGCGAGAAAGACCTCCCGTGCGCCAAAACGTTCGGCGAGCCAGCCGGCCGGCGGAATGAACACGGCCATGGCCAGAAGATAGGCAGTAAAGCCGATGTTGAGCGTCACCACATCCGTCGCGAAGGCCTTGGCCATGGCCGGCAGCGACGTCGCGATGATCGTGCTGTCGAGCATCTGCATGAAGAAAGCCACGGCCACGACGGCCGGAACAATGCGTGTTCGGTGAAATGGAAGCGGAGAAGAGGAAATGGACGACATCACGAAAGAAAATGCGAAAGCGGCGGCGGAACTGCGCCGCCGCCGAACCTACAGGATCAGTTGCTGGCGGCAACCGTTTTGAGCGCCGCTTCGTAGAAGGATCGGTCGATCCAGGTCTCGTAGATGACCTTACCCTTCAGCAGCCCGGCATCCGCCATGAAAGTTTCCTCGCCCTGTCTTTGCCGGCATCAAGCAGATCGAGCGCGCCGTCGATCTGATCCGGCGCCGCAATACGGACAACCCCTATATCGAGTGCGTTCCCTTACGCGGTGGCGACCTTGTCTGTATCGCGCCGGCAGGGCATCGCTTCGCCGCGAAACAAGAGGTCGAGCCCGCCGATATCGACGGCGAGCCCTATATCGGTTTTGCCGCCGACAACCGCATCCAGCAGAAGATCGAGAGCACGCTTGATGGCTATAGGACCCGACTGAATTACATCATGGATAGAACCCTTGCGCCGGCAGTGTGTGAAATGGTCGCCAACGGGCTCGGGATTGCCATCGTCGACCCGGTGTTCGCCTACGGCCAGCGCGATCACCTGACGATCCGACCCTTCCGCCCCAACATTGCATCTGATCTCAGCCTCTGCTGGCTTCGCGACACAAAGAACCGCCATCTCGTCGATGCCTATGTCGAGGCGACGCGCGCCACCGCGCAGGAAATGCAACTCGGGATGAGGGTTGCCAGCCAGGCGACGTAGCCAGATGCAAGCTCTCAGGCCGTCGGCGGATCGCCGACGGCCTGAGAGGGTTTTGGTTCAGACAAGCTTGATGAGAGCGACGCCGGCCAGCAGCAGCGCCACCCCGGCAAGACGCAAGCCCGACACCGGCCGCTGCGGAAGGCGGAACCAGCCGTAACGGTCGACGAATACGCTTGCGACCTGCTGACCTGCGACGGTGAAACCGACGGCAGCGGCAGCGCCGATCACCGGGATGGCCGTAAACACCGTGGTGACATAGGTCGCTCCGGCGAAATCGCCGAGCCAACCCCACCACGGCATGGTCTGCACGCCGCCGATATTGGGACGAGGCGTTTTCTGCCTGGCGAACGCCACCAGCATCACCGCTGCCATGGCGAGCGTGGCGACGAAAAACGAGATCGCGCCCACCGCAAACGGGGCACCGCCGAGCTCCTGGCGCAGCAGCGCATTGACGGCCCCCTGGACCGGGAGGACCGCGCCGGCCACAAGTGCCAGGGCGATCCACCCAAGCTGGTCCGCTTTGAGGTTGTCCTTTCCGCCCTGTCCGAACACGACCATGCCGACACCGAGAAGCACGACAAGCGTGCCGGCCGCTGCTCCGGCCCGAAGCCCGGTTTGCGTCACACCAAGCAGGCCGAAGCCATCAAGTGCGAGAGAGGCGAGCATCTGCCCGGCGATAAAGAGGCCGACCGATACCACTGCGCCAAGACGAGGGAATAGAACGATCGTCGAGACGACATAGACGGCCGAGGCAGTGCCTCCGATCAGATGCCACCACTCGGCCTGCGGAATGGCGCCGAGTACGGCGAGAGTTCCGGTGAACAGGGCGACGAGAAACAGCAAACCGGTGCCAATTGCAAGCTGGAGCGTGGTGGCCGCGAACGGAGAGCCGACCGCTTTCGAAAGTTGCGCATTGGCGCCGGCTTGAACGGCGAGCAGACCGCCCGCGACGAGAGCCAAGGGGACGAACAGGGTCTCCATGACGGAACCTCCTTGAGAATAGCGTTGAAGATGGATGGGGGAGAAGAGATCAGGCGCTGGTTTTCTCGCGAACCGGCAGCCGTGGCACGACCAGTCCACGCAAGACGGCCGGGCGTGCCCCGACCGCCATGTACCAACGGGCGAGATGAGGTGTTGCGTCGAGCGAAAGCCCGAGCTTTGAGAGACCGGCATGGATCCATGGCCAGATCATCACGTCGGCAATGCCGTATGCCTCGCCCGCGATGTGGGAATGGCGCGTCAGTTGCCCCTCAAGCACGCGATAGACACGGTTTGCTTCCGTCTCGAAGCGCCCGATGACGTAGGGGATCTTCTCTTGCGCGAAGACCTTGTAGTTCCACAGTTGCCCCAAGGTCGGGCCGACATGGGCGGCCTGGAACAAGGTCCAGCTTTGCACCTGGATGCGCTCCGCATCGCAGCCGGGCAGGAGCACACCGGAGCGCTCGGCCAGATAGTGCAGGATCGCGCCCGACTCGAAGACGGTGAGCCCCTTATCGGGATCGACGATGACAGGAATCTTGTTG
Source organism: Ensifer adhaerens (assembly GCF_028993555.1). Lineage (NCBI taxonomy): Bacteria > Pseudomonadati > Pseudomonadota > Alphaproteobacteria > Hyphomicrobiales > Rhizobiaceae > Ensifer > Ensifer adhaerens. The sequence continues at coordinate 610,806 of NZ_CP118611.1, read as the reverse complement.
TTGGGGTTGAGGGCCAAGAACTCCGGCTTCTTCTGGTCTCCGGCCTCGATATCGACGAGGTGAACGTCGTAGGGCAGCCCGGTCTCCTCCAGCATGATCGAGGCCTTGTGACCATTCGGCGTCTGGTAGGTGTAGAGTTGGATGGGGGTCATCTTGCGTAGCTCCATCGACCGGCCCGTCCGATCGTGGCTACTTAGTTAGATCGTGCATTCTCGCAGCGCGATCTGTTGCTTTGCCGTATTGTACTGCATATTTGCACACCAACCAGGACGCGCAGGTCAACACCAGCGCGGCTGGTTATGGGCCGGCGTTGCCGATCCGATCGAAAATTGAGGGAACGGCGCTGCAACTTCGCGCGCTCGATGCGCTAACACCGTTGTAGGTTCGCACCATCATGCACAGCCACCACCGTATCGACTGGGAAGATCTCCGTTTTGTCCTGGCGGTCGCGGAGGCAAATTCTCTTGCCGCTGCCGCCCGCGCGCTCGGTGTCAATCACACCACCGTGCTCCGGCGCGTCGGATCCTTCGAGCAGAAATTGGGGGTCCGGCTGTTTGATCGCCTCCCATCCGGCTACACGCTCACGGCCGGGGGCGAGGAACTGCTGGCGGTGGCGCGGCAGATGGCTGAAACGGTCACTGAACTCGAGCGGCGCCTGACGGGGCAGGATCTGCGTCTGGAAGGGAGCCTGCGGATCACCACAACCGATACGCTGATGGCCTCGATACTGCCGTCGATATTGGCTGCCTTCCGACAACGACACCCCGGCGTCCTGCTCGAAGTGAGCACGTCGAATGCTCTCGCAAATCTCTCCCATCGCGATGCAGACGTCGCCATTCGCCCCGCGGTCGATTCACCGGATGCCCTCGTCGGTCGCCGGATCGCGAGTGTTGCTTTCGCCATCTACGCCGCGCCTTCCTACCTCCAGGAATGTCGCGTTGCGTCAGTCGACGAGGTCGATTTCGCGAGGGAACGCTGGATCGGCCTCGGCGATGCGCTTGCTTCCACAAGTGTCGCCCGATGGATGCGCGCGGCCCTGCCTTCCCCGGCGGCGCTGCGCTGCGACTCCCTGGTTGCGGCACGTGAAGCAGCAGTCGCCGGCATCGGCCTTACCGCTCTGCCCTGCTATCTCGGCGACACGACGCCCGGCCTGATACGCATCGGCGCACCTGTTGCTGACATGACGAGGGAGCTCTGGCTTCTCACCCACGAGGATTTGCGCCGAACGGCCCGCGTCAGCGCCTTTACCGAGTTTGCAGGCCAGGCGCTTGCGAAATACCGTCCGCTGTTCGAAGGGCACCGTCCCGCCGAACCGGCCCGTTAGGAAATGCGATTGGCCTCAAGGCGTCTGCGGGTAGGACGGAGAGGTTCATGCGACGCCGAAATCCTCGAGCGGATCAGCCCTAGCCGACGCGACAACGCCTGGCACCTGATCGAGCGGTCCAGACATACGGCGGAGGCACCTGGCTAGTTCAAATTGGCTAATCGCTGAGCTTCGAAATGGCTAATCGCTAAACCTTGACGCGAATGCGTGCCTGGAGTTCAATTTCGACTGAAGCGCAATGCTTCGAGGCCGCCAGACGCTCTGACAAGGGGAAGTAGCGGCCTCAACCATGCGACGACGAAGCGTCGCTTTCCGCGGCAGCAGCCTGCCTCTTCCATGCGCAGCTTCTAGGCCCCACTGGCTTTCCGAACGTTGGCGAGAAGCCTGGGGCTTAACTTTTCTGATCCCGCTCTCACCGAATTGACGCCAAGCTCCGGCGCTTTTGCCCGAAGGACCTCTCGCTGTGCGGCCAGATACAGCGCTTCGGCCGGCAATACGTCCCCTAGTGGACGCTGGCGATCTTGACGGCGTGGGCGAAATCCTCCGCCACCAGTTCGCTGATCGCGATCAACACCTCCTCCACCGAAAACCCGGAGTCGATCGTCTCGCGGATCAAAAGTTGGAGGTCAAGTTCAACGACGTCCCGGCAATCTTCGAGCCGTTCCTCAGATACCGTGATGCTCTGCAGTTCTTCCATCGCGAGACTCCTCTTGACGTGGATTCTGCTGGTTGCTCTCGCTAGCTTGTTCGCACGACCTTCCAACCCTTGGGAGGAGGTTTGAGTTCCGGCGAGAACTCTTCGAAGAGATCAAAGAAAGAGATTCGCTGCAACGCCTTGCAGTCACATGAGCCGCCTACCGGTCGCGGTACTCCTGACGGCGTGACCGGTCTGCATCTCTCGTCGGCTCGTCCGATCCTTCCCAGCCAAAAACGCTGCGACCGCCGAACTCTTGCGATTGGCGAAACTCGCCGGCCACGATTTCCTTGAGGTCCGGGCCGGTCACGTATTTCTCGAACTGGCGGGCCTGGTCATCGAGGCGCTTGAGGACCTGCATCTCTTCGTCGCGGCCGAGCTTCGCTTTCGACACGGCGGACTTCATCACCCGGATCGTCTCGTCATAGACTTTCAGGGGGACCGGAAATGGGTGTCGATCCTTGCCGCCGTGGGCAAGCGAGAAGCGCGCCGGATCCGCGAACCGGCATGGCGCACCGTGTACCACTTCGGCCACCATCGCCAGCGCCTTGACGGTCCGCGCCCCAACGCCCGGCACCAACAGGAGATGCTCGAAATCTTCTGGACCACGGTCGGCAGCAGCAGCAAGCGTGGCATGCAGGCGTCTCATATTGACGTCTTCCTCGCGCACATCGTGATGCGCCGGCATGATCAGATGCGGCAGCATTGGCTGCGCGCTTTGCTTTGCCGCGCGCCTTGGCTCGATGGCCGCGACCTCACGGACGATCCGATCCGGTCCGAGCGAAGCCAGGAGATCGAGCTGGCTATTGCGCGAGGCTGCAGCGCGGCGGTCGGCAAGATTGACGATCTCGCCCTGCCCTGCACCTTCGATTGCCGCGTGGGGCGAACTCACGAAGCTGGTGATCCCCTCCGAAAGCCAGTGATAGCGCCTGGCCTGCCGCTTCTCGCCGTTCATGCCCTGTTGCACGATGACCCATTTGCCGTCGTCGGTGACGATAAACCCGTGCAGGTAAAGGTCGAAGCCGTCCTGCACCGCCGCACTGTCGACCTTTGCGACGAGCCGGCTGATTGTCGCCAGGCCGCCTCCATCGAGCCCCACCCGCTCACCGATCGCAATCAGTTCGCCGGGCGTCTCCCGGGAATTCCGCCCTCGCCCGCCGCAGACATGAATACCGAGTTCGCCTGACAGAGGTGACAAACCGCGCTTCAGAGCGCCTATGACGCTGGTGGTGATGCCCGAAGAGTGCCAGTCCATGCCCATGACGCATCCGAAAGACTGAAACCAGAATGGATGCGCCAGCCGCCGAAGAAACTCGTCTCGACCATATTCGATGACGATCGCCTGGGTGATGATCGCGCCAAGTTTCGTCATGCGCTCGCCAAGCCACCGGGGAACCCGGCCACCGTGAAGCGGAAGATCTGCACTGCCTGCTCTTTGAACCATCCGGCCCTTATACACTGGCAGATGGTGCAGTCACACAGGAAAGTTCCCCAAACGTTCTCATTTGCACAGCCTGCCGGCGAGACCGCGGTCGCAAACCGAGCCGCCATGACCAGGCCTTGCTTTCAGGAAGGCTCGACTGCGCCGGCTTGAACAATACCCAATTGCACCATCAACACTACCTTTGCGCTTAAGATAGGGTTCAGCAATCGACGATATGCTCCGCACCAAATGGCATTTGAACAGGGTGCAGAATGAGCGAGTTCCAAAACAGAGCTGTTCGATTGATGGTTGCCTCCGCGGGAGAGGCATCGACCAGCGATATCTCCGTGCGCCGCACGAACGTTCTGACGACAGCTCTGGAACTCTATGTTGCCTTGGGCGGATCGCGCGAGCAGCTTGAGGCCACCGTCGCGAAACAGGAAAGCGACACGCCGAGACGCATTGATCTAGTAATCGGCGAACTGATGATGGAAATGGCAACCATAAGCCACATTCACGACATCGATGTCATGCAGGCAGCGCACAATGCCCTCGACAGCGGCGTTCGCGATACGACGTCCGTCTGAACTTCGCCCACCCCGGGGAGTTTCACCTTGTTCCACGCCTTGCGTCGCGCGGCGATGGGCAGCTAGAAGCGGGCAGCCAGGAAGTTCAATTTGGCGTTCAGCCAATACCGGGCATGTCTGGTCGCGGATTGAACCTCATGCCCAAGCGCCTGGGTGTAGCGGCCTTCACACATCGTCGTGTCGACCACCCACAATCCGCCAGCGTAAATTGCCATCAGCAGGAAACCGCGCATGGCGGCGTAGCATGCACATGCGATATTTCTAAATTATTAACAACGGAATTGGCTTGCGATGAGCGCCGAGCAGATAGCCGCCAGTCGGCTACCGCACACGGCCGCGACGTCCAAAAAGGAGCCTCCACCGGCGAGGCGGAGGCCCAGAGTCAGGTGCTTGCGATTGGCCGCTGCAGCGGGGACTGCAATCTCGGCAGCAATCGCAATCAGAAAAGGCTGACAGAGGCTTCAACCGAAGGCAATGAACCTAAATGGACTATTGGATAACCAACCGGGGCTAGAAGAAATGTCTCCGCGGCGGTAGCAATCAAACACCCGCGCGGCGATCACGCCCCGCGCGAAATTAGGCCGCACCTCGGCGATCACGGCCCAAGGTTAATCTGATCGCTCAGCGTGACCCTCTCGAAGTCACTGATCAGAATATCGACACGCACCTGCCAGGTGCCCGGCAACGGTATGTTCATGTGCTCGATCCGCCAATCTGCGTCGCCGCGCGGCGATGCCGCACGTTTGAACGGCTCGATGCCGGCATCCGGCTTGGTTAAGACGAGTGTCACCTCCTTGGCGGCAAGCGGTGCAAATTCGCCCGTAGCAACGTTGATCGATACATCGACCTCACCCACCCGTCCGGGCAGAACCTCGACCAGGGCCATCGCCTTCTCCGTGTGGATGTGAACGCTTGCAGGCTCAGCCGTCAGAGCCAGCAACGCACGCGGCGGCGGCGTGAGGCGCCAACAGGAAACGGCACCGAAGATCAGGAAGACGATCAGTGTTTCCGCGGCGATCGAGCGCGCAAGCCACTTCGCCGATGCCCGATCGCCAGCCATCACCGGTTCCGTCATGCGCCAGCGATTTGCAAGCGCCAAAAGAAACAAGCCGACCATCAATGCCAACTTGACCATGAACACCTGGCCATAGGCGGTATCCACCAGCGCTTGCGGCCGCTCCACCTGCACAAAGGCCAAGATGCAACCCGCCACGATAAGGACTACGAGCACGTAAGGGATGAACGCCGAGAAGCAGCCGAGTGCCTGACGGGCCATCGGATCTTTCCGCCGCAACGCCAATCCCAGGGGAGCCAGCGCTCCGACCCAGAGACTTATCGTGGCGACGTGGAGGAAGACCGCCGAGCGCATCAGCCATTGCGGCTCGGCTGTCGATGCATGGCCGCTCAGCGACAAGGCGACGGATGAGGCAATCAACGCGGCGAGAGAGGACAGCCGAGCATACCGACCCTCGGCCCGGTGAGCGATTGTGGCCACGCCAAAAGCAATGAAGGCGGCAATGGCTGTACCACCGAAGCTCGTTGCCATGGCCGTGGACCAAACGACCGGCTCGACTATTTGCGCCACGGAAACGCCCAGCGCATCCAGCCCCTGAAAGCCCACTGCGGCAAGTGTGCCAAGAAGCCCTACACCGAGTGCTGCTGCAACGAGGCTACGCCCTGATCGCAAGCCACAGAGACACCAATGGCGCGAAAACACACCGCCGACGCCGATGAACAGTCCCACGTAGAGCGCGAGCTTCGACAATAGAACTCCGGCGCGTACGGCCCAGTCGATCTTGGCTTCCGTCATCAGCGGAGCGGTGCTGGCGGCGCCCACCGAAAAGACGACCGATCCACCGATCGGATGCCCGTCGGCGGAGGTCACGCGCCAACTGAGCACATGCGTGCCGTACCCAAGATCGGTCGGCGCAGCGATCTCGACCACGCGATCCTTCAGCTCGAACCGCGTGAGCGGGATCGCCGTTCCGTCTGGTCTGACGAGCTTCAAGGACAACGGCGAAACCGGCTCGCTGAAGGTCAGCGCGTAGACAGATGGCGCGGTGCTGACGACCGCGCCATCCTGCGGTTCACTTGTGTTGAGCGATGCGTGGGCGAAGGCGACGGCGGCCTGCATGAGAACCCCGCCGAGCGCGATCACCATCAGCCTCGCAAGACGAGTGAAGCTCGATGGTACCTGCATCATGCGTGCCCCCCGGTCACCTTGCCTTCACCGCGACGCGCCGCTCAGTGCCCGTTTTTCTTTTCAAGCAGCTTGATGCCGGGCGCCGGATATTCGAGATCGTCACTCGACTTGCCTTCTGCCGGGATCTCGATCCAACGCTCGGTCGCGCCATCAGGGCACTCCTGCACCAGCGGCACGTAGAGTGTCTTTCCGACCGGCAGGCCCTCGGTCAGAAACGCGCGGAAGACAAACTCCTCATATTCGTCGTCGGAAAGGCTTCCGCCCTTCCAGACAACCTCCTTCACGCCCTCCTTCATCGGGGTGCCGAAGTAGTCATAGGACTTCTCGTAGGCTCCCTTGATCTTCTCAACCGTCCAGCCCGGCTTCGGCATCGGCTTTGCCGCAATCATGCCTTCCGGGATCTGAACACGCAGTGCGATGGTCGGCTTGCCCTCGCAGCCGTGCGGGACGCGGATGACGGCCTTGTAGGACGCGCCGACATGCGCCTCCGTTGTTTCGAGCGTAGAGTGGGCAAAGGCTGCCGTGGCGCTAATCGCGATGAAGGCAGCGGTGGTGATCAGTTTCGACAACATAGGACTATTCCTTTGAGATTGTTGGCTTGTGTTGGGTCGCGGGAAATCCTCCCGCGGCTGTCAGGGATTGGATGCGGTGATCCGGAAAAGGTTGCCGACATTCTTCGTCGGCGGCGGGCAGCGATCGCACAAGACGGTCGGTGTACGGGTCCCCGCTGGCTCAAGACCGGCCTGCAGTCAGGCTTGGAGCACACGAAAGAGACGTCGGGATGCGCCGAAGATGGTCGCGATGCCCAGGCCTACGCGCGGGAAGGATATCCCTGCCCCAGACATAGGCTGGCGCGAACGCGACCGATCAGGCGTGCAGTCGTGGGGGCCCGCGGGGATAGCCGAGGCGATGTTCACCCGTCGGCGACGGATCTGCCGCGGACCAGAACCGGTGTGCTGCGGACGCGACTTGCCGGGTAATAATTTCGCCTGACTGCGGAGCAGCCGCCAGGACCTGCGAACACATGCAACATCCAAGAAGGCAGCAATCGGCGGCCTTGCCATGGCCGCCGTCGTGATTGCCGTTGCTGGCGTGATCCGCGCTGATGCACAGGGCATTGCCGAAAGCGTCGGATTGCGAGAAAGCAGGCATCGAGCTGAAGGCAAATGCGCCGACGACCGATTGCAGCACGAACAGGCAGGCAGCGATAAACGCCAGTCCCCATCCGTTGCGTCGCCTCACCACAATCAAGCTCCTTCTGCGCTGTCTCCGAGAATGTCCGGAGCCACCGCATAGCTAGCCTCCGCGCCCGCCCCCTTCCTTGCTCCACAGCAAGCACCCGCGTGAAATCCGACGTTCCGGACAGTCGAGCGCCGCTATCCTTCGGGCTCCCGGCAAGACAGACCTGCCGCAACCAGGGAGCGCGCCGCCACCTGACAGCGTAATCAAACTTTCATTTTTCCATCATGCAGATTGGCACGGACTGTCACACTCAACTGTTAGCAAGCGCCCGGCTTCATTCGTGCCACCGATCCTGGTGTCCGCCAATCTGCAAGGAGCGTTTTGAAAATGAGAGTCTCCGTCACTACGTCCGTATTCATCGGCCTGATGGCAAGCGTCGCGTTTGGCGCGTCGGCGGCGGCAGCCGAAAAGACGAAGTTCGAATTCTGGTACGGCCTTTCGGGCGATCTTGGCGAACGTGTCCAGGATGCCTGCAAGAAGTTCAACGACAGCCAGTCCGCGTTCGAGATCGTCTGCACCTCTCAAAACGGGTACGACACGACCCTGCAGAACACGATTGCCGCCTACCGCGCCAAGAAGCAGCCAGCGATCACCCAGATCTATGATGCCGGCACCCTGGACATGATGCTGTCCGGCGCATTCGTGCCTGCCAAGAAGCTGATGGCCGACAACGGCTACACGATCGACTGGAACAATTATTTCGGCGGCATCGCCAACTATTACGCCACGGCAAAGGGCGAGCTGAATTCCTTCCCGTTCAATTCCTCCACCGCGATGTTCTATTACAACGCCGACGCGTTCCAGAAGGCCGGCATCGACTTCAAGCCGGACACCTGGGAACAGGTCGAAGAAGCGGCCCGCAAACTGAAGGCAGCCGGCTATGAATGCCCGCTCGCCTTCAACTTCGACACCTGGCCGCTGATGGAGCAGTTCTCTGCGATCCACAACCAGCCGCTCGCCACCAAGAGCAACGGTTACAACGGTCTCGACGCCGAGCTCGTCGTCAACAAGACCAAGTTCGTCGATCACGTGAAGTTCTTCAAGAAGATGGCCGACGAGAAGCTCTTCGTGGTCAAGACCAAGCAGCTCGGCATGGACATCGTCCCGGCTTTCACGTCCCAGACCTGCCAGATGATCCAGACCTCGATCGCCGACCACGGCACGATCGGCAAGACCCTTCCCGAGGGCGTGAAGTGGGAAGTTGCCATGTTGCCCGTATGGAAGGGCACGGAGCGGCAGAACTCGCTCGTCGGCGGCGCATCGCTCTGGGTGCTCGCCGGTCGCCCGGAAGCGGAATACAAGGGTGCTGCCGCCTTCCTCAACTACCTTGCGACCCCGGAAATGGCCGAATGGTGGTCGACGGTTACGGGCTACATCCCGGTGACCAAGACCGGCTTCGACGCGATGAAGGCCAATGGGTTCTACGACAAGGCACCCTACAAGGGACGTGAGCTCGCCATCCAGAGCCTGTCCTTCACTCCGACTTCGGAAAACACCCGCGGCATTCGCCTCGGCGGCTTCACGCAGATCCGCAAGGAATTCGCGACCGCCCTCGAAGCGATCTTCATGCAAAACGCGGACGTGCAGGCCGAACTCGACAAGACGGTTGAACGCGGCAACGCCGTTCTGCGCCGCTTCGAAAAGACCTACGCCGGACAGACCCTGAACTAAAAATCTGATCCGCCCGGAGCCTGCCGCAATATCGGCAGGCTCCCTTCTCTATTCTTGCGCATCGGAAATTCGACATATGGACAAGCGTGCGGCCTTTCGCAGCTGGTGGCTGCCCAGCCTCTTCGCCCTGCCACAGATCATCTTGATCCTGCTCTTTTTCTATTGGCCGGCGGTCGCCGTTTTGCGATGGGCCTTCACGCTGGAGCCGCCCTTCGGCGGCGCCGCTGAATTCGTCGGTTTTGCCAATTTCCAGGAAGTGTTCGCCGATCCGCTCTACTGGAACTCCGTTGGCGTCAGCCTGGCATTCGCTCTGTGCGGCACGCTTGCCACCATTTTCGTCGGTCTTGTTCTTGCCCTTGCCGTAGACCGGCAGTTGCCGGGCTCCGCGCCGTTCCGCTTCCTCTACATCCTGCCTTACGCGATTGCGGGACCGGCGGCGGGCATGGCTTTCCGTTTCATCCTGTCGCCGGAGCGCGGACTGATGGCATCGGTCAACGCCGCCTTTCCTGATTTCTGGAACCCGGCAAAGTATGGCAGCCACGCCCTTATCCTCGTCATCGTCGTCTTCGCCTGGAAATGGGCGGGCTACACCTTCATCTTCCTGCTCGCCGGCCTGCAGTCGGTCCCGCGCTCGCTGATCGAGGCTGCCGCGATGGACGGCTGCGGCCCGATCCGCCGCGCGGTCGACATCCAGATTCCGCTCTTGGCGCCGACGCTCTTCTTCCTGCTGGTCATCATGATGACCGAAGGTTTCGTCGGTGCCGATACCTACGGCATTGTCGCCCGCACGACCGACGGCGGCCCGAACCACGGCACCGACGTGATGGTCTACCGCATCGTCGAAGAGGCGTTCCGCGGCTTGAACTACTCCGGCGCCTCGGCCCAGAGCCTCGTGCTCATCGGCCTCATCATGATCTTCACCTTCATCCAGTTCCGCTTCATCGAGCGCCAGGTCCATTACAAGTGAGGCTCCCATGATCCAGCGGACCCCTTTCGCCAACGCGCTGACCTATGGCGTGATGATCTTCGGCTTCCTGCTGCTGATCGGCCCCTTCATCGTCATCGTGTCGGGCGCCAGCCAGACATTCCAGCAAGTCAACGCCATACCCTTCAGCTTCGTGCCGCAGGATCGCCTTTTCGAGAACATGGGCGCCGCCTGGTCGCGCGCCAACCTCGGAACGGCGATGCTGAACAGTTTCGTCATGGCGAGCCTCGTCACGGTCGGCAAGGTGGCGTTGTCGGCGCTGACGGCCTTTGCCATCGTGTTTTTCCGAACACCGCTGAAGGGCTTCTTCTTCTGGATGGTGTTCATCACCCTGATGCTGCCGCTCGAAGTTCGCGTGGTACCGACCTATGCGGTCGCCGCCGATCTGTTCCAACCGATCCGGCTGCTGATTTCCGCCATCACCGGCTTCGAGGTTTCCGTCGACTGGAACCTGCTCAATTCCTATGCCGGCCTCACATTGCCGCTGATCGCTACCGCGACCGGAACGTTCCTTTACCGGCAGTTCTACCTGACGCTGCCCGACGAACTGGCGGAAGCAGCGCGCATGGACGGGTCGGGTGCGATCCGCTTTTTCATCGATATGCTGTTGCCGCTCTCACGCACCAACATGCTGGCGCTGACGACAATCATGTTCGTCTATGGATGGAACCAGTATCTGTGGCCGCTGCTGATGGTGACGGACCCTCAATACAAGACCACGATGATGTCGCTGGTTGCGCTCCTGCCGTCCGACAATGGCACACCGGACTGGAACGTCACGCTCGCCGGGTCGCTGATCATCATGCTGCCTCCGCTCATCGTCGTTGCCGTGTTGCAGCGGTGGTTCGTGCGCGGCCTCGTGGCCACGGAAAAATGACCCCGCTTTCCCCAAACAGTACAGACAGAGAGGTCCGCGCCCATGGCTGACATCGCAATTCGCGCCGTGCGTAAATCCTACGGGAAGAACCCGACCCTGCACGGCATCGACCTTTCCTTCGCGTCGGGCGAGTTCGTCGTGATCCTCGGCCCGTCCGGCTGCGGGAAATCCACGCTTCTGCGGATGATCGCCGGGCTCGAAGAAATCACCGCAGGTGAGATCGCGATCAACGGCAAGGTCGTCAACAGGCTCGAACCGCGCGAACGCGGCTGCGCCATGGTGTTCCAGAACTACGCCCTCTATCCGCACATGACCGTTGGAGGAAACATCGGCTATGCCCTGAAGGTGGCCGGTGTGGCGAAGGCGGAACGTCTGCGCCGGATCGAAGACACAGCAAAGATCGTCGGGCTTTCCGATTATCTCGATCGCAAGCCCGCAGCGCTTTCCGGCGGTCAGCGGCAGCGTGTCGCCATGGCGCGCGCGATCATTCGCGAACCCAACGTCTTTCTGTTCGACGAGCCACTGTCGAACCTGGACGCCAAGCTGCGCGTCACCATGCGGGCAGAGATCCGCAAGCTGCATCAGCGCCTCCAGGCAACGTCCATCTTCGTCACGCATGATCAGGTGGAAGCCATGACGCTGGCCGACAAGCTGGTGGTAATGAACAAGGGTGTGGTCGAGCAGGTTGGCCAGCCTCTCGACATCTACCATCGTCCGGCAAGCATCTTCGTCGCCTCCTTTATCGGCTCGCCGGCAATGAACCTGTTCAATGCCACGGTCGACGTTGACAACGCCTGCCTGGCCTTCGGCGGCACGAAAATGTCGATCGACAGGGGCCTTGCGACGCGATTGGGCGCAAGGCAGATCACGGTCGGCATACGCCCCGAACAATGTGTCGTTGCGTCTGAAGCAAAAGGCGTCTCGATCAAGGTGGATTTCATCGAGGAGCTCGGCTCCGGCCGCGTCATCCACTCGGAACTGAATGGCTATCCCTTCGCCGCTTGCGTTGACGAGCATATGCGCGTGCGTCCGGGCGAGCGGATCACCCTGGAGCTGCCTCTCGCGCACTTGCATCTCTTCGACCAGGAGACCGGCCGACGGATCGAGATCGATCTGGAACCGCGCGCAATCAGCGCTTCCGCCAGCCAACCGACACTCCAAGCCGTCTGATCACTTCAATAAATCAGGAGAAACCGTGATGAACCACATCATTTCCGCCGTAGGATTCTGCAACCGAACGGGCAAGGGCGACCTTTCCAGCCTTGATGCCTCCTTGCGCGAAATCGCCGAGACTGGGGCCGACGCCTGCGAGATCGGGATCTATGGCGAAGAAATCGTCAGTGGCGGCCGCATCATCGAAGACCGCGTCCAGCGCGTCGCCGAGATCAGCGAGAAGTACAGCTTCAAGAAGCTGTCGCTGCACGGCCAGATCGTATCCAACTTCATGGATCGTCAGCACCACCATCTGCAGAAGAAGGTCGTGCGGGCGATGCTCGAACTGTGCGATCGGCTTGGAGCGGGTATTCTCGTCCATCACTCCGGCGCAGCGCAGCTTGCTTCCGGAGAAAATGGCGCCGATCTCGACAGGATGGAACGCGACGCCCTCGCCGAGATGGCGGAAATCGCCAAGGGATACGGCGTTCGCATCGCACTCGAGAACATCTTCACCACGGAAGCCGGCCAATATCGGCAAACGCCGAGCCAGGTCGCCGAAACGGTGCGGGCGATCGGTTCGAACAATGTCGTCGCACTGATCGACTTCTCGCACGCCTATATCGAGGCCACGCATCGCGGGCTGGATTTCCGGGACGAGCTGAGGGCAATGGCACCGGTGACTGGCCACCTGCATGTTCACGACAGCTTTGGCCTGCCCTATTCCATGAACCGTTTCTATCATCCGGCGGAGGCGACCGCGCTCGGCATCGGCGACCTGCATCTGCCGATCGGCTGGGGCGACATTGCCTGGGATGACATCTTCTCCGAACTGACTTTCCTTCCGGATACGACACTGATCATGGAAATCGGTGCCGAGCGCTTTGCCGACCAGCAGCCGGCCAGCCTGGAACGAGCAAGGCGCCTCGCCGCCGCGGTCGGACTTCGTTCCGCTGCCTGATGTTTCCGATTGCCCCGCCGCACTCCTGGCGGGGCAATCGGATCTTACGCGCTTGGAAGGCCTGCGCGCGACAGCATCTCCAGGAAGCGTGCGTGATGATGGTCCTTCACGTAGCGCGGCACAAAACCCGGGCAGACATTGCCGAGATTGAGATGCGGTAGCTGGGACAGGCAATGGTGCATCGCCCGAGATGCTTCTTCATTGTTTCCGGTAGCGGCAGCGGCCGCGGCCCAATAGAGAGCACCGCGAACGAAGCCGGGTTTTGTCCTGACGACCTTGCGGGCAACCTCGAGGGCACGTCGATCCTTGCCGCCGGCAAACAGCGCCACAGCCATACTGTGGTGGCGCCAGAAATCGATCACGTCATGGGCGCCGAGCCGGATCGCTTCGCTGGCCTCATGCAACGCCTCATTCACCTGTCCTCGCAGGGCATAGAGCTCCGCAATATCGCCGCGAGCACTGGGATAGCTCGGATTAAGACCGATTGCATGGCGACACTCGATAATCGCCTCATCGATCCGACCGTCCGTCAAAAGAGCGAACGAGAAGATGACCCTGGCAATTTCATCGTCGGGCACCGCCCGCACCGCTGCTTCCGCCAGATCCAACGCACGCTGCACATGTTCCCGCCGCGAGGGAAGCGCGCCAAAGGCAAGAGCCATGGTGGTTGCGACGGACAGCGTGCGCTTTGCACGGGCGTTGTCCGGTTCGATTGCGAGCGCCATCTCGACAAGCTCTATCGCGGTCAACAGTGAATCCCGCGTCATCTCGAAGTATTTCATGAGGGCTTCATTCACGAGCCTGCGCACTTCTGAGCTGCCGGGCGGGCTCTTGTCTCGAACTTTCCAGTTCGTCATTTGAAGCTCGAGGATCACAGCCAGCACAACCGCTTGCGCGATCCGATCTTGGAACCTCAGTGCATTCTCCGAGTGCCCATCAAATTTTTCGGCCCAGACGTTGTGACCGCCGGAAACGTCGACAAGCAGGACGTTCACTCGCAGGTCGTCGCCGGATCTCTGAATGCTGCCGCTGAGCACGTAACGCGCCCGGAGAGGCGTTTTCGGCTCGTCGCCTGGGACATTCTTCTTCCGGGGCAAGGGTCCGGAGAGCACGACATACTCGGCAACCGCCGTGAGCGCCGTGGCGATATCCTGCACAAGCCCCTTGGCGAAATAATCGTCGCCCCCGTCACCGGTCAGATTGACGAATTCGGCCACGCTGATCGATGGACTTCCATGGTGCTGGCCAGTCGCTCCCCCATTTGCGGACCGCAGATGAACGGATCTCGGGTCGGGCGACGATATGGCGTGCGAAAGCGCTCGGGTTTCTGGACTAACCGCGACCCCGAATTCCTTCTTCAAGACGTTGCTGCACACCTCGTACGTGCGCATCGCCTGATCACGACGGCCGCAGCCGATAAGCAATTCGATCTTCAGCCGATAGGATGCCTCTCGCGTCGGCTCCATGGCCAACAGGCGATCAGCCAGGATCAATCCAGCCTCGGCATCCACGAGACGCGCAAGCTTTTCAAACGCCTCGATGGCACGGGTCAGCAGCCTCTCTCGCTCGGAGGAGCGCCCAGTCGTCGAACGAGTTGCCGTCAAGATAGAACCCATCGAGAAACGGCCCGTTATAGACCGCCAGGGCTATTTCAAGCTCCTGTGGCGAGCGGGCAATCAGTCCCTCTTCAAAGTCATCGACGTCAATGTCGATGGCGTCCGCTTTCAGCCCGATCGTATCATTCCGGGCTTGGATCAGATCCACGCCCGCCTGTCTGAAATCTCGCCGCAACAGGCTGAGCGCCTGCCTCAGGCTGTTGCGCGAATGGTCGTTGTCGCTGTTCCTCCAGAGCAGATCGGCCAGCTTCTCCCTTGAAGCAGCCATACCCGGACAACGGGCAAGATAAGCAATGATGGCCGGGCCTCTTTTGCCGGTCAAAGAGACCTGACCTCGCTGCTCCTCTTCGATCCGGAAGCCGCCGAGCAAAGAAAGTCTGAGTCTGGCCATGCTGTGATCGGTCGTCATCGGGCTTGTGGCCCCGTTAAATAACGAAACGCTAATTCAAAAATAACGCTAGCGTCAACCAAGCTGCCAACCAGTCAAGCTCCGCCGTGACGGTCGATCAACTAAGCGTAGAAAGGTGCCGGCCACGGCGCCGACGGAACCAACTGACCAGGGGCGATCAATGGGGGTCTACGGATTCTTGAGACTGGCGGCAACGCTCGCAGCGTCACTGTTCGGGACGCTCGCGGCACAGGCCGCGGACACGGGTGTCGACGTCGACGTCGCCATTGTGTTCGCGGTCGATTTTTCAACTTCGGTCGATCCGGACACTGCCGACCTGCAGCGCAACGGACATGCCGCGGCACTCACCTCGCCGGAGATCGTTGCCGCCATCGGCCGCAACTACTTCGGCTGCGTTGGCGTCGCTTACTTTGAATGGGCGAGCCCTGGACGCAGAAGGATCGTGCTGCCCTGGACCAGGATCTGCGGGCTGGAAGATGCCGAAGCGGCCGCTCGGGTGATCAGAAGCAACGGCGATACCGGCTTCAGTCGCGGTGGCAGGGGCGGGACATCCGTGTCCTCAGCCATCGACGTCGCGAGCCTGCTTCTCGACCAGTTTCCGGGAAATGCCGACCGGAAGGTCATCGACATCTCCGGCAACGGCGAGAACAACGATGGGCTTCCCGTTCAATCAAGCAGGCGGAACGCAATTGCAAAAGGATACACCATCAACGCGATAGCCATCCCGACAGACAGTGAAAATCCCGGCTACCACCTTGCGTCCTATTTTGCCGACAATGTCATTGGCGGTTCCGGAGCCTTTGTCGTGACGCCAACGAGCCTACGCGACTACGCGGCCGCCCTTCGGCGCAAACTCGTAACGGAAATCAGCATGAACATCGGCCCGCAGTTCCCGCCAGAGCCGCAATCGGCGGGGAAACACCCGAAGTCGGCAAAGAGCCGCATCGAGTGAATGGCGGTCGCGACTCTGGACACGCTGCCATGAACCGCCCCGCAATCCGGCGGCATTCTATATTGCGCACAATGATTGAAATAAATGTATGCAAAACAGCGCATATTCTGTCGACATTACCTTCCCTTTCGCCGACACTTGCGAAATAACTTCGCCATCGAAGGCATTTCCAAGACGGGGTGGGACAGCATGGACGGGACACTAGCAAAGCGGAACAGCAACTTATTCGACAGGCTCGAAGGGATCATCAATCGGCTGCCTGAACCCTTCACGCTTCTGTTGGCGCTGGCGGTGCTGACGGCGCTCGCATCTTTCCCGTTGGCTCAAGCGGGCGTGTCGCTGGCCTTTTCGACGGTGGATCCGGCCACGGGCCAGGCCGTTGCGAAGACGGTTGCGATCGAGAACATCCTCACTCCCTCCTACTTCGCCAACCTGATCGTCGAGTTCCCGAAGCTCCTAGTCGGCTTCCCGCCGATCGCCCTGACGCTCGTCGTGATGATGGGTATTTCGGTCGCCGAGCATTCCGGCTTCCTGTCCTCGGTCATTCGCGGGCTTTTGCGCCGCGTTCCGAAGTTCGCAATCATCAGCGTCGTTTCGTTCGTGGCGATCAATGGCGACCTCTTCGGCGACGCGGCAATGTTCGTGCTGATGCCGCTTGCGGCGACGCTTTTCCATCAGATGGGGCTCAATCCCTGGCTCGGCATCATCCTTGTTTTCGTCGGCAACACCGCCGGCTTTTCCGCTTCGCTCGTCATCAATCAAACGGATACGGTGCTCTCGGGCATTACCGCGAGCGTCCTGCCGCCGGAGGCGGCGACCAACGTCTCGCCGATCATGAACTGGTATTTCAACGCGTTCAGCGCCTTCACGGCAACGGCTGCGATGCTGTTCATCACCTACTTCTTCGTTCCCGCCAAGCTCGCGCCGAACCGGGTGAGTGAGCTGGAAATCGAAACGGAGGTCGTTGAAGAGCCCGGCACCGGCCACGGCCGCGAAGGGCGAGGCCTTGTCGCAGCCGGCGTCTTCACCGTCCTCTATCTCGGCCTGATCCTCGCATCCCTCTTGCCCGAAGGTGGGGCGCTTCGGGGCGAAGGTGGGCAGATCGTGCCGAAGTCACCTTTCATGGGCGGCATCGTCGTTCTGATCTCGCTCTATTTCGCGCTGTCGGGCATCGCCTATGGCTGGGCCTCCGGCAGGCTGAAATCGCTCGGCGAAGCGGCGGAATGGATGAAGAACGGCATTTCGTCCATGTCCTATTTCCTCGTGGTTTCCGCAGCGGCGGTGATCTTCCTGAAACTCTTCAACGACAGCCATATCGGCGAATACATCGGCAGTTATGGTGTGGTGATGCTGCAGGGCATGCAGGCGTCGCCAGGCGTTGCGATCTTCCTCTTCCTGCTGCTCGTCTCGGTATCGAACCTCTTCATCATCTCCGGCAGCGTTCTGTGGATCATGTATGCGCCGATCTTCGTGCCGCTGATGCTGGCGCTCGGCTACAGCCCTGCGGCGACCCAGATGATCTATCGCATCGGCGATGCGCCACTGAACGCGATCTGCCCGGTCAACCCCTTCCTCATCCTTGTGATCGGCCTGCTCAACAAGTGGCGGCCGAAGGGTACGGAGGCGGTGAAGGTCGGAACGCCGCTCATGCTGGCGATGCCCTATGCGCTTGCCATCCTCGCGGTTCTCGTGCTGCAGCTCGTCTTCTGGGTGCTGTGGGATCTTCCGCCCGGCCCCGGCGCAACGCTGATGGCACGGTGAGTCGCCATGCGCTTTCTCAGTGAAACCAAGGTCCTGGCGTGCCACGAGCTGCGCCGCGAGGGCGCGCGCCGCTGGCTGCGGCTGGAGATTGCCGGCCTTGGCGCAGCTAGCCCCGGCGACACCGTGCTCTTTTCGGAAGATGGCCACAGCCCCCGCTGCCGGATCGCAACGGTCGATAGATTTTCCGGTGGCCGCGCCACGCTGGTCGCGAAGTTCGAGGCCGACGATCTTGCGCCGGCGGCTGGCGACGGGCTGACCGTCTGGTCGAACGAAAACCCTGCCGTCTCCGTCGGGGCCGGGTCGCTCATCGTGACCACCCCGGCTTTCCTCTACCGCATTGCGCCTTTCGAGCAGTGTGGGGCCGAGGTGTTCGTCGAGGATGCCGGCATGGACCTGTGGCAAGACTTGCGCCGGCGCGTCGAAAGCGGCCTTGCGTGGAGCTCCGTCTTCCTCGCGCTGGAACCCGTGCGGCTTCAGGCCTTTGCCGCCGAGTTCCCCGACGCCAATCCTTACCTTTTTGCCAACATGGAGATGAGCTGCGGCATCGGCGCCTGTCGGAGCTGTCATGTCACCGTTTCTGACAACAAGGACGGCGAGGCGAGCTGTCGCGTCGGTCCCTGGTTCGCGCTGCAACGGGTCAACCTCGTGCGCCTGCAATTCGCCTCCGCCCCCTTCATTTGAGGATCCCCGCCATGGACCTTTCCGTAACCGTGCCGATGGGCGCAGGCAGCGTGACCTTCAAGAACCCGGTCATGTCGGCCGCGGGCACCTTCGGCAACATCGTCGAGTATCTCGACGTCTTCGACATCACCCGGCTCGGAGGCGTCGTCGCCAACTCCTTCCTTCCCTGGCAGGGCGAGCCGAACCGTTGCCGCCGCTTCGCACACACGGAGAACGGCTATCTCTCGGCCTTCGGCATCAACAACATGACGCTCGACCGCTTCATTGCCGAGGTGCTGCCGCGTCTGCCGGCGGAAGATGTTCCGGTCTTCGTCAACATCAAGGCACCGACGCGCGCGCAGCTCGTGGACATGGTCCGCACCTGCGTAGAAAGCGACCGCATCGCCGGCGTCGAGGTCAATGGCAACTTTCCTTATGCCGGCCGTGACGAGCCCTCCTACTGGGACAATCCTCAGCAAAACGAGGAGATGTTCTGCGCGCTTTCGGCCGCGGCAGAGGGCAAGGTGCTGCTGTGGTCGAAGGCGGCCACGTCCGCCAAGATGATAATCGAGGACTTCGTGTCGGCCTCGGAGCGCGGCGGTGCGGATGGAACGGTGCTGTTCAACGCCATTCCCGGCGCGCGGATCGATATCGAGCGGCGTGCCTTCGTCTGCGGCTCCACTGGCTTTGGCGGTTACTCCGGCTCCGGCGTGAAGCCGTTCGCGCTTTGGCGCTGCGTGCAGGCAGCACGTGTCGCCACGCGTCCGGTGATCGCTTCGGGCGGTATCACCACGGCGAAGGACGTGGTCGAGTTCATCATGGCGGGCGCCCATCTCGTGCAGATCGGTGCGGCCAGCATGAGCCGACCGGATTACTTTCCTCGCCTGCTCGATGATCTTTACGCGCTGATGGAACGCCTCGGCGTGCAATCGCTCGATGAGATTCGCGGATGTGCCCGCGCGGAGGCCGCGCCCGAGACCTGAGCCGCGGGATGGATGAGCCTCGTCCGATCGGAGTGAGCCGGCCTTCCACAGCGCCCTATCGCATTACCGCGAAGATTAGGCCTTCGACATCCGTGATCTCGGCGCAGCATCCCTTTTCGTGCGGTGAGTGCCGACGCAAATCATTCGGCCGCGCGTGTTTCCAACCTCGTCGGAGGACCTAGCGAGCGGCCGCGACATCACCCGATTTGTCGCGCGGGTAGGCGTAGGCCCCCGCTTTTGAAGTCCGAAAGCCGCCACTCACCAGTGCCTCGGCGAGCTTGACGGCGGCCACCACCCCATCAATGACGGGTACGCCAGCTTCGCGGGAGAGCCAATCGCACAGCTCCGCCATCCCGGCGCAGCCAAGGACGATGGCGTCGACGCCATCCTCGCGTATCGCCGCGCGCGCTTCGCCGAGCAGTTTCGTCCGAGCGCTTTCCGGGTCGGCTTCCAGAGCCAGGACAGGCAGGTCGACTGCGCGCACACGGCGACAGTGCGGAGCAGCCCCATAATGTTTGATTAGATCCTCGATCACCGGGACCGACCTCGGCAGGGTGGTGATCACCGCAAACCGGGTCGCTACAGTCATTGCCACCTGTATCGCTGCCTGGCAGATACCGATGACCGGGCCGGTTGCCACTTCGCGCGCAGCCGCAACGCCGGGGTCATCGAAACAGGCAATCACATGCGCCAACGCACCCCGCTTCTCCGCGGCACGGATCGCCGCCAGCATTGCCGGAACGGCCATCGCCTCGTCCGAGTAGCCTTCGATCGAGACGGGCGTGCCGATTGCGGTCTCCGCATCGATGACGGAGCCTTCCGAACGCACGGCTTCGGCCGCCCTTGCGATCTGATCGGTCATTGATGCGGTCGAATTCGGATTGATGACGTGTATGCGGATCATCGGGCGGCCCTCTCCGGCCTCGGATTCACCTGCGCGTGCTCGAAAGGCAGCAATTCGTCCGGCTTCTTAAGCTCGAATTGTCGGTCCGAAGTGATGTAATTGTCGGCATGCAGCCGTGCGATCGGTTGATAGGTCTCGGGGTTCGCATAACGCCCCTGCGGATCGAGGCACCGGTCCTGAATATGCATGTGCACGACCGTGCCAATGACCAGCACGCGCTTGTGATAGTCGAGGATCTGCTCGACCCTGCATTCAAAGCTGCAGGGGCTTTCGGCGATACGGGCGGCGTCGATCTGGTCGCACGCTATCGGCGTCAGGCGCGCGAAATCGAGTTCATCGACTTCCGAGGCGAAATTGACGCCACAAACGATCATCGCATTGGCGAGCGCCATGTCGACCATGTTGACGACGAATTCGCCGGTTCGGCGGATGTTCGCGACAGTGTCCTTCTCGTCGCCATTACCGCGGTTCTGAATCCCGAGCACCACCAACGGCGGTTCATGGGAGAACACGTTGAAGAAGCTCATGGGCGCTGCATTGTTGTGTCCGGCTGGTGACCGGGTACCGACAAGCGCGATGGGGCGCGGACCAATGAAGTTGGTCAGCAGTCGATAGCGATCGGGAGGTGGAAGCGTGGTGAAGTCAATGTTCATGTCCGGATCTCTTGCTCGCCTGTTGAAGAATTCGGCAAAGGACCCCGACGCCCGGCGGGACGACATTCGGGGCGGCAGCGCGCACGCCCGCCGTTGGTCACAATGGGGAACGACGTCGGTGGACCGCAGAGGGCGCCCAAAGGCAATGATGGCTCAAGCGCGCAAAGACGACCGAAATCGGCATAGCTCCTTCGGAGGGAACGATAGATCCTCAGGAAAGCATCGCCGGCCTTCCAGCCCGCGACAGGTGCGACGCGCATACTGCCCTCCCCGACAGTGCAAATCCTTGAGATCAAGCTATATCGCATCCTTTATTCCGTCAATATCGTATCCAATAATTGCATACAATATTAGAGGATATGCCATACCTCCAGCAGACAAGCTAGCCGCCGCAGGAAAGTCGATAGGAATATATTATAACGAAATCAATATATTGCCTGAATAATACTACAGATGAAGCGAGCAGGGACGAACGCACAGCACTCCATCCACCGAACAGATGTGGAGGGACTTTCCTTCTTTTCGCGCCGGATCAATTGCATACAAAACGTGCGGACACGCATTCCCGAACGCGCGCTTTCGCAGGCAGGCTGCGGCCTGAAGGACGGTCCGGCCTAAAGGCCCTCTTCCCTCGCATAGGCGGCCAACAGATCCGGCAAGCCGTCCTCAACGTTGCTTTTCAGCAGAGCCCGGGCCGTGATGGCTCCGATATGGTGGCCCATCAGTTCGCATGCCTTTTCGCGATCGTTCCGCGCAAGGGCGGCGATCAGGGCGCGGTGCTCGGATACGGCGCAATCGGAAGAATGGGGGCGCCCGTAGAGCGACAGGATCATCGACGAGCGCGAAACGAGTTCCGTGACATAGCGCAACAGGATCGCGTTCTCAGTCAGTCTTGCGAGCAAGACGTGAAACTCGCCAGCGAGTTGGATCGAGGTCGATGGATTGCTGACCCTTGCCTTGTCCTCGGCATCGACATGCGCCTCAAGCTCCTTGATCTTCGGCGCAGTCAGCCTGCCGATGAGGCTATCGACCACCAATGTCTCCAGGGAACGCCGCACCGCAAAGATATCATGCCCATCCTCGAGGCTGGGATGGCTGACGCAGGCACCCTTGTTCGGCCGCAGTTCGACCAGGCCCTCGCCATTCAGCCGCGCCAGCGCCTGGCGGACGATCGTGCGGCTAACGCCGAGCCGCTCGCCGATCGAATCCTCCGGCAGCTTCGTTCCCGCAGCAAACGCCTGGTCGAGGATCGCACGCTTCAGGATGCGGTAGACCACGTCTGACTTGGGAACCGCGGATTTTGGATTGCTGTCGCTGGGCTTGGTTGTCATGGAGAACCTGAAATGACGAGGCGTGCGGTCGAAAGAATCTGCCAAGGGATGGACCGTCAACAACTATCATCCCCCTATCCGAACGGCAAAGGCGCAGCCGACCGTATCGACCGGTCGGACTGTCCATCGCCAGCCCGCTTGCCGCTCTCGTCGACAAGGCGTCACTCGATCGCCGGCAGGTCACCATTCAGTTGGCCACCATCCACGACGACGCGGCCGCGCCGGATAACGGTGCGCTTGTGCGGGGTTAACGCGACCGCTTCCGCCAATGTTCGCGCCGGCACCAGCACCAGGTCGCCGAAACAACCTGCGGAGAGACCATAACCGGCAAGCCCGATGCCCTCGGCACCACCGAAGGTGCAGACCCGGGCCGCATAGTCGAGATCGGCATCGTTTGCCATGCCATTGCGCTGCGCCAGGTACTTCGCCCGCTCCAGCATGTCGCCATTTCCATAGGGCTCCCACGTGCCTTGAATACCGTCGGAACCGGAGGCGACCGTGAGACCACTCGCACGCATCAACCTTAGCGGCAAAGCGGGCGCCGATGGACTTCCTACGGTCATCACTGCGATGCGCTCGGCAGCCAGCCGTTCAACCAACCCAGCCTGTCGCGAGGCGTCGAGCATCCCCAGGCAGTAGGCATGGCTGACCATGACCCGCCCTTGCAGCGACAAGGCGCGCGTGCGCTCGATGATGAGCTCAAGGCAAAATGCGCCGAGGTCGCCCGGTTCGTGCAGATGGATATCGATCGGTTTTGCATGACGATCCGCAAGGGCGAAGATGGCGTCGAGATGGCGCACCGGGTCGCGTTCGATTGAAGCAGGGTCGATACCGCCGACGATGTCGGCGCCGGCCTTCAGAGCCGCGTCCATCAGCTCGCGTGTTCCTGCGCGCGGTAGCATACCGCTCTGCGGGAAAGCCACGATCTGAACGTCAACCAGATCGCGCATCGCCTCGCGCGTTTCGAGGACGCCTTCGATGTTGGCGATGCCGATCTCTGTGTCGACATCGACGTGGCTTCGAATGTTCAAAACGCCATAGACGAGCGTCTGCATGATCTGGCGAGCCGACTGCCGGCGAGCGTTGATGCCAAGGTCGCGCTTGGCGTTGCGATCGGCCAGGATTCGGTCATTTCGGGTCGGGCCAACGCGATTTTCGAACCAATCCATGCCGATAAGTGTCTTGTCGAGATGCGTATGAGCCTCGACAAGACCCGGCAGGGCGACGTGTCCGGCCGCATCGATCTCGGCCGCAGCGCCGGCGCTATCGTCCGTGACGAACCGGCCGTTACGGATGTAGAGGTCTTCGCGCGGGCCGCCGAAGGGACGGGCATTGCGGATGCATAGGTCTGCAGTCACCTTGAGATCCTCGTTGATGCCTGTGCTTACGTACGATCGCCTAGCCCGCGCGGGCCATCGCGAGATCAAAGGCGCGCAAGGCACGATCGAGAATCGCGTCTTCGTCCTGACCGACAAGGCGCCGCCCGCGCATCAGAATTCGTCCACCGACAATCGTCGTGTCCACGTCGGCCCCGTTGGCAAAGCGCGTGATGCGCTGCACCGGATCGTGCGGCGGCCAGAGATGGGGCTGACGCATGTTCAAGAGCAGGATATCGGCGCGCTTGCCGGCCTCAAGCGACCCGAGTTCGTCTTCCATCATCAGCGCGCGTGCGCCCTCGATTGTTGCCATCTCAAGCAGTTGTAGCGGCGGCAAGACAGCATCATCAGCAAAATGGCGCGCGTGGTAACGGTGCGCCTGAAACATGTTGCGGAACATGTCGAAGGGCCGATCGGGGGCGGCAGCATCGGTGCCAAGCGATACGGTTACGCCCTCCTCCATCAGTTCCGGCGCCGGGCAGCGACCATAGACCGACATCAGCGCACTGGGATTGTGTGCGACCTTGGCGCCGGTCCTTTTCAGCACTGCCCGGTCGGCCTCGGTCAGATCTATGCAGTGGGCAAGCAGCGAACGTTCGTCGAAGAGGTCAAGCCGCGCATCGTTGGTGGCGATGGATCCGTCGCGATGACCGTCCTGTATCAGGAGTGTCCCTCGCTGACGCGCACGTTCACGCACTTTGCATGCGATCTTGTATACCGTTTCATCGCGCAGCTCCTGCTCATCAAATACAGGCAGGGAAAAGACGACCTTCAGCCGCTCGTCACGTCCCGCCCAGGCATCGACCAACTCCGCGGCCACGTCGATTTGCCGGTCCTGGTCGACGACGATGTCGCTGTGGGATGTCGGCGTATACTGCCGATACACATGCATTTGCCCGGGACGGTTCGGGCCAACGGCCAAAACTTCGCGCACGCCCATGGCGGCAACCGAGGAAAGGTGTGCTTCGGCCGCATCCGGGGCCTCGCTGCGCATGATATCCGGGCCGCCGCCAAACAGCAGCGCGGCAGTCGTCGTGCCGCATTTGATCCTTTCGGCCGCCGACAGCGCCGCTTCCGCCGCCCAGAATTCGGGATCTGTCGCGGTTGCGTAGATACGGCCGGTCACGGACATCCAATCCTCGGCCTCGCTGCCCAACCCCTTGGTCAGCATATGGCCGGCATGGGCATGCGTGTCGATCAAGCCGGGCATCGCGACCATGCCAGCGGCATCGATGCGCTCGGCGTGCGTTTCTCCAGCGTGACTTCCCTCGCCGATCGCGGCGATGCGCCCGTCCTCGACCAGGATATGGCCGCGCCCCAGAACGCGCCGTCCTGAATCCATCGTGATGATCGTGGCATTTTCAATCAGCAGTGCGTTCGTCATGGGCGTCTCCCTCTCCGGCTGCCGGGTTTGGCGTTCTTTTTTGACAAAGCGCCGCCAAATCGACTTTCGCCATCTTGATATTGTTTGCATCAGATGTACACTATTTTTGGGAACATTCGTATCCAATAGAAAAGACAATGTGTATACGTTAAACGGGAGAAACCAGTGAAGACCTCTATAAAGACCCTTTTGGCAGGACTCGCCTTTCTGGCGCCGCTGTCTCAACCGGCATTCGCCGAAACGCTGCGGTGGGCCTCATCCGGCGATGTCATTTCCTACGATCCGAACGCCCAGGTCGACAGCTTCACCCAGAGCGTTCATCACATGGTTTTCGATCCTTTGGTGCGCCGCAACAAGGATCTGAAGCTGGAGCCGGCGCTTGCCACGTCCTGGGAAGTCGTCGAGCCCACGCGCTGGCGCTTCAAGCTGCGCCAGGGCGTGAAGTTCCATGAGGGCCAGCCCTTCAATGCCGACGACGTCGTGGCGACGATTAAGCGCCAGATCGATCCCGGCGCGCGCAACCGCGAAAACCTTTCCACCGTTGTCGGCGTCGAGAAGGTGGACGAGTATACCGTCGATCTCATCCTGCGTGCGCCTTATCCGCTGCTCCTCAACGATCTTGCCGCCATCTACATCATGAGCAAGCCCTGGATGGAGGAGCACGACGCACTGAAGCCGGGCAATGCCTCGACCGGCGTCGTCACCTATGCCAGCAACCATGCCAACGGTACCGGCGCCTTTAAGCTGAAGGCCTACGAGCCCGACGCGCGCTCGGTTTTCGAGGTGAACAAGGAGTGGTGGGACAAACCGCAGCATAATCTGGACGAGGTGGAATTCCGCCCGATCGCCTCCGACGCCACCCGCGTTGCGGCACTGCTGTCGGGCGAAGTCGACATGATTGCACCGGTTCCGCTGCAGGACGTCGATCGCATTGCCGCAACCGACGGTCTGAAAGTCGTCGAAAACCCGTCGCTACGCACCATCTTCTTCGTCTTCAGCTACAGGCCGGAACTGCATGCAACGCCGGGCCAGCCCAATCCGCTGCGCGACGTGCGTGTGCGCCAGGCACTTTGGCACGCGATCGACACCAACACGATCCAGAAGCGCCTGATGCGCGGCAAGTCCCGCACGGCCGGCATGCTCGTCGCACCGGCAGTGACCGGCTACGACGAGGACATCGACGTGCCGCTGCCTTACGACGTTGCCAAGGCCAAGGCGCTTTTGGCCGAAGCCGGCTATCCGGATGGCTTCAAGACCGGCCTTGCCTGCCCCAACGACCGCTATATCGCTGACGAACAGATCTGCCTTGCCGTTGCGTCCATGTGGGCACAGATCGGCGTCCAGGCCAATGTAAGCGTCGAGAGCAAGACGACCTACTTCCCGCGCACCGACAAGGGCGAGTTCGACGTCTATCTTCTCGGTTGGGCCTCGTTGCCGCCGATGGACGGTTTCAGCCCGCTGCAGGCGCTGCTCGCCACCAATGACGGCACCTTCGGCGGCAGCAACGCCGATGGGCTCACCAATCCCGAGATCGACAAGCTGGCCTATGCTGCTTCGACGGAACTCGACGAAACCAAGCGCGTCGAGGATCTGAAGCAGGCGTTCCGCATCACCCATGACCAGGTCCTCTACCTGCCACTGCATCAGCAGCCGGTCGCATGGGCGATGAGCAGCAAGGTCGACATGCCGCAGTTCCCGGACGAGTATGTCCGTCCGTGGTTCGCTCAGATCAAGAAGTAGTCGGGACTCTCCCAAGGCCAGTCCTGGCAAGCGAAAGCGAGCCGGGACTGGACCGCAAACCGGGTCAACCCCTCCAGGACCGGCAACGGAACGGAGGATGCGGGAGCGCATAAACCCGGTGGCCGCCCTTTGGGCAACATCGCTCCCGGTAAGGACTATCCGATGATCAGACTTCTTTCAGTCAGGCTGCTTCAGGCCATCCTCGTGATGGTCGCGGTGACGGCCATTGCCTTCGTCATGTTCCGCTTCGTCGGCGATCCGGTCGCCTCAATGGTGCGTGAGGGTGCGACCCAAGCAGAAAAGGACGCAGTGCGCGTTGCGCTCGGCCTCGACAAGCCGGTCCTGGCTCAGTTCGTCAAATTCGTGGGTCAGGTGCTGACCGGCGACCTCGGCACAAGCTATCGCTACCAGCAGCCTGTGACGACCCTGTTGCTCAGTCGCCTTCCCGCCACGCTGGAACTGGTGATCGTTGCCACCGTGCTGGCCCTGTCGCTCGGCATACCACTCGGGGTGCTCTGCGCGCTGAAGCCGCACGCCTTTTTCTCGCGACTGACCCAGTCAGCGACCCTTGTCGGCATTTCCATGCCCACCTTCGTCACAGGCCTGCTGCTGATCCTGGTTTTCGCGGTAAACCTGCGATGGTTGCCATCGTCCGGACGCGGAGACCTCGTCGACATCGGTTTCTGGCAGACCGGCTTTCTCACGCTTTCGGGCCTGAAGTCACTGATCCTGCCCTCGATCACGCTGGCATTGTTCCAGCTCACGCTGATCATGCGGCTGGTGCGCTCGGAGATGATCGATGTCTTGTCGTCGGACTACATTCGCTTCGCCTTCGCACGCGGCCTGCCGCGGACCTACATCTATGGACGGCTCGCGCTGCGCAACGCACTGATGCCGGTCGTCACCGTCACGGGCTTGCAGATCGGGCAACTCATCGCCTTTGCGATCGTCACCGAGACGGTGTTCCAATGGCCCGGCATGGGCCTGCTGTTCACCAATGCTGTCGGCTATCCCGACGTGCCGGTGCTGGCCGCATACCTTCTCTTTGTCGGCTTCCTGTTCGTCATGATCAACATGATCGTCGACATTCTCTACACCTTCATCGATCCGCGCCTGAGGACACGATAATGGCTACGCAATCCCTGATGCGTCGGCTTCCGCCGGTTTCCGTGATGATCGCCAGCCTGGTGCTCGTCGTCATGCTGATCCTCGTGATCTTTGCCCCGCTGATCGCGCCGATGGACCCGCGCGACGTCGCATCCTATTCGCTGATGGACATGGAAATTCCCCCTGTCTTCATGGAGGGTGGGGATTCCCGCTTCCTGCTCGGCACCGATAACCAGGGACGTGATCTCGTCTCGGTTATCCTGTTCGGGCTGAGGATCTCCGTCGTCATCGGCCTCGGCGCAGTGGTCTTTGCGGCCGTGCTCGGTGTCGTGCTCGGCCTCGTTGCCGGCTTCTTCGGCGGCGTGGTCGATGGCGTCGTGATGCGCATCGCCGATATCTTTGTCAGCTTCCCCACCATTCTCGTGGCACTGCTCATCAGCGGCATTGCCCGCGCGCAGTTGAGCGCCGAGACGATGCTCGCCTGGGCGCCGCTGGTGCTGATCTTCTCCATCGCCATCAACGAATGGGTGCAATACGCGCGAACCGTGCGTGCCTCGACCATGGTGGAGATCGCGCGAGACTATGTGCGTGCCGCCAAGGTCATCGGCCTGCCATCCGCCCGGATCATGGGCCGCCACATCCTGCCGAACATCATGAGTTCGGTGATGGTCATCGCCACGATCAACCTCGCTGGCGCGATCCTGACGGAGGCGACGCTCTCCTTCCTCGGCGCAGGCATGCCGCCGACCTATCCTTCGCTCGGCACGCTGATCCGCATCGGCAACCAGTTCCTGTTCTCCGGACTCTGGTGGATCGCAGTCATGCCCGCGACGGTGCTCGTCGTTCTCGTGCTCGCCGTCAACGTGATCGGCGACTACCTGCGCGACCATTTCAACCCGAAACTGATGGCTCGATGAGATGACCGACAAAACGCGCCCCGTCCTCGACATCCGCAATCTTCGCGTCGAATATCCGCTGGCCAACGGCGACACGCTTGTCGCCGTCAAGGACATCGATCTCTTGATCCGGCCCGGCGAAATCCACGCCCTCGTCGGCGAATCCGGCGCCGGCAAGACCACGGTCGGCAACGCGCTGATGGGCCTGTTGCAGGCCCCCGGCAAGATCGCCGCCGGTTCGATCGTCATCGCCGGCAAGGAGATCAACCTGCGCACCGGCCGCACCGAAGGCATTGTGCCCGGGCGCGATGTCGGCGCGATCTTCCAGGATCCGATGACGAGCCTGAACCCGCTCTTCACGGTGGAAAGCCAGTTGTGCGAAGGCATGCTCACCCATCTGAAGCTCTCGTCCCGGGAGGCGAAGGCCCGCGCGCTGGAATTGATGAAGGCTGTCGGCATTCCGGAGCCGGAGCGCCGCCTCGGCAGCTATCCGCACCAGCTTTCCGGCGGTCAGCGCCAGCGCGTGGTCATTGCCACAGCACTCGCCTGCAATCCGCAGCTGATCGTGGCCGACGAACCGACGACAGCACTCGACGTCTCGGTACAGGCACAGATCCTCAAGCTCATCCGGGATCTTGCCGACCAGCGGGGCGTCGGCGTGCTGCTCGTCACCCATAACATGGGCGTCGTCGCCGAAATTGCCGACCGGGTTACCATCATGCAGAACGGTGCGGTCGTGGAAAGCGGTCCGACGCGCGAGGTGCTGATGGCACCGAAGGCGCCCTATGCCCGCACACTGATCGCGGCCGTTCCGCCCATCGACACGCGGCTCGAGCGTCTGCCGGTGCCGAGCGAAGAAACGCAGGTGACGCTTGAGGCGCGCGCCACGGTGCGCCGCAAGAGTGCAAGGAGCGAGACCGGCAGCCGCGACGAGCTGGTGCTCTCCGTGCGCGATCTTGCCGTGGAGTACGGGGGGCGCAGTTTGTTCCCCGGCCGCAAGGCGTCGGTCTTCAAGGCCGTAAAAGGCGTTTCGTTCGATGTTCGCCGCGGCGAGATTTTCGGCCTCGTCGGCGAATCCGGCTGCGGCAAGACCACCGTTGCCAACACCATCGCCGGTCTTGTCACCCAGAACGCAGGCTCCATCGATTTTCAGGGCACGGCGCTCGGCGGTCGACGTGAAAAATCGATCCGCCAGTCCCTGCAGATGGTGTTCCAGGATCCCTATTCGGCGCTCAACCCGCGCCTGCGGATCAACGCCGCCATCGCGGAACCGATCCTGTTCTACAAGCTGGCCTCAAATGCGGATGAAGCCAGGCAGGACGCAAAGACGTTGCTCGAAGCGGTCGGCCTTCCCGCCGACGCAGGGGCGCGTTTCGCGCACGCCTTTTCCGGTGGCCAGCGCCAGCGCATCGCCATTGCCCGCGCGCTCGGGCCGCGCCCGTCGCTGCTCATTTGCGACGAGCCGACCTCGGCGCTCGACGTCTCGGTACAGGCGCAGCTTCTCAACCTGCTGAAAGATCTGCGCGACCTCGCCGGTCTTTCCATGCTGTTCATCAGCCACGACCTCGCGGTGATCCGCCAGATGTGTGACCGCGTTGCCGTGATGAAGGCGGGGGAGATCGTCGAGCTCGCCGATACCGAAGCCCTCTTCACCGCGCCAAAACACGAGTACACACGCGAACTCCTCCGCCTGGCGCCCTCGGTGGAGCGCATCATGGGGCGGGAACTGGCTTCGGCGTAAGCGTGTATGGCAAGGCCCCTGCCGACATTCCTCGCCACCGGAAGCCCAACGGGATTGGGGACCTGTCGCCGACATCCTTTTTGACCCGCCACTGTCCCGGCTTGCGCTGGTGACCTTGGCGGGCTGCCCATCGCGTACGACTGACGCGCCACCGCGCAAGTGCCCCTTCGGGCCACAAACAAGAAGACGACCTAAAGGAAATCCGCGATCATGCCCCAATCATCCCAGCCCACGACGGGCCGCCAATGGATGCTGCTCATTCTCGTCGTGCTGGTTGCCGTCAATCTGCGGCCATTTCTCACCGCTCCCGGGCCCGTGCTTTCCGAGATCGTCGCCGATACCGGAATGGGATATGGCAGCCTGGCCCTGCTGACACTGCTGCCGATGATGCTGATGGGCGTGGGCGCCTTCGTATCCCCATCGCTGCAAGCCTTGATCGGCACGCGGCGCGGCATTCTCATTGCCTTGCTTGTGCTGACAACCGGCTCCCTGCTTCGTCTCGTCGCACCGGGCGGCATAGCGTTGGTGATGACGGCAGCCCTTTGCGGCGCCGGCGTCGCCTTTATCCAGGCGGCTTTCCCCGGGATCATCAAGGCGGAGTTTCCGCGCAGCATCCCCGTGGTCACCGGCCTCTATTCCGCCGTCCTGATGGGCGGCGGGGCGCTGGGCGCGCGGCTGACACCATTCCTCGTCAGCGCCGGCTACGGCTGGCGACCGGCTCTTGCCTGGCTTGCGGCACCGGCGCTTGTTGCTCTCAGTGCCGCGTGGTTGATCCTCTCGGATGCGCGCAGCGATCGCCCGGATAAGGCGCTGACCGGCCGGCTGCTCCGCCGGCCCCGCACCTGGACGCTCATCCTCGCCTTCGGCCTGGTCAATGCCGGCTACTCGTCCGCAGTTGCTTGGCTTGCCTCCTACTACCAGTCTCTCGGCTGGAGCAGTGGAGATAGCGGCAATCTCGTAGCGCTGATGGCGATCTGTCAGGCGGCGGCCGCCCTCGGCCTTCCGGTGCTAGCCCGCCGCAGCATCGATCGCCGCGCCTTCCTGCGCTTGACGCTGGCAATGCAGGCGATCGGCTTTGCCGGCCTCGCGTTCCTGCCCCAGGCCGCGCCGGCGATCTGGGTTGGCCTGTGCGGCGCTGGCCTCGGCAGCAGCTTCTCGCTGGCGATCGTCACCGCTCTCGATCACTTGCCGCGCCCGCACGAGGCCGGCGTGCTTGTGGCATTGATGCAGGGCGGCGGCTTCCTGATCGCGTCTCTCGGCCCCTTTGCCACTGCATTTCTTCACGACATCAGCGGCAGCTTCGCCCCTGGGTGGACGTTGCATCTCGCCTGCGTCGTCGGCGTCTTCTTCCTCTATATGCGTTTCAACCCGTCACGCTACGCGCAGGCGATGCAGTCGCCGATCTGAGGGACGTATTTCCTCACTCCTTGGGCAGCCTCGTGAGAGTTGGCCAGAACACGAGACGCATCACGTGGCGCAGGCGTCTTCGTCCTGCGCCACCGCTGTTCCCGCACGGCGCTGCCAAATCACTAGACATCCTGCCATTTTGTATGCAATTCGAGGAGACAATTGCTACGGCTTGGAGTGACCAGTATGGCAAAGAAAGAAGGCGAAGGCGGCGGCGGCCGCGCTCAGGCCGTTCACCGCGTCCTGAAACGCGCAATCCTTGATCAGGCGCTGTCTCCAGGATCGAAGCTGCCGGAAGATTCGATCGGCGAAAGACTGGGCGTCAGCCGGACCCTGGTTCGCGAGGCGCTGGTTCGCCTCAGCGAGGAAGGGCTGGTGGAGTTGCGGCCGAACAGGGGCGCCGTGGTTGCGCGGCCAACCCTTGAGGAAGGGCGCAATCTGTTCCTGACCCGAATGGCGCTCGAACGACTGGTGGTTGAGACGCTTTCCGGAAAACTGACCAACGAGCAGATCGGCATTCTCTCGTCCCATATCGCCGCCGAGGATGCGGCGAAGAAGGAACGCGCTCCGTCGATCCGTCTGGCGGGCGAATTTCATACGCTGCTGGCGCAGATGACCAACAACGCCAGCCTTATTCGCTACGTGAACGAACTGGTCGCCCGCAGTTCCCTGATCCTTGCGCTCTACGGCCGACCGCATTCTTCGGAATGCGCTGTATCGGAACACCAGGAACTGCTCGACAAATTGATCGCCGGCAAGACCGACGAGGCGGCCGCCCTGATGGCGCATCACCTCGATTCGGTGACGACCCGTGCCCTGCTTCCGACCGACGGGGACAGAAACATCAAGGAAGTACTGTCCGCCTACGCCGTGGCCGAGGGTCTCGCCTAGACGCAACGCTCCCGGGTGTCCGGGAGCTTTACGCGACAGTCGGCACGCGAAACACGCCTTCGCCGCCCGCGCCAACGGCCTTGCAGCAAATCGACGCTCGGCAAGACACGGCCGCAGCCCGGCTCGTGATGACGAACGTCGTCGTGGCATCCAAACGCAGAGCCTATCAGGCTTCGCCAACACCACCCGACACGAGACGCCCCTTGTGGAACGTAGCACTCCTGGCGGGTGTCCGAGCTACCGCCTCTGCCGAGCAGCTCGCTCCGACGAGCGTGAACGAAGCCTCATCGCCGACCTTGGGCCAGGCGCGATTGCCTTTGTCGTCGAGGGGCAGGATGCCGCCAGTGGCGATAGACATGGACCGGGAGAGGCGGAATTCGTCCGACCCGCGATAAAGCTGCGCGTAGAGATACGCCTTTTCCAGCATGTCCCCGCTGCCGAATGGCGACCAGTGGTCGATGACGCTGTCGGTTCCGGTCATGACGAAAACCCCCTTCTGCGCCAGTTGCGGCAAGGGCATCATCAGCCCACCGATCGGCACCGTCGAGGCAATCGAGATCTTCTGTTCCGCCAGGCGTGAGGCCGTCTCTTCCAAGGCCTCCGGAGTAAGCGTGGTCAGCGCGAAGGCGTGGCTGATCGTGACCTTGCCGCGAAGCGTGGGGTTTTGCTCGACGGTATCGATCATGTAATTGACCGCAGCGACGCCGGCGGGGCTGGTTTCGTGCAGATGGATGTCTACCCCCTTGCCGGTATCCATGGCGATCTGGAACATGGCGTCGAGTGACTTTTCCATGGCACCATCGACATTCGTCGGATCCAGGCCACCAACATACTGGACGCCCATCTGCATGGCTTCACGCATCAGGCCATCGACCTTTGAGTGAAGCAGGCCGTGCTGGGGGAAGGCGACGATTTCACACACGAAATCGTCGCGATGGTTTTCCAACGCCTGCTGCAGGTGCTCAAGGCTTTTGAGACCACTGACCGGATCGATGTTGCAATGGCTGCGCGCGACGGTGCTTCCCTTGGACTGCAGGAGGGCGATCAGGCCCTCCGCACGCTCGCGCGAGGTCGGCAGCAATTGCGGAAGCAGCTTCTCCTCAAGCGCTATCATATCCATGATGGTTTTGCCCTGACGCGGGCGCGGCGCCTGCCAGGGGCCACCATAAAACGTCTTGTCGAGGTGGATGTGCATATCGCGCATTGTCGGCAGCAACAGTTGCCCATGCACCTGATAGTGCGGCACACCTTCGGGCAGGCCCGCATTCTGCGGATGCAAGGCGACAATCGCGCCGTCCTTGATTTCCAATGCGTAGAGCGCAGTCCGCGTGGCGACGACGATATCGCCGTCATACTCGAAGCCCTCCTCCAACCGCACGCCGGTCAGGATGTAGTGGCGATCCGCAAGCGTCTTGGTGCGCGTCTCGCCGGTGTTCTGACCCGCGCTGGCTGATGCCTGGCGAACCGCTCCGCCGGACAAGCCGGCGACAGCGCATGCGGTCGTCAGCGTCCCGGTCCGGCTGAGAAAGGTCCTGCGGCTTTGCGGTAGCATCTGTTCCAACATCGTTGCGTGGCCTCATCATCATCTGGGTTAGGGCCGCCAATCTACCGA
The DNA here is from genome assembly GCF_028993555.1 of Ensifer adhaerens. NCBI lineage: Bacteria > Pseudomonadati > Pseudomonadota > Alphaproteobacteria > Hyphomicrobiales > Rhizobiaceae > Ensifer > Ensifer adhaerens. The sequence goes on along the minus strand of NZ_CP118611.1, from coordinate 576,264 downwards.
ACGGCGCCGCCGCATGGCAGCGACATTTACCAATGCTGGCTATTCGATTTACCAATGCAAGCGCGCGATTACGTGGCAACCGCAAATGACAAAGAGGTGGACGCATCCCCTTTATCGCTACCGCCGCAGGTCGCAATACTCGACGAGGCGTTCCGCAAGCGCCAGTGCTGCAGGGCTGGCATCGTCGCGGTAAAACAGCGCCAGTTCAAAGTCATCGACGGATGGCAGACGCTCGGCCTCGCCCAGCACGCGGTGGGACGGCAGGCGGCAGCTCGCAGGCAGCAGACTGACACCGAGCCCGGCAGCCGAGGCGGCAGCGAGTGCTGCAAGACTGGCGCTGCTGTAGCTGATGCGCCAGCGAATGCCGAGAGTGTCGAACGCCTGGCACAATTCCTCGCGGTAGAGACCATTCAGCGGGAATACAGCCAAAGGCACCGGAACCTTTTCGATCGCCGGGCGCACGAGACTATCCAGCCACAGCAACGGTTCCGGCCTGGCCGCGCGCGGCTGTTGCTTGCGGCGCTGCTTGACGAGAATGAGGTCGAGTTCCCCGTCCCGATAGGCGAGTTGCAGATCGGCGCTGAGCCCACTTGTCACGTCCAGCCGCAGGTGCGGATGCTGGCTGTTGAAAGACGCCAGAAGATCGGCCGTCGGCACCATGAAATCCTCGGGCATTCCCAAGCGAAGCACGCCGTCACGCCATGGGCCCGCCAAGGCGTCATGTGCCTCTTCGTTCAACGCGATGATGCGACGCGCATAGCTCAGCAACTTGACGCCTTCCTCTGTCAGTTGCACCTGATGCGACGATCGTTCGAAAAGCGCTTTCCCGAGCATCTCCTCCAGTCGGCGAATTTGCTGACTGACCGTCGATTGGGAAAGGTTCACCCGCTCGGCTGCGCGGGTGAAGCTGTTGCTTTCGCAAATGGCCACGAAGCTCAGCAACAGCTGGGGATTGAACATGGGATAGCGGCTCATTCGTCCCCCAAAGCTGAAGCCGATGGCGACGAGAATGACGGCTCGCAAACGGATCGCCACACCGTGCGATCACCAGACGGTCCAGGTCAAGCGTCGCATCAAGATTGAATGCGTTGCATTTGTTATCGTGTATACAATCTGCATGCAAAAGGAAAAGTGCAGCGTTCACCGGGTTACGATCACCGGCCTCCCCTTGAACCGACCCGCGAAGCCCTGGAAGTCGCCAGGTCTGCACCCGACCGCAGCGTTTGGAGCGGGAGATCGGCGTTTTCATCCCGCAACCCTGCTTCATTCGCTAACGCAATGGTTTCCATCGGTTTTCTTAATTTCCGAACCAGCGAGAACTTCCCTATAGCCGAGCCCATGTCGCGCTCTCCGATCGCGAATTGCGCAATGCGGCGGCGGCGAACATCGCATTGGCACCCCAAACGCCGCAACGAGCCGCTGCCTCTCGAAGAAGCGGTCTGACCCGAGGGCGCATGGCTGCCTGGAAAGGTGCAATGTGATGACGCAAGAACTGGACAGCGCAGCCGGTTCCGACACGATCCCAAGCGAGCGCCCCTCGAAATGCGCCCCCCGCGCCGGCTTCCTGGCCAGGATCGCGTCGTCTCTTCTCCTTTATCCGGGGTATCGAAGGCTCTGGATATCCAACCTTTTCTTCTTCGGCGGCCTCTGGACCCAGACGCTCGTGCTCGGCTGGCTGGTGTTTGAGATCACCCGCTCGGAGTTTTCCGTCGCGCTCTTCACCGCGGCAAGGCTTGGACCGATGATGCTTGGTCCTCTCGCCGGCGTGATTTCGGACCGCTTCGACCGACCCAGGCTGCTTTTGGCTGCGTCCGGCTGGGCTTTTGCCGTCCTCAGCCTGATTGCGCTTCTCGTAGCGCTCGACAAAGTAACCTTCTGGGGCCTCGTCTTTGGCGGCTTCTGCCTTGGCCTGGCGCAATCCCCATCCCAGCCGGCACGTTTTGCGCTGGTCGCCGATCTCGTCGATCGCGAAAAGCTCAGCAACGCGAATGCCTTGAACTCGCTTGTTCTGAGCCTGACGCAGATGATCGGACCGGCGCTCGGCGGAACAATGATCGTAGCATTCGGAGCTGCATCAGCGCTCGCCATCTCCGCCGGCTGGTATCTCGTTTCGTTCGTAGCGCTCTGGCCGATGAGGAACCTGAAGAGCAGCCGCCAACCAGGTCGAGAGGAAGGCATCGCTAGCCTTGTGACGGCAGGCTTTCGCACCATCTCCGGGAACGCCCTCCTCCGGTCCGTGCTCGGCGTCACATTCCTGGCCAATATCCTGTTGTGGCCGATCTACCAGGGCTTCATGCCGGTTATCGCCAAGGAACATCTGGACCTCACACCACAGGGGCTTGGCCTGTTACTGGCATGCGCGGGTACCGGCAGCCTGGCTGGCGCGCTCGTCATCGCCAGTCTCGGAGACTTCCGCTACAAGGGCGGCCTTTTCCTGATCGGCACGGCGATCTGGGGCGCTCTTTGGGCGACCTTCGCTCTGTCGTCGTCGTTGCCACTCTCGTTTGTTCTCATGGGGCTCATCGGACTGTCTGCGGCACCGTTCGGTATCCTGCAAACCACGCTCATGCTGATGATGACCGAACCGCACGTGCAGGGACGCGTGATGGGCATTCAGGAATTGACCATCGGCGTCATGCCGGTTTCGAGCCTGCTGCTCGGCTCGGCGGCAGAAATCATCGGTATCGCCAATGTGGCGCTGATCAGCGGGACGCTGTTGGCCATATCGCTCACGCTCCTGGCTCTGCGCGTTCCGGCACTGCTACGCTACAGCGGCCACAACAACTGAATGCCCCAACGGAGGCAGCCGTCGCGGCGGAATGTCTATTTGCGATCAGCGAGGTCGGCGGCTTGCCGCTTCGACAAATGCGTCAAATACCCGAGCGCCCGGATGGCTATCGGCGTCCAGCAATTCCGGGTGCCATTGCAGCCCCATGGCAAAAGGCTGCGTGCCGATCTCGATTGCCTCGACGACTCCATCTGATGCCCGGGCCGTCACGGTCACTGCGCCGGAAACCTCCACAATCGCCTCCCGATGAAACGTGTTCACGGCGAATGTCTGCGCGCCGAAGATATCAGCCATCCTGGTGCCGGCAACGACATGCACGTCGTGTGACACACCGCCCTGGTCGTGATTGAGGGCCCCCGGCCAAGACGAACGGACATCCGAGACCATCCGGCAGCCGTTCAGGCACCCGAGCATTTGCATGCCATTGCAGATTCCCAGCACAGGTTTGTCGCGTGCAAGGAACCCTTCCATCAGCGCCCTATCGACGGCAAGGCGATCAGATGGCGGATACTGGGATTGGTCTCCTTCGACGTACCAATCCTTCGGAAAGTTGATACGGCCGCCGACGCTCAGGAACCCGTCAAATTCCTCGACGACTTGGCCCACCATGTCGGGGATGTACGGGATACCGAAAGCAAAGGCGCCGGCGCGACGGAGGGCGGAAAAGTAGTTCCGCGAGGTATCGTAACGCCCGCCACCTGAACTGGTGTTTTCATCCATGATCACGGCGATCTTCGGCATGCGGCCCATTGGTTTGTCCCGGGTTCTAGAAATTCTACGTACATCTATCCCGTTCGGATCGCATGGGTAGCCATTTTCAGACCGACACCACGTCTATTTTGAACGAGATTTTGCTGAAAGCGCTCCACGGGCTAGGCCAAAGCCATCCGAACCCTATGGTTCCCGCCGATCTCGATCAGCTCGGATCGAACAGGGGCGGTAAAGACATCCGGCGCGGTGCTGCCATCGGAAACGAAGCTGCGGCCGAAAAGTTGCGGCACGGTGGCGTCGCTCCCCTGCTTGGCTGCCGGGTTCAGCGCCGCATCCGGATCGGGAATGGCCGCGATCAACCGTCGCGTATAGGGATGGGTGGGCGCTTCGAAAATCTCGCGCCAGCCGCCCTCTTCCACGATCTCGCCGAAATACATGACCAGCACCCGGTCACTCATGTGCTCCACCACGCTCAGATCGTGGCTGATCATCAGATAGGAGAGGCCGAGCTTTTCCTGAAGGTCGAGCAACAGGTTGATGATCTGGGCGCGGATCGACACGTCGAGGGCGGAGACCGGCTCGTCGAGTACGACGATCTCAGGCTCGAGGATCAGCGCGCGGGCAATACCGATGCGCTGGCGCTGGCCGCCGGAGAATTCGTGCGGGTAGCGCCCCGCCTGCTCGGGCGTCAGGCCGACATTCTTCAGCATCACCTCGATGCGACCCTCGATTTCCGAGGTGGCGGTGATGCCATGCAAACGCAGCGGCGCGGCAAGCGAGGTGCGCACGGACTGGCGCGGGTTGAGCGAGGCATAGGGATCCTGGAACACCATCTGCACCGCTTTCGCCCTGTCCATGCGGTCCGGCGCGCCGGGGCCGGCAAGCGGCTTTCCGCGAAAGCGGATCATGCCCTCGGTCGGTTCCTGGAGGCCGAGGATGGATAGCGCCGTCGTCGACTTGCCGCAGCCGGATTCACCGACGATCGACAGGCATTCGCCCTTGGCCAGTTCGAAGCTGATGCCGTTGACGGCGTGAAGCGTGCGCCGTCCGGTGCCGAGCAGGCCACCGCCGGAAATGGGGAAACGGACGTGAAGATCGTCCACCTGCAACAGCGGAGCGGTCATGGCTGGCTCCCTTCCAGTTCACGCGGTGCGATGAAGCGGCTCTCTGTCAGCTTCGAGCGGTCGGAAATGATGCTGTCGATATCGACGAGCCGCTGCCGCCCTTGTTCACTGCGGCTTCCAAGGCGCGGCAGGGCGCCGAGCAGGCCGCGGGTATATTCATGCCGCGGACTTTCGAACAGTGCCCGCGTCTCGTTCTCCTCGACGAGGCAGCCCGAATACATCACGCCGACGCGCTGGCAGATACTGGCGATGACGCCGAGGTCATGGCTGATGAAGAGCACCGCCGTACCGCGCGCCGCGCAGAGTTCCTTGATGAGGCGAAGCACCTCGGCCTGCACGGTAACGTCGAGCGCGGTCGTCGGTTCATCGGCAATCAGCAGGTCCGGGCTGCAGGCAAGCGCCATGGCGATCATCACGCGCTGGCGCAGTCCGCCCGACATCTGATGCGGGTAGTTCTTCGCGCGGCGATCGGGATTGGGCACGCGCACGTTCGCAAGCGCCTCGACGGCAAGCTTTTCAGCTTCCGTCCAGCTTTTTCCCTGATGCAGCACGAACATTTCCGCAATCTGCCGGCCGACCGTCGAAAGCGGGTTCAGCGCGGTCATCGGCTCCTGGAAGATCATGGCGATGCGGTTGCCGCGCAGGCGCCGCATCTCACGCTTCGGCAACGCCAACAGGTTCTGGCCCTTGAACAGTATCGCCCCGCCCGAAACGGCGAGCGGCCTTTTCAAAAGCCCCATGACGGCGAGCGATGTGACCGATTTTCCGGAGCCGGATTCGCCGACGAGACCATAGGCTTCTCCGGGCATGATCTGGAAGGAGACGCCCTTTAGCAGCGGATGAACGGAGCGGCCGAGCGAAACGCCGAGGCGCAGATCCCTGATGTCGAGAAGCGGCTGGGTCATGGCTTGCGCGTCCTCATATGCGGATCGAGGCTGTCACGCAGGCCATCGCCGAGAAGGTTGAAGCCGAGCACCGATAGAAAGATGGCAAGGCCGGGGAAAAGCGCTGCCCAGGGCGCGAGCTGGATGAGCTGGCGCGCGTCGGTCAGCATCGAGCCCCAGCTCGGGAACGGCGGCTGGATGCCGAGACCGAGGAAGGAGAGCGCCGCTTCCGACAGCACCGCCGAGCCCATGCCGAGCGTCGCCATGACGAGGATCGGCCCCATCATGTTGGGCAGGATCTGCGTGAACATGATGCGCAGGTCGCCATAACCAAGCGTCTGGGCTGCCTGCACGTAACCCTGCGACTTCAGCGAGAGCGTCGAGGACCGTGCAATACGGCAGGTCCAGCTCCAGTTGGTAAGACCGAGCGCAATGAGCAGCGACGGCAGGCCGGGGCCGAGCACGGCCATCACCGCGAGTGCGAAGATCAACGAAGGGATGGCGAGCATGACGTTGGTCAGCCCGTTCACCAGATCGTCCCACCAGCCGCCCCAGTAACCGGCCGTCATGCCGAGCGTGACACCGATGATCGAGTTGATCACCTGCGACACGATGCCGACGGTCAGCGAAATCTGGGCACCGTAGAGGATGCGGGTATAGACATCCCGTCCCTGCCCATCGGTGCCGAACCAGAAGGTGGCGTCCGGCGGCAGTTCGGAATTCATCAGATCCGCATCGAGCACCGGATCGAAAGGTGCGATCCAGTGGGCGAGGATACCGGCGAAGATGACCAGAACTGTCAGCGTCGCACCGAGCCAGAAATTGAAGCCTAGGCGCACGCGCGTCACCCCTGCTTGATGCGCGGATCGATCGCGGCATAGACCAGATCGACGGCGGTGTTGATGATCAGGAACCAAAGCACGATGACGAGGATCGTTCCCTGCACCACGGGAATGTCACGGATCGCCACGCTATCGACGAGCAGCGAGCCGATACCGGGCCAGGCGAAGAGCTTTTCGATGACGACGGCCTGGCCGATCAGCGAGCCGAACTGCAGGCCGACCGTGGTGACGATCAGCACCAGTGCATTGCGGGCCACATGCCAGCGCACCACCTTGGCCTCGCTCATGCCCTTGGAGTGGGCAGTGCGGATGAAATCGGCGTTCAATACGTCGAGCACACCTGCCCGCGTGGTTCGCGCGAGCAGCGCCAGCGGCGTGACGCCGAGGGTCACGGCAGGCAGTATGAGGTTTTGCAACGAGCCGTCGCCATAGCCAAAACTGGGCAACCAGTTCAGCTGCAGGGCGAAGAGATACATCATCAACAGGCCGAGCCAGAATTGCGGCATGGAGAGACCTGAGACCGCGCCGATCATCGTGACCGTATCGAGTATGGAACCGGGCCGGAGTGCGGCGAGAAAGCCAAGCGGCACACCGACGACAATGGCAAAGACCATGGCGGCGACGGCAAGCTGAAGCGAGGCGCCCATGCGGTCGTTGATGAGGTCGACGACCGGCTGGCGCGTGCGGAAACTGGTGCCGAGATCGAACCGCGCGAGATCCGTGACATAGGTCACGAAGCGCTCCATCAACGGCTTGTTAAGCCCGAACTCCTCGTTGAGGCGAGCGATCATTTGCGGATCGGCGGCGCGTTTGCCATCAGCAAAGAGGCTGGCCGCGAAGGTACCGGGAACGACGGAGAAGATAACGAAGATCAGCAGCGCCACCACGACGATCGTCGGGACGACCTGCAGGACGCGGCGCAGGGTAAAACGAAGCATGAGCGGTTCCATTTTGGCCACCCGGACGGGCGGGACAACTGATGTGTGGGGCGGCCGAAGCCGCCCCGAACCTCTCAGGGCTTACTTGCGCGCATCCGGCGCCGTTTCGTCGATCCAGATCTCGTCATAGGGCTGGACCGCCAGTTCCGTCGCGTTCGGTACAAGGCCGTGGATCCATGGCTGGTAGGCCATGACAGCCTTGTTGTAGTTGAAGAACCAGACCGGCGCGTCGTCCTGCACGATGTTGTTGGCCTGGCGTAGCAGGTCGTTCTGCTTGGCCGGGTCGCGTTCCTGCTGGGCTGCCTCATAGAGCTTGTCGAAGTCCGGGCTCGCATAGCTTGCATAGTTGCAGGCGGACTGCGCCGTCTTGGAATAGTAGCAACGCAGCGCGTTCAGCGGATCGGGACCGGAAAGGTTCGACCAGATGAAGGCCTGGAAGTTGTTCGACGTCACGGCATCGCCGAGCGCAGAGCTTTCAACCGGCTTCGGCTTCACCGTGATGCCGACCTTCTTCAGCATCGGCAGGATGGCTTCGACGATCGGAACGCCCCAGCTCTCGTTCGGGCTCGCCGTCACTTCGAATTCGAAGCCATCGGCATAGCCCGCTTCCGCCAGCAGGGCCTTCGCCTTTTCCGGATCGAAGGCATAGGGCACCTTGTCCTTGTCGAAAGCAGGCGAGGAAATCGGCAGCCAGCCGGCGGCAGGATAGGCCTTGTTCTTGACGAGGCGCTCGATGATCAGCGGTGCGTTGATGGCATGGTTGATCGCCTGACGGACCCGCTTGTCCTTGAACGGTTCGAAGGCGGGGTTGAAGCCGATATTGCGCGTATAGACCTCGGCGACCTCGAGCAGGTGGTCCTTCAGGGCGTCCTCGCCCTGATAGGCCTGGTACTGGGTGGGGCCGAGAATGGAGACGTCGATTTCCTTGTTGCGGAACGCGACGTCGCGGGCGGCGTCTTCGGCCATCAGCACGATATTGATGCGGTCGAGATAGGGCTTGCCCTCTTCGTAATACTTGTCGAACTTTTCGACGACGACCTGCGAACCCGGCACGTGCTCCTTGAAGACGAAGGCACCGAGGCCGACGGGGGTCTTGGCGAAGCTCGATTCATCCTCGACATTGGACGGATAGATCACCGTCGTATTCTGCATCAGCGGAAAGCCGGGATTGATCGGGCCTGTGTAGGTGATCTCCAGCGTGTGGTCGTCGATCTTCTTGAGGCCCGAAATCTCCTCGGCCTTGCCGGCGATGAACTCTTCCGCGCCCTTGATGACGGCAATGTAGCTGGCGCCCGGGAAGGCGTTCTTCGGGTTGGCGATACGCTTGTAGCTATAGATGATGTCGTCTGCCGTCAGCGGCTTGCCGTTGTGGAAGACGGCATTGTCGCGCAGGTGATAGGTGTGCACCGTGCCGTCTGCGGAGACGTCTTCCGAGCTTGCCAGTTCCAGCACCGGCTTGTTCTGGTTCGAATCCCAGCTATAGAGCGCGCGGTGGATGGCTTGCGTGATGAATTCTTCCTGTGTGTTCGGGCTCGCCTGAACGTCGAGCGTGGCGAAGCTCGATCCATAGGGGGCGGTGAAGACGAGCGTTCCACCATGGCGTTCGCCGGCGGCCAGCGCCCCGGTAGCAACCCCCAGGCTGAGCATTGCGGCCAGTGTCAGTCTTTTCAGCATGCTGTTTTCCCTCTCGTGCCGTTTTCGGCTTTGTTTCTTTCAGTCCGGCAGGCCGTCAGCGCGCGACATGCACGACGCGGCCTGCAAGCAGGGTCATCAAGCAACGCGTGCCTGAGAGAATGGTATCCGTAGGCGCCTCCAGGAGGTCGTTATCGAAGACTGCGATGTCGGCCCATTGGCCCGGCACCAGCCTGCCCTTCACGCCCTCTGCCTTCTGCGAATAGGCGCCGTATTCCGTAAAGGCCTGCAACGCCTCCTCACGGCTCAGCTTCTCCGCCTCCGCCATCACCGTGCCCCTGCCGGTTTTGCGCGTGATCATGGCGTGAAGGTTGGGGAAGGGATCGGGCGAGCAGACGGGCGAATCCGAGCCGGTCGACGGCTTGAGGCCCATGCGCATCCAGGTGCCGATCTGGTAGGAGGCCTTGCCGCGCTCCTCGCCGAGCACGGAGACGTAGCTGTCGCCGAAATCGTGGATGAAGGCCATCTGCGGCGCCGGCAGGATGCCGGCCGCCTTCATACGCGCATCTTGCCCGGGAGACGAGAAGCCACAATGTTCGATGCGGTGACGCCGGTCCGGATCGGGATTGGCGGCAAGCGCCTTTTCATAGGCCGTGACAAGCTGTTCGATCGCGCCGTCGCCGATGGCGTGGCAGGCCATCTGATAGCCACGGTCGTGGCAGGATTTGACGATCGCCTCGACCTCCGCATCGGGCAGCATCTGCACGCCGATATTGTCGGGCTCGCCCAGATAGGGTTTCGACATCCAGGCGGTGCGTCCGCCAGCCGAGCCATCGAGAAAGATCTTCACGGCTCCGACGCGCAACATATCGTCGCCGGCGCCGGATATGAGACCCGCGCGCCAGGAATCCTCGACGATCGAGACACCGGGATCGCCGAGCAGCGTCAGCCAGACGCGCACCGGCAGGCGACCGGAAAGCTTGGCCATCTCATAGGCCTGGATTTCGGCAAAGCCAGCGAGTTGGCCGACGGCCGCATCCATGCAGCTGGTGATGCCGAGCGAGAGAAGATAGCGCCCTGCCCGCTCGATGCCGTCGATCAGCTCCTCCGTCGTCACCTCGGGCATGGCACCCTTGATGAGGTTCTGCGCGTTTTCCGCAAGGAAGCCGTTGAGGCGGCCGTCGGTCGTGCCGATCACGCCGCCATCCGGTACCGGCGTTGCCTCTGTGACGTCGGCCAGCCTCAGCGCCAGCGAATTCGCGATGGCGACATGGCCGCAGGCGCGCGTCAGCAGCACAGGATGATCCGGCACGGCCCGGTCGAGCTCCTCGCGGGTCGGGTGCCGGCCGATATCGAGCTTGACCTGGTCATAGCCCCGCGCGCGCACCCAGCCGCCCTTCGGCGTGGCTGCGGCGCGCTCGGCGAGCTTTTCGAGCAGAGCGGCAAGCGTCGGCGCGGCGGCAGGCGTCGTATCGACCCAACCCATGGTAATGCCGGTCGAGATCAGGTGCAGGTGGTTGTCGATGAGGCCCGGACTGGCGAAACGGCCTTCGAGGTCGATGACCTCGGTGTGCGGCCCCTTGAGGCTCAGCATGTCAGCGTCGCTGCCGGTGGCCAGAACCTTGCCCTGCCAGATGGCAAGAGCCTCGCTGATCCCCTCCTCCCTGCCCCGCCAGATGCGGCCATTGCGCAGAATAAGATCAGCGTGAAGCTGGAAGGCCATTAACAATCTCCCTTTTGTTATCAGCCTGATTTCGCAGCCTCCTCCGCTGCACTGAAATCAGAACTGTTTGCCTTGGGCACAACCTGAAAGGTTTGATTGGGTTTGGCCAATTCGCTTTTAGCAAAAGCCGATGCAATATCGGCATAGCGATTTCATTCCAACAACTTATGATCGCCTACAACTCTAACGCACAGGGGAGCGGGGCATGGAGATCAAGTGGCTGGAGGACTTCGTGACGCTCGCCGACACGTGGAGCTTTTCGCGCGCTGCCGAGTTGCGCAACGTCACGCAACCGGCCTTCAGCCGGCGCATCAAACAATTGGAGGGTTGGCTCGGCGCGACGCTCATCAGCCGCGCCACCATGCCGGCGGAACTGACGCCGGCGGGTCGCAATTTCCTCCCGATTGCGCAGGAGGCGATCCGCACCTTCTACGCGGCGCGCGAGTCGCTGCGCCCGTCTCACGAAGAAGGCCTCATCCGCTTTGCCGCACTCCACACGCTGACGGTAACAATCTTCCCACGCTGGCTCAAACGCCTGGAGAAAACTGGCGGCGCCTTCAGCACCTCGCTGATGCCCGATCGCGGCGGCATCGAGGCCAACCTAGAGGCCCTCATCGGCGACGAGGCGGATTTCTTTCTGACGTATGCTCATGCGGAGGTGCCCTTCCACCTCGACCGCGGACAGTTTTCGTCGCTGACGATCGCGCATGACCGGCTGATCCCGCTCGCCGCCGCAAATGTTTCCATCGCCGGTGGCACGCTGCCCGGGTTGCACATTCTCGAACGCGCCGTCGCGCAGCCGCGGCTCGCCATCCCCTATCTGAGCTACGGGTTCAATTCGTTTTTCGGTGTCGCCCTGTCACGCCTGATGCTTCGCCGCCCACCCTTCCGGCGCCGCACCACCCATGAGAACACGATCAGCGCCGGTCTGATGAACATGGCGGTGACCGGTGCCGGCGTCTGCTGGCTGCCGGAGAGCCTTGCGCGCGATGTGATCGAGGCCGGGGGCCTGGTGCCCGCCTCCGCGGATCCAGGGTGGAATCTCGACCTCGAAATTCGTCTCTACCGTCACACCGCGACGCGCAGCCGCAGGGTCGAAGACCTCTGGCAAACAGCAAAGCTGCTCCTAGAGCGCGAACGCGCCTGATCAGGCTTTCAGAAAGACCAGCGCGCGCAGGATTTCCGCAAAATCCGCGTGCTTGAAGGCGACGGCGCGGGGACCGTGCGCATAGGCACCGGGATACCAGCCGGCACGATAGGCATCCGTCGGATTATTGAACTCGATCACGACCTCGTAACGCTCTGCCCTTCTCGGCAGGACCTGTGCGAAATCGCCGGAAAGCGCCTCTGCTACGCCTTCGCGAATGAGCCGGCGCGACCATGCCGGGGCGATCGACGTCGTTGAACGACCTTTGCCCTCCAGCGTTTCCACGGACTTCAGCCCTGGCACCATGGCCCGTGCTTGCGCGCAAATGCCCGCATCGCCGGCAAGGAAGACCGATGGCACGCCGTAGCCGGAGGCACAGAGCGCATTGACGGTAAACTCCGACGCGACCTCACCATTGAGGAGCAGGCGCGAGATACGCATGGTGGAGGTATGGGCAAGCGGATTGTCCTCGCTACCGGCTTTGGAGTGATAGCCCGTATAGATCGCCGCGGCGAAGCCGGCATCGAGGCCGAACATCATCGCATCCGGATGGCCAGACCAGCCGCGCACGATGCGGACGTAATCCGGCAGGCGATCGAGAATGAGGTTGCGGCCGCTGTCATGGGCGTCCTTCACGACAACTTCGGTCGCGCCCGCGGCGCGCGCGCCCTCACAGGCGGCGACCACCTCGGCGGTCATCAGGGCACGGAATTCGGTCCAGTCGGCATGGGTGCGCTCGGCCTCGTCCCAATGTGCGATGCCCGCGGTGCCCTCGATATCGGCGGAAATGAAGACTTTCATGGGCGGTTCCTCCTTCGTTCAGTCGGCAAGTGCCGAGTTGTGCGGTCGTTCCGGCAAGCGTGGCGGGGGTCCGAGCAGTGCGCCTTCAGTTGCGGCAACCGCCAGGTCTCGGCGGCCGCACTGGGAGCAAGATCGATCGGCCTCTCGGAGAGGTACCGCTGGCTGGCGGCCACCATCTGGTTGCCTGTCGTTGGCACCGACATTGGTGCAACTCGCCACCACTGACCAATTCAATTTGGGCAAAACTCTATGCAAAAACCGCCTGATCCCCGTTATTTCAATGCGTTACGGATCGCCCTCACGGACAGCCGTCAAAGCTCGGTCGGCAGACGACCGAGCTTTCGCTGCTCCCCAATCGGTGGTGGCGCTGCCTCGCTGGTTTAAAGAAGCTCGCCCATCGACTGTAGCAGCCGGTCGATCTGGTGAGGTGTGTGCTCGGAAAACACCGCAAGCCGCATGGTCGACACGTCTGGCGTATCGGAATAGCCACCCGGCTGCTGCACCCTGACGATGATGTCGCGCTCGGCAAGACGATCGCGCAATTGTTCGAGGTCGGTGACACCCTGGATGGTAACGATCGGCACCGGCGTGTCGGCGACTTCGAAACCCAGTGCCCGCAGCCCGCCGCGCATATGCCTGACGTTGCGGACGAGGTTGGCGCGCTTTTCCGGCGTCGTTTGCAAAACCCGCAACGATGCGGCGGCCGCGGCCGCAAGCCCCGGAGGCGCCGGCGAAGCACCGCGCATGATCATGGCATTGCCCGCTATCTTCGCGGCAAGATCCGTACTGCCGGGGACGATGCCGCCAAGCGCACCGAAGGCCTTGCTCATCGTGCCGGCGAGGTAGTTGCCGCCGCCTTCGAGCCCCGCATGTTGCAGCGAGCCACGCCCGGTCTCGCCGAGAACACCGACGCCGTGGGAATCATCGATGCAGAGCAATGCGCCGTCATAGCGCGCCATCGCCTGCCGGAAGTCGGCAAGCGGTGCCAGCTTTCCCGAGGACGGGAAGACACCATCCGTCAACACGGCAGGCCGTTCACCGGACTTCACATGCAGTGAAAGCTGCAACGCGAGATCCTCCGGGTCGGCATGGCGAAACTCATGGATCCGCTTGCTAAGCGTCGGTATGGCATCGCGGGTGCTGTAGTGGGTCGCGGAATCCATCAGAATGACATCGAAGTCGTCGCGCAGCCCCTGCAGCAATACCATGGGACTGGTGTAGCCGGAGATCATGTAGACGACCTCCTCCGTGCCGAACCAGTCGCGCAACCGCTCCTGCAGATCGGCATAGACCTGCATGTGGGCAAGCGTGCCCGGACCCATGCCGTACTGCCGAGTGGCGTTGCAGGCCGCCTCGATCACTTCGGGGTGGCCATGCAGGCAGAAGTACGAAGTACCGCAGTAATAGTCGACCTCGCGCCCGCCGATGAACATGCGGGCGCCCAGGGGTGACTCCATCTTGATCGGAGCGGTCATGGTCCGGGTCACGCCGCTTCCGCCTGGGATGGGTTGCGCCGCTCCAAGAACATCGGCCCGACACGAATGCCGCGCTTGCCGTTATCGTCGACAGCATCGAGTTCGAGGATCTCGTCCTCGTAGAGCCGCCCATGCATGCGGAAGCGCCCCTCATCGACCGGTTCGCAGGTGTGGGTGCAGAAATACTCGATCAGGCACTTCAGCCCGCCATGGCTGTAGGTCAGGTAGGTGATGTTGAAGTCCGGCCCGTACTCGCCGAGATACGGCGCGATCTCATCGGGCACAGTCTCGTCGACAACTGCCTCGATGCGTGTCCAACTCGCATCCTTCCAGACGAGTTTTCCGACATCCGGGAAGGAGAGGTTCATGTGGGCGTAGTCCGCGCCGCGCCCGTAGATGCGGCCGTCGATGACGAAGTCGTTGCCGGCAACCGGACGGATCCGGTGCGGCACACCCTCGCCCATCAGATAGATCTTGCCGTCCCTGGACTTGACCTCGACGATCTCCTGCGTGGCGTCGTCCCGGTAGTAGCCCGGCAGGGTCTTGAACTGGCCTTCGGAGATCTCCGGCGGGCGCTGCACCCGCTCCGGCATCTTACCCATCTTGCGCTCGGCAAGCACGATGCGCACGCCGTCGACGCCGAGCCGCGACGCGATCTGATTGGCAAAATCGAGCGTCGCGAAAATCAAGACGCCGACGCCGGCGGAAGGCAGAAGCATCATCTGCGAAGCATAACCATAGACCGCACCGCCATGACCGACCGAGGTCCAGCCGTCGACGTCGCCGGAACCAAAGCAAAGGCCATAGCCGTTGAGCGTCCTGTCGTGGCCGGCCGGACGCTTGCCGAACGGCGTCCACATTTCGCGCAGCGAATTCGGCGAGATGATGGAATTGCCTTGCGCATCGAACCCGCCGCGCAGCAGGCATTGAGCGTAACGCGCCATGTCACCGGTGGTGGAAAAGATGTTGCCGGCCGGCGAACCGCCGAGACTGAAGACCGGGGCCGGTGTGTCGCCATCGAGCGTCCACATGTCGGCCGGCGCAAGCCGCTCGCGAATGCCGGGCGCCATGCCGCAGGAGGAATTGTCCATGCCGAGCGGCTTCAGGATGTTGGCGGCGACGTAGTCCGAGTAGCTCTGGCCGGTCACCGTCTCGATCACCCGCCCGACGACGGCGATGCCGGCGTTGGAATAGTGCATCATCCCAAGGCTCGGATCCTGCTTCAGAACAGAGCTTGCAAGCTCATTGACCGTATCTTCGAGCGGCGGCCGGGTGGCGTCGAGATAGTGGCCGCTCTTCGGCTCGCGCACGAGACCGGCGGTATGGGTCATCAGCTTGCGCAGGCTGATCACCGAACCGTATGGCCCACCTTCGGCACCGGCAAACGGATTTTCCGGCTTGAAGCCGGGCAGATAGGTGGAGACATCGACATCGATATCGACCAGCCCCTTTTCAACCAACTGCATGATTGCCAGCGAGGTGAACGTCTTGGTGATCGAACCGATGCGGAAGCAGGTGTCCTTGCCCATGGCGAAATGGCGGTCGTGGCGCTGGACATGGCCTTCGGCAAGTACGCCGTCGCGGTCGACGAGGGCGTAGGAGATCGACGGGATCGCCTTGTCCTCGACCTCGTAGCGGATCAGATCCTCCAACAGCTCGATGGAAGCAGCAGACAGAGAGGACATGGAAAATGCTCCTTGGGTCGTAAAAGGATTGGGTCTCAATGGGAATGTCGGGGGTCGAGCATGTCGCGCAGCGCATCACCCACCAGGTTCCACGACAGCACGAAAAGGAAGACGGCCGCGCCGGGGAATGCCAGCGTGTACCAGAACTGGAAGGGGTTGCCGGGCTGGCCGACGATCCAGTTGCGCGAATAGGCAATGAACTGGCCCCAGTCGGCATAGCCTTCTTCGGTGCCGACACCGAGAAAGCTGAGTGCCGAGGCAGACAGCACCATCGAACCGGTCGCCATTGTCGCCAGCACCAGCACCGGGAACATCGCATTGGGCAGGATATGCAGCACGATCAGCCGCAGATCGCTGGCGCCATAGCTCCTTGCCGCATGGATATAATCCATCTCGCGGATCCTCAGGATCTCGCTTCGCACGATGCGGGCGTAGCTCATCCAGCCGAACGTCGTGAGCGCGATGGTGATCGGCACGATACCCTTGCCGAGCAACGCCGTCAGCACCATGGCCGCGATCAGGAACGGGACGGCCATGAACACGTCGACGATGCGCATCAGCACCTCCTCGATGACGCCGCGATAATAGGCCGCGACTGCGCCGACGATGGTCCCGATCAGCACGGAAATCGCGACGACCCCCAGCCCGATCTTGAATGCCGTGCGCGTGCCCCAGACGACACCGTAGAAAATGTCGTACTGGCCTTGCGTAGTGCCGAAGACGGCCTCCGGCGAAGGCGGCTGCGGCGTTGCCAGGAAGCCTGCGCGCGGCGTGTCGTAAGGCGAAAGCTGGAAGCTCTGCGGCGGCGCCAGGACGGGCGCGAAGACGGCGATCAGCACGAAGGCGAAGAGGATCACGACACCGAACAGCGACACCGGATTTTTTGCGAGGTAACGAAGAAACTTCATTGCGTCTTCACCCTCGGATCGAGCAACGGATAGATGAGGTCGACGACCAGATTCATGACCACCAGAACGACCGCGAAATAGAGGCCGAAGCCGAGAACGGCAGGGAAGTCGAGATTGGCGGCGGTCTTGGCCGCGAACTGGCCGAGACCAGCATAGTCGAAGATGGTCTCGGTGATGACCACACCGCCCATCATCACGGCGAGCTCCATGCCGGCGATGGTTGCAAGCGGCAGAAGTGCGTTGCGCCTGGCGTGATGCAATTCGACGACGCGGCGCGGCAGGCCCTTGGCACGGGCCGTGCGAACGTAATCCTGGCGCAGCGTTTCCAACATCGAGGTGCGCATCACGCGCGTCATGCTCGCAACGTTGACATAGGTCAGCGTGATAACGGGTGCTGCGAGGTGGCGAAGCGCATCACCGAAGATTGCCAGGTTGCCGTTCAAGAGGGCATCGACGGTGTTGGCGCCGGTGTAGCGGACGAACTCGCCGGAGCTGACCACGGTCTGCGCCCACTGGCTGAGCCGCCCGGGCGGAAACCAGTCGAGTGCCGAATAAAAGATCAAGAGCATCAGCAGGCCGAAGACGTAGACGGGGAAAGACCAGCCCAGAATGGTGAAGATGCGGATGACGTGGTCCGGCCAACGATTGAGATAGATGCCGGCACGCGAACCGAGGAAGACGGCAAGCAGCAGGCAGGGAACGAAGGCGAGCACGACCAGTTCCAGCGTCGCCGGAAACAGCGACATCAGCGCCGTCGACACCGGCTGGCGGGCCGTCTCGGACCAACCGAGATTGCCGCTGAGGACGCCGCCGATCCAGCGGCCGTACTGGGAATAGAAGGGATCGTTCAGCCCATACTGCTCTATCATCCGGCGGATGCTCTCCTGACCGCCCTTGAGATAGTCGGGTGACGGCGCGTAGGCCGCCAGTCTCTGCGTCGGCGAGAGCGACATCTGCAGCGCGAAGATCATCAACGACAGCGCGAAGAGGACGATCGGCAGCATCATCAGTCGTCTGAGTGCGTAATTCAGCACGGTTCACACGTTCCGATTTCAGGGAGAATGAAACAAGGGCATGCCGGGCGGGATAGCCGCCCGGCATGCCCTGGCCAATCAATCGTTGGCCTTGGTGACCGGGTAGAAGTCCCAGGCGCCGTAGAGGATCATGTTGTCGACATAACCATCGATGTTGCTGCGGGTGACGACATAGCCGAAGTCCTCCCAGAGGAACTGGGTGGTGGCGTAGTCGTACGACATCTCCTGCAGCTTGGCGTAGATCGGCTCGCGCACGGCGGGGTCGACCGAGGCCCAGGCTTCGTCGAGCAGTGGCTTGAACTTCTCTGCCATCAGGTCGCGGTAGCCCTGGCCGACCATGCCGCCGACGAGGCCCGTCGGCGATAGATAGTAGCTGGCCGCGCCGAGCGGGCCGCCCGGATCGGAATAGTCCGGCCCCCAGCCCATTACCGTCAAGGGAGCGGCCGGCTTTTCGCGGTTGTTGAGCTTGTCTGAGACCGAGGCCCAGGGCAGCGCCTGGATCTGCATCTTGAACTTCGGATTGATACGCGACAGGCCCTGCTGCAGCGCCGAAAGTGCCGCCGTCAGTTGCGGATTGCCCTCGGTCACATAGGCGGTGAAGGCGAAGCCGGTGTCCCAGAGTTTTCCGCCGAACGCCTTCTTGAAGTGTTCCTCGGCCTTGGCCGGATCGTAGCTGTAGATGGGCGAGTCCGGGCGGTAGCCCATGATGCCGCGCACGGTCGGCCCGCGCGACTGCACGGTCTTGCCGAGCAGGACCTGGTTCAGCAGCGCGTCGTAGTTCTGGGCGTAGTTGAAGCCCTTGCGCACGTCGATGTCGGCGAAGAAGTCCGGCGGAATGCCCGCACCGTCCAGCTTGCCGCTGCCGATGGCCGGATTGTCGTTGTCGTCGAGCGGCCAGGCGAAAAAGATGCCGCGCGAGAACACTTTCTGCAGTCCGTCGATGACCTTGACGCCTTCGGTCTTGCTGAGTTCGTCGATGAACTCGACCGGGGCGGTGACGAAATCGGCGTCACCGGACAGAAGCTGCAGGCGCCGCGTCGTCCATTCCGGCACCGTGCGCATGACCACGCGGTCGAGCTTGGCCGGCCCCATGAAGTAATTGTCGAAGCGCTTCAGGGTGATGCGCCGGTCGGTCCGATCCCACTCCTCGAGCATGAACGGCCCGGTGCCGTTTTCTTCGGCAAACAGCGGATTGGCGCCGAGTTCGGGACGGTAGTGAGCTTTCCAGGTGTCGGCCGAACCATCCCAGCCGCCGACCGACCCGACCCATTCCTTGTCGAGAATGGAGGTGCCGAAAGGCAGCGCGATCACACCGAGTGTTGCCGGAAACGACTTGGGCAGCTTGAGCGTGACGTTGTCACCATCGACGACGATCTGCGACGCGAGCTGGTCATAGACCTTGCGCAAGACCTCGGGGCTGGCGTCGTTGATGGATTTGACCTCGCCTTCGGTCTCTACCCACTTGGCGATATCGGTGTATTTGCCGGCGGTGATCACCTCGGTGATCGCGTTCGACATCCACGACTGCCCCTGAAGGATGGCACGCAGCAGCGAATAGCGCACGTCCTCTGGCGTGATCTGGCCGTAACCGGGCTCGATCGTCGCCTTCTGCGCGTCGGTCAGCTTGTCGTAGTATTCCCAGGTGACTTTGCCGTCGGCGCCCTTGATCCCGACCTTGTGGGCGAACACACCCTTGCGGATCGGGAAGGTGTAGCTGACAGAGCCGTCAGTGCCCTGCTTGATGAGGCCGTTTTCAAGCGACGGCACCTCGGTCGAGAGTGACGGCACGAACTCTGAAATCTTCGAACCGTTGAAGTTCAAAAGACGGCTGTAGATGTTGAGCGAGCCGTAGGAGCTCGGCGTGTTGGCGATATAGGCCGGATCGAACGACTGGATGTCGTCGGTCCACATGAAGACGAAAGTGCCGGGGTTTTTGGTCTCGGCCATAGCGGGCGCAGCCGCGATGCCGAGCCCGAGGCAGAGAGCCAGGGCTAAGGTGCGTTTCATCGTTGTTCCCATTTGGTGGAGGCGGAAGTTTTTCTTCTCGTTATGGGGGAGGCTAGAAGAGCCCTTGCACGTCTGTCCAATGTGTAATTAGGATAGACTATGCAAAACACGCATGAGGGCCGGCATGGAACTGCAATGGCTTGAAGATTTTCTGGAAATTGCCGCGACAAGGAATTTCTCGACGGCGGCGACGGCACGCAATATTTCGCAACCCGCCTTTAGCCGTCGCATCAAATCGCTCGAGAACTGGATCGGTGCGGACCTGATCGACCGCAGCACCTATCCCGTGCAATTGACGCGGGCCGGCACGATGTTCCTTCCGGGCTGTCAGCGCCTCGTGCGCGAGGCCTACCGGCTGCGCACCGATTGCCGCAATGTCGCCGGCGAAAGCTCGGCCATGCTGACGTTTACCTCGCTGCATACGCTGGCGATGTACTTCTTCCCGAAGTGGATCGGCTCACCGCTGATCTCGCGCATGCCCCTTCGCACCAGCATGCATGCCGCCGACTTCCTTGAAAGCATCGATCACCTTTGCTCGGGTCAGTGCGATTTCGCCATCACCTATGTGCATCCCGATGGCCCGCCGGTGCTGGAAGGCGGCCCGTTCGAATCCCTGCAGATCGGCAAAGACCGGCTCATCCTCGTGTCTGGGACCGACGAAAATGGCCGCCCGCTGTTCGACATAGACGTATCCGAAACGACGGAAATCCCCTACCTCGCCTATTCCTGGAGCGACGGCTACATCGGCAAGCTCGCAACCCTGATCCAATCGCGCTGGCGCCGTCCGCTCAATCTCAGCACCGTCTATCAGTCAGGCCTCGCCGACGGCCTGAAGCACATGGCCGTCGCCGGGCGCGGGGTGGCGTGGCTACCGCAGATCTGCGTGGCAGAAGCCATGCGGCAGGGCCGCCTTGCCCAGATCGGCGGGCCGCAGATGTCGCTCGAAATGGAAATCCGGATCTTCAGGCGCGCCGGTCCCGGCAGTCCCGACAGCGATGGGTTGTGGCAGCATCTGAAACAGTGCGCGGCGCTGCCGCAGTACAAGAGCGGCTTCGATGTCGACATCGACGCCGCCTGAAGCGTCGTGGCGCTCAATGGCCGCGGATCGCCACCTATGCGAAGACAGGCGATGCAATGCACGAAACGCATAGTTTCGATTGCCACATTCGTGACACATTGATTTCACTCGTTTTTGTGACACAGGCGGAAAGCGCCAGCGCCACGCTCAGGCCCTAGTGACCCCGGCCAGCGGGATCACCATGCCATTCAACCATATTGACAGGATGCAACCTCGTTGCGAGACCTGATGGGCAACGTCCCCTCGCAATCGGGTCCATGTGCTGATGTTCCTGTCCAAATCCGCAACACCTGAACTGCCCGAGGATGTCATCCTTTCCGTGGAAGACCTCAAGGTCTGCTTTGCCGCCCGCACCCGCGCCGAGCTGCGCGCCGTACGGGGCGTCTCCTTTCGCATAGCGCGCGGCGAGACCGTCGCACTGGTCGGAGAATCGGGGTCCGGCAAATCGGTCACGGCCATGACGATCATGCGGCTAACCGAGTATGACGGCGCAAGCATCACCGGCGGACGTGTGCTGATGCGCTTGAAGGACGGCAAGGTCGCCGATCTTGCGACGCTGTCGGAAAAGCGCGTCGAGGCTCTTCGCGGCGCGGACATCTCGATCGTGTTCCAGGATCCGATGTCGAGCCTGAACCCGGTCTTCACCGTCGGCGACCAGATTGCCGAGGCGGTGATCCATCACCAGGGCAAGACGCCGGAGGAAGCGCGCCAGGTCGCGCTCAACACCCTCAAGCTGGTCCGCGTGCCCGATGCGGAGCGCCGCCTCGACCAATATCCGCATCAGCTTTCCGGCGGCATGCGCCAGCGCGTCATGATCGCGATTGCCCTTGCCTGCCGCCCATCGCTGATGATCCTCGATGAGCCGACGACCGCGCTCGACGTGACCATTCAGGCGCAGATCCTCGACCTGGTCCGTGCCCTGCAACGCGAGATCGGCATGTCGGTGCTGTTCATCACCCACGACATGGGCGTGGTTGCCGAAGTCGCCGACCGGGTCTGCGTCATGCTCAAGGGCGAGATCGTCGAAACGGGCTCGGTCTACGACATCTTCGCCAAGCCGAAGCACGCCTATACGCGCGCCCTGATATCCGCCGTGCCCCGCCTCGGCAGCATGGCCGACAAGGATGCGCCGGAAAAATTCCCGCTGCTGGTGTTTGAACCGGAGCAGCAACTCGCGGAGGCGACAGAATGAACGCGTCTGCCCAGATGACGGACGCCCGGCGCCCTCTCGTCGAGGTGCGAAACCTGGTGACGCGCTTCGACCTCAAGGCGGGGCTGTTCGGCCACGTCTCCGGACGGGTGCATGCGGTGGAAAATGTCTCCTTCGACATCTTTCCGGGCGAAACCCTGGCACTGGTCGGCGAATCCGGTTGCGGCAAATCGACGGTCGCCCGCTCGATCATGCAGCTCGATCGGCCGCGGTCGGGCTCTGTCCGGTTCGACGGAACCGAGCTGATCGGCGCGCCGCGCCCCGTCCTTGCGCGATTTCGCCGCGAAGCCCAGATGGTCTTCCAGGATCCGTTCTCCTCGCTTAACCCGCGCATGACGATCGAGCAGTCGCTGATGGATCCGATGCGGGTTCACAAGCTCGGCTCGACCGAGGCCATGCGTGCCCGCGCCGCCGAACTGCTGGCAAAGGTAGAGCTTTCGCCGGAACACCTTGAGCGCTATCCGCACGCGTTTTCCGGCGGCCAGCGCCAGCGGATCTGTATCGCCCGCGCACTTGCGCTTAATCCGCGCCTCATCGTCGCCGACGAGGCCGTCGCCTCGCTCGATGTGACGATCCAGGCGCAGGTCATCAACCTCCTGATGGACCTGCAGCGCGAGATGAAGATCGCCCTCCTGTTCATCAGCCATGACATGGCCGTAGTCGAGCGCATCGCCCACCGCGTCGCCGTCATGTATCTCGGCGAAATCGTCGAGATCGGCGATCGCCGCTCGGTGTTCGGCAACCCGCAGCACCCCTATACCCGCAAGCTCTTGTCGACCGTTCCGATCGCCGATCCGACGCGCCGCCCGGAAGGACGCCAGCCGATGTCCGACGAAATCCCGAGTGCGGTGCGTGCGCCGGACTTCGTGCCGCGCGAACTGCCGATGCGGCAGATCTCGTCGACCCATTACGTGCGGCAGGTCGCAACCGGCTGACGACAGCCGCAATTCCCCATATCCAGATCAGAGTATCCAACATGAGCACTTTCGAAGTGACGCAATCGGCTGCGAGCGCGGTCGGAACGGCGTCGGCAGACATCGACAACAGCGCAAACGAGGTGAAGACCGAGGGCTTCCTGCGTCCCGCGGCCGCCGAGCAACCGACACCCTATATCGAGGTCGACGAGAGACGGCTTACCCGCAACATCAATGCCATGCAGCAACGCGCCGATGCCGCTGGGGTAACGATGTTTCCGCATGTGAAGACGCACAAGAGCCTCCACATCGCACGCCAGCAACAGGCCGCCGGCGCACGCGGCATCACCGCATCCAAGCCCAGCGAGGCGCTGATCTTCGCCGAAGCCGGGATCCCCTCGATCATACTTGCCTATCCGATCGTCCGTGCCGCATCGCTCGATCGCTTGCTGCCCGTTGTAAAGGCACGGGGCGTAGAGCTGCGCACGATTGCGGCGAGCGAGACGGGGGTCGACGCGCTGTCGGAAGCTGCCATCCGACACGACGTCGAGATCGGCGTGTTCCTCAAGGTCGACGTTGGCCTTGGTCGCGTCGGCATCAAGCCGAGCGATCCGGCAGCACTTGAGTTGTGCGCAAGGGTCGCCGCCGCCAACGGCCTGCGTTTTGCCGGCCTGCTTTCGCACGCCGGCCATGCCTATGCGGCCGCGCAACCACACGCCCTGGCCAAGATCGCCCGCGACGAGGCGACAGACCTCGAGGGCCTCGCCTCCCGGCTCCGCCAACGCGGAATCGCGGTCGACTGCATTTCCGTCGGCGCGACGCCAACCTGCCTCGGTGCGCCGCTGCCCCGGGAGGTCGATTGCATCCGACCCGGCAACTACGTCTTCCTGGACGGCACCGCCCTTAGGCTTGGTATCTGTACCGCCGACGACCTCGCGCTTTGCGTCGTCGCCCGCGTGGTTGCGTCCAACGACACGCACTTCATCATCGACGCCGGTTCGAAATCGATGAGCTCCGATCGCGGCGCACATGGCATGGGCGGCGCAGGGTTCGGCACTGTCGTCAGCGCCGAAGGCGACGACGAAACCAGAATGTGGACGCTCGAACGCTTGTCCGAAGAGCATGGTTTCGTTCCCTTCTCAGGGCATCCCCTGCCGCTCGGCAGCCGCGTGCGCGTGTTCCCCAACCACTCCTGCGCCTCGATCGCCAATTTTGACAGTTTCGTCTTGCGTCGCAGCGATGGTGACGCGCTCCGCCTGCCCTTGGATGCCCGCAGCGGTCAGACCTGACGCGCGTCGCCGGCTCCACCAACCTCAACTCTCTCCCTCGCACGGCCTGCACATCCCAACGGGAACCGTGATCGTTTTGCAGCGTTTCCTGTTCCACCGGTGCTTTCGGACGCTGGACCGCACGAGGGCCCTTCGATCGCACAGATCACAGGTCAGAGCAGAGGGTAGATGACGATATGGGTTTGGTGCAACTCGGCCGGGCTCGCCTTGCGTTGGTGCTTCCACGGCATCGCGAACTCTTGCGCATGACAAAGAACCAGCAGCTCTACGACCTTTTCGAGGCCTATGCGCGCGAGTCGATGACGCTCGACAACCTGTTGCGGGAACTCCCGCGCCGGGAAAAGCAAGTCTCCGAACATCAGCAAGTCTGCCTGGACCTGCAGGCTGAAGTGGTAACGCTGCTGACACGGCTCAAGGAGCCGCTCACGCCGGGAGCATTGTAACATTGTAACATTGCACCGCGACAGCCCCGGACGCGTGGGGCCCAGCGCCTCACGCCTCTAGGCCCAGGCATAGTCTGCCCTTATTTCCCGGTCTTCAGCCGGAATTCGCCCCACGGCCTCCTGATCTCAGCCAAACGAGTTCCTATATTACAGTTCCATCGCCGGCGGTTCGTTCCCCGTGAGCGGAGATGAGACCAAGGCGTATTTACCAATCGAGGAATTCTGGATGACCAAGAGAGCTGTTCTGGCCGGTGGCTGTTTCTGGGGGATGCAAGACCTGATCCGCAGGCTTCCGGGCGTCACGGATACGCGTGTCGGCTACACCGGTGGCGACGTACCCAACGCGACCTACCGCAACCACGGCACCCATGCCGAGGGCATCGAGATCCTCTTCGATCCCGAGAGAACCAGCTACAGGCGGATTCTGGAGATTTTCTTCCAGATTCATGACCCGACGACGAAGAACCGCCAGGGCAATGACATCGGCATGTCCTATCGGTCGGCAATCTATTACGTCGACGACGAGCAGAAGCGTATTGCCGAAGAGACCATCGCGGACGTGGAAGCATCAGGCCTGTGGCCAGGCAAGGTCGTGACCGAAGTGGAGCCAGTGGGAGACTTCTGGGAGGCCGAGCCGGAGCACCAGGATTACCTTGAGCGCTATCCCAACGGCTACACCTGCCATTTCCCGCGCCCGAACTGGGTGCTGCCTCAGCGGTCAGCGGCGGAGTGAGGGATCGTTCGGGCGCGTGAGCCCCGCGTGCATAGCTCGTGGTCGTGGAGATGCCGTACAAAGCTTAGGCCCAACCGGGTAGGATGGGCCCTTGGCCGAGAACAAGGCGCGTGTTGGGCTTAGAGGGAGCAATTGCTCGCGGCGGAGAACCTCGACCACGATCCGGGAGACTGTCTGCAAAGTGCTCACTGGCAGCCGTCGATAGCATAGCGACGACGCTTGGCTTCAACCGACTAGACGGGAAAGACCTTCGCACGGCGGAGCGTCACAAATCCATCGTCGCCGGATTTGACGGTGCGTTCCGGTTCCAGATCGAGTTCCAGATGAACGCCGTCCCGGGTGGCCGCAATCACGCGGCGACCGCCAGGCCTGTCCATGACCCGGCCGATGGTGGCTGCGATGCCGCTCCCCTCCGGCGCCCAGTCGAGATCACCCGGACGGGCATAGAGTTCAGCCTTGCCATCTGCCAAACCCGAAGCATCAATGACCGCGCCATCGGCATAGGCCTTGCCATCACGTACCTCCGCGGCAAGCATGTTGGCATCGCCCAGGAACTTCATGACAAATGCCGACTTGGGGTCGCGGCAAACCGCCTCCGGCGTTCCCTGTTGAACGATGTGGCCATCCTTGAGGATCACGACACGATCGGCAAGGTCGAGAGCCTCTTCCTGGTCGTGGGTGACGAACAGCGTTGTGATGCCGAGGGTTGTGTGGATCTCGCGCAGCCATCGGCGTAGTTCGCGCCGGACGTTGGCATCCAGGGCCCCAAAAGGTTCATCGAGCAGAAGCACTTTCGGATCGACCGCAAGGGCTCGGGCAAGGGCAACGCGCTGGCGCTGCCCTCCGGAAATCTGCGCCGGAAACCGGTCACCCAGTCCTTCGAGGCGTACCAACCGCAGGAGTTCCGCCACCCGCACTTGGATCGCTGCCTTCTCGCGCTTGACCTTCGACACGTCCATGCCGAAGGCAATGTTCTCAGCCACGGTCATGTGCGGAAATAGCGCATAGTGCTGGAACACGAAGCCGACACCTCGGTCACGCACCGGTATGTCGGTCGCATCCTGATCGCCGAAATAGATGTGGCCGCCATCGGCAAATTCGAGGCCGGCGACCATCCGCAGGATCGTCGTCTTGCCGGAACCGGACGGACCGAGCAACGCAACAAGCTCGCCGCTTTCAACCTCCAGGGAGACGTCCTTGACGGCGCGGAAGGTTTGGAAAGTCTTGACGACGTGTTCAAGGCGGATCTTCATGCTGCTTTCTCCGCAGGATTGACTGCCGGACGGACACGGCCCGCCCCGCGGCGCTCCAGCGCCACCTTGGCGATAATGGTGAAGACGGCGATGAGCGCCAGAATGGACGCCGACGCAAAGGCGCCTGCGGCTTGGTAGTCGTGGTAGAGCAACTCGATATGGAGCGGCAGCGTGTTGGTTTGACCGCGGATGTTGCCCGAGACAACCGAAACCGCGCCGAACTCTCCCATCACGCGTGCATTGCAAAGGACGACGCCATAGAGCAGCGCCCATTTGATGTTCGGCAGCGTGACCGAAAAGAAGGTTCGCCAGCCGGATGCCCCGAGCGAGGTCGCGGCCTCTTCGAGGTCCCTGCCCTGGGACTGCATCAGCGGGATGAGTTCGCGCGCCACGAACGGCGCGGTGACGAACATCGACGCGAGAATGATGCCGGGGATCGCGAACAGGATCTTGATGCCGTAGGCATCGAGCGTAGGACCGAACAGGCCCTGCAATCCGTAGACGAAGAGGTAGGCGACGCCCGCAACGATTGGCGAGACCGAGAACGGGATCTCGATGACGACCAGCAGGAAGGCTTTACCGCGGAAGTCGAATTTGGTGATGGCCCATGCCGCGGCAATGCCGAAGGCGGTGTTGACCGGTACGGCGACTAGGGCCGCGAGCACCGTCAGCATGATCGCATGCCGCGTGTCGGAATGAAGGATCGTGTCGCGATAAACCTGCCAGCCCTTGGCAAAGGCTTCGACGCCGATGATCAGGAGCGGCGCGAGGATGAGGACGGCGCCGAGGATGAGGACGATGCCGATCAGCATGCGGCGGAAAAATGGTGCGTCGCCGACCCGCGGCGGGGTACGTCCGGTTCTCATCATTCCCATGCTCAGCCCCTCGCCGTGTAGCGCAGCGCGCGCGCCTGCAGCCAATTTGTGATGCCGAGCATGAGGAAAGCCGCGAGCAACAGCACGGACGCAATCGCAGCGGCCGCCTGATAATCGTACTCTTCCAGCCGAATGAAGATCAGCAGCGCGGTAATTTCCGTCGACATCGGTTGGTTGCCGGCAATGAAGATGATCGCGCCGAACTCGCCGAGGCAGCGGGCGAAGGAGAGCGACACGCCTGCGAGAAGGGCCGGCGTGAGCAGCGGCAGGATGACCTTGCGGAAAATCGCCCAATCCGAGCCGCCAAGCGATTGGGCCGCCTCTTCCAGCGACGGGTCAAGATCTTCCAGGACCGGCTGCACCGTGCGCACGATGAAGGGCAGCGACGTGAAGCACATGGCGATCATGATGCCGAGCGGGGTATAGGCGACCTTGATGCCGAAATCGCTGAGAATGGAGCCGAACACGCCGTTTGTCGTGAAGAGTGCCGTCAGCGAAATGCCGGCGACGGCCGTGGGCAGTGCAAACGGCAGATCGACCATGGCGTCGACGATGCGTCGCCCCGGAAAGCGATAACGCACCAGGACCCAGGCGAGCGCCAGACCGAAAAAGAGATTGAAGAAGGTCGCGGCAAGTGCGGCAAACACGGTGACGCGATAGCTCGCGAGAGCCCGTGATGACGAGACAATCTGCCAGTAATCAATAGGGCCAAGGCTCGCCGCCTTGAACACGAGTGCTGCCAGCGGCAGGACGACGATCAAGCTCACATAGAGCAGCGTCACACCCAGCGACAGGCGTAATCCGGGCAAGACATTGCGTCTCAAGCGGTCATTTCCTTGTCATGTCATGGGGAAACCCGGCGGACGGATCGTCTGCCGGGCTGGCTGAAGGCGAGAGCAGGTAGCGCTTAGCGGCTGCCGTAGAGCTTGTCCAAAACCCCGCCTGAGGAAAAGTGCTCGCTCTGGATCTTGCTCCAGCCGCCAAAGACGTCATCGACGTTGACGAGGCGGATGGCAGGGAACTGATCCTTGAATTCGCCGGCGACCCTCTCGTTGCGGACCCGGTGGCCGAACTCAGCGGCGATGCGCTGCCCCTCCTCGGTGTAGAGGAAATCGAGATAGGTTTTGGCAAGAGCTTCCGTGCCGTGTTTTTCGGCGACCTTGTCGACGACTGCGACCGGAAACTCGGCAAGCAGGCTGACAGACGGGATGACGCTCTCAACCTTGTCGGCGCCATACTGCTTGACGATGCTGCGGGTCTCTGCCTCGAACGTGATCAGAACATCGCCCGTCTCGCGTTCGACAAAAGTGGTCGTGGAGGCACGACCGCCCGTATCGAAAACCGGAACATTGTCGAAAATCTTGGTGATGTAGGCCTCGATCTTCGCCTCGTCGCCCTCATAGGCCTCCTTGGCCCAGGCGTAAGCGGCAAGATAGGTGTAGCGGGCGTTGCCTGACGTCTTCGGATTGGGGAAGACCGCGTGGACATCGTCGCGCGCCAGATCGGCCCAATCCTTGATGTTCTTCGGATTGCCTGCCCGCACCAGGAATGACGGGAAGGAATAGAACGGCGAGGCATTGTTCGGGAAAGCCTTCGCCCAATCCTTGGCGACGAAACCATTCTTGGCCAGGAATTCGATGTCCGTGGTCTGGTTGAAGGTCACGACATCGGCCTCAAGGCCTTCGAGGATCGAGCGCGCCTGCTTGGAGGTGCCCGCATGCGACTGGTCGATCGTCACGCCCGGATGTTGCTTGATGAACGCTTCGTTCTCAGCAACGAAAAGCTCGCGCGAAACGTCGTATGAGGCGTTGAGGAGCTTCGTGGGCTCCTCAGCCAGCGCGGGTGTCACGAAGTGCGCAGCAAGGGCTGCGCCGAGAATGAGGAGGCGTTTCATGCAATTCTCCGGTGTTGTTTTCCCAGAGAACCTACCGGTGGGCGTGGAGAAGCGCGAGGGACCGGGCACTTTGGTTGTGCACCGCCTTAGAAATTCCGTCTAGTTTTCGCCACAATTCGCGGAGTTTTTTGCCCGCAGGTCTTCAATTGGTCTGCCCGGACGCAATCATTGCGCAAGGCACCTGCCCGCCGGCGACAACAGCCGGGTAGGTCCGCGCTACATTCAACAACGCACCTGAAACTCACCCCATCATGCTGCTGCGAAGAACGAAGACATGGCCGCGGGCGGCGCGCACGGAGCGCCAGACGGGGTCTGATTACGCCCCGCCCGTGTCTTGCGTCGCCGTCAGCACGCCTTCCTGCAAACGGTCTCATCGGCGAGAATGGCGGCAGCCTCGTTCAGCAAGACGTCCTTTGCATTCTTGCGGGCATTCTCGATTGCAATGTCAGCGCTCAGGCTACGCTCGTTTGCATTGAGGCCATCATCTCCGCCAGTGTCGTCGCCATCACCTGCGAGAGCGCGCGACTTCCGTCGTTTTTCACGGTCAGCCTGTTCTTTACGGCGTTCGGCTTCATTGAGGGAGACCTCACCTTTCTCGCGCTGCGCTTTCACCTCAGCAATGTCCTTCAGCAGGCGCTGGAAGTCCGGATCGCTCTCGACCCGCGCATCATGGCGGCGTTGCAGTTTCGGCAGCAACGTCGTCACGGTGTCGGCGTGCGCATACTTGGCGGGCTTGATCTGCGCCCACGGCAGGGCATTGTCATAACTGGTCTCGCCGAAGCTTGTCGGGTCGGAAAGTCCCGGCAGGCTGATATCAGGGGTCACGCCGCGCAGCTGCGTCGTGCCGCCGTCGATCCGGAAGAACTGGGCAATCGTCACTTTCAGCTCACCGAGTTCTGGTTTGCTGTTGCGAACCATCTCGTCAAGATTGACGACAGCTTGAACGGTGCCTTTACCGAAACTGGGTTCGCCGATGATCACGCCTCGACCGTAATCCTGGATTGCCGCGGCAAAGATCTCCGAAGCCGAGGCAGAACCGCGATTGATCAGGACGCCCACGGCGCCTGTCCACACGGGCGCCGGAAAATCAGCGCTTCTTACGTCAACCTTGCCGTCACTGCCGCGCTGCTGGACGACCGGACCGTTGCCGATGAACAGGCCGGTCAAATCGATCGCCTCGTCCAGTGAACCGCCGCCATTGTTGCGCACGTCGATAAGAACGCTGTCGATTTTTTCCCGCTTGAGTTCGCCAAGAAGTTTTCGGACATCGCGGCTCGCGCTTCTATAGTCCTTGTCGCCTTTGCGCCGGGCTTCAAAATCCTCGTAAAATGCCGGCAGCGTGATGACGCCGATCTTACGCTCGGCGCCGCCGACTTTCACCGTGAGTACGGTCTTCTGGGCCGCCTGCTTTTCAAGGCTGATCTTGTCGCGCACCAGTGTGACGACGCGATGAGTGGCATCCGCTCCGGCATCTGCCGGCAGGATATCCAAGCGCACGACGGAGCCTTTCTTCCCGCGGATCAACTGCACGACTTCATCCAGCCGCGTGCCAACCACTTCCTTTATCGCTCCGTCCCTGCCCTGACCGACACCGGTAATGCGGTCACCGACCGCAAGCTTGCCGGACAGCTGCGCCGGCCCGCCGGGCACGAGCTCGCGGATCGTCGTGTAATCGTCGCGCTCCTGCAGTACCGCACCGATACCAACGAGCGAAAGCTTCATGGCGATGTTGAAATCGGCCGAAGCGGTCGCGCCGAAGTAATCCGTGTGCGGATCGACGGACGTTGTGTACGCGTTCATGAACGACTGGAAAACGTCATCGCTCTTGTACTTGTAGGCGCGATCGAGAGCGTTCGTGTAGCGCTTGGTGAGCGTTTCGCGAATGGCCGCGTCGGACTTGCCGCCCAGTTTCAATCGCAACCAGTCGCTTTTTACGCGCTTGCGCCAAAGGTCGTTGCTCTCGGCCTCCGACTGCGGCCAAGGCGCCTTGTCGCGCAGTACCGGATAGTTTTCCTGCTTGCTGAAATCGAAATCCTGCTTGAGCAAGTCGCGCGCGTAGGTCATGCGGTCGACAACGCGCTTCCCGTACACGTTGAAGATTTTGAACGGGATCTTCAAATCTTTCTGCTTGATGGCGTCGTCGATCTCGCTGCGGTCAGACATGAACCTGTCGATGTCCGTCTGCAGGAAGAGCACGCGATCCGGATCGAGTGATTTGATGAACCGATCCATGACCTTGGCCGACAAGGCGTCGTCGAGTTCAACCGGCTTGTAGCTGAAACGCGTGAGAAACTTTGCACTCAACTGCGCAGCTTGCGCCTGTTGCTTCAGCGGCTCCAGAACAGGAGGTGGGGCGACTTCAGCATAGGCGGACTGCACGATTGCAAGAAATGCACCAAGGAAGACGTATGATATGCGCATTCAGCGTTGATCCAATTCTTAATGCCGAGTGTCGATGTCAATCTAGGTGAAGCAATTATGGTTTTTTGGCAACCGGCAGGATCATCCGCGGCAGTCCTTGCGACTGAGTAACCGTTCAATAGACGGCGAGGCCGATCCCACCGCTGTTCACGCGTTGCCGTCAGAATGACCTCCACGTCATCAGAAAAACCGCATATGATGGCCGCCCGCCCAAAAGCTTCCCGGAGGATCCTGATGATCCGGCTCGAACCACCGCTACGCATTGCAAGCGAGGCAGATGCGAAGGAGTTGGCTGATCTCGTCAACTTCGCGGGCCAGGGTTTGCCCCTATACATATGGGAGGGGCTTGCAAAGGACGGGCAGGATCCGTGGGACGTTGGCCGCGCCCGACAAATGCAAAGGGTGCGCGAGGGCCAGATTGTCGTCGTGGACTTTGGCGATGGCGCCGTGGCAAGCCTGACCGGTTACCCGATTGGATCGGAGCCCGAGCCAATCGCCGATGATTTCCCTGCCCTGTTCCGACCACTGCAAGAACTGGAAAATCAGGCACTCGACAGCTGGTATGTGAATGTACTGGCCTGCTATCCCGAGTACCGAGGGCAAGGACTTGGCTCGCGGCTGCTCGGTCTCGCAGAAGAGATAGCGCGGGACCAGGCGCTCCGTCGGATGAGCGTCATCGTCGCCGATAACAATGTCGGTGCCAGGCGGCTCTACGAGCGCAGCGGCTACGAGCAAGTGGCAACGCTCGCCTGCGTCAGGGAGGGCTGGAAGGGCGATACGGAAAACTGGGTGCTTCTGATGAAATCGCTTCGTCCATCGGATGGCTGATGAGCCCTCCTGCCCTTAAGGTCCGGAGCTTTCCACACTGCGGTCATGAGATCCAAACGAAGCACCTGGCCAAGACGCCAAAATCGTCGCGCCGCACGTGCTGAACCACAACAGCCGCTTCCCGATTCGCATCGATACGACCGCGACTTCTCCCTCTCGCGCAGTCAATCCTGGGGCCGTCAATCCACTTCCACGGCGCCCGTCTCCCTTGCGGCAGTTCACGTTTTGAAATGAACGGTCACGCAATATGACTTCCTATTCTGGGCCAGTGTGGTCATGTGACGATCAAAATTCGTCTGAGTCCTCCCTCGACGACTAACGGACCAAAGAGCTGACAGTATGGAAAACCCGATCGCATTGAACCGTCTTGCCGAGAACAGCGTCTTTCGCAAAGGAGATGTTTTCGTTCTCTTCGGCGAACTGTTTGGTCGCGGATACGCGACTGGCTTGCTCGACGAAGCCCGGCGGGCTGGAATGGAAATCGTTGGGATCACGGTCGGGCGGCGCGACGAGAACAACGCGCTGCGGCCTCTGGACGCCGAAGAACTCGCCGCCGCCGAAGAGCGGCTTGGCGGCAAGATCATCAACATCCCTCTGATGGCGGGCTTCGATCTCGACGCTCCGGCCGGTGGCCCAACTCCGACCGATCTTCTCGCGGACATGACGCTGGAGAGCTGGCAGGACGACAGGCTTGACTGGAACTACATCAAGCAGTGCCGGGACATCGCCACGACGCGGTTCACGAATGCGCTCACGCAGGTCATGGCCGTTCTCGACGGAATGATCGCCGACGGCCGCAACGTCTTTTTCGCCCACACGATGGCCGGGGGCATCCCGAAGGCGAAGGTCTTCCTGGTTATCGCCAACCGAATCTACAAGGGTCGCGGCGCGCGCCACATGTCGTCGCAAGCCCTGCTCGACAGCGATATGGGCAAGCTCATCCTGCAGAATTTCGACGAGGTCTCCGCAATCACCTTCCAGCATCTCATCGACTTCAGCACGGCGATCCGGGAGCGGATCGAGGCATCGGGCGGTCAGGTTCGCTATACGGCCTACGGCTACCATGGAACGGCTGTCCTGATTGACGGCAGCTACCGTTGGCAGACCTACACCAACTACACGCAAGGCTACGCCAAGATGCGGCTTGAAGGCATCGCGCAGGATGCCTGGACCGCGGGTATCAAGGCGACCGTCTATAACTGCCCCGAAATCCGGACCAATTCGTCCGACGTATTCACCGGCATCGAGCTCCCACTGATACCGCTGCTGCTTGCATTGAAGAAAGAGAACGGCGGCCAGTGGGCAGAGCACCAGTGGCAGGCCTGCCAGCAGCTTCTGGCAGACGGCTTCACGATGAAGGATGTGTTCCAGAAGATTACCGACATGCAGGCCAACGAAGTTATGAGTCCGTTTTACGACTTCTCGGCATGGCCCATGGCGAACAGCCAGGCACAGTCCGACCTGACCATCGGCACGTCCAACGAAATCACGCAGATGCACCGCGACGGCAAGATCATGATCAGCGACCACCTGAGTGCGCTGGTGGTTGAGGCGACGGGCCAGCTCATCTTCGGCGCATCTTCGGAACCGTCGGGCCCCGTCCAGTGGCTCAACCACGATATCGTGGCGCGCCGGCTCAACGCTTCCCACATGCAATGGGAAGCGCCGTCGAGCGCGGAAGGGGAGAGAGACTCTCAGCTCCAGGTGGCCTGAAAGCGGGAGAACGGGTGACGAAAGACGCGGTCCGGCGCGGCGACGTCATTCTCGCCCCCGCACTGCACGCCCCGACAAACCGGATCGACGCGACGGTCTAGGTTCTCGCCTCGGAGGCAAAGCCCATCGACCCTTCTGCAAGTCAGGATCGGGCTTGTTCGCCTCGGCTTCGAGGCGCTTGTCGAGCTGGTCCTGGTCGGGCTTCGTGAAATACAGGTCCGGGGACTTGAGGCCGGCTGCTTCACCGTTTTCGCGCTGGATCATCTGCACCATCAACATGTCGCGTTCCCGCGTGCCGGCGCCGAGTCCGGTGTTCACGGTCGCATCCATACCGGCATTCCAGTGCCGAGGGTCGAACGTCGTCCACTGACCGCGTAGGCGCACGGTGCGCGGCTGATCCTGATGCTTGATGGTCAGCTTCAGGAGGCCCTGGAAAACTCGCTTCAGGCCCTGAGCGAAAGTGCGAACTATCAGCTCGGTCTGGCCGATGCCGGCGGCCTCGATCATCGCCGAGGCCTTGGCGGTCATGTTCTGCAGGGCATCCGGCGCCATACCGCTCGATGCGTCTGAAATGCCGGTGCGGTCGGTCGCCTCCTGATCGAGATAGGACAACATCGCAGAGGACTTGTTAGCGACCATCGGCACGACGTTGTAACCGACGGCGACGCGGACGTCGGTCCCTTGGCTAACCAGGATCGGCTGACCGAATTTCGGATTGAGCACCGCCTCGGGGTTCTCGATCGTGCCTTCCTGGACGATGGGTTGCTGGTTGTTCTGCCAGTACAGGTTTGATGTTGACATTCAAATCCTTCGGCATCAGCGAGGCGACAACCTTCAGGAAGTTCCTGGGGGCGTTTCTCGATCACAGTGTGAATGGCCGCCGCGCCTTTGCTCTCCCAGGCTGCGAGCATGTCCTCGATGAACATCTCTCCTAGCTTGTTGCGCGCGCCTTTCGGACGACCGGGGTTACCGGGCTTGAATTGATGTTCGACGGGAGGGCTGCCCCTTCCCGTTTTCTTCCCGTTGTTTCGGGGTTCGTTGCTCATGTTCAGAAATCCAGATTCAGGACAAAGCAAGCGCATTTGAACGAAGTTTGTAAGAATTCTCTCAAATACGCCTTGTATCAAGGTGGCACACGCTCAAGGCGCTCTGGGCTGGACAGGACCTAGCGGCGCCGGCCGTAGAATCGGAAGCTTCTTTCGGGGGTTGCGATGATCGAAAAGGCATTCCGGATTACGGCGATTGTGGTGGTGATCACTTCGGCCGTCGCACTGATCTGGCTGATTCTGTCGCTCACGTGAGCGCCACTGGGATTGGTTGCCGCGCGTCTGAAATGCCTGAACGAAACCGACGGAGAGCGGGCTTGCGGACTGAACATTACCGGCAGAAATGCCTCGAATGCGGCGCAGAGCACGTTGTCACGGAAGAGTACCATGACAACGCCACATACAACCAAGAGCGCATCACAGTGTCATGTGTACGCTGCCAGACGACGCTGGCGTCAGCTAACTGTGTACGCCTTTCTGCGCATCTCGCCTGACAACGGGCACTCTGGGGCGCCTCGCGGTCAGCCTTCACCTTCTGCAGGTCGATGACGGTCATGCAATCAAAGCCCAGATGAGCCAGGTGACAAACCGGGCGGGTTGGGCGTACCCTTGGATAGTGGGCTGAAAGCGGTATTGCTCGTCCATCAACCAGAGGAGTTTAGGGGTGATGGCTAAAGGTCAGGTTCGAAGCAATAAAGAGACGCGCAAGCCGAAGAAGGATAAGGTCGAGAAAACGGCACCAGCCCTGGGCTCGCAGGTAAAGAATAGCGAGAGCACGCTCAAAAAGAAGTGAGTGTCGCACGCTGTTTCGCAAAACTCTGCCTCCGGGTGACCCTATCTTGGGAGTAGGTTCTATGCCCCAGAGGCAGGCTCCCGACAGGACTTGAACCTGCGGCCTCCAGCTTATGAGGCTAGGCGAGCTACCGGGCTGATCTACTCCGACAAACCCTGAATTTCTACTGAAAGTATAAGTTCTAATACTCACCAAACGTCGTAAGAACGTGGCGTGTACGAAAGTGGATTTCTACCCCTTTCGGATGAGTGGAAAATTGACGCGCTCAGATCCTGATGCGGTCGCGTGTCGGTTGAGAAACAGGAGGAGCAGCCTCAATACGCACCAGAACGATCCGAGAACGACTTGTTTGCCAAAGTTGGACACCTCAACCCAGTAGAATTTAGGGACAGCGACCACCCAGCGCATAGACGGTCGCCGAGTTCGCCCGTTTCATCTCCGGTTTTGGTTGGCGTGGTACAATTCGCTCGTCTGATGCATCCAGTAGGAGTGAAGCTTGAGCCGAAATACCGTCCTCGGAACGATTCTCTGGCTGATCACGGTGCTCACTTAAGCGTCGGTCAGGCTCCGGTCAGTTAGCGCGAGTAAAAGGGCCGCCGCGCGCGCACCTACGGAAGACAGCAGATGCAACGACATAACAAGCTGGTCACATTCACCGCCGTAGGCGATTTCCATATCGGAGGAATCGACTTGCCGCCCGGCAGCTATAGTGGGGTTGCGCGAGCAGTTCAGGTGAAGCGCACAGATGGTAGCTCTGCCTTGACGACGAAGTATGAGCTACGTGTCGGGGACGCGGATTTTGACATCACTGTCTGGGTGAAGACGGGTATCCTGAACGTCGTCTAGGCCACCCTAAGCTGGCAGGTGCCGCATGCATGCGCGATGATAGAGGTACCGCCCCTTGCGCTTCTCGTCTTCGCGCTGGCGGCGGCGTTCGTTTCTCGCTGTGGCGCCCACTTATTCCGAGGGCGGGTCGATCTGGACGAATTTGTCCTTTGGCAAATTGTTCCAATCAGTGAACATCGGTTGGCCAAAACCCGCCTTTTGAGGCGGGTGATTGGCGACGCCCGGTCGCACTTCTGACGTTGGGAAGACGCAACCGGGGTTTCGCGTCGAAAGTCAATTCATTTCGTGAACGAAACGTTACTTGTACCCAAAGCATTCGAAGTCGACCGAGAAATAGATTGGGTAGCAATTGGGTAGCAACGAGACTCTACGGCGACACCAAGACGGTAAAAATAGCTGCATGAAATCAATAAATTGAGGGGATTCATGCCCGGTTGCATGGCCGGACTTCAAATCCGGTTGGGGCAGCGAGCCTGTCCCGGGTGGGTTCGCCCCCTCCGCCAAGGCGACCGTGCGTGGAACGCGAAAATCTCGCCCGTTTTGCTGTGGTTCCAAAGCACGCCATTTCTGCCACAACCATAGCTCTATCGCTCAACGCTCGAGTTGCAAGTACGCGCCTGCATTGGCATTGTTCCGCCTTGAACGAGGAGCGGACAATGCCTAAGGTCGTTGGAATAGGTGGTGTGTTCTTCAAGGCGGCAGACCCGGCCGGCCTCGCAGCGTGGTACGAAAAGCACCTTGGGATCGACGATCTGCACAAGTCCGTGTGGAAGCAAGAAGCGGGCACAACAATTTTTGGGCCCTTCTCTGCAAACACCGACTATTTTGGACGTCCAGAACAGCAGTGGATGATCAACTTCCGCGTCGATGATCTCGATGGGCTCATTACCGAACTCAGAGCGAGCGGGATGGCGGTAGAAACCCGCACCGAGTGGGATTCGGAAGTCGGCCGGTTTGCGCGCATTCACGATCCTGAAGGCAATCCGGTCGAGCTCTGGGAACCGACGACCCCGTAAATGGTGGTGAACGGTTTCCCGACATTCGTGCCACCGACCCCGTGTCGCCATCACATTTGGCTTTGGAACTCCGTGTAAGCCGCGGAGCGGAAATCGAACAGCCCGATCCCCGTCAAGACCGCCGTCGCCGCCTGATTTCGTGCCCGCGCCTGAACGACCTGCTGGCTAGATTTGCATGGCGTTCTACCGCGCCGGGTCAGCGGCAAGGGCGGATCCGCCTTTGGCGCATCCGAACGACGGCCGGTAAATCCGTGGTCTTTGAAGCTAGTGACCGGGCAAGCTCGGCGGCGCGACAAACTGGTAGTATGACCACACCCCGATCAACGCAGCGACCAGCGCAAACCAAATCAACGCCTTTCGCTGCACTCGACTGGCCGGCCTGGCCTCCTTCTTTGGCTTCGGTCGCTCAAACTTGATGATGTTGTCGTCGTCCATCTTGATCCCATCCTAAACAAGCTCACTCGTCCCGCATCCCCATGCATATAGCCGGCACGCCGTGATTGATACGCCCTCAAGCTCGCCTTCTTGACCTAAGCTCCTGAATTGGCGTCAATAAGATATGAGCACAGGCTCACCCTCACCCTGGTTATCAAGACGTGGGAGGCAGCAGCATGGCTTGGCGCTATGAAGTACCGCAGCATTCCAACGCCGCAGATGGGTACGCGGACGACCTGTACGTCGAGAAATTGACCTTGGCTTTTCTGCTTCGCCTATCGGGCCCCGAACGGTGCCGACCGGAACGTCAGATCCGTACCGGCCTGGCCAATTACCAACTGCGTCGGATCACCGAATATCTATGCGCGCATCTTTCGGAAGGCACAAACCTGCGGGAACTGGCGAGCATCGTTGGTCTGTCGCGGCTCTACTTCAGCAGCGGGTTTCGCCAATCCACCGGCATGCCGGTGCATCAATGGCTGATGCAGAAGCGCATTTCGAAGGCGAAGGACTATCTGGTGGCTACTGAATGTCCCGTTGCTCAAATCGCCCTTGTCCTGGGGGTTTCGACCAGATTCATTTTACCAGGGCATTCAACCAGACCGTCGGGATAAGTCCGGCGAAGTGGCGCCGCGCGCGACGCCACTGAAAATCCAAGGCAAATGCTTGTTCTCCTCAAAGGAGCATCGCCATGAATTTCAACACTCAACGACTTGAATTTGCGGGCCATTCCGGCGCGACCCTCGGCGCGCGCCTCGACCTTCCCAACGGTCGCGTGCGGGCCTACGCGATTTTCGCCCACTGCTTCACCTGTTCCAAGGATTTGGCCGCGGTGCGTCACGTCGCGGCTGAACTTGCGCGTGAAGGGATCGCGGTCCTTCGTTTTGATTTTACGGGCTTGGGGTCGAGCGAGGGTGAGTTCGCCTCAACCAATTTCTCCTCCAACATTGCCGACCTGCTTTCGGCTGCAGATTATCTGCGCCGACACTTCGAGGCGCCGTCACTGTTGATCGGCCATTCCCTCGGCGGTGCCGCAGTTCTCGCGGTTGCCGGGCACATTCCCGAGGTCCGCGCGGTGGCGACGATCGGCGCACCCGCCGATGTCGGCCATGTGCTGAAAAACCTCGGGGCCAGCCTCGAGGAGATCGAGGATCGCGGTAGCGCCAAGGTCGATCTTGCCGGACGCAAATTCCTGATCAGAAGACAATTCGTCGAAGACGCCCGCGCGCATCGTATCCTCGATGCCGTCGCAAAGCTGAAGAAGCCCCTTCTCGTTCTTCATGCGCCGTTGGATCAGACGGTCGGTATCGAGAATGCGAGCGATATCTTCCACGCGGCAAAACACCCCAAGAGCTTTGTCTCCCTGGACAAGGCTGACCATCTGCTAACCAATCCTGCCGACGCCGCCTTCGCTGCCCGGATCATTGCCGAATGGCTGGGCCGCTATCTCGTGGCGGACCCGCAACAGGGCACGGGGCCGACGGAACAGGTTCGCGTGATGGAAACGGGGGAAGGCAAATTTCAGAACTTGGTCCAAGCCGGCAGCCACCGCCTTTTTGCCGACGAGCCACAAAGCGCGGGCGGGCTGAATTCCGGTCCATCGCCTTATGACTTTCTCGCGATCGGGCTCGCTGCGTGCACTTCGATGACGCTGCGCCTTTACGCCGACCACAAGAAACTGGCGCTGGGGCGCATCAAGGTGGAAGTCTCGCATTCCAAGGTTCACGCAAGAGATTGCGAAGAATGCGCTGCATCCGAACGCGCCGAAAGCGGAAAGATCGACCGATTCGAGCGGGTCATATCAGTCGCCAGCGAGGTTTCGGACGAACTTCGCGCCAAGATCTCCGAAATTGCCGACAAGTGCCCAGTTCATCGAACACTGGAAGGGATAGCCACGATAAAGACGGCCGTGAGATAACCCCAAATCTCACACATCGCACCGGTCCCGAACGCGCACGCTAGGCTTTGCGCGGGCGATCCGCTGCTTGAATTGCGTCTCGCCGTTCCGGCAGGTTCCTGCAACCGGCCATCGATGGCAGGGCGGTCTTGCATGCCCGACTTGGAGAGCCCCGGAGCGCATGGCGGCTCTCGGCCCACGTGCGGCAATCACGCCAGGCATGCTCACCGTCTTGCATCAGAGGTCGATCGGTTGAGGGCGAAATCAGCGGCGATCTAAACTATCGTAGCCCGGGTGGCGAAACTCGTCCGGAAAAGTGCGTCATGCGCGACGGTGTCGGGATCGAAGCAGCAGTCACGGACGATGTAGACTTTGTAGTCTGCATCGCTTGACCACCCGACGCTGGAGAAGAGGACTCCGCTGCTTGCTATCCCGGCCATGACCAACGTCTTGATGCCTTTCGCCTGCAGGTCCTCGTGCAAGGTGGTGCCATGAAATACGTTGGCGCGCGGACATGCGTATCGCCAGTCGCTTTCGGCTACATCAAGCCCATTGACGGGCGCAGGGTCACGAAAGAACCCTGTCTTCATGATGTTGCTGATCAACATGTTGTTGTCACTGGGCGTATCATAGTCGATCGCGAAGTTCGCGAAGATCGTCGGGTTC
Organism: Ensifer adhaerens; assembly: GCF_028993555.1. Lineage (NCBI taxonomy): Bacteria > Pseudomonadati > Pseudomonadota > Alphaproteobacteria > Hyphomicrobiales > Rhizobiaceae > Ensifer > Ensifer adhaerens. The sequence continues at coordinate 535,215 of NZ_CP118611.1, read as the reverse complement.
CCCGTTTCACGCCACCGCCCAATCAGTAAATTGGTGCGGTCGAGCAGATCCGTTGGAATTTCGTTTGCAAGGATCGAAAAGACGTCGGCCTGATAATGCATGACCAACAAAGCCGCATCGGCGACGTCCAAATCATCCATATACGACACAGCAGCCCTCCCGCTCGCTTCGACATAACCAGTTGGCCGAACGCGCAAATCATCGAACAGCCCTCGCCTCATTCAAAGTCGACACGGCGGATCGTGTCAATCGCGGCAACGGGCGATCAGGTTGGTGCTGCAGAATTCGACGACAGGTCGGTCCGCAGCAAGACGAGCATGGTTGGGCGGCAGCGTACGTCCTCCCCAGCAGGCTGCGCCAGCGACCGGCCATTATCGATGATGTCGGCTCCCGGCGCGATCGGCTCTTCCATGCTCCAAGCGCCCCCGAGGCGATCTTGGAGCCTGAAGACGACGAGATGCCTTGCTAGTGCTTCAGGATCTGGCTGAGGAACAGTTTCGTCCGCTCGTGCCGCGGATTGGTAAAGAACTCGTCCGGGTTTGCTTCCTCGACGATCTGCCCGGAGTTCATGAAGATCACACGGTCGGCAACCGCCCGGGCAAACCCCATCTCGTGCGTGACGCAGACCATCGTCATGCCGTCCTTCGCCAGGCTCGTCATGGTTTCCAGAACCTCCGACACCATCTCCGGGTCGAGGGCGGATGTCGGCTCGTCAAACAGCATCACTGCCGGCTGCATGCAGAGCGAGCGCGCGATCGCGACGCGCTGCTGTTGTCCACCTGAAAGCTGGACGGGGAACTTGTTGGCCTGTTCCGGAATTCGTACCCGCTCCAGGAAATTGAGCGCTCTTGCCCGCGCCTCCGCTTCCGGGACGCCATTGATCCACATTGGCCCGACCATGCAGTTCATCAGCACGGTCATGTGCGGAAACAGGTTGAAATGCTGGAACACCATTCCAACATTGCGCCGCACGTCTGAGACATTGCGCATCTTGGTATGCAGGTTGATGCCGTTGACAACGATCTCACCTTCCTGGTGTGCCTCCAGGCGATTGAAGCAACGGATCAACGTGGATTTTCCGGAGCCGGACGGGCCGCATATGACGATGCGCTCGCCTTTGCGAACCGTCAGGTTGATATCCGTCAGCACCTGGAAGGCGCCGTACCATTTGGAAACGTTTCTGACGTCGATGATGGTCTCGGCATTCATCTGACTTTGCTCCTGGCATAGTGACGTTCAATGCGGGACTGGATCAACTCGAGAGCGATGGACATGGTCCAGTAGAGCATCGCGGCGGAGATGAGCATTTCCATGTGCTGGAATGTCTTCTGGCCAAGTGTGCGGGCGAGAAACATCAGTTCCCAGACACCAATGACGGAGACCAGCGAGCTGTCTTTCAGCATGGAGATGAACTGGTTGCCGGTCGGCGGGATGATGACCGGCAGCGCCTGTGGCAGAATGACCTTGCGCATCGTCAGCCCGAAGCCGAAGCCGATGGAGCGCGATGCCTCCCACTGGCCGCGGTCGATGCTCTGGATGCCGGAGCGGAAGATCTCCGTCATGTATGCCCGTAGCAGAGCGAAAGCGCCAGGATGCCGGCCGGCACCGCGTCGATGATGAAGCCTAGCTGCGGCAGGCCGAGATAGATCAGATAGACCTGCATCAAGAGCGGCAGGCCGCGAAAGAAGGACGTGTAGAAGCTGGCAATCGCATAGGCAAAGCCGTTGCTCGATAGCTTGGCCACGGCGCCGAGGATGGCGATCGCCGAGGCAATCACGATCGAGATCGCCGAAACGTAGACCGTCGTCACCAACCCTTGCGTGATGAGGAACGGCAACTTCTCCTCGATAAAGGGCAGGCTGAGGTTGAAGGTCTGGAAGAAGGCGAGGAACAGCGCGAGCAACTCGAGCCAGACGACGGCGATCTGGACCCTGAGGCTCGCAAAACCGATCAGGACAATGTTGAGGCAGAACAGCACTGCCACCACGAACGCGGTCGCAAAGCGGCCGTAGAACCCGCTTTCGAGCGGCTCGCCGATCACCGGCCGCATCAGTTCGCCCATCGTCGTTCCGGTCAGGCCGAAGGCCGTGAAGGCAATGAGGACGGTGGCGAAAATACTGGCCACGAACCACGGCTTGTGGACGAGTATTTCGGACTCAACTGTATCCGGATAAAGCATCTTTGGTCCCTTTGGACAACGTGCGGTCCGGTCTCCCGGACCGCCAGATATGGGTGCCTTACTTCACGATGGTGTAGTCGACGCCGTACCACTTCTCGGAAAGCTTGCTCAGCGTGCCGTCGCTCTGCATTGCCTTGATCGCTTCGGCGATCTTGTCGCTCAGTTCCTGGTCGCCATGTTCGATGGCGACTGCCAGCGGCTCGTAGAAGACAGGTTCGCCAACCTGCTTGATCGGATAGCCGGCCTTGATCGCATCGCGGATGCTCGGCTGCGACGACACAACCGCATCGAGGCGGACACCGTCGCCGAGGCGCAGATCATCAAACGCGGTCGTCGAGTTGGCGTAGGATTTCACCTCCTTCGGCTTGAACGTGTATTCGAAGGCAGGCGCGCCAGCGGCATCGAGCGTCAGATCCTGTTTGGCATAGGCTTCGAAGGTGGACGTCGCCGTCGCACCGACAACCTTGCCGTCCAGATCGATCAGGCCGACGACAGGGCTATCCTTGTGCACGGCCACGGCGGCCGGCGTGTAGTAGTAGACGGCCGGGAAATCGAAGACCTTGGCGCGCTCCTTGGTCGGCGTCATCGAGCCGACATGCATGTCCCAGCGACCCTGCCAGTTGCCGGCGGTGATGATGTCCCAACCCGGAGTGACAAACTCGACGCCGACACCCAATCGCTTGGCGAGTTCCTTGGCGACGTCGACATCAAAGCCGTCCATCTCGTTCTTCTCGTTCATGAAGGATTGCGGCGCCCAATTGGCGTCGGTCGCTACCTTCAGCGTCTTTGCATCGAGCACGTGGTCGAGCACGGCACCGGCGTGAGCGGGAAGGGTCGCGAGCGACAGGGCAAGCGATGCCGCCGCGGTGAGTTTTGCGAATGTGTTCATGCTGTCGTTCCCTTTGTCGTTCTGGTTTTGACAGGATCCTCTTCCTGCCATCGGGTTGATCTTGAGTTCTGAGCCCGCCTTCCGTCTTCCGGCGATACGAGGTAGCGCGGCGCTGCCCTTTCCTAGAAACCGTGGAAGTCAGCGCTCTCCTTTCTCAGCCATCTCGTCGCGGACGCTACGCGCCACACGGAAGGCTTCGACGCCCGCGGGAATGCCGCAATAGATCGCGATCTGGACGAGTGCTGCGCGAAGCTCGTCATCCGTCAAACCGTTGCGGATCGCCCCGCGGAAATGGATGCCGAATTCGTGCATGCGGTTGAGCGCTGCAAGCATTCCGAGGTTCAGCAGGCTGCGGCTCTTCAGATCGAGGGCCTCGTCCGTCCAGGCGGTCCCCCAGCAATACTCGTTCAACAGATCCTGGAAGGGACGCGAGAAGGCATCGCTGTTGCCGACTGCGCGATCGACATAGTCGTCGCCGAGCACCTGGCGCCTGATAGTTTCTCCCCTTGCCCGCAGTTCCTCATCCATCAACCGTCTCCCCCTGGCTCATAAACTCGCCCATCAGCGTTGCCACGACGTCGGGCGCCTCGATGAGGATGGAGTGGCGCAGGCCCGGCAGGATGCGAAGCTCGGACCCGGGAATGCGCTCGTGCATGTAGCGCGCCATGCGCGGATTGGAGCCGGCATCGTCTTCGCCGGTAGCGATCAGGGTCGGGCAGCGGATCTGGTCGAGAAAGCCGCCGAAATCCGTTTCCGCCAACACACGATAGGCGGCCGCGTAGCAATCGGGATCGTTTTCGGCGTCCCGCGCCCTGAGCCGTTGGATTACCTCCGGGTTGTTCTCCTGGAACTCTTCCGTCAGCCAGCGCGACAGCGAGGCATTGTGATGATCGGCAGGCGTGCCGGCCCTGAGGGCCGCGAGGCGGTCGAGAACCCGCTCACGCTCGGCCGGCGTGCGACCGGCAACCGTCGACAAGAGCGCCAGCCTGCGCAGACGACCCAGATGGGTCAGAGCGAGACGCTGGGCGATCAGGCCGCCCAGCGAAAAGCCCGCGAGATGGAAGGTCGGAAATCCCGCCGCGTCGGCGAGGCCCAGCGTCTCGTTGACGAAGTCATCGATCTCGTAGCGGCCCTTGACTCGGCTGGAGCGGCCATGACCGCGAAGGTCGAATGTCAGGATCGTGAACCGATCCTTCAGGCGTTCGACCACGCCCGACCATGCCTCGAGATACGAGCCGACGCCGTGGATGCAGACGAGCGGTTCGCCTTCCCCTTCGATGCGATAGTTGAGCGTCACCTCTCCAATGGTATGGTGCTGAGCCCCTGCCATCGTCAGCCACCCACCGCAACGCGCTTCTGTTCCTTCTCTCGCGCTGCAAAGAAGGGCATGATTTCCCTGATGAACAATTCCAGCGTCCGCTTCTGCAGTTCGAACGGCAGATTGAAGGTCAGGCCCAGGCAGTACTGGTCTACGCCGGCGGCCTCATAGACCAGCAGCTTCTCGATCGCTTCGTCCGGCGTGCCGAACATCAGGTTCTTGCGGATGTTTTCCGGATTGTAGTTGTCTTTGCCCTTGACCGCTTCATAGGGCACTGCCTCGGGGAACCCCTCGCGCACGGTCCCGATATTCTGCATGAGGTTTTCGAAGGCGCGGCCGTAGTCCATGCTGTGCTTGACGGCGCGCTCCCAGCCATCCGGCCGGTCGTAGACGCAGGTGCGACGCTGCATCATGAAGCGCGGACGCCGTACTTCAGGATGATCGGCAACCGCCTTGCGAAACTTCTCGGCGAGCACGTGGATCTCGACCTCCGGAGCGGAGAGCGGTGTCGACAGGATGCTGGCGCCGTTCGCGATCGCCCAGTCGAAGGTTCCGGGATCGCGCGCCGCCACCCAGATCGGCGGGTGAGGCTGCTGCAGCGGCTTCGGCACGGCCGCCGTGATCGGGAAGTTCCAGTATTGCCCCTCATGGGCATAGTCACCGGACCAGAGCTTCTTCACGGCCGGCACGATTTCCTTCATGTAGGCCACGCCCTCCTGCTGAGGCATGCCGCCTGCCATGCGATCGAACTCGTACTGGTAGGAGCCGCGTGCAATGCCGAACTCCAGGCGCCCGTTGGTCAGGTGATCGCAGAGCGCCGACTCTCCGGCGAGCCTGATCGGGTTCCAATAGGGTGCAACCAGGGTAGAGGTGCCGAGCCGGATGCGATCCGTGTGCTGAGCAAGCCAGACCAGCGTCTGGAACGGATTGGGAGAGATCGTGCATTCCAGCGTGTGATGTTCGGCGGTCCACAGCGTTTCGAAGCCGCCTTCGTCGGCAAGCCGCGCAAGGTGCAGCAGGTTGTTCTTCACCTGCTCCATCGGAATATCGGGGGAGAAGCGTTCCATCGTGAGGGAAACTGCGAACTTCATGTTTTCTGCCTTTCCTGTGCCCGTGCTTTTGCTGTCATTTCAGACGGATGACGAAGGGGTCCTGCATCGCGCCGGAGTAGTCGACGATGACGTTCTTCAACCGCGAGAACTCGTGCATGACCTCGAAGCCGCCGCGCCGGCCGTAGCCGCTTTCCTTGAAGCCGCCGTTGGCGGACATGAACGAGGCGGAGCGGTAGGTGTTGATCCAGACGGTCCCAGCATCGATCCGGTTGGCGAACCGCAATGCCCGGTCGATGTCCTTGGTCCAGATGCCGGAGGCGAGGCCGTAGCGCGTGTCGTTGGCGAGCCGGATCATTTCTTCCTCGTCGCGGAACGGCATGACGCCGACCACCGGGCCAAAGAGTTCGTCGCGCATGAAGGTCATGTCGTTTTCCGCATCGACCATCACGGTCGGCTCGAAATACCAGCCCCCTGACGAAAGCCCTTGCCGCTGCGGACGCCGCCCGCCGGCCGCAATGCGTGCCCCTTCCCTGACGCCGGAGGCGACGTAGGATTCGACCTTGGAGAGCTGATCGGCGAGTGCCAGCGGACCGATGTCGGTATCTTCGACCGTCGGGAGACCGACGCGGATGCGTTGCGTTCGGGCGACGAGCGCCTCAACGAAGCGATCGTAGATGCGCTCCTCGACGAAGCAGCGAGAGCCGGCAACGCAAGTCTGGCCAGCGGCTGCGAAGACCCCGGAGACGACGCCGTTGACCGCATGTTCGATGTCGACATCGCCAAAGACGACGTGAGGCGACTTGCCGCCGAGTTCCATCGAGCACGGAACAAGGTTCTGCGCGGCGTTACCGGCGATGCGGCGGCCCGTGGCCGTGCTGCCGGTGAAGACGTATTTCGCCACACCGGGATGGCGGGTCAGCGCCTCGCCGGCGCTCTGGCCGGTGCCCGTCACTACATTGACGACCCCGGCGGGAAAGCCCGCCTCGTGGATCAGCTCCGCGAGCGCCAAGGTCGAGGCGGTCGCATGTTCCGAGGGCTTGATGACGACCGTATTGCCGATTGCAAGGCAAGGCGCCAGCGTGCCGGTCAGAAGCATCAGCGGCGAGTTCCACGGCGTGATCATCCCGACGACGCCCAGGGGTTCGCGCAGATTGAAGTTCAGCGTATCGAGACGATTGATCGGGATCGTCTCGCCCTGCAATTTGTCGGCCATGCCGGCGAAATAGTGGTAGCTGTCGGGCATGGAGCGCATCTGCGCCCGGGTTTCCTTCAGCAGCTTGCCGTTGTCGCGTGTCTCGATTTCGGCGAGCGTGTCGGCGTTGGCGCGAACGAGTTCGGCGAGCCGGCGCATCAGCGCGCCGCGATCGGTCTGCGTCATGCGGCGCCAGGCCGGATCGCGAAAGGCGGCATTGGCAGCGGCCACTGCCGCCTCGACATCATCCGCATCCGCTTCGGCGAAATGATACCAGGGCTCGCCCGTGGTCGGGTCGAAACTGGCGATGTAGTTGCCGTTCTTCGGCGGCACGAACTGCCCACCGATGAACAGGAGCTGGCGCGAACCTTCGATGGAACTGACCGTCGTCTTCATATCATTGTCCTTGGTCTTGGGAAGTCTGAAGCCAGGTACGGGCTTCGCCGTCGATCATCGCGATACGGCCGCCGTCGTCGGAATCCATGTAGATGCCGAAGCGGCCGGCCTGCCTCTCGCGCACATAGCGCCGCAACATGGATCGCAGTTCGTGCGTCGCGATCGCATCATCGGGAAGATCGTCGAGCGGAAAGAAGCGCAGATCGGCCGGAAGCCTGGTGTCGACGCCACCTTCGCCCGCCAGTCTGGCGCGATAGACGAGGTAGCCCGGGTCGCTGTCGGCGACATCGAAGACCGAGTAGAGGAAGGTCTCGTCGGGGACGAGCCGAAGTGCATCGCCGCCGTCGATGACGAGCTGGCTGTCCGCCTTGCGTCGCCGGGCAGACGGCAGAACCCAGCCGCCCTTGCCGTCCGAGCGCAGAAGCAGGCCGTCACCCGCTTCGATCAGATAACCGATGATCATTCCATGCGACGCGAGCCAGCCGTTCGGCAAGGGGTCTTTGACGCTGGCATAGCGGCCGCGGCAGAAGCCGAGCGGCGCGGTCGGACTGGTGCCAAACGCCCTCACCTGGCCGATCAGGATCGCATGATCGCCGGCATCAACAGTGCTGTAAGTCGTGCAGTCGAACCAGGTCAGGCTGTCGGTCAGGACCGGCGCGCCCGTGTGAATGTGATCGTGAGTTACCGACTGGAATTTGTCCGGAGACTTTGAGGCAAAGGTTCCGGAGACGTCGACCTGTCCCTCATGGAGGATATTGACCGCAAAGCACCCGGCATTGGTGAAGGCAGGATAGCTCGAAGCCGACTTCGCAACGCAGACCAGAAGCAGCGGAGGATCGAGCGAAACCGAGGTGAAGGAGTTCGCCGTCATTCCACGTGGCGTGCCATCGTCATCGCGTGTGGTGATGACGGTGACACCGGTCACGAACGTGCCGAAGGCGCGGCGAAGCGCAATCGGATCAATCGGCACGTCCGTCGATGCTGCTGTCTCAACCATGCGCTTCTTGCCTCCTCACCATCAGGTTGATTGGAGGCTACTGCCGTCACCGCAGCCGTTCTTCCATCACTTCGAAGGAGTGGAAGAAGAACTTCTGCATCGAACCCTAGGAGGCGATTGAAGGTCGCGAAAAGGGGTGGCGACGCGGTCGCAAGACGGCTCGCGGCGGGCGAAGAAATGCTAGCTGCGGAGACTGGAGCGATTGTCGATGACGCCGTGCAGGCGGATCGCGAGTTCGACGGCAAAGCGCTTTTCCGGCGTTTCGACGTCCACGCCGAACAGTTCCTGGATACGCGCCAGCCGATAGCGTAGCGTCGTCACATGCAGGCCCATCGCGTCGGCGCACGCCTGGCTGCGACACCCCTCCTGCAAGTAGATCGACAAGGTTTCGAGATAGGGGGTTCCGTTATCCCGATCGTGATCGGCGATCGCCCCAACACTCTCGTGCACGAAGCCGCGCACGTCGCCGGCCTCGCAGGCGGCAACCAGCATCGGCAGCGGGCCGAAATCCTGGGCCGAGACCGCGCCGGTCAGACCAAAGGAGCGGCCGATGCGGATCATTCGGGCGCAGCGCTCCCAGGCAGGCGGATAGTCCGACAGGGCCGCACACCGATTGCTGGCGACGACGATCGGCGCCTCATCGAAGTAGCGGCCGAGTTCCTCGGCGATACGACGGGCGAGCTTTGTCGTGCGCTCCTGCCGCTTGCCCGTATCGTGGGGAACGAGGCAGACGACGCCGCCCTCTACCGCAATCAGGCTCGCCTGAACGGATGCCTGCTGCATGACACGCGACAGGGTGTGCTCCACGTCGACGGAAGCACCGCCGAAGGCCTTGGTCTTGTCCGGAAAATCGACGACGATCATCTGTTGAGGTGCGGAAAAACTCAGGCCGAGCCGCTGGGCGCGCTGGGCGACATCGCTGGCATTGCGCCACCGCGCCTCCACGATCTCGAAGAAAAGTTCGGTCTGCGTCCGCGTCTCGAACCGAAACCGGATGAAGCTTCGCATCATCTGCACGCTCAGCGCAAACTTCGCGCTGTCGAGCATCAGGAGATCGAGATCGCTGAACGCGCGGTTCGTCGGGAAGATGATGAGCGCCCCGACCAGTTGATTGTCGACCATCAGCGCTTCGACACGAGCCGTTATCGTGGAGCGTTGCCTGCCGTCGTCGAGGTACAGGTTGACGGCATCGGTCGTCCCGCGCTCGACAGCCTCTCGGGCGGCCTTCATCAGCGGCCGGCTAAGAACAGTGGAGGCCGCTTCCTGCCAAGTGGCCTCGTCGTAGAGCGCGTTCGGCGGCCGGCTGGCAACTACCTGATTGGCGGTGAGATCAACCACCACCGTCGGATTCGGCAGCATCCTCCCGACCATGGCCGAAAGCGGTGCGACCGAGCCGTCGCTCAGCACATGCTCTAGAAGCGAGGTATGCGCCTTGAGGGCGCGCTCCAGCCGCTGCGCCGACCGCTTCTCCGCTTCGAGGCGATGTTCCCGTTCGACGGCGATGGCACCGAGGTGGATGATCGTACCGAGAAAGGCGAGATCGTCTTCCGACACCTCGGCGACCTCGCGGGCAATGACGCTCAGAACCATCGGGCGCCCCTCGGCATCCCGGCAGTTCATCGGCATCACGAGCACTGTGCGATAGTCACGCTCGAAAGCCTCTTTTCTGTAGCCCGGGAACTCGACGGACTCGCGCGCATCCCTGATGTAAACGGGTTCGTTGCGCTGCAAGGCGATCAGGGAGGGGCTGGTCGCCAGCTCCCACTTGTCGGGCAACTGCCGCTCGATCAGCGTCGGATCATGACGCACGACGACATAGGCATAACCATGCGCCGCGTCGATGGCCATGATCGACCCCAGGGCCCAGTTCGCATGGCGGCACGCAGCGGCGATGAGCTGCTGCAGCGCCGTCTGAAGATCGCTGCCGCTGTTGATCTGGCTCGCAATGTCGCGGAGCGACAACATCCGGGATTTCTGATCCAACTGTCTGGCCTCTTGATTTCTATCAACCAACATGCGCGCGGACAGCGGACGTGTCTACTCCGCTTCGATGGATAACGACGGGTCAATCTTTCTATGAAAAGCAGTATCGCCAATTCGAGGTCGTCACTTCCCGATTGCGATTTGCCTCCATCGCGTGGACATGCTTGCTTTAGCAGGAACCATCGAAGTTCACTTCCTCCAAACAGAGGAAGAAATCTTCAACCACCCCGGTAAGTTGCCGCAAGTTTCCACGATCAGCGGCTATCCAAATGACACTCGGCATCAGAAAAATTTGCACCTTCCTGGAAGAGACCCTCGTAGAGGGCGGCAAGACGGCGCCGCGGCCCGTCAACATCGTCGTGGTGGCGGCGGTGATCCAGAACCCCTGGGCGGGGCGCGGCTTTGTCGAAGATCTGCGGCCGGAAATCATCCGTATCACCGGCGAGCTCAGCCACGAAATGACGGACCGGCTGCTTCGCCAGATGGCGGCGGACAGGATCGAGGCCTGCGGCAAGGCGGCCGCCGTCGGCATCGCCGGCGAAATCGAACATGCCTCGGCAATGATACACACGCTTCGCTTCGGCAATCCCTTTCGCGAGGCGATCGGTGGCACCAATTACCTGGAATTCTCCAACACCCGCAACGCGCCGGGCGCGCTGCTGTCGCTGCCGATGATGCACAAGAGCGAGAGCGGCAAGCGTTCACATTTCCTCACCGCCAATTTCCAGATCGCCGACGGCCCCGGCCCTGACGAGATCATCGTCGCGATCGGCGCCTCCGACAGTGGCCGCGCCCATGCTCGCATCGCCGACCGCTTCCAGGACATCGCCGAGATGGAGGCGGAAAAGGCTGCATCGCTCAGCAAGGCTTGATAAGAGCAGACAAACGATTTGCGCGGGAGTTTGCCATGAAGCTTGATGCGATCGACCTGCGCATTCTCGATGCAATCCAGCGGGATGGACGCATCACCAAACTTGCGCTCGCCGAAGCGGTGGGGCTTTCTCCAACGCCCTGTTGGATTCGGCTGCGCAAACTGGAAAAGGCCGGCATCATCAGCGGCTATCACGCACGTATTTCCATGCGGCGTATTGCGCCGGTTGCCAGCATCATGCTTGAGCTGACGCTGGCCAATCACCGCCAAGCCGACTTCGACAGGTTCGAACGAGCAGTCCGTGATATTCCGGAAATCGTCTACTGCTGGTCGGTCGGCGGCGGCGTCGACTACATCCTGAAAATTGTCACCGCCGATATCGACGCCTATCAGCGCCTGATCGACACGCTTCTCGACAGGGATCTCGGCATCGCGCGCTACTTCACCTACATCGTCACCAAGACCGTCAAGGAAGAGGCGGTGCTTCCCGTGTCCTTGTTGATGGCGGAGGAGAATTAGCAAAGACTGGCGCGGGACCAGCAGGACATGGGCCCCCGGCGGGATCTGCTTGAGAACTAGATCGCGCCGAAGTTGCGCGTCCATAGCTCGCGAAGGTCGGGATCGGCGTCGACACGCTGCGCAATACCGAGCAGCTTCGGGCAGGTTTCCGCCAGCCAATTACGCCCGGGCCGCCAGCGCGTCATTGCCGCGATCCAGATATCAAGGGCAGAGAAACGCCCTCCGAGCGCCCACGGCGCGGGGGCAATCTCGTCCTCCCATTGCCGCCACAGGTCCATGCGACGTCCAAGCACCCGGCCACGCAACTCGTCCGGCACGCTCGGAGCCCAACGTTCCGGGTAGTCAGCATAGGTGAAGGTCCCATATACCGCGGTCACGAGCCAGATCAGTCGACGAAGAAAGACAGGACGAAGCGGGTCCCCGACCGGTGGCGCAAGTCCGGCCTCCGGGTGCGTCTCCGCAAGATGAAGCAGAATGGCCGCGCTCTCCGTCATGACCGTGCCATCGGGAAGTATGAGCACCGGCACCTGGGCGAGTGCATTGACGGTGAGAAAACGGTCCCGGACCGGACCGGGCCCATCGAACCCTGAGACATCTTCGAGCGTGTAGGGTAATCGGGCTTGCACCAGCGCCGCCTCGACGAGAACGGAACCCCAGCCGGGAACGCCGTAGAGGCGGTAGAGTGCGTGTGTATCGGCCATCATCATCTTTCCTCGCAGCGCACGGCAGCATACGGTGGCATTTAGGTCGCCTCCCCGCAAGGTTGTGCCTGGAAGCGTCAGCCTCCGGATTAGCTGAAGCCGACACTGAGATCGGAAACGATCACGATTGAAGTGGTGGCACTCTCTGCCTGACCAAGGAACAAATTTCCGGGCGAGGCGTTCTGCGCCGTACCGGAGGCAACGCAAATGCAAACTATGATTTGGGATCACCCCGTCAGGCTTGGTGTGAATGGCGAGCGCACCATCAACGGACCACAGGATGCCCTGCAATATCTCAGCGAAATGCCGCAGGGCGGATGGTTTTACGAGCAAGCAAGAAACCGCTGCCATGCGGCCCTTGAACGCGGCGACGAGCTTAGCCAGTCGCGGAAAGCCTTCATTGGCGCGGCCATAGAATCTTCGTTCCCTATCTCGGACGACGACCTTCTTTGCTGAAATCGGTGGCAACTTGGTCGCGCGAATGTCCCGGGCGCGGGCGGCGATGAAGCGCGCGACCGATCACGCGACCGATAGTGTTGAGCCGTAGCGACGCGCGTTACGACCCTTGCTCCGTGGTCTTGCCGAATGCAGGCGCGGGATTGTTTTTCGCTTCCATGGCGGTCTCGATCTCCCTGATGACCGTGACGGCCTCCTGGAGGATCGCCCGCATCTCGTCATCGTAGAGATGCACCGGCACCCCACCGGCGCGGATGATATCCATGGTTTCCGCCGACTCTTTCAGCCGGTCGGGCTGCCCGAGCATTTTCCAGCCCTCCTGGATCGCGACATAGGCCCGAACGACGAGGCGAAGCTTTTCGCCCTCCGTCAGCATGTGAACCTCACGCGCGGCTTGGGTGAGTTCGGCAACGACGTCTGAAGTACTTCTCATAGGACACCTAGGCTACGCAGATACCGCGGTCCAACCGTTTCATTCAGTATGAGCTAACGTATGGATCGGAGAAAACAAGTGGCCTTGCCCTGGCCGACGGATTCGGCAAGCGAAAGCAGAGGCAATCGGGCCGGTTGGTCGCGGAAATTCTTCATCATCAAGCCTCGCGAGGGCAGCATCAACGGGTTCTTAATCCTTCATTGACCATAATTTCCATCGAACCGCCGGTCGTTGCAGCCGGTGGATTGTACCTCGAATGAATCGGAAGCCGCCGTGTCTGAGTATCCAGTAACCGCGTATCCGGCGCCTGTATCGCGTGGCGTCGCAAGCAACGGCGTTCAGCGCATTGCCCGATGGTTTGGGCGTGTGACCGCGATCGCCGCCATCGCTGCGTCCACCATGGCCTTCACGACAACCGCGTCTTCAGCGGAAGTTCGATCATTAAAGCTGTTCTTCACCCACACCGGCGAGCGCGCGACGATCACCTTCAAGCGGGATGGAAAATACGACCCGAAAGGGCTCGCACAGATCAATCGCTTTCTCCGCGACTGGCGCAGGAACGAGCCGGCCCGCATGGACCCGCGTCTTCTCGACCTCGTCTGGGAAGTCTACCAGCGCGCCGGAGCCAAGGACTACATCAACATCGTCTCCGCTTATCGCTCGCCCGCCACCAACAACATGCTGCGCGGCCGCTCGCGCAGTACCGGTGTCGCCAAGAACAGCCAGCACATGCTGGGAAAGGCGATGGACTTCTACATCCCGGGCGTGAAACTCACCCGACTGCGTGAGATCGCCATGCAGATGCAAGTCGGAGGGGTCGGCTACTATCCGACCTCCGGGTCTCCCTTCGTGCATCTCGATGTCGGCAATGTGCGCGCCTGGCCGCGGATGTCACGCCAGGAACTGGCCCGCATTTTCCCGAAGGGGCAGACACTCCATCTTCCGGCCAGTGGCGGAGCCTTGCCGGGCTATGACCAGGCAATGGCCGACTACAAGCGACGGGTCAAGTCAACGTCGATCGTGGCAGCCAACAGTGCCGGTCCTGCAAAGTTCAAGACTGCGGCCCCCTCCGACAGCACCCTTTTGACCGCAATGCTCCCAACGCGCAAAAGCCGCGGGGAAGAAGCCCTTGAACGCCAGACCCTCAAGCAGGCTGTCGAGGAACCGCCGTTCTTCGACCTTGCTTCCATCACCGTACCGCTGCCGACGCTTCGCGCGGTCGCCAGCGAGCGCGCGCTCCCTGTAAACACCTCTCAATTCGTTCCGTCCTCGTCGTTCAAGATCGCACTTGGCACGGGCACGATGCGGGCGCCGAGCGCCACCGAATCCAGCCTCACGCGCGCTGCGTCCACAAGCACGGAGTGGGCCATTCGCGACGCCACGCTTCTCAAGTGGGCGCTGGCGCCGGCCAAGGATCTTGAGCAGCTCATCCTTCCGGCAGCCCTCGGGTTCTCGGTGGCCAGCGCCGAGGATGCAAAGCGCGCGCCGCAGGATGGCTCCCAACTCGGCGAACAGAAAAAGGCCTTTGACAAGGAACGCTTCTGGTCGGACGGCTGATTGCAGCGCGGTCGCGCGCCCTGGCGACATGCAGTCGAACAGACTTCCAGTCAATCGATCGGCCGGCTTGGCCTGCCACACCGGCCACTTCACGGAGACGTTCTGACGCTACGATCTAGCTCCGTCAGCCATGCTGCTGATGTAGGCGCAGAACATGTCGGCCATGGCGCCGGCATAGGCCTCTATCTCGGCCTCACTCCGCGGCGTCTCTGAAAACTCCTTACCGACAGTGGTCATCGTCGTGACAATCAGATCGGCCGCCAGATGCCGGGCCGCACCGGTGCTGTGCGGAAGCACCTCCAGCATGAAATTTTCGAAGATCGGATCGCCCGCTTCCTTTGCCTCCCGAGCTTCGGGTGCATCGCGGTAGAGCGGGGCGGCGTCATCAAGCGCGACGCGGACCGCCGCCTCTTCGCATTCGGACCGGACAAAGGCGTGGACCAGGGTCCGTAGCCGCAGAAGAGGCGGTTGCGAGCGGTCCTCGAGGATATCCCGCAGAAGATCCGTGGTCTGCCGCCACTCGTCGCTTTGCAATCGAAACAGGATTGCGGCCTTGTTGGGAAAATACTGGTAGAGCGATCCGATGCTCACGCCGGCTTTTTCCGCCACCCGCGCGGTCGTGAATCTCGGCGCGCCCTCCTCTGCCAAAACCTGAACAGCAGCCTGCAATATGGCGCGGACAAGCTCGTTCGAGCGAGCCTGCCTCGGCTGTTTTCTTGAGGATATACGGGCACTTGGACGATCCGTCATTGGCGCGCTCGGCAATGCGATTAGCGAATGCGACGAATTATTCGTATTTTCAATTCCAACACAAGTCGCATTCCTGCAACGGAGTTTTTTATGACAACCTTGATGACAGAACCTGTCGCACCACTTCTCGTTCGCCTCTTCAGAGAAGCCAGCGCGGCATCGAGTCCGGCGATGGCCGCGCTTTCGCGCGAGGAGCGCGAACGCCTCCTGCGCAGCAAGACTGAATATCTCGATCTGTATGGCCGACTGAAGGATCTCTGGCTCCCGGTGTCGCGCGAAACGGGCACGCTGCTCTACATGCTCGCTCGCAGCTGCGGCGCAAAATCGATCGTGGAATTCGGCACATCCTTCGGCATCTCCACGCTCCACCTTGCCGCCGCGCTGCGGGACAATGGCGGCGGGCGATTGATCACCAGCGAGTTCGAACCGGGCAAGATCGGACGGGCACGCCAAAACCTGGCCGACGGCGGCCTCATCGACCTCGTCGAAATCCGGGAAGGCGATGCGCTCAGGACCTTGAGCACCGATCTTCCCGAGACGATCGATCTGCTGCTGCTCGATGGCGCCAAGGCCCTCTATCGCGACGTGCTGAATCTGGTCGAAGACCGTCTGAAACCAGGCGCATTGATTGTCGCCGATAACGCCGACGATTGCCCCGACTATCTTGCCCATGTTCGCTCCGCCGCCTCGGGCTACATCTCCGTGCCGGTCGGGGAGGATGTCGAGCTGTCCATGCGGGCCGGATAATTCTTTCGCCACCCATCTTCAAGATCCGCTCGAAGACCGGAGAAACACCATGCATGTATTCGTAACAGGCGCGACCGGCTGGGTCGGCGCTGCGATCGTGGACGACCTCTTGGGCGCCGGCCATCGCGTCACCGGCCTCGTCCGCTCCACGAAGAAAGCGGAGCATCTTGTCGCCGTCGGCGCAAAGATAATCCAGGGTTCGCTCGACGAGCTCGATATCCTGCGCGAAGCCGCGTCGACAGCAGATGCTGTCGTTCATACCGCTTTCAACCATGATTTCATTCATTCCGCCGGGAACGATGGCTTCGCGACATTCCTCGAAAGTGCCGCGCAGGACCAGCGCGTGATCGAGATCCTCGGTGATGCGCTCGAAGGATCGAGCCGGCTGCTGCTGGTAACGTCCGGATTGTCGGGCCTGCCGCGCGGCGTCACCGAAACGGATCCTTCGAACCCGGCCAGCCCGCGCAAGTCGGAGGCGGCAGCAAGAGCGCTTGCCGCCCGGTGCGTGCGCGCGGCAACCGTGCGCCTTGCCCCGTCGGTTCACGGGATCGGCGATTACGGCTTTGTTCCGGTCCTGGTGAAGCTGGCGCGCGAGACTGGCGTTTCGGCCTATATCGACGAGGGATTAAACTGCTGGTCGGGTGTTCATAGGCTGGATGCCGCCCGCCTCTATCGGCTCGCCCTGGAGCAGGGTGTAACGGAAGCGGTCTACCACGCGGTCGCCGACGAGGCGGTCCCGTTCAAGGAAATCGCCAGTGCAATCGGCCGTCAGCTCAGCCTTCCTGTCGAGGCGCGACCGCGTGAACACTTCGGCTGGTTTGCCACTATGGCAGGCGCCGACATGGCCGCTTCCAGCGCACGCACCCGGACATTGCTCGACTGGCAGCCTGCCGGTCCCGGCCTTCTCGCAGACATCAATCGGCCGGGTTATTATTCTCGATGATCGCCAACACAAACCAACCGTCGGCGTTCATGTGTTAACAACACACAGTCCACGGCAACTTTGCCGCCAACATCTGGTGGTTTTCAGAGAGACGCGAACGCGAAAGCTGCCGGGATCCCTATCCATCGGCAGCCAGCCGCCGGCTGCACGGGGCGAGCTCCGGGAGTGGCAACGATGTTGATGCAGACGAACGCGCCAGTGTCACATCCAGGAGCACGTTCGCGCCGGCGGTGACATCGAAAGGTGATGCATATTCTCGGGGATTGTGGCTGACCCCCTCGCGGCACGGTACGAAGATCATCGTGGTCGGCACCCGCCGCGCCACATTGAACGCATCATGCCCGGCGCCGGAAACGATGTCGCGATGCATCAACTGGCGAGCCCTGGCGCTTGCTCTTACCGCCTCGATCAAGACGCCGTCAAAGGTGACCACCGGTGAGTGCCATGTCAGGTGCCCGTCGATGTCCGTTTCCTTGTGGTTCTGACGGAGCGCCTCCAAACCGTCCATCAGTTGCCGATGCATCCTATCGAGCGCCGCTTCGTTGGGATGCCTGAGGTCGACCGTCATATCCGCGCGTCCCGGAACGACATTGATCGCTCCCGGTGAAAGGTCGATCCGGCCGATCGTGCAACGCGCGTCCTCGTCGGTCCGGCCGATTGCCTGCACGAGCTCGATCACATGCATGAGCACGGGCACGGGGTCCTTGCGCAACGCCATCGGCACCGGGCCTGCATGAGTTTCCTCGCCGTGAACCGATATTTCATACCAGCGGATCCCTTGCCCCCCGGTGACAACGCCGACGGTCTTTTCCTCTGCCTCCAGGATCGGTCCCTGCTCGATGTGAAGTTCGATGTAGCAATCGGAATCCGGGAGCCTTGGCGGCGCCTCGCGATCATATCCGAGCCGTACGAGTTCGTCGGCAAGCGTTGTCCCGGCACCGTCGCGGGCGGACAAAGCTTTTTCCAGATCCAGCACGCCACAGGCAACGCCCGAACCCATCATCGCCGGCTGGAAGCGGCATCCCTCTTCATTGGTCCAGACGCAGAGATCGATCGGCCTGGCAGTCTCCACCGCCGCATCATCCAGCGTCTCCAGCACCTCGAGCCCGGCAAGCACGCCGAGCACGCCGTCGAAGCGGCCCCCCGTCGGCTGGGTATCGAGATGACTGCCGATCAGGACCGGTGATGCATCGCGATTGCGGCCGGGACGGCGAATGAAGAGGTTGCCGATCCGGTCTTTGCGGATTTCGTATCCGCGCGCTTCACACCAGGCAAGAAACAACGCGCGACCGGCTTCGTCCGCGTCCGAAAGCGACTGCCGGCACGAGCCGCCCTCGGCCGTGGCGCCGACTTCGGCCATGGCCATCAGCCGCCTCCACAACCGTTCTCCGTCGACATCCTGCCGCATCTCACCCTCCTCGCGCATTTCTTTGTCGACGCCAACTTCCCTGGACGTCCGGGCGCACGCCAGTCACCCATGTGGGGGACTGTGATGGCCGCTCGGCCGCTGGCTACAAAGGACTGAAAGCTCACCCGAGGAGGCAGGTCATGGATACGACACCGGACAGACGATGGCACCGCATTGCGGAAGCGCTGCGCCCCGAGACGCGGATGCTGATCGACGGGCAATTTCGAGCAGCCGGAGACGGTGAAACGCTGGCGTCGATCAATCCGGCAACCGGCGCTCTCGTCGCCAACGTCGCTTGCGGCAACGCCGCCGATGTCGAGACGGCCTGTGATGTCGCGGCAAAGCGGTTCCGGCAAGGCGTCTGGTCGCGCATGCGCCTCAGACAGCGCATCAACGTTCTCACCCGCTTCTCCGAGCTGATCGCCGAAAACCGCGATATCCTGGCGGTGCTCGATACGATGGAAATGGGCAAGCCGATCGCTGAAATGTGCGCCATCGACGTGCCGGGCGCAGTGCTGACCATGCGCTTCATGGCCGAAAGCATCGACAAGATCGCAGGTACTGCCCCGGTCACCAATCCGGACGTGCTGCACTACATCCTGCGCCAGCCGCTCGGCGTGGTCGGCTGCATTACGCCGTGGAACTATCCGCTGATGATGGCCGTCTGGAAGATCGCGCCCGCGCTTGCCGCCGGAAACAGCGTCGTCCTGAAACCGGCCGAGGACACGTCGCTGAGCGCGCTTTTGCTCGGTCGACTGTTCTTGGAAGCGGGCGGACCGGATGGCGTGTTCAACGTCGTGCCGGGGCGCGGCGCTGTGGCAGGACAGGCGTTGGCGCGCTCGATGCAGGTGGAGAAGATCGCCTTCACCGGTTCGACGGCGATCGGCCGGCAGATGTATCGCTATGCTGCCGATACGAACCTCAAGGCGGTCTCGGCCGAACTCGGCGGAAAATCGCCGCAGATCGTGCTTGCCGATGTCGAGGATCTCTCGTCCGTTGCGGAAAAGATCGCGGACGGGCTGTTCGGCAACCAGGGCGAGGTCTGCTCGGCCGGATCACGCATTCTGGTCGACCGGCGCATTCACGACGAATTCTGCGATCTGATCGCCGGCCACGCCGTGCGGAAGTACCGGCCGGGCGATCCGCTCGACCCCACCACGACAATGGGCCCGCTGGTCAACAAGGTTCACCAGGGCCGTGTGTTCGACTACATTGACGGCGCGCAACGGGACGGTGCAACACCGGTGATCGGTGGCGGCCCGGTCGACCGTACTTCAGGCGGGGCATGCTTCGTTGAGCCGACGCTTTTTGCCGGTGTCGACAACCGCATGAAGATCGCCCAGGAAGAAATCTTCGGCCCGGTCGGGGCGATCATTTCGCACGATGGCGCCGAGGATGCGGTGAGGATCGCCAACGACAGCCCCTATGGTCTCGCCGCGGGCATCTGGACCTCAAGTCTCGGCAAAGCCCACCGTATCGCGCGCGATCTCGAATGCGGCATGGTCTGGATCAACGGCTACATGAACGGCGACATGAGCCAGCCCTGGGGCGGCTGGAAACTCTCCGGCCACGGCCGTGACAAATGTCTGCAGGCTTTGATCGACAATACCCAGTCCAAGTCGGTCTGGGTCACGCTCGATTGACCGCCGGCGACTAACAGCAACCGACAAGCGTCCGCCACATTAATGGGAGAGTTCACCTGCATGGATGTCGGGCGTGGTAGTTAGAAAGTCCGACAGAAAAGGTACGAGCCCATGTCCCGAAACATCAAGAGAACGCTGCGATCGCTGACTGGCTTTCTGCTCGCCGCATCGGCGCTTTGCAGTGCGAGCGCTGCCGCCGCCGAAGCGCTTGTCATCACCGATGCCAAGGTCCGCACGATGAACCCGGCCGTTCCGCTGGCAGAGGCCTTGGCGATCGATGAGGACGGCGTGATCCTTGCCGTCGGCGACGAAGCGGGCGTTCTGGAGAAGGCGGGTGCCGACGCGCATGTCGTCAAGCTCGGCGGCAAGCTGGTCCTGCCAGGTTTCCAGGATGCGCACGTGCACCTCATCGAAGCCGGCGTCAATGCAAGCCTCTGCGAGTTCGAAGCCTTTGCCTCTCTCGAAGAGACAAAGGCGACGGTTCGCGATTGCGTGGAAGAGAGCGAAGGCGATTGGGTTGTCGGCTCCGGCGTCAGCATGACCAACCTGCTCGACGAAACCGACGATCCCGTTGGGGTGCTGGACAAGATTTCCAGCGACCGGCCGATCCTGATCCTCGACGACATCGGCCATGGCGCCTGGGCCAACAGCGTCGCGCTCGAGGCTGCCGGCTACGACAAGCTTGAGAGCAATCCGCCCGGTGGCATCATCCTGCGCGATGAAAAGACCGGTACACCGAACGGCATCGTGCTTGAAAACGCCCAACAGAAGCTGCGCAACCTCGCCTTTCCCGACACGCCCGAAAACGTCAAGTTCGCCTATGAAAGCATGCTGCCGACGTTAAAGACGATGGCCGAGAACGGCATCACCACCGTCAGCGATGCCGGCGGTTTCTGGCCGCAGGGACATCTGAAGGCATGGGAGATGGCCGAGAAGAACGACACCCTGACACTCAGAGCCGCCAACGCCCTCTATGTCTATCCCGACCTGCCCTTCGACGCGCAGGTGGAAAAGCTCTCGAGTTTCTACAGCAACGATCCGAACCGGCTTTTGAAGTTCAACCAGGTGAAGATCTATGTCGACGGGATCCTCGAGCAGCGCACCGGTGCCTTGCTTGCGCCCTACAGACAAGGCCCGGGCATCGACCACGGTTTCGACAGCGGCTTCCTCTATTTCGACGAGGCAATGCTCGACCGCTATTCCAAGGTGCTTTCGGAAAAGGGCTTCAAGCTGCACTACCATGTGACCGGCGACCGCGGCGCACGCCTGGCGCTCGACGCCATCGCGCAGTCGGACCCGACGCCCGGCCCGCACCGGCTGACCCATATCTATCTGCTCGACAAGGCGGATTATGGCCGGTTCAAGGACGAAGGCGTCGTCGCCGATTTCCAGTTGGCGCCGAGCTCTCTGAGCCGCGAATACGACACGTTCATCCGCAAGTTCATTGGCGATCGCGCCGACAACATGATGCCGGCCGGAAGTATCGAGAAGACGGGCGCGACCGTCGTGATGAGCAGCGACTTCGATGCAGACGAGCTCTCGCCGCTGGTCAAAATCCAGACGGCGCTTGAGCGCAAGAAGGACGGCGCGCCGGATGTGGAAACGGCCGTCAAATGGATGACGATCAACCCGGCGAAGCTTTTGAACCAGGACGACAAGACGGGCACTATCGAGTCCGGCAAATTCGCCGACCTCGTCGTCATCGACAAGGATATCTTCGACATTCCGATCAAGGAGATCGGCAAAGCTGCCGTCGAAGCCACCTTGCTCCAGGGAGATCCCGTTTATGACGCGGAAGGCCTGTTCTCCGGCAACTAAGTCCTAGCCGCTGGCACCTCCGAGCAGGAGCGAGAACAACTCGCCCTGCGAGGAGATCTTCAGCTTGGAATAGATGCGCTTGCGGTGGACCTTCACCGTCTCCGGGCTGTTGCCGAGAATGCGCGCGATGCTCTTGGTCGAGTGCCCCTTGAGCATCAGTCGGATGATCTCCCCCTCGCGCGTGCTCACCTTCAACTGCGACAGGGTAGCAAACACCATATCGGCCGCGGGCTCGCTTGCGGCCGATCCTGCGACGGGCTGCGGCCAGTGCTTGCGGCAAAGTTCTGAGACCACGGGCAACAGGCCGTCGAGATGGGCGCGGGCCTGCGGCCCGGGGCGACAGTCCGCCGTCCGCTGGCCGAGCGACAGCGCGATCGCGGTGCCTGCAGCACTTGCGACCAGCATGACGATTTCATCGTAGAGCCCGGTTTCGGCATAGAACATGCGATAGTATTCGCTCTCGCGAAAATCGTCCGGGGCGCAGTCGTCGAGGCTCACCACCCGGTCGCCGGGATCGCTCAAATAGAGACTGTAGAACGGATCGAGCAGGTAGGCGAAGCTCAAGTAAGGCCCGATCGTGCGCCTGGTCGCCTCCGGATCGAGGTCGCTATAAAGCTGCAGCGGCGGCTGGTCAGCCGAAAAGACCGAAACGAACAGGCTGTCGAAACCGTAGACGTCAAGGCAGAGCTGTCTGAGCGCGTCAGGAAAGGCCGGGCTGCCGATCGCAGCCACGGCCTTGCCGATCAAAGTCATCTGTTCAAACGGAAATCCCGTCATTCCCCGCCTTGTCGTCAAGAATCCCTCGACGATCAAAGCGGTTCCTGCTGGGTAATGCAATGGATGCCGCCGCCACCGATGGCAATGGCATCGATCCTGACCTCGCGCACGCGTCGATCGGGAAACAGTGAACGGAACATCTGCCGCACAACCGTGTCGGACTCGATGCCGTAACACGGCATGATCACCCCGCCGTTGACGAGGTAGGAATTGACATAGGAACGGCAAAACTTCGGATGGTCCGACGGCGCATCAACCGCTTCCGGAATGGTGACGATTCGGATCGGCCGCCCCTTCGCATCGGTCTGGCCCTGCATCGCCTCCAGGTTCAGGCGGATGTAGTGGTTCCATTCGTCATCCTTCTTGCTACCCCCCTCGCCAGGGCTTTCCATCAAAACGACGCCGGGCGCGACGAAAACGGCGATGCCGTCCACGTGGCCATCGGTCTCGTCCTCGATCGGATTGCCGGGCAGCCAGATCACCTTTTTGCCGCCGAGCATGTCGAGAAGCTCGCGCTCGATGTCGTCGCGACTCCAGCCGGGATTGCGGTTGCCGTTCGGGAAGCAGGTTTCGGTGGTGATGATCGTGCCCTCGCCGTCGACGCTGACACCGCCGCCCTCGGCGATCAGATTAGAAACGAAGCCAGCGACGCCCGCCTTCTCCAGCACTACGCCTGAAAAGGCGGCATCGCCGTTGAACGGATGGTACTTGCCGCCCCAGGCGTTGAACTTGAAGCGCGCGCCGGCACGCCGGCCGTCGGCTGCGGTCAGGAAGCAGGGGCCGGCATCGCGCGCCCAGCTGTCGTCGATATCGGCTTCGACCAGATCGATCGACGGATCGAGGATGGCGCGGGCTTCGGCCATGTCCTCGGGCCGCGCAGCCATCGTCACTGGCTCGAACTCGCGGATCGCGTGGGCGACGGCCGCGTAGTCGCGGCGGGTCGCGGCGATATCGTCCCAGACTTCGTGGCGGCAGGGCCACATCATCCAGGTACGGCGATGCGGCTCCCATTCGGCCGGCATGCGAAACCCGGCTTCGCGAGGTGTCTGGTTTTTCATGGTCTCATATCCTTCCCGTCCGGTCCTGTCGCCCGCGATTACGCAGGCGGCCAGCAACCTCGGCTTCACATTGTTGTTTGTTTGAGAAAAGGCCTTCAGCCGATCGTCGTCTGGCCATCGAGAGTGCGTATGGCGCCATAGAGATCCGGCCGGCGATCGCGGTAGATCCCCCAACTGCGCCGGAAGGTGCGAACCGCGTTGAGGTCGAAGCGCGCCGTCAGATAGGTTTCATCGGTGCGGCTGGCCTCGGCAACGATCGCGCCCGTGTGGTCGGCGATGAAGGACGTGCCATAAAACAGCGCCTCGTTGCCGCCGGCCACTTCAGTGCCCACCCGGTTGGAGGCGATCACCGGCACCATGTTGGCGGCCGCATGACCCTGCATCGTGCGGCGCCAATGGCCGGAGCTGTCGATCTCGGCCTTCTGTTCGCTGCCGATCGCCGTCGGGAAGAACAGAAGCTCTGCCCCCTGCAGGGCGAGCGCTCGGGCGGTTTCGGGAAACCACTGGTCCCAGCAGATGCCGCAGCCGATCCGCGCATATTTCGTGTCCACCGCCCGAAAACCGGTATCGCCGGGGCTGAAATAGAACTTCTCCTCATAGCCCGGCGCCTGCGGGATGTGGGACTTGCGGTAGTTCCAGACGATCTCGCCATCGGCATCGATGATCGCGAGCGAATTGTACTGTGCCGGTCCCGCCTTCTCGTAGTAGGAGATCGGCAGAACCACGCCGAGCTCCTTCGCGATCGCTCGGAAATGCCTGATTGCCCGGTCCTCGCCGAGGCTGGCGGCCAGATCGAGGTGGTCGATCGTCTGCTCCAGGCAGAAGTAGGGCGTCTGGAACAGCTCCTGCAGAAGGATGATCCGGGCGCCATCCTCATGGGCAAGCCGCACCAGCTCCTCGGCCTTTTCGATGTTCTCGTCGATGTTCCAGCTGCAGGCCATCTGCGTCGCTGCGACGGTGACTTCGCTCATGTCTTGCTCCTCAAGCGCGGGATGCCATGAAAGCGGCGATCGATTCCGAAAGCGCGGAAACGATCGTGTCGCATTCGGCCTCGGTGACGATCAAGGGTGGCGATACGATGAGCCGGTTGCCGACCGGGCGGACGATGACGCCGCGGGCAACGCATCCCTGGAAGATCGATTCACTCGCCTTCTCATGAGCCGGCAGGGGCTCTCTCGTCGCTTTGTCCGCGACGAGATCGATGCCAAGCATCAGGCCGGCGCCGCGCACGTCGCCGACGATGTCGTGGGCGAGAAGAGCCTTTGCCCGGCTCTGCAGGTGCGCGCCGGTACGGGCGGCGTGCGGCAACAGCCGTTCCCGCTCCATGATGTCAATGTTCGTGAGTGCTGCGGCACAGGCGACCGGATGACCGAAATAGGTTAGCCCCATGGAGAACACGCCGCCTTCGCACTGCGGACGGCTGATGACGTCGTAGATCTCGTCGGAAATTAGCGTTGCGCCGAGCGGGATGTAGCCCGACGTGATGCCCTTGGCCGACACCAGGATGTCCGGCTGGGTGTTGTAGATCGCGTCCGACGCGAACCACTCGCCGAGACGGCCGAAGCCGGTCACGACTTCATCGGCGATGTAGAGGATATCGTTGCGGCGGCAGACCGCCTGCATGCGGCGGTGATAGCCCTTCGGCGCGACCAGTACGCCACCGGCACCCATGATCGGCTCGGCGATGAAGGCGGCGACATTCTGAGGGCCGAGTTGCTCGATGCGCATCTCGAATTCGCGCACCAGCAGGTCGCAATAGGCCTCCTCGGTCATACCATCAGGACGGGCGTAACAATCGGCGGCGGAGACGTGGTGGATGAAGTCCTCACCGACCTGGGCAAAACCGTATTTGGTGCCGTGGATACCCGTCAGCGCCGCCGCCACATAGGTTGCGCCGTGGTAACCGTTGTTGCGCGAGATGATCTTGCGCTTGCCCGGCTTGCCGCGCATGGCGAAATAGTAGTGCACGATACGGATAGCCGCATCGTTCGCCGTCGAGCCGCCGCAGGTGTAGTAGACGTGGTTGAGGTTGCCGGGCGCAAGCTCCGCGAGCCGTGCGCCGAGCTCGGCTGCCGGCACGTTGCCCGACGCGCCGAAGGGATTGTAGTAGTCCATATCCATGACCTGAGCGGAGATGGCGTCCGCCATCTCGCGGCGACCGTGGCCGATGTTGACGCACCAGAGACCGGCGATACCGTCGAGCAGCCGCCGTCCGGTATTGTCGACGACGTAGGCACCCTCGGCCTTCTCGATGATCTGGCTGCCGGTTGCGGCGAAGGTCGAGAAATCGGTATAGGGGTGCAGCACGTGATCCCGGTCCTTCTCGAAGGCCGAACGGCTGTTCGGCCGGTCGGAGCCGACGGCTGCAACGGATTGAACGATAGTCATTTTCTTCTCCAGAATGGCATGAGGCATGGTTTGCGCAGGGTCAGCGCAGAAGCTTGGTCCAGACGCGGTCGTAAAGTTTGGTGACGGCGGGTGTGCAGGCGGTCAGGAATTCCGGCGCCGGCGCGCTCTCGGGCGGGCTCAGTTCCGGGGCGCCTGCGAGCGCCTTGTCGACAAAGGCTTCGGAGCCCTTGATGCCGTTGGCATAGCGGGCGTAGTTGGTGATCATGGCCGCGTTTTCCGGATCCATGACGAAGTTGATCCAGAGCTTGGCGTTCTCGAGGTCCGGCGCGCCCTTCGGAACGGCGACATTGTCCATCCAGCCGGTGTAGCCTTCCTTCGGGTAGATGTACTCGATCGACGGTCTCTCGTCGCGAGCACGCATGGCGTAGCCGTTCCAGCTCATGGAAACGGCAGCCTCGCCCGAAACCAGCAGTTCCTTGGTCTCGGAGTTGTAGCTCTTGACGAATTGTTTCTGCGTCGAAAGCAGGTCGAGCACCGCTTTCAGGTCCTCGGGATTGTCGTTGCAGCGTGGCTTGCCGAGGTAGCGCAGCGCCATGTTGATGACGTCGTTGACGTCGCGCAGCATGTTAATCTTGCCCTTCACCGCGTCATCCGGCTCGAACAGGATCTTCAGCGACGTGTCGTCGCCCTTGACGATATCGCGATCGACGGCAAGACCGGTCGAACCCCAGGCCCAGGGTGCCGAATAGAGGCGCCCCTTGTCCCAGAAGACGTCCCGCCACATCTCGTCGACATGCTGGTAGTTCGGCATCGCCGCAACGTTGATCGGCTCGAGCAGCTTCTCGCCGATCAGGATCGTCATCGTATCGTGGCCGGGCACGATGATGTCGTAGCCGCCTGCGCCCGACTTCAGCTTGGCGAGCATGGTCTCCATCGAATCGTAGGTGTCGATATGCACCTTGACCCCATAGGTCTTCTCGAATTTCTCCACCATTTCGGGCGGCGTGTATTCGCCCCAGGTGTAGATGAAGAGGTCACCAGCGGCGAAGGCGGGTGCGCTCACGGTCGAGGCAAGCAGGGCAGTCAAAACGGCAGCTTTTTTCATCTGATGTTCCCTTTCTCTTTTTCTGATTTTCGAATGTGTTCGCGGGCGTCAGTGCTTGCGACCCGCCTGCCCCAACAGCCCCGAAATCAGCACCAGCACGGTCGAGGCGGCGAGCATCAGCGTCGAGATCGCGTTGACCTCGGGCGTCATGCCGAGCCGGAGCATGCCGTAGATGTGCAGCGGCAGGGTCGTGGCGCCGGGACCGGCGACGAGTGCGGTGATGATGAAATCGTCGAGCGAGATGATGAAGGCGAGTAGCCAGCCAGAGACGAGGCCTGGCAGCAGCAACGGCAGGGTGATGCGCAGGAACGCCTTGGCCGGGGAGGCGTAAAGGTCGGCCGCCGCCGAAGGCAGCGTCGCGTCCATGCTTTCGAGCCGTGCCTTGATCGGCAGATAGGCAAAGGGGATGCAGAAGACGATATGGGCGATCAGGATGGTCGCGAAGCCGAGGCTGATGCCGACGGCGACAAAAAAGACCAGCGAGGCGACAGCGGTGACGATTTCCGGCACCATCAGCGGAAAGGTGAGCACGACATAGGCCCCCTCGCCGCCGCCCTTCTTGCCGTTGACGGTCGCGATAGCGGCCCCGAGCGCAAAGACCGTAGCGACGGTCGCCGCGATGACGGCAATCACCACCGAATTGATGGCCGCCGTCTGGATGTTCTGGTTGGCAAAGACGGTCTGGTACCAGCGGAACGAAAAGCCGGCCCAGCGGGTGACCGAGCGGCCATCGTTGAAGGAGTAGATCGCAAGGACGACGATCGGCGCATAGAGGAAGACGACGCAGCCGACGGAGAGAAGGCCGAAGCCTGGAAAGACGCGCAGGTCGCGCAAGCGGGCGGTGGACATGGCGGGCCTTTCTTAGTTCGATTGCTGCTGCTGCGCGGCGCGGCGCGCAAGCCAGAGAAGGACGATGAGGGTGATGGTGAGCAGGATCATCGACAGAGCCGCACCGAACGGCCAGTTGCGCGCCGCCTGGAACTGCGTGCCGATGAGGTTGCCGATCATCAGCGTCTTGCCGCCACCGAGAATGTCGGGCGCCAGGTAGGAACCGACGGAGGGGATGAAGACGAGCAGGCTGCCCGCAATCAGGCCCGGCCGCATGACCGGCAGCACGATTCGGAAGAAGGCGACCTTTCGGCTGGCGTAGAGATCGTAAGCCGCCTCCAGGAGCCGGAAGTCGAAACGCTCGAAGGCCGAGTAAAGCGGCAGCACCATGAAAGGCAGAAACGAGTAGATCAGGCCAAGCGAGATGGCGAAGCCGTTGTAGCTCAGTGCCAGGGGCTGACCGATCACGCCAACGTCGATCAACGCGCTGTTGATCGGACCGTCGTCCCGCAGCACAAAGAGCAGCGCAATGGTGCGGATCAGCAGGTTCACCCAGTAAGGAATGGTGATCAGGAACAGCCAGATGTTCTTTACCCGATCGGAGCGGGTCGCGATGTAGTAGGCGGTCGGGACGCTGATGACGAGGCAGAGAAGCGTCGCGACGGTCGCCTGCGTGAGCGAGCGGGCCACGATGATCAAATAGTCGGGTGTGAACGTCAGGCTGTCGTCGAGGAAATCACGCTCGAACAGGATTTGCTCGTAGGCCGCCGTCGAAAACGTCCACTCGACGCCACCATAGGCACCTGGCACGAGGAAGGAATAGGTGAGCATGATCGCAATCGGCGCGACCATGAACGCCAGGATGATGCCGAGCGACGGCCAGAGCAGACCGGCATGGGCGAGCCCCGGCGGGATGCGCGAGGAAAGAGCGAGAGGCCGGGCGCTCATGACAGGAGCACCTTGATGGAACCCGGCTCGAACCCGAGGCTGACGACGTCGCCGGGGGCGAAGTCCTGCCGACCGCGCAGGCCGCCACGCGGAGACCGGGCCGTCAGGGCATGGCTGCCGGCGCGCAGATGATACTCAACCGCATTGCCGAGATAGGTGCGATCAGCGACCGTTGCCTGCGGCCCCTCACCATACACCGCGCCAAGAACCAGCCGTTCGGGGCGGATCGAGAGCCAGACCTCCTGCCCTTCCTGGAGGCGCTCCGCGATCGGTGCATGGACCTCACCAAAGCCCTCGATATCGAGCGCCGCCTCGCCTCCCGTGATACCTGCGACCTTTGCCGCGATCAGGTTCGATTCACCGATGAAGTCCGCAACGAAGCGGCTTTGCGGTTGTTCGTAGATATCCTCGGGCGAACCGACCTGCTGCAGGCGTCCGTTGCTGATGACGGCGACGCGGTCGCTCATCGCCAGCGCCTCTTCCTGGTCGTGGGTAACGAAGATGAAGGTGATACCGGTTTCGCGCTGGAGCGACTTCAGTTCCAGCCGCATTTTCTGCCGAAGCTTCAGGTCGAGGGCCGAGAGCGGCTCATCGAGCAGCAGAAGTTTCGGTTGCGGTGCGAGCGCTCGGGCAAGGGCAACACGCTGACGCTGGCCACCGGACATCGTGTCGGGGCGGCGATCCGCGTATGCGGTCATATGGACCAGATCGAGCATGCGCTCGACGGTACGCTCGACCTCAGCGCGGGGCTTGCCGAGCATCTCAAGGCCGAAGGCAATGTTGCGGCGGACCGTCATGTGCGGAAACAGGGCATATTGCTGGAAAACGGTGTTCACCGGGCGCGCTTCCGGCGGCAGGCGGCTGACGTCCTCGCCGAAGATGCGGCACGTGCCCGACGTCAGCATTTCGAAACCACCGAGGATGCGCAGCAAGGTCGTCTTGCCGCAGCCGGACGGACCGAGCAGCGTGAAGAACTCATTGGCGCGGATAGAAAGATTGACGTCTTTCAGCGCTTCGTGGGCATGGGGCGTGCCGGCGTTGTAGGTCTTGCGGAGGTCACGAACCTCGGCGGCGACGCTGCTTGGATGCTGCACCGGAACGGAGCCAGCCATCGGCACGATGTTGCTTTCGGCCCGCGTCCTCGGATCGGGGTGTTTGACGGCGCGCTGCATGTTTTTCCTCCACTTGGGCCGACGGGAGCGACACACCGCTCGGCATGGAGGAACTATGCGTGGCACCGCCCGGGGGCGTTAGTCCCCCAGAGGGGGTACCTCCGACGACGCGGTTTCCGGACGTTCGGAAACGTGAAAAGGCGGCCCTTGAGCCGCCCTAGGAAACCGGGGTCTGCAGGCGTCGTCTGCCCGCGTCGGTGATATTCAAACCTTTGATTTGACTATACGATCAGCTCCGTCTGCACCTTATGCCTCGGACTTCCGCAGCAGAATGACCACGGTCGTCGCGAGGATCATGATCACCGAGATGGCGGCGACGGTCGGGTCGAGGTCCAGCCGCAGATTGTCCCATATGCGTTTCGGCAGCGTGATGACATTGACGCCGCTGACGAAGAGGGTGACAGAGCTCTCCTCCCACGACATGACGAGGCTGACGAACCAGGCGGCAAACAGCCCGAAGCGGATGTTCGGCAGGATAACCCGGAAGATCGATTGAAGCTGGGACGCCCCGAGGTTTCGTGCGGCAAGCTCGAGGTTCCGGTCCAGCCGACTGAGTGCTCCGAGGATGGCGATCACCGAGAACGGCACGATCATCACCACATGGGAGAGAACCAACCCGGCAATCGTGTCGAGCAATCCGATCTGCGCCAGCAGGAAGTAGAGCGCAACGGCCGACGTTACCGGCGGAACGATGATCGGCAGGAGAACGAGGCCGATCAGGAAGCGCCCGCTTGCCGGTCGGCGCAGCCAGATGCCGATGCCGAAGGCGGCCGCAAGCGCGGTTGCAATGACGCTCGAAAGCAGTGCGACGAGCGTGCTTGTGCCGATGCTTGCAAGCCAGGTGTCGGGATCGAAGATCGCCAGATAATGCCTCAGCGAATACTCCCCATCGGGCATCGACAGGAAGCGCTTGGCGGTGAAGGAAAAGGGAATGACGGCGACGAGCGGCAACAGGAGGAAGAGCCCGGCTGCACCGGCAAGAAAACCGCCAAGACGTGATTTGCCAAACATATCTGCCCTACCGCGACATGAGTTGTTCGATGCGCATGACACGCTGCGACAGCCAGAGGATTGCAAAGACGACGACGAGCAGCACGACGCCGAGGGCGGCACCCAGCCCCCAATTGGCCGTCTGGAACATCTGGACGAACACCGATTCCGCCGTCAGCACCACCCGCCCGCCGCCGAGGATCATCGGGGTCACGAAGAAGCCGAGCGAGAAGATGAAGGTCATCGCCAGCGTCGAAAATACACCGGGCATCGACATCGGCAGGTAGATCCGCCAGAAGACGCCGAGCGGTCGGCAACCAAGTCCAAGCGCTGCCAAGAGCACCCGCCTGTCGATCTTGCGCATGACGGAGGCGATCGGAAGGACCGCGAAGGGCACCATGAAATGCACCATGCCCGTGATGACCGACCAGACGTTGCGGCCCGTTGAAAGCCCACCAAGACCGAATGCACCTGCAACGTCACTCGCAAGCCCGTTGTTGCGCAGGATCACCACCCAGCCGAAGGCCCGCACCAGCACCGAGATCCAGAACGGGATGAAGATGCAGATTTCGACCAGTCGGCTGCGCCGCGCGCTGCCCATGACCCAATAGTAGGCGAGCAGATAGGCGATCGGGATGGTGATCGCGGTGCTCACCAGGCACACCCAGAAGGTCCGCAAGAAAATCGCCTGGAAGTCCGCGCCGGTGAAGATGCGGACATAGTTTTCGAAGCCGAACTCGGGCCGGGTGACGCTCCAGAGCGTCACGCCTGCAAAGGGCAGCACATAGGCAAGCGTCAGGATCACCGGCAATGCCCAAAGCATCGCCAGCGATCCGGTTGCGGCGAAGCGCCTGACAGGGATCGACTGCGTCCGCATCATGATGCCGTCATCGCCAGGTACTTCTCGAGCGCCTGGTCGCCTCGGGCAGAATACCAGTCCATGTCCATCAGCACCTGCTGCGACATGTTCTCAGCCGAGCTGCAGTCGAGCCGCTTAAGCTCCGCCGGCACGAGATCGTGGGCCAGCGGATTGGTCGGCCCGCAGCCGAGCGTTCGCAACAGATCGACCTGGCGCGCCGGATCCTGGCAATAGCGGATGAAGTCCATGGCCCGGCTCGCGCCAGCTGGGTTGCCCTTGATCACCGCCCAGCCCGATGGCGCAAGCACGCCCTGCGCATAGGTCCAGCTGACGGCGCCGCCGGTGTCCTTTTCCACGAGATTGGCGCGGGTGTGCCACATCAGCGCCATCGAGGCCTCGCCGTCGCGCATCAGTTGCTGGCTCTCGGCACCGGAATCCCAGAAGCTGACGATATGCGGCTTGATCTCGTTGAGCTTGCGGATCGCGCGTTCCTCGTCGAGCGGATAAAGCTG
Source organism: Ensifer adhaerens (assembly GCF_028993555.1). Taxonomy (NCBI): domain Bacteria; kingdom Pseudomonadati; phylum Pseudomonadota; class Alphaproteobacteria; order Hyphomicrobiales; family Rhizobiaceae; genus Ensifer; species Ensifer adhaerens. The sequence continues at coordinate 502,765 of NZ_CP118611.1, read as the reverse complement.
ATCCATCGGCACGCCGTCGGCAAGAAGTGCTGCCTCCATGCAACCCGACATCCACTTGTAGAGCGACCGCTTGCCGGGGAATTTCTCGACGTTCCAGAAATCCGCCCAGGACTTCGGCGGGTTGTCGCCGAACTGCTTGGCGTCATAGGCGATGACGTAGCTCAGGAAGTAGTTGGCGACGCTGTACTCGTAGGCAAAGCCCGCCTGCACCTTCTCGCGGTCGACCACCTTGTAGTCGATAGGCTCGATCATGCCGGCTTCGCCGAGCGACTTGGTCGCGCCCGGGTCGGCGTCGCAGACATCCCAGGAGACAGCACCGCTTTCGAACTGCGCTTTCATCGCGCCCTTGGTCGGTCCGGAGCCGTCAATTTTCACCGCGATGCCCTGCTGTTCGGCGTAGCTTCCCGTCAGCGCCGCCTCGAAGGCGCCGACAGCGTCCCCTCCCCAGTTGGTGACGACCAGCTGGCCATCGGCGGCCCGCGCCGATCGGCCGCCGAGATGCGGCGCAGCACCGAGCAAGACGAGACCGGTCAGAAACGTCCGTCGGTCGATGCGCCCCGCAAGGTGGCCATCCTTCAGAAGCTCGAGGCATTCCGTCTTCAGATCGTTATTCATCGCATTTCCCCTTGTTGTTGTTTGGTTCCCATGCATTTGAAGCGCCGTCAGCCGGCCATCACTCGCCCGTCCAGATGGCCCCAGCGGACCCAGAGCTGTTCGCCGCGCGCCGGCGGAATGCCCAGCGCATCGCGTGCGGTCGTCAGCGTCAGGCTCGTGCCCTCGGGGGCGCTGCCTTTGATGATGGTCGTTCCGCCCTGGAAAATGACGCCATCGACGGTCATCGGCAAAAGGTTGAAGTCGGTCTTCGGCCGGTCGCGACAAAGGGTGAGTTTTTCCGGGCGGATCGCCAGCACGGCCGGCGCACCCGCCAGCTGCTCGGCGTCGGGCAGCACCGCCCGCACGCCGAATTCGCCGACATGGGCATGAAGCTCGCCAGCGACCGCCCGTTGCCGAGAAACCGGCAACGTGTTCATGGTGCCGAGAAATTCGGCAACGAAACGGGTGTTGGGTTCATCGTAGAGCACGTTCGGCCGGTCGAGCTGGACGATACGGCCACGATCAAAGATCGCGATCCGATCGGACATGGCCATCGCTTCCATCTGGTCGTGGGTAACGAACAGGAAGGTCGTGCCGGTCTTGCGGTGGATGCCGACCAGTTCATCCTGCAACTGCTCGCGAAGGTTCTTGTCCAGCGCCGAGAGCGGTTCGTCCAGAAGCAGAAGCTCGGGCTCGAACACCAGCGCACGGGCGAGTGCAACGCGCTGCTGTTGGCCGCCAGACAAAGCCGAAGGACGCTTGTGCTCATGTCCCCTGAGGCCGACGAGATCGACCATGCGGGTAACCCGCTGTTCCACTTCGGCCCGCGCCACCTTCCGAACGCGGAGCGAAAAGGCGATATTCTCCGCCACGGTCAGATGCGGGAACAGAGCATAGCCCTGGAACACCATGCCGAAGTTGCGCTTGTCGGCCGGCGTTGTGCTGATGTCCTCGCCGTTTCTCAGGATCGCGCCTGACGACAGCGGCTCGAAGCCGGCGATCGCGTTCAGGAGCGTCGACTTTCCCGATCCGGACGGGCCGAGAAAGGTGAGGAACTCACCTTTCTCAATGTCGAGCGAGACGTTTCTCAGAGCCTCGAAGCTCCCGAAGGACTTGCAGGCTTTGATAATGGAAATATGGGCTGGCATGGCTGCCTCCGATCAATCGACGCTGTCGCGGATTAGCGGACTCGTCGAGCAATGGATACCGCCACCATTGAGCTGAACCTTGTCGTAGTCGATCTCAAGCACGGTGACGTTGTTGCGCTCCAACGCCTCGCGGGTCCGGTCCGAAAGCCCACGCGGCATGACCACCCGGCCGCGCGCGATGGCGAGACCGTTGACAATCCAGGGATTGTCGTCCTCGTTCATTTCGATCGTGCGGATGCCGAGTTCGCGGAGTTTTTCGAGGAAGACGAAGGGGAGACCGCGCGGCCAGATCAGCGCGAGATCGACGTCGATCATCAGGAAATGCCCGTCGATGTGGATGTCGTAGCCGCAGAGGTCGACGACCAGCAGTTCGACGCCCTGATAGCGCAGAACCTCGGCGATTTGGCTGATGCCGTCGTCGTTGATGCGGATGCCGCGGCCAATGACGGCGGTGCGGCTGTTGAGCCAGGCAAAGCTGCCGCCCTCAGCCATCGCCGTTCCGTGCAGGGTGCGAAGCACCGGCATGCCGTGTTTTGCGAGCGTCCGCGTCACCGGCAGTTCTTCGCCGTGGCGCATGCGCGGCGCCAGCCGCGGCACGATCGCGCCGCCTTTGACGGCAATGCAGGAGTCACGGGTATAGACGGACTTGAAACGGCCGCGATCGACGCCCTCGACATAAACGACCTCGACGCCCTCCGCGCGCAGCAGATCGGCAAGACCGTCATGTTGGGCCTGCAGTTCTTCGAGCGTCGGGATGCTGTCGCTCTGCCAATACCAGCCGGCCTCAAGATCGCCATAGGTGCCGATTTCCTCGATGCGCTTGGTGCGATCGATGACGGAAAATTCGTCTCCGGGACGGTGCATCAGCACAGTGCGCAGCGTGCCGACATCATTGTCGCAGCCCCAGTTGCGTCCCCAGAGGCGAGAGAGCCGCTCCGGTGCTTCGAAAGCCGGCTCGGGAACGGAGCCGAAATACTTGATCGTCGCGGAATAGAGATCTTTCTTCTTGGGCGGTGCGGCGTTCACGTCAGGTCCCCTTGCTGCAGGCCGGCGGCTGTTGTCGGCTCGGCTTCTTGTTTCGATAGAGAAGATGCTAACGTATCGTTTTCCTCCTTCATAACGAATTGATTTCCGCTCATACTTGAGGTTTCCTCAACAACGAGGCCGGATCGGGGAGAACCACGTGACGAGATTGCCGCCGCTAAACGCACTGCGCGCCTTCGAGGCGAGCGCCCGCAACAAGAGCCTGACGAGGGCCGCCAATGAGCTTCATGTGACGCCCGGCGCGGTCAGCAAGCAATTCCGACAACTGGAAGAGCATTTCGGCTTCGCGCTGGCGACGAAGTCGCGCGACAGCTTCGTCCTGACCTCACAGGGACAGGAGCTCTTCTCCAAACTCACGCAATCCTTCGAAACGCTCAACGACGCGGTGCTCGGGCTCCAGCGGAACCCGATCGCCGGGCGCCTCGCCGTGCGCTGCATGCCGGCCTTTGCGACCCGGTGGCTCGTGCCGCGGCTCGGCAAGTTCTACGAGCGCTACGAGCGCGTCGAGCTGCAGATCCTCTCCATGCCGGAATGGGGCGAGCCCTTTCCCGACGGCCAGGCGGATCTTGCCATCATGTTCGGTGATCCCGCCGTCGCCAAGGGGGAGACGACGCCGCTCAAGCAGATGGAGTTCTTTCCGGTCTGCAGCCCGATCCTTCTCAACCGAGATGGCGACATCAAACGCACCAAAGACCTGACCCGCCACGTCCTTCTCGACGGAGTCGGGTCCACGCACTGGAACGACTGGTTCCGTCACCACGACCAGGAGATACCCGATACCGTTCGCCGATTGAGTTTTGAGGATTTCAACCAGAACCTGGCGGCGGCACGCTGCGGAATTGGCATTGCGATGGGAGACAACATCACGGCTGGCGAAGAGCTCGCACAAGGGGCGCTCGTTCGCCCGCTCAAAGGTTTCATAAAATCGGCGACGAAAGGCTACTACGTCATCACGCAAAAGAACCGGGACCATTCCCCGCTCGCGAAGGTGTTCATCGACTGGGTGGTCACCGAGGCCCAGGCCACGATAGAATTTGCCTAGAGGCACGGAGCAACTGCGAAATTGCGCCAAATAAGGGTACCCGTCGGCTCGTCGTCGGATCAAGCACTCGGACGATTGAGCAACGGTGCAAACTGGCGCCATGGTGCTCCCGCATATTTCAGGAGAAAACGACATGCATGAATTCGCAATTCTTGTGACCATCCTGGGCGTCTTTCTCCTTGGAGCCATGAGCCCTGGCCCAAGCTTTATCGTGGTGTCGCGCATTGCGATCGCCCGGTCACGCGCCGACGGAATGATGGCGGCAGTTGGCATGGGAATTGGCGGCTTTCTGTTCGCCTGCATTGCGGTCGCCGGCCTCACAGCGATCCTCCTTCAAGTGGAATGGCTCAACATGCTGCTGAGGCTCGCCGGTGGCGCGTACCTTGTCTGGATCGGCATCGGCATCTGGCGTGCTGCACCCCAGACGATAGCGATCGCCGATACGCCCGCCGATCAACCAAGCACGCTGTGGAGATCTCTGCTGCGAGGCCTTTTCGTGCAGATCTCCAATCCGAAGACGGCCATCTTCTACGCCTCCATGTTCGCTGCGCTGTTGCCTTCTCCGACGCCCACCTGGATGCTGCTGGCGCTGCCGCCACTGCTCTTCATCAACGAGTTCGTGTGGTATGCGATCGTCGCCCTCGGCTTTTCTTCACGCGCACCGCGGGTCGTCTATCTGCGCTCGAAGACCTGGATTGACCGTGCCGCTGGCGCTGTCGTGGGCGCGCTGGGCATAAAGCTGATGGCCGACAGCGTTAAAACTATCGGCTAATGCAACGATCGGCAGTCCTGCCCACGCTTCAGGGCCGCAGGCATCGGCATCTCCGCCGTCGACCGCGTCATGAATGTGTGGCGATGGTGTGCGCGAGCACACCTTTCCGTTCGCGATTTTCACCGCCCCCTATATCTGAGCGATACCGGTGCGCCGTGCGCGCACCGCATGTCCTTGAGCGAACTGCCCAATCGATAGACGGTGGGTTATCCAAAGTTTGTGTTGACCGTATTCGACGGCGCGGCGACACTTACGACCGGGAGCGAGGAGGAGGACGAATGATGGCCGAGCCAGACCACTGGCGCCACATGGCAAGCGCACCGAAAAACGGCAGTCGGATCCTCGTCACGATCCGCCCATCCGAACAGGGCACGGCAGAAGTTGACCTCGCCTATTGGTCGAATGGCGATCAGTTCGGTCGAGAAGGCTGGCGCGCCTCCGATTCCTCGCCCGGCCGCATCATCGAATACGCCGAGCCGGAACTGAAGTGCTGGATGCCGATGCCCTCGGCCAACATCAATCTGACCTCGATGCCCTTGCCCTGGGAAGGCGATGACGAGCATGAACTGGACGGGTCGGGGATTTAACAAGGCGACGAGCAAGCTGCAGACCGGCCCGCTATCCGGGTCCAGCAAGTCCGGATGCCCTCGTCGGCCGACCAGGGAATGATCTGTGCCCCCCAAGCGGGGAGAGAGTGCATTGCGTCTTCTCCCGCCATCCGCGCATGCCCTTGAATGGTCATCAGTGTTCAGGCAGTCCCGCCTTGCGCAGCCCCTCGGCCATTTGGTCTTGCCACCGCGGGATGTTTTGAAACCAGGGAAGCGCTCGATATCGGTCGATCGTAAAACCTGGCTCGGCCGCCAATAGCTTCCCGGCAGCCCATCGGGCAGTTTCCAAGTCTCCGCTCATCGCTGACCAGGCAGCGAGATGACGGTAGGACCATGTCACGTCGGGATAGGTGTTGACGACCTCGTGGGCTATCGCAAGCGCCTGTGAAAGATGCCCTTCCATAGCCAAGGAAAAGGCCATCCCCAATTTCATGTTGAATGCGAGCGGGTCTCTTGGACTTAAGGTCATCGCCCGCTGGAAACGTTCCGTCGCGTAAGCCGCCTCGTCCTTGTAGATCGCGAGCCACCCCAGGCGCGCCCATGCCCAGGCATTGTTTGGATCAAGCGCAAGCGCCTTTTCGATAAAGGTGGTCGCGCGCTCCAGGTCGCCGCAGATGCTCGTGGCCGCACCGGCAGCAGTCAGGGCGGTCGGATCGTCGCTGATCGAGCCTACAGCCTCAACAGCGGCGCGCGCCTTTTCCAACTCTTGTTCCGGCTGTTCGGTCCACAGGTACGAGGCGTTCGCGGCGTGGCACCACGCCAGAAGTGCATGCGCGCGGCCATAGCCCGGATCGACAGCGATCGCTTGTCGAAGCAGTTCGATCGCTTGGTTGTTGGTATCCTTGCGGCGGCCCCAGAGGTTCGGGTAGGCGCGCATGACGAAGTCATAGGCCCTGAGACTGGTCGGCGGCCTCCGCCTGGCCAGTTCGATCTCGGCATCGCGGATCGCCGGGTGAATGGCGCCTGCCACCTGCGCCGCGATCCGATCCTGGAACTCGAACATATCTTCGATTGCACCCTCGTAGCGGTCGGACCAGAACTGGGTCCTTGTCTCCGCATCGACCAATTGCACCGAAATGCGCAGTCGGTCACCGCCTCGGCGAACAGTGCCCTCGACCACATAGTTGACGCCGAGTTCCCTGCCGACCTCACGCACGTCGACGAAGCGCCCCTTGTAGGTGAACGCGGACTGTCGCGCGATGACGAAGAAATTCCGGACGCACGAGAGTGCTGCGGTGATCTCCTCTACAACGCCGTCGACGAAGTATTCGTCGCCCCGCCCGCTAAGGTTGTCGAATGGCATGACGACGATCGATGGCTGGTCCTTGCCACGACGGGCGGCAAATGGTGGCGCGAGCGCAGTGCCGCCTTCGACAGGCGTCTCTTGCTGCCAATCGACCTGAAAGACGAAAATTGGCCGCGGGATGTTCTTCAAGGTGCGCTCGCCAAGGCTGGTCAGCGGGAACGCCACTTTCCCATCGAGGTGCTCGCGAACCGATGCGGAAATGCAGATGCCCGACGGAGCGGCGATCTCCTGTACGCGTGCTGCGATATTGACGCCGTCGCCGAGCAGATCTTCTCCCGCCACAACCACGTCACCGAGGTTGATGCCGATGCGGAACTCCAGGCGGCGATCGGTCGGGCGGTCATTTGAGGCACTAAAAAGACGACGCTGGATTTCGACCGAGCACCGTACGGCCTGGACAGCGCTTGGAAACTCGGCGACAAAGCCGTCACCGGCAGTATTGAAGATACGGCCGCCATGCTCCTTCACAGCTTCGGCAATCCTGTTGCGGCACACATTGAGTGCCGCGAGCGTACCTTCCTCGTCCAGCGCCGCAAGGCGACTGAAGCCGGCAACATCGGCTGAAAGGATGGCTGCGAGCTTTCGATCCACAGCGATGACCGCTCCTGCGACCCACGAAACCGTTGGGCCTAATATGCGCGCATATTCCCACAATCACCGATGCTTGTCGCCAGCCAGAACGGAGGAAAGGCCGCAGCTCACCCGTGATGCATCGCCACACGGTGAACAGACGCGTGGCGATGCAGATTTCGGTTACCGTTGCGCGACCGGACGCACCAGCGGCGTCACGCGTCGGATGGTCACGCGGCGGTTTTCTTCCTCAGGTTCCTCCGTACGGACTTTCAGGAAGCGCTCCCCATAGCCCTGCGTGACGAGGTTTTCCGCCGGGATGCCATAGACCTCGGTCAGGAGGACTGCCACGGACTCCGCACGTTCATCGGAGAGGACCAGGTTCGAGCGGTCAGAGCCGACAGCGTCCGTATGCCCCTCGATGAAGAAGGTTTCACCGGGATCCTTGTCCAGAACCTTCTGCATTGCGTCAGCAACCGTTCGCAGTGTTTTTGCCTGCGACATCGAGACTTCGGCACTCCCTGTCGCGAAGTGGATCGTGTCGAGATCGATGCGCCGGACCTTGTCACGGAGGCGGGCTGAGTTGCGGACTTCATCGATCGTGTAGACCCGCTCGACGCGTTCGACTGGCGGCTCGGACAGGAATTCGTAGTAGTCCCGATCCGGATCCTCCGAGTAATCGACAATGTAGTCGTCGACCGGGATCGTCAGACGCATCGGCGGCAGTTCGTAGCCGACATCGACGATCGCCGGACGCCGATCCTCCTGATACTCCGGCGCATACATCAGCACATATTCGTTTCCGTCGCCGTCGACCCGCGAGCGCTGCAAGATGTCGCCGTAACGGTCGTAAACAGTGACGATGCGGTAGCCGCCAGGACGGACGATCGTTTCGCGAACGCGGCCGCGCGGAAGCTCGTCGTAGTAGGCCTCCTGCGCATCATGGCGCAGACGCGGACGATCATCGCCACGCACGAAGATCTGATCGCCGACGCCAAGGACAACGCGATCGTCGAGCCTCTCGACCACCTGCACCTCGGTCACGTCATGGTTGGTGGTATTGTTGACCGTCGTGTTGTTGATCACCGTGTTATTGACGACCGTGTTGTTGATGATGTTGGTCGTCTCAGGAACCGCGAAGACCGGCGCCGCTTCGATGCGTCGTCCTTCTTCCTTGATCGCAGCCTCGATCCTCTGCGGCACAGCCTGGCGCACCTCTGCCGGAATCTCAGCCTGAGCTGCGGCATCGTCTGCCGGCGGCGCTAGGTTCTGATCCTGGCTGCGCAGCGCCTCGCGCTGCTTGCGCCGAGCCTCGCGCGCCGGGTTGCCCCCGGAATTGTCGGCGTCCTTGTCGCTGTCGAGCACCGCCGCGCCATTCTCGACCGGAAGCACCACGGTTTCGTCGGTCGCCGCCGGGTCCTCGGCGATCTTGCGCTTCTCTTCCTTCGTGCGCTTGTCGACGACGATCGGAGCGGGCTTGGCCTGCAGCTCCTCACCCTGGCGCTGCTCGGCCGTTGCGGGTTGTTCGCTCCCCGGAACCGGCAGCAACTCATCCTCGCCGGCCTGTTGGTCGGCTGTGGTTTCGCCTTGCGGTGCAGCACGCTGTTCGAGGGCCTTCTGCTCCTCGGGTTGCCGCCCTTCAGCCTGCTGCTTGCGCTTCCTGGGGACCGGTACCGGCTGCTCCTCGGCCTGCTGAGGAGTGCCTTCCTCTGCGGCCGGCTGCTGCTCCTCAATCTGCTGTTTGTGCTTCTTGCGCACAGGAGCTTGTTGCTCGTCAGCCTGCTGCGGAGCTCCTTCGTCAACGCCAGGCTGCTGCTCCTCAGTCTGCTGCTTGTGCTTCTTGCGCACGGGCGCCTGTTGCTCGTCAGCCTGCTGCGAAGCTCCTTCATCGACGCCAGGTTGCTGCTCCTCAGTCTGCTGCTGGCGCTTCTTGCGCACGGGCGCCTGTTGCTCGTCAGCCTGCTGCGGTGCGCCTTCATCGACGCCAAACTGCTGCTCCTCAGCCTGCTGCTTGCGCTTCTTGCGCACCGGCGGCTGTTGCTCATCAGCTTGCTGCGGAGTGATTTCCTCGACGCCAGGCTGCTGCACCTCAACCTGCTGCTTGCGCTTCTTGCGCACCGGCGCTTGTTGCTCTTCGGCCTGCTGCGGTGCGTTTTCCTCGGAGCCCGTTTGCTGCTCTTCGGCCCGCTGTTTGCGGTTCTTGCGAACCGGCTCTTCGGCCTGGCGCTGCGGCTCCTCGGCTTGCGGTTGCTGCCGTTCTGCCTGTCCTTCCTCCGCCGCACGCTGCTTCTTGTGCTTCTTGAGCGGCAGCAAGTCCTCGGGCGACTGCTGGTCTGTCCCTTCCTGCGCTACCTGGAACGGCGTCAAGCTCTCAGCCAGCACCGGCTGTATTGCGAATGATACGGCGAAAACAGGCAAAGTCACCGTTGCGAAAAGTTTGGATCGAATAGACATGGTCTTCCTTCTTCTTGCTGAGAGGTCCCCGCGCCAGCTGCGCTTATTGCCCTCATCAAAGCCGGTCGAGCGACACGCCGGTTCGCGCGCTCCAAGGGGCCATGCCCGGCGGCCCCGACTTTTTTGTGTCGACCGAAGGCTACTCCCAACGCCACAGCGCCCGATCGGTTCCCGTTCAAGGCCGATCCCGAACCTGCTGGTGGCAGATCGCGTTGTCATTCGTGCTGATCTGAAGGGCGAACTGGGCGGCCGCAGGCGGGGAGCGTGAACGTCGCCTGACCGACTGGCAGCGAGGGAGACGGGCCGGAGGACCAATTCTACGCCACCTGGCAGGACCAGCCGCTGCTAACGGGCTCGTCCTATACGCTGTCCGACGAGGCATGGCAGCGGCTAAGCTATGCCGAGAACCTCTATTATCGGGTCGGAACGACGACAAGCGAGACCGGATGGGAGAATTACATGGTCTCCACGGACGGCTCAGATTGGCAGAATGCACCTTCCATTCGGATCGAGGTTGGGCGCTCGCTTGCGCGCAGGGACGGTAGTTCGAAGAGAGCGGTGGCGTACTGACGGCGCGACCGCGGGCGGGCGCTGGTATGGACGATCTCGGCGTCGCGGTTTCTGGCGCTGTGGCCCTTGAACGTCAAAAAGCCCGCGGACGTTTTTGTCTGGCGGGCTTTTTGTTTGATTTGGTTGCGGGGGCAGGATTTGAACCTGCGGCCTTCAGGTTATGAGCCTGACGAGCTACCGGGCTGCTCCACCCCGCGTTATCCGGGTTTTGCCGGAAGCAAAATCCCGTTTGATCCGGTCCGGGTTTTGCGAAGCAAAATCCCGTTGTTTGTCTTGGTCTAGCAAAACAAAAGGGCCGCTTGAGGGCGGCCCGTGTTCGGCTGGGCCGAGGGATGAAGAGAAGATGATCGTTTGATTTCCGGATTTTTCTTGCGATTTGCAGACCTGGCAGCGACCTACTCTCCCGCGTCTTAAGACGAAGTACCATCGGCGCTGGGGCGTTTCACGGCCGTGTTCGGAATGGGAACGGGTGCAGCCACCCCGCCAGAACCACCAGGTCGGCAAAGCGCAAGATTTGCGCTAGCGAAGCGCAAACCGGATTGAGAAGCTGGTTGAAGTCTGCGTAAACCGCCTGCGGTTTATCGCTTTCACTTCATTTGTTTTGAACACGTCGCTCATCCGGACGAATGCTTTGCATTCGCCTTGTGATGAACACAAGCAATGGGAACGATCAAGCCAATCGAACGATTAGTACTGGTAAGCTTCATGCGTTGCCGCACTTCCACACCCAGCCTATCAACGTGGTCGTCTTCCACGGTTCTCAAGGGAATACTCGTTTTCAGGTTGGTTTCCCGCTTAGATGCCTTCAGCGGTTATCCATTCCATATATAGCTACCCTGCTATGCCCTTGGCAGGACAACAGGTCCACCAGAGATATGTCCATCCCGGTCCTCTCGTACTAGGGACAGATCCTGTCAATATTCCTACACCCACGGCAGATAGGGACCGAACTGTCTCACGACGTTCTGAACCCAGCTCACGTACCGCTTTAATTGGCGAACAGCCAAACCCTTGGGACCTGCTCCAGCCCCAGGATGCGATGAGCCGACATCGAGGTGCCAAACAACCCCGTCGATATGGACTCTTGGGGGTCATCAGCCTGTTATCCCCGGCGTACCTTTTATCCGTTGAGCGATGGCCCTTCCACGCGGGACCACCGGATCACTATGACCGACTTTCGTCTCTGCTCGACTTGTCAGTCTCGCAGTCAGGCGGGCTTATGCCATTGCACTCGACGACCGATTTCCGACCGGTCTGAGCCCACCATCGCGCGCCTCCGTTACTCTTTCGGAGGCGACCGCCCCAGTCAAACTACCCACCATACACTGTCCCGGATCCGGATGACGGACCGCGGTTAGACATCCATGACGATAAGGGTGGTATTTCAAGGATGGCTCCACAAGAACTGGCGTCCCTGCTTCAAAGCCTACCACCTATCCTACACATGCCGACACGAATGCCAGTGTAAAGCTATAGTAAAGGTGCACGGGGTCTTTCCGTCTGACCGCAGGAACCCCGCATCTTCACGGGGAATTCAATTTCACTGAGTCTATGCTGGAGACAGCGGGGAAGTCGTTACGCCATTCGTGCAGGTCGGAACTTACCCGACAAGGAATTTCGCTACCTTAGGACCGTTATAGTTACGGCCGCCGTTTACTGGGGCTTCGATTCAGAGCTTGCACCCCTCCTCTTAACCTTCCAGCACCGGGCAGGCGTCAGACCCTATACGTCGTCTTGCGACTTCGCAGAGCCCTGTGTTTTTGATAAACAGTCGCTACCCCCTGGTCTGTGCCACCCCAAAAGACTTGCGTCCATTGGGGTCACGCTTCTTCCGAAGTTACGCGTGCAATTTGCCGAGTTCCTTCAGCATAGTTCTCTCAAGCGCCTTGGTATACTCTACCTGACCACCTGTGTCGGTTTCGGGTACGGTCTATAATGGTGGAGCTATTTCCTGGAACCGCGTCCCCGCCCGGACAATCCAATAAGTCCGAACAAGTTAAGCGATCCGTCACTACCACCAGGCCCACGAATATTAACGTGGTTCCCATCGACTACGCGTGTCCGCCTCGTCTTAGGGGCCGGCTAACCCTGCTCAGATTAACTTTAAGCAGGAACCCTTGGTCTTTCGGCGAGAGGGTCTCTCACCCTCTTTATCGTTACTCATGTCAACATTCGCACTTCCGATACCTCCAGGACCCCTCACGGGTATCCCTTCACAGGCTTACGGAACGCTCCGCTACCACACGTCTTGCGACGTATCCTCAGCTTCGGTGCATGGCTTTAGCCCCGTTACATTTTCGGCGCAAAGACCCTTATTTAGACCAGTGAGCTGTTACGCTTTCTTTAAATGATGGCTGCTTCTAAGCCAACATCCTGGTTGTTTTGGGATCCTCACATCCTTTCCCACTTAGCCATGACTTGGGGACCTTAGCTGGAGGTCAGGGTTGTTGCCCTTTTCACGACGGACGTTAGCACCCGCCGTGTGTCTGCCGACTAGTACTCCTCGGTATTCGGAGTTTGGTTAGGATCAGTAAGACGGTGAGTCCCCATAGCCCATCCAGTGCTCTACCCCCGAGGGTATTCGGTCGACGCTCTACCTAAATAGATTTCGCGGAGAACCAGCTATTTCCGAGTTTGATTGGCCTTTCACCCCTAAC